>NZ_JBYSWZ010000023.1:0-99361 GCF_058781685.1 Burkholderia sp. FW306-1C-G01B
CGCTCCAGCACCGCGCGGATCACCGTCGCGCCCAGCTCGGGCGCCGCAATCTTCGCAAGCGAGCCGCCGAATTTGCCAACCGCGGTCCGCGCGGCCGATACGATCACTACGTCCGTCATGTTCAGTTCCTGCATCGAAATCAAGTTGTCGTTCTGGCGCCGGCACGGGCCGGCTGCAATTGGCGATGGCGCACGTCGGGCCGTTCGGCGCGATAAAGGTTGCACGCCGCCGCGCCACGAGCAGCGTCCGGTCGCACCGGCGGCACACCGGCACGGCCCGCACCTGCATCGGCGCCTTGCGGCAAACCGGAGGGCCGCCGGACACCGCGCAACACACGCGGTGCGCGGCGCCATCCGACGCCGATCAATCGCGTCGCGCCTGCGCGCGACACGCGCTCACGCCCGCGGTTACAGCCGCGGTTGCGTCGTTACGCGGCCGATTCGCGCGCAGCCGCTGCCGCGTCCTTGCGTGCGGCGGCAGCCGTCTGCTTGGCGCCACGCGTGGCCGTTTCGCTGACCGCATCGAAGCCGCTCTGTGCGGCTTCGATCGCCTGACCCGTCGCTGCGCGCACGGAGTCGGCCGCTGCCGTCGCCGCGGACAGCGCCGAATTCAGCGCGGCCACCACCGGCGCCGAGCCGGCCGGCGCATGCTTCGACAGTTCACCGATCACGTCCTTCAGGCGCTTGTCGTTCTGTTCGTATTGCGCCTGCGCGACCTTCGCCCATTCCGATTGCGTCGACACCGCGATGTCGAACAGATGGCGGCCGTACGACACGACCTTGCCGGCCGCTTCCTGCGGTACGGCTGCCTGCTGCGCGAAACCCGCGGCCGGATTGCTGCTGTTGAAGGCGTTCTTCAGCTTGTCTTCGTATTCCTCGAGCGCCGTCCGGGCCGCTTGCAGGTTGAGTTCGACGACAGCCTCGAAACCCTTGATCGCCGGACGGGCGATCGCGAACCATGCGGCGATACCGGATTGATAATCGGCGGCGAATTTTTCGGGGGCAAATACGGACATCGGGCACGCTCCTGTTGGAAATGCGAGAGACGACGTAAAGAAAAATAGAAGCCAGATCGAAAGCCGGCTTGCTTATTGACAACTCCCCACTCATTTGAGCACGAGAAGTTGGAGGAAGCCATTCTAGATCGATTAATTGTCAATAAAATGGCATTAATGATAAGTGTAAACCCTCATTTCATTTCGAGCGACTGCCTGAGCCCGCGACGTGCCGGCATCGCAGAGAAAAAAATACCGCGGCACTCTGTCCCGTATTGCCTTTTTACAGCATAGCGCATCATGACGCTGCACAACATTTACCAATTCACTATTCCGTTTATTAGAAAACCGGCGCTCATTGAAAATGAAGCAGTCACTTATGTAATCGATTTTTCGGGATTTATTATGAAATCGTTTCCGGGATTATTAATGACAAAATCAATGATCGGATGAATTGCGGGTCGCAATGGAAAAACCTGGCGCGGCCGTATGAAACGGCCGCGGCCGGCGCCGGCGTGCGGGCGATCAGCCGGCCAGTTCGCGATGCAGTGCGCGGAATTCCTGTGCGAGCTTATGCCCGGGTTCGAGATGGATCACCGGCTTGGACTGCTGATGCGACTCGCGGATCTTCACCGACGCCGACAGCCTCGACGCGAGCACCGGCAGCCCTTCGTCGACGAGTTCGTCGACCAGCCGTTGCGGCAGGCTCGCGCGCGGCTGGAACTGGTTGATGACGATTCCTTCCACCTCGAGCGCCGCGTTGTGGTCCTGCTGGATTTCCTTCACGTTCTCGAGCAGCGTGTACAGCGCGCGGCGCGAGAAGTCGTCGCAGTCGAACGGGATCAGGCAGCGCTCGACCGCGATCAGCGCCGAGCGCGTATAGAAATTCAGCGCGGGCGGCGTGTCGATGTACACGGCGTCGTAGGTGTCGAGTTCGTTCAGCGCGTCGCGCAGCTTGTAGATCTTGTAGCGCGATTCGAGCTTGCCGTGCAGCGCGTCGAGGTCCGGATGCGCGGGCATCACGTCGAGCCCTTCGAACGGGGTCGGATGAATGAACGACGCGACGTCGACCGGACGGAAGTTGAAGGTCAGCGCGGTTTCGAAGAATCCGGCCACACCCGGTTGCACGTCGGCCGCGGCGTCGCCGAGCAGGTAGCGCGTGGAGTTCGCCTGCGCATCGAGATCGATGACGAGCGTGCGCAGCCCTTCGCTCGCGCTGATCGCCGCCAGGTTGCAGACGATCGTCGATTTGCCCACGCCGCCCTTCTGGTTGAATACGACCCGCCGCATGGTGTCTCCTCGATCGAAACGTCGAAAGGATCAGCTTAGCCGGTCAATAATGGCGGCTGCGTGACGCAGATCGAATTACGTGCGATTGTGCGCGGCACGCATCAGGTGCGCGGCAGCGCCCCCGATACATGGCGATTGCCGGGCACGCTCCATCGCCACGGGAAATCCTTGCCGACGCGAATGCCGATGCGCGGCCCGCCCGCCAGATCGGTGGGCGGCGCCATGCCGTCGTCCACGACCGCGAACCCTTCGCGCGCGCCGACCAGATCGACGCCATCCTGGGCGCCGCCGATCCCCATCGCCTGGGTCAGCCGCGCCGGCCCGCGGCACAGGTCGCGATCGCGCGTCAGCGGCGGCCGTGCCGCATGCATCTGTTCGAGCCCGTGCAGCGGTTCCAGCGCACGGATCAGCACGCCTGTTCCCATGCCGTCCGGGCCGCACACGCAATTGCAGCACCAGTGCATGCCGTACGTGAAATAGACGTACAGGTGCCCGGGCGGCCCGAACATCGTCGCATTGCGCGGCGTCTTGCCACGATAGGTATGCGCCGCCGGGTCGATCGCGCCGGCATAGGCCTCCACTTCGACGATGCGGCCGGCCCGGCCGTCGGCTGCCGCGAGGATCTTGTTGAGCAGTTGCGGCGCGACGTCGGTGGCCGTGCGATCGAAGAACGCCCGCGGCAACACGGTGCCCGGCCATGGGGATGCCGTCTTACTGCGTCGCATCCGGCTGCTCCTCCGGCTGACGACCGGAAGCGGTCCTCGCGTGCAGATAAAGCTGACGGTACGCATCGACCAGATCGTCGAGGCCGAACGCAAGATTTCTCCCGCTGGGATTGGGCAGCACCCAGACGCTCGCGTGCTGCAAGCGCGCCGGCTGCAATCCCCACGCGACCTCGCGTTGCCCCGAAAGCGCCGAGTACGCCGCCTTGCCGAGAAAGGCGACAAAGCGCGGCCCATAACGCGCTACCTTCTGCTCGAACTCCGCCGCCGCGGCGATGAATTCCGCGCGCGAAAGCTGATCGGCACTCGCGGTCGGCCGCTTCACCACCGCCGTCAGGCCGCAGCCGTACCGGAGTATCGCGCGATCGTCCTGCGGAGGAATTTCCGTTGGCGTGAAACCCGCGAGATGAATCACGCGCCAGAAGCGATTGCTTCTCCCCGCGAAGTGATGCCCGGTTGCGGCGGCGATCATGCCGGGGTTGATCCCGCAGAACAACACGTCGAGATGCGCAGCGATGAGGTCGGGGAGTTCGTCAGCCACGGTTCGCCTGGAATGCGACGTACAAGGACGTAAACGAAGCAAGGCCCGAAGACCCGGGCCAAGCAACCGGCTTGACTCGGACATTCGGGCCCATCGTGATGCGGGATGCCGACTTGCCGATCAGAACGGGATATCGTCGTCCATCTCGTCGAAGCCGCCGCCTGCCGGTGCGCTCGGACGGCTCTGCGCGCCGCCGCCAGCACCGCCACGCGCCGCACCGCCGGCACGACCGCCGCCACCACCGGCGCGTTCCGTCTGCTCGCCGCGGCCGCCACCACCGCCACCGTAGCCACCGCCGTAACCGCCTTCGTCACCGCCGCCGCCGCCACCGCCCGCACCGCCGCGGCCACCGAGCATCTGCATCTGGTCCGCGACGATTTCGGTCGAATAACGATCCTGGCCGTCCTGGCCTTGCCACTTGCGCGTGCGGATGCGGCCCTCGATATAGACCGACGAACCCTTCTTCAGGTATTCGCTGACGATTTCCGCCAGACGGCCGAAGAACGCGACGCGATGCCACTCGGTCATTTCCTTGAAATCGCCGCTTGCCTTGTCCTTGTAGCGGTCGGTCGTCGCGAGACGGATGTTCGCAACCGCGTCGCCGCTCGGCAGGTAACGGACTTCAGGATCGGCGCCGAGATTGCCGACGAGGATGACCTTGTTGACGGATGCCATGTGTTTCTCCAGTAAATTCGATGCCGGGCCGCCCGCGCATGCGTCGGAGCGGCTCGCCGGGCAAGCCGGCGAACGCCGCCGGTGCCTGCCCGAAAATTGGGTTCAGGCCTTGCGCGGCGGCGCTTTCATGCTGGCCGCGATTATAAGCCACGCGGCAACGAGCCCCGAACACGCGTAGAACACGGTGTTCGCGCCGCCGTGCTTCAGCAGCCAGCCGCCCATGATGCCGCCGAGCGCGAGCCCGATCGACTGCGTGGTGTTGTACACGCCCGTGGCCGCGCCCTTGCGCGAACCCGGCGCGAGCTTCGACACGAGCGACGGCTGCGACGCTTCCAGGATGTTGAACCCCAGGAAGTAGACGAACAGGATCGCCGCCACAATCAGGATGGTATGCGGCGCGCTGCCCAGCAGCAATTGGCCGATCAGGATAGCCAGAATGCCGCCGAGCAGCACCGGCTTCATCTTGCCCCGCTTTTCCGCGACGATGATCGCCGGGACCATCATCACGAACGCGAGCCCCATCACCGGCAGGTAGACCTTCCAGTGCGCGGCGACCGGCAGCCCGCCGTCGACGAGCAGACGCGGCACGACGAGAAACAGCGCCGTCTGCGTCGCGTGCAGCACCAGCACGCCGAAGTTCAGGCGCAGCAGCTCGACGTTGTGCAGCACCTCGGCGAACGGCGCGGGCACGTGCACGGGCTTCGCCGCGTCGGGCACGATCCACAGCACGACGCCGATCGCGAGGATCGACAGCACGCCGACGATCGTGAACAGCCCGCTCATCCCGACCCAGTGGAACACGATCGGCGCGCCGACGATCGCGACCGCGAACGACACGCCGATCGAGCCGCCGACCATCGCCATCGCCTTGGTACGGTTCTGCTCGGAAGTCAGGTCGGCGATGAACGCGAGCACCGCGGACGATACGGCGCCCATCCCCTGGATCACGCGGCCGACGATGATCCACGTGATGTCGTGCGCGAACGCGGCGACGAAGCTGCCGAGCGCGAAGATCACGAGGCCCGCGGCGATCACCGGCTTGCGGCCGAACTTGTCGGACGCCCAGCCGTAGAAAATGTAGAACAGCGACTGCGTGACGCCGTAGGCCCCGAGCGCGATGCCGACGAGCAGCACGTTGTCGCCGCCCGGGATGGTTTTCGCGTAGACCGAGAACACCGGCATGATCATGAACAGGCCGAGCATGCGCAGCGCGAAGATCGCCGCGAGCGACGTGGTCGCGCGCAATTCGGGCGCAGTCATGCGGGAAGACGTGGCGGACGGATTGGACATCGGGAATGAATTTCGAATGATCGGAATGTCCGCCCGGTAGCGGGCGGCGGAAGATCAGGACCGGCGGCCCGGGAGGCCTGACGGGCGACACGTCGGGGCAGGATGCTGGCAGCCCGCAGGCCGCCGGAACCGCACGGCGCGACCGCTTTCCCCGGCGCAGGCGCCGCCTTGCTGCCACCTGCTGTAAAGGCTGGGGACCCCAAACGACGGTCTCGAAAAGCCGTTATAGTAGCAGGTTTGGTTCCCTCCATTTTCGCCAGGTTCATGGAACAGATCCGTATCCGTGGGGCACGAACCCACAACCTGAAAAACGTCAATCTCGACCTGCCGCGCCACAAGCTGATCGTGATTACCGGGTTGTCAGGGTCGGGCAAGTCGTCGCTTGCGTTCGACACCCTTTATGCCGAGGGCCAGCGCCGCTACGTCGAAAGCCTGTCCGCCTATGCCCGCCAGTTCCTGCAGTTGATGGAGAAACCGGACGTCGACCTGATCGAGGGCCTGTCGCCCGCGATCTCGATCGAGCAGAAGGCGACGTCCCACAACCCGCGTTCGACCGTCGGCACGGTCACGGAAATCCACGACTACCTGCGACTTTTGTACGCACGTGTCGGCACGCCGTACTGCCCCGACCACGACATCCCGCTCGAGGCGCAGAGCGTGTCGCAGATGGTCGACGCCGCGCTCGCGCTGCCCGAGGAAACCAAGCTGATGATCCTCGCGCCCGTCGTCGCGAACCGCAAGGGCGAGCACGTCGAGCTGTTCGAGGAGATGCAGGCGCAGGGCTTCGTGCGCTTTCGCGTGCGCTCGGGCGGCGGCACCGCGAACGAAGGCGTCGCGAAGATCTACGAGGTCGAGTCGCTGCCGAAGCTCAAGAAGAACGACAAGCACACGATCGACGTCGTCGTCGATCGCCTGAAGGTGCGCCCGGACATGAAGCAGCGCCTCGCCGAATCGTTCGAGACGGCGCTGCGCCTCGCCGACGGCCGCGCGATCGCGCTCGAGATGGATACCGACCACGAGCACCTGTTCAGCTCGAAGTTCGCGTGCCCGATCTGCTCGTACTCGCTGCAGGAGCTGGAGCCGCGCCTGTTCTCGTTCAACAACCCGATGGGCGCGTGCCCGGAGTGCGACGGCCTCGGCCAGATCACGTTCTTCGACCCGAAGCGGGTCGTCGCGCACCCGTCGCTGTCGCTCGCCGCGGGCGCCGTGAAGGGCTGGGACCGCCGCAACCAGTTCTACTTCCAGATGCTGCAGAGCCTCGCGGCGTTCTACGAATTCGACATCGACGCCGCGTTCGAGGATCTGCCGGAAAAGATCAGGAAGGTGCTGCTGTTCGGCTCGGGCAAGCAGACGATCCCGTTCTCGTACATCAACGAGCGCGGCCGCACGACGATCCGCGAGCACGTGTTCGAAGGGATCATCCCGAACCTCGAGCGCCGCTACCGCGAAACCGATTCGGTCGCGGTGCGCGAAGAACTGTCGAAGTACCAGAACAACCAGCCGTGCCCGTCGTGCGAAGGCACGCGCCTGCGTCGCGAGGCGCGCCACGTGCGGATCGGCACGGGCGACTACGCGCGCGGCATCTATGAAATCAGCGGCTGGCCGCTGCGCGATGCGCTCGGCTATTTCGACGGGCTGACGCTCGAAGGCGCGAAGCGCGAGATCGCCGACAAGGTGATCAAGGAAATCGTCGCGCGCCTGACGTTCCTGAACAACGTCGGCCTCGACTACCTGTCGCTCGAGCGCAGCGCCGAGACGCTGTCGGGCGGTGAGGCGCAGCGGATCCGGCTCGCGTCGCAGATCGGCTCGGGCCTCACGGGCGTGATGTACGTGCTCGACGAGCCGTCGATCGGCCTGCACCAGCGCGACAACGACCGCCTGATCGGCACGCTCAAGCACCTGCGCGACCTCGGCAACTCGGTGATCGTCGTCGAGCACGACGAGGACATGATCCGCACGGCCGACTACGTCGTCGACATGGGCCCCGGCGCGGGCGAACACGGCGGCGTGGTGGTGGCCGAAGGCACGCCGAAGCAGGTGCAGTCGAACCCGCAGTCGCTGACGGGCCAGTACCTGCTCGGCAAGCGCACGATCGAGTATCCGGACGAGCGGATCGCACCCGACGCCGAGCGGATGCTGCGCATCGTCGACGCGCACGGCAACAACCTGAAGCACGTCGATCTCGAGCTGCCGGTCGGCCTGCTGACCTGCATCACCGGCGTGTCGGGCTCCGGCAAGTCGACGCTGATCAACGACACGCTGTACCACGCGGTCGCGCGCCATCTGTACGGCTCGTCGGCCGAGCCGGCGCCGCACGAGGCGATCGAGGGCCTCGAGCACTTCGACAAGGTGATCAACGTCGACCAGTCGCCGATCGGCCGCACGCCGCGCTCGAACCCGGCCACGTATACGGGCCTGTTCACGCCGATCCGCGAGCTGTTCTCGGGCGTGCCGACCTCGAAGGAGCGCGGCTACGATCCGGGCCGCTTCTCGTTCAACGTGAAGGGCGGCCGCTGCGAATCGTGTCAGGGCGACGGCGTGCTGAAGGTCGAGATGCACTTCCTGCCGGACGTCTACGTGCCGTGCGACGTGTGCCACGGCAAGCGCTACAACCGCGAAACGCTCGAAGTGCAGTACAAGGGCAAGAACATCAGCGAAGTGCTCGACATGACGGTCGAGCATGCGTACGAGTTCTTCAGCGCGGTGCCGGTCATCGCGCGCAAGCTGAAGACGCTGCTCGACGTCGGCCTCGGCTACATCCGCCTCGGCCAGTCGGCCACGACGCTGTCGGGCGGCGAGGCGCAGCGCGTGAAGCTGTCGCTGGAGCTGTCGAAGCGCGACACGGGCCGCACGCTGTACATCCTCGACGAGCCGACCACCGGCCTGCACTTCCACGACATCGCGCTGCTGCTCGAGGTGATCCACCGGCTGCGCGACCAGGGCAACACGGTCGTGATCATCGAGCACAACCTCGACGTGATCAAGACGGCCGACTGGGTAATCGATCTCGGCCCCGAAGGCGGCGCCGGCGGCGGCCAGATCATCGCGCAGGGCACGCCCGAACAGGTCGCGAAGACGAAGGCGAGCTTCACCGGCAAGTACCTCGCGCCGCTGCTCAAGCGTCCGACCCGCAAAGTCGCGGCCGGCTGACGCTCTTTCGGCCCTCCCGGCCCTTCCCGCGCGCGGCCGCCCGGCCGCGCGCGTCCTTCCGCGGCGCGCAGCTCCCCTCGTTTTCCCTTCTGCGTTTACACCACGCGCCAAACGGCCCGTTTGCGGACCATAATGGCAGCTATACTTTACGGTCGTAAGGTTCGCCTTCCGCACCAATCCGGTGCGACGCCGGCCGAACCCGGCTCTGCCGCGCGCTGTGCGGCATGACACACGAACGACAGGAATCCACGATGGAGAAGCAACAAGAGTCGCGCGATGCGCAGAGCCGCGAGCCGCACCTGCGCAGCGTGCGGCTGACGAGCGACTTCAGCCTGCCGAAGCTGTCGGCACTCGAGATCGGCAGCTATTTCCTCACGATCGTCATGATGTGGCTCGTTCTCGAGCTCAAGCTGCTCGGCGGGCTGCTGGCCGGCCTGCTCGTCTACCAGCTGATCCACACGATCGCGCCCGTGATCGAACGCCACACGACGAGCATGCGCGCGCGCTGGGTCGCCGTCGTGCTGCTGGCGATCGTGATCGTCGGCGGGCTCACGGGCCTGACGATCGGCATCATCGAGCATTTCGAGCACACGGTGCCGAACCTGCAGAGCCTGCTCGGCCAGTTGATGCAGATCGTCGAGCAAACCCGCGCGCGAACGCCCGCGTGGATCGCGAACCTGCTGCCGGTCGACGTCGAGCAGATGAAGACCAAGGCGGCCTTGCTGATGCACTCGCACATGGACCAGCTCCAGCAGAGCGGCAAAAGTGTCGCGCGCGGCTTCGGCCACGTGCTGTTCGGGATGATCATCGGCGCGATGATCGCGATCGGCGTCGAGCACGGCAAGGTGCGCCGGCCGCTGTCGACCGCGCTCGTCACGCGCGTGTCGCGCTTCTCCGACGCGTTCCGCCGGATCGTGTTCGCGCAGATCAAGATCTCGGCGATCAACGCGACGTTCACGGGCATCTACCTGCTCGTCGCGCTGCCGATCTTCCACGAGCGGCTGCCGCTGTCGAAGACGCTCGTGCTCGTCACGTTCATCGTCGGCCTGCTGCCGGTGATCGGCAACCTGATCTCGAACACGCTGATCGTCGCCGTATCGCTATCGGTCAGCATGGGCACCGCGATCGCGTCGCTCGTGTTCCTCGTCGTCATCCACAAGCTCGAATACTTCCTGAACGCGAAGATCATCGGCGGCCAGATCGAGTCGCGCGCGTGGGAGCTGCTGCTCGCGATGCTGATCATGGAGGCCGCGTTCGGGCTGCCGGGCGTGATCGCCGCGCCGATCTTCTATGCGTACCTGAAACGCGAGCTGTACCTGCTGCGGCTGATCTGAAACCCGCGTCTCAGGCGACAAAAAAACGCCGCGCCCCGTAAAGGAGGCGCGGCGTTTTTGTTTCCGGGGGCTGCCGATCGGCGGCCGGCGCTCCGGCGGCCGGCCAACCGGGGGCGGCCGATTCAGATCAGCGGAACACGACCGTCTTCGTCCCGTTCAGCACGATCCGGTGCTCGACGTGCCACTTCACCGCGCGCGCGAGCGTCACGCACTCGACGTCGCGGCCGATCGCGGTCAACTGGTCGGGCGTCATGCTGTGGTCGACGCGCTCGACTTCCTGCTCGATGATCGGGCCTTCGTCGAGATCGGTCGTCACGTAGTGCGCGGTCGCGCCGATCAGCTTCACGCCGCGGTCGAACGCCTGGTAGTACGGCTTCGCGCCCTTGAAGCTCGGCAGGAACGAGTGGTGGATGTTGATCGCGCGCCCGGCGAGCTGCTGGCACATGTTCGGCGACAGGATCTGCATGTAGCGCGCAAGCACGACGAGATCGGCCTGGTGCTCGTCGATCACTTCCAGCACGCGCGCTTCCTGCGCGGCCTTCGCCGCATCGGACGAACCGCCGATCAGCGGGAAGTGATGGAACGGGATGTTGTAGCTCGCGGCGAGCTGGTAGAACTCCTTGTGGTTCGACACGATCGCCGGGATCTCGATCGGCAGCTGGCCGGTGCGATAGCGGAACAGCAGGTCGTTCAGGCAGTGGCCGATCTTCGATACCATGATCACGACGCGCGGCTTCACGGCCGCATCGTGCAGTTCCCAGCGCATCGAGAACTGCTCGGCGAGCGGCGCGAACTCCTTGCGAAGCGTGTCGAGCGCCGACGCGGCATCCGTGCCGTTGCCGTCCTGCTCGAAGTGCACGCGCATGAAGAATTCGCTGGTGCGGCTGTCGCCGAACTGCGCCGAATCGAGGATGTTGTTGCTGCGCTCGAACAGGAAGCCCGAGACCGCGTGGACGATGCCGTGCCGGTCGGGGCACGACAGTTTCAAGATAAAGCTGTGATCGGTCGGCATGACCGCTACTCCCTTTGTTTCCGTATTCGTCAAATTGCCCGTTCGCGCCGCCGGACTGCGCGTCGCGGCGCGCGTCACGCGGCCGGTGCGAACAGCGCGTCGATGCCTGCCGCCTCTTGCGCCGTCAGCCAGCGATGGCGCAGCAGCGTGTCGAGCGTCGCGAGGCTCGCGTCCATCGTCGCGCGGCCTTCGCGCAGCCAGCCGATCACCTCGGGTACGCCGGCCAGCAGATGCTCGGCCACTTCGCCGTCCTGGTTGCGCGGCGCGAAGTCGTGCGGCAGCGGCAGGTCGTACACGAAGATCAGTTCGGACTGCGTGCCTTCCGGCAACGAGCACAGCACCTGCACCGCGCGGCCCGCGATCGCGCGCGCCGCGAGTTCGGCCGGAATGCCGGCTTCTTCCCAGCACTCTTTCGCAAGCGTCTCGTGAACGCCCAGGCCCCAGCCGATGCCGCCCGCGACGACGTTGTCGAGCATGCCGGGGTCGGTTGCCTTGGTCGCGCTGCGGCGGCCGAGCCACATCTGCGGCACGGCCGCGGCTGGCGCAGCCGCATATTCTACGATGCCGTTCAGATGCACCGCATAAGTCTGCGTCCCGAAAAACCGCGACGCGGCGCGCTCGATATACGCCAGCGGCGCATCGTCGAAGCGATTGCGGATCGCGTAGATCTCGTCGCGCCAGCCGGGAATCGCGCCTTCGGCCGCGAGCGCGCCGATCGCGCTCGCCAGCGCCATGCTGCGCGCGTCGACCGAGTCGTAGCGCGCCGACAGCACGACGCGCTCGCCGGTCAGTTCGAACACGTCGGGCCAGCGCGCAAGCTTCGCGACATCCTGGCGGCGCACCCAGCCGACCGCCTGGCCGGCGATCTCGAAGCGCAGGTGCGCGGCCGGATCGAAGCGGCGCGCGGCCGCGATGCACGGAAACGTCATTGCCGTCAGTCCTTCAGCGCGACGCGGATGCCGATCGCGATGAACGTCGCGCCGGCGATCCGGTCGAGCCACACGCCGGCCTTCGGGCGGCGCTTCAGCCATGCGCCGATCATCCCGGCGCCGACGCCGAACAGCGAGAAGATCGCGGCCGTCTGCAGCATGAACAGCGCGCCGAGCTCGAACATCTGCAGCGTCACGCCCTGCGCGCCGTGCGGATCGACGAACTGCGGCAGGAACACGACGAAGAACAGCGTGACCTTCGGGTTCATCAGGTTGCCGATCACGCTCTGCCGGAAGATCGTGCCGAGCGGCTGCGGCGGGCGCGCGTGCGCGTTCGCGAGGCCCTGGCTGCGCAGCGCCTTGATGCCGATCCACACGAGGTACGCGGCGCCCGCGAGCTTCAGGATCTCGAACGCGACCGGCGACGAACGCAGCACGGCCGCGACGCCGAGCGCCGCGAGCGTCGTGTGGAACAGGATCCCGGCCGTGAAGCCGAGCGCGGCGACGAAGCCGGCCGCGCGGCCCTGCGAGATGCCGCGCGCGAGCACCTGCAGGTTGTCGGGCCCCGGCGCGAACGTGATCGCGATCGACGTGGCGAGAAACAGCATGAAGTTGGGCATCGTGACCTCGCGGTGTAAGCCGGCGTTCAGTGGCCGGCGAATTCGGTAACGGTATAGACGGGCAGTCCCGCGTTGCGCAGCAGCGCCGAGCCGCCGAGATCGGGCAGGTCGATGATCGCCGCGCCCTCGACGACCACCGCGCCGAGCCGCTGCAGCAGGTTGCGCCCCGCCATCATCGTGCCGCCGGTCGCGATCAGGTCGTCCATGATGATCACGCGGTCGCCGGGGCGGCACGCATCCTCGTGGATCTCGACCGTCGCGCTGCCGTATTCGAGGTCGTACGATTCCGAGCGCGTCTTGTACGGCAGCTTGCCGACCTTGCGGATCGGCACGAAGCCGACGCTCAGCTCGTACGCGACGATCGGCGCGATGATGAAGCCGCGCGCATCGAGGCCCGCGACGTAGTCGAGCTTCGCATCGACATAGCGCTCGACGAACAGGTCGACGAGGATGCGCAGCGCCTTCGGGCTCTGCAGCAGCGTCGTGATGTCGCGGAACATCACGCCCGGCTGCGGCCAGTCGGGCACCGTGCGGATCTGGCTGTGGATGAAGGCGACCGGATCGAGCGGCGCGCCCGACGACGAATGCGGCATGAAACTCTCCGAAAAAAACGGTGCGCGAAGATCGGGCACCGTTTCGAAAAATACGGGTCAGGTTATTGAAGCGGCGCTCACGCGGCCGCGGCCGGCGGATCGCGCCGATGGCGCGACAGCCGCTCCTCCGCGAGCGCGAGCGCCTCGGGCAGCCCGCGCAGCACGACGATGTCGCTCGCGCGCAGCTTGGTCTGCGGATCGGGTTCGACGCCGCGGATGCCGTGCCGGCGGATCGCCGTGACTTCCAGCCCGAGCGCATACAGCCCGAGTTCCTCCAGCGAGCGCCCGACCGCGTCCGCGCGCGCATCGACCGGCACCGATTGTAGCCGCACCTGCTCGTGGTCGTCGTCGTCCGCGTCGTCCGCGCCGCGGAAATAGCCGCGCAGCAGGCTGTAGCGCTCGTCGCGCATTTCCTCGACGCGCCGCACGACCTTGCGCATCGGCACGCCGACCAGCACCAGCGTATGCGACGCGAGCATCAGGCTGCCCTCGACGATCTCCGGAATCACCTCGGTCGCGCCGGCCGCGAGCAGCTTCTCGAGATCGGCATCGTCGACGGTGCGCACGATCGCGGGCAGCGTCGGCTCGAGCTCGTGCACGTGGTGCAGCACGCGCAGCGCGGACGGCGTGTTCGCATAGGTGATCGCCACCGCCGCCGCTCGGTGGATACCGGCCGCGAGCAGCGACTCGCGGCGCGCCGCGTCGCCGAACACGACCGATTCGCCGGCTGCCGCGGCCGCGCTCACGCGATCCGGATCGAGGTCGAGCGCGACATACGAAATGCCTTCCTGTTCGAGCATGCGCGCCAGGTTCTGGCCCGCGCGGCCGTAGCCGCAGATGATCACGTGGCCGCGCTGCTTCAGGCTTTGCGTCGCGATCCGCGTCATCTGCAGCGACTGCTGCATCCATTCGGTCGACGACAGCCGCATCACGATCCGGTCGGCGTTCTGGATCAGGAACGGCGCGGCGAGCATCGACAGCAGCATCGACGCAAGGATCGCCTGCAGCAGCGTCGAATCGACCAGATGCCGGTCGAGGATCAGGTTCAGCAGCACGAAGCCGAATTCGCCGGCCTGCGCGAGGCCGATGCCCGTGCGCATCGCGACGCCGGGCGTCGCGCCGAACAACCGCGCAAGCCCGGCGATCATCGTCCCCTTGAACAGGATCTGCCCGACGAAGAAGCCGAGCACGAGCAACGGATGCTCCCAGATCACGCGCGGATCGAGCAGCATCCCGGTCGTCACGAAGAACAGGCCGAGCAGCACGTCGCGGAACGGCTTGATGTCCTCCTCCACCTGATGGCGGAACGGCGTCTCGGAGATCAGCATCCCCGCGATGAACGCGCCCAGCGCGAGCGACAGGCCGAACTTGTCGGTGATGAACGCGGCGCCGAGCGTGACGAGCAGCAGGTTCAGCACGAACAGCTCCTGCGAGCGGCGCCGCGCGACGACGTTGAGCCAGCGCGTCATGAAGCGCTGGCCGATGACCAGCAGCAGCGTGAGCGCGATCACGATCTTGACCGCCGCGAAGCCGAGCGTCAGCGCGAGATCCTTCGACGATTCGGCGCCGAACGCGGCGATCACGATCAGCAGCGGCACGACCGCAAGATCCTGGAACAGCAGCACGCCGAAGATGTTGCGGCCGTGCTCGGTCTCGATCTCGAGACGTTCGGCAAGCATCTTCGACACGATCGCCGTCGACGACATCGCGAGCGCGCCGCCGAGCGCGACGGCGCCCTGCCACGTGATGTGCACCCAGCGCTCGAACAGCGCGCCGAGCAGCAGCGCGAGCAAAAGCGTCGCGACGACCTGCAGCAGCCCGAGGCCGAACACGAGCCGCTGCATCGACCTCAGTTTCGCGAGCGAGAATTCGAGGCCGATCGAGAACATCAGGAACACCACGCCGAATTCCGCGAGATGCTCGGCGCGCTCGAGATCCGCCGCGATCCCGAGCGCGTGCGGGCCAACCAGGATGCCGACGGTCAGGTAGCCGAGCATCGGCGGGAGGTTCAGCGAGCGGAATACGACGACGCCCACCACCGAAGCCAGCAGCAGCATGAGCGTCATTTCGAGCGGGGAAATCACGGGCGAAGCGTCCTCGTTCGTCGGGGCCACCGCGAAGCGGGCGCGATGGCGTAGCGTGGGATAGGCGACATCGGACGAGTCCGAAGGCCCGGCGCGGCGAACAAACGCCTTTGCTATACTCCGCGCATGATAGCGAAAATCAATGATGATCGGGCGCTCGCGCTCGCCCGCGACGTGCTCGACATCGAGGCGGACGCCGTGCGCGCGCTGCGCGACCAGCTCGACGGCGACTTCGTCCAGGCCGTCGCGCTGCTGCTCGGCTGCCGCGGCCGCGTGGTGGTGTCCGGTATCGGCAAATCGGGGCATATTGCCCGCAAGATCGCGGCAACGCTGGCCAGCACCGGCACGCCGGCCTTCTTCGTCCATCCTGCCGAGGCCAGCCACGGCGACCTCGGGATGGTCACCTCCGACGACGTCTTCATCGGCATCTCCTATTCCGGCGAATCGGAAGAACTCGTCGCGATCCTGCCGCTCGTCAAGCGGATCGGCGCGAAGCTGATCGCGATCACGGGCCGCGCGGAGTCGAGCCTCGGCACGCTCGCCGACGTGAACCTGAACGCCGCGGTCTCGAAGGAAGCATGCCCGCTGAACCTCGCGCCCACCGCGAGCACGACCGCCGCGCTCGCGCTCGGCGACGCGCTCGCCGTCGCGGTGCTCGACGCGCGCGGCTTCGGTTCGGAAGATTTCGCGCGCTCGCACCCGGGCGGCGCGCTCGGCCGGCGCCTGCTCACCTACGTGCGCGACGTGATGCGCTCGGGCGACGACGTCCCGTCCGTCGGGCTCGACGCGACGCTGTCGGACGCGCTGTTCCAGATCACCGCGAAGCGCCTGGGCATGACGGCCGTGGTCGACGCCGACGGCAAGGTCGCGGGCATCTTCACGGACGGCGACCTGCGCCGCGTGCTCGCGCGCGACGGCGACTTCCGCACGCTGCCGATCACCGACGTGATGACGCGCAACCCGCGCACGATCGGGCCGGATCACCTGGCGGTCGAGGCCGTGGAACTGATGGAGCGCCACCGGATCAACCAGATGCTGGTGGTCGATGCCGACGGCGCGCTGATCGGCGCGCTGAACATGCACGACCTGTTTTCGAAGAAGGTGATCTGATGAGCGCAGCGCTGACTGCGGCCGAACGCGCGAGCCGCGTGAAGCTGATGATTTTCGACGTCGACGGCGTGCTGACCGACGGCGGCCTGCTGTTTACCGCGGCCGGCGACGCGATGAAGTCGTTCAACTCGCTCGACGGCCACGGCGTGAAGCTGCTCGGCGAAGCCGGCATCGCGACCGCGATCATCACGGGCCGCCGCTCGGAGATCGTCGCGGCGCGCGCGAAGGAAATGAAGATCGCGCACCTGTTCCAGGGCGTCGAGAACAAGCTCGCGGTGTTCGCCGACCTGATCGCATCGCTCGGCCTCACCGCCGACGCGTGCGGCTACATGGGCGACGACTGGCCCGACCTGCCGGTGATGCTGCGCTGCGGCTTCGCGACCGCGCCCGCGAACGCGCACCCCGACGTGATCGCCCGCGCGCACTGGGTGGCCGAGGCCCGCGGCGGCCACGGCGCCGTGCGCGAAGTCTGCGACGCGATCCTGCGCGCTCAGCGCCGCTATGACGCGCTGCTCGCAGCCGCCTGCGGAGCCTGACGGATGAATACGCATTTCCGCTGGACCCAGCTGCTGCCGCTCGCCGCGGTCGCCGCGCTCGCAGGCATCACGTGGTGGCTGCTGCAGGCGACGCTGCCGCCGCCCGGCGAGGGCACCGCGCAGCCGAAGCGCCATACGCCCGACTATTTCGCGGACAACTTCTCGGTCACCGAGCTCGACCAGTCCGGCACGACGCAGTACCGGCTGACGGCCGCGAAGCTGGTCCATTACGAAGACACCGAAAACAGCGACCTGGCCGATCCGGCCATGCGCGCATTCCAGCCCGGCAAGCCGGTCGTGACGACCACCGCGAAGCGCGGCACCGTCAACGGCGACGTGTCGATCGTCGATTTGTACGACGACGCGCGCATCCTGCGCGCGGCCGGCGGCGGCGATCCGCAAATGCAGGCCGATTCCCAGCATTTCCGGATCTTCGTCAATGACGATGTGATCCAGACCGAAAAGCCGGTTAAACTTCAGCGCGGCCTGTCGCTCGTCAACGCGACCGACGGCATGAAGTACAACAACGTCACCCGGGTCATCGAGCTTTACGGCAACGTGCGCGGCACGATCGCCGCGGCGGACACGTCCGGCGGCTCGAAAGGTCAACCCAAGTGACGCTTCCCTCACGTGACTGCATGAACGAACCGTTCCCTCGACAGATTTCCGGCGGCGCTGCGCGCGCCGTCCGCGCCGCGCTCGCCGCGACGCTCGTGGCGCTCCCGTTGATCGGGCTGGCGCCGCTCGCCCATGCCGAGAAGGCCGACCAGAACAAACCGATCAACGTCGAGGCCGACAACCTGACCTATGACGACCTGAAGCAGGTCACGGTCGCGACCGGCAACGTCGTGATCACGAAGGGCACGATCATCATCAAGGGCGATCGCGTCGAAGTGCGCCAGGATCCGGAAGGCTATCAGTACGCGACGTCGTTCGGCAGCGGCAAGAAGCACGCGACGTTCCGCCAGAAGCGCGAAGGCCTCGACGAATACATCGACGGCGACGCCGAGCGCATCGACTACGACGGCAAACAGGACCTGACCACGCTGACGACCGCCGCGACCGTACGCCGCCTGCAGGGCACGTCGACCGTCGCGGACACCGTGCACGGCAGCGTGATCACGTACGACGGCCAGCGCGACTTCTACACCGCGAAGGGCGGCAAGGACGTCGCCGCGCCCGGCAACCCGAACGGCCGCGTGCGCGCGATGCTGTCGCCGAAGAACGGCGGCCCCGCGCCGCTGACCGGCGCGCCGGCGAAGCTGTCGCCGTCGACCACGATCCAGGGAGCGCCGGGCCAATGAACGCGCTACCGAACCGCCAGCCGGCCGGCACCACGAGTTCGCTCGTCGTCCGCAACCTGAAGAAGCGCTACGGCTCGCGCACGGTCGTCAAGGACGTGTCGCTCGACGTGAAGAGCGGCGAAGTCGTCGGCCTGCTCGGCCCGAACGGCGCCGGCAAGACCACGTCGTTCTACATGATCGTCGGCCTCGTGCCGCTCGACGCTGGCGAGATCTCGCTGAACGGCAGCTCGATCAGCCTGCTGCCGATCCACAAGCGCGCGTCGCTCGGCCTGTCGTACCTGCCGCAGGAAGCGTCCGTGTTCCGCAAGCTGACCGTCGAGGAAAACATCCGCGCGGTGCTCGAGCTGCAATACGGCGAAGACGGCAAGCGGCTGTCGAAGGACGCGATCTCGTCGCGCAGCGAAGCACTGCTCGACGAGCTGCAGATCGGCCACCTGCGCGAGAACCCGGCGCTGTCGCTGTCGGGCGGCGAACGACGCCGGGTCGAAATCGCGCGCGCGCTCGCGACCAACCCGAACTTCATCCTGCTCGACGAACCGTTCGCCGGCGTCGACCCGATCGCGGTGCTCGAGATCCAGAAGATCGTCAAGTTCCTGAAGCAGCGCAACATCGGCGTGCTGATTACCGATCACAACGTCCGCGAAACGCTCGGCATCTGCGACCACGCCTATATCATCAGCGACGGCTCGGTGCTCGCCGCCGGCGCGCCGAGCGACATCATCGAAAACGAAAGCGTGCGCCGCGTGTATCTCGGCGAACACTTCCGCATGTAACTTCCTCCTCGTGGCTGGCTGCACCCCGCCCGGCATCGCCGCGCGGGGCCGCGCCCCGCTTCGCGGCCATGCCCGCGGCCGGGCGGCGCGCCGCGCGTAATCGCGGATGGCTCAACGCGCCTGGGTCGTGGCAAACTGCCGGTATGACTCCCTCCTTGCCATGAAAGCCAGCCTTCAACTCCGCCTGTCGCAACATCTGGCGCTGACGCCGCAGCTACAGCAGTCGATCCGGCTCCTGCAGTTGTCGACGCTCGAATTGCAGCAGGAAGTCGCGATGGCAGTCGCGCAGAATCCGTTGCTCGAGAACGACGACGACTGGATCGTGAGTCCGCTGCGCGTCGCGGCGGACGGATCGCTGATCGCGCAGACACCTTCCGGCCAGAACACCGAGCCGGCCCCGGCAAACAGCAGCAGCAGCACGTCGGGCGATCGCGCGGAGCGCGACGAACCGGCCGGCGCGGACGAATACGACGGCTACGCGTCCGGTGACGGCAACGACGGCCCGCAATGGAATCTCGACGAATTCGGCCGCTCGAGCGGCGCGTCCGACGACGACGACCTCCCGCCGCTGCAGGTGCAGGAAGCCGCGACGTCGCTGCGCGACCACCTGTCCGCACAGTTGCGCGTCACGCAGGCCGGCCCGCGCGATCGCGCGCTCGTGATGTTCCTGATCGAGTCGCTCGACGACGACGGCTACCTGACCGCCACGCTCGACGAAGTGCTCGCCGACCTGCCGCCCGAGCTGGAGATCGACTGCGACGAACTGAACGCGGCGCTCGCGCTGCTGCACAGCTTCGACCCGGCCGGGGTCGGCGCCCGCTCGGCATCCGAATGCCTGAAGCTGCAGCTGCTGCGCCTCGATCCGTCCCCGACGCGCACCCTCGCGCTCGAGATCGTGTCGCAGCATCTGGAGCTGCTCGCCGCACGCGACTTCACGCGATTGCGCAAGCACCTGAAGGCGAGCGACGACGCGCTGCGCGACGCGCACGCACTGATCCGCTCGCTCGAGCCGTTCCCCGGCGCCGCGTACGGCAAGGCCGAGGCCGACTACGTCGTGCCCGACATCATCGTGAAGAAGGCCGGCCAGGGATGGCTCGCGGAGCTCAATCCGGAGGTCGTGCCGCGCCTGCGGATCAACAACCTCTACGCGAACATCCTGCGCAACAGCCGCGGCGATCCGTCGACCGGTTCGCTGAAACAGCAGCTTCAGGAAGCACGCTGGCTGATCAAAAACATCCAGCAGCGTTTCGACACGATCCTGCGTGTCGCACAGGCTATTGTCGAGCGTCAGAAGAATTTCTTTGCGCACGGTGAAATTGCCATGCGCCCCTTGGTTTTGCGGGAAATAGCTGATACGCTGGGCCTACACGAGTCGACTGTCAGCCGTGTGACAACCGGGAAGTACATGCTGACCCCGTTCGGGACGCTTGAATTTAAGTACTTCTTCGGATCTCACGTTTCGACCGACACCGGTGGCGCCGCCTCGTCGACAGCCATCCGAGCCCTCATCAAGCAACTGATAGGAGCTGAAGACCCAAAATCGCCACTTTCGGACAGCCGCATTGCCGAGCTGCTGGCAGAACAGGGTTTCGTGGTCGCGCGCCGCACGGTTGCCAAATATCGCGAAGCCCTCAAGATCCCGGCAGTGAATCTGCGCAAGTCTCTTTAGGCCTGCTGCCTGCCCGGCGGCAGGCGTGTTCCGGCCACCGCGCACACGGGGAACAGGCCGGGCGACCTGTCCGCGATAGACCGCCTCCGTGCGGCACGGGCAAGTCGGCCGGAGCGCCGCCTCGATGCGGCCGGGTGGTCACTCGCTTGGAGAAGCACTATGAACCTGAAGATCAGTGGACATCATCTCGAAGTCACGCCTGCAATTCGCGAATACGTGATCACCAAGCTGGACAGGGTGCTACGGCATAGCGATCAGGTGATCGATGGCACTGTGATCCTCTCGGTCGACAACCACAAGGAAAAGGACAAGCAGCAGCGCGCGGAAATCAATCTGCACCTGAAGGGCAAGGACATCTTCGTCGAAAGCGCGAACGGCAACCTGTACGCCGCGATCGATCTGCTGATCGACAAGCTGGATCGCCAGGTCGTCAAGCACATGGAGCGCCTGCAAACGCACGCGCACGACCCGATCAAGCTTCAACCGTCGATCGACCAGATCGAACTGCCGCCGCAATAACCGTCACCGCAACACGCACGCCGCCCGGTTCGCCGGGCGTTTTTTTTGCGACTCCGCGCCCGTGGTGCGACCGGTCCGTCCATGCTGCGCCACGCACGCGGCTGTGCTCTATAATGTCCCGGTTATCGCCGGGGGGCGTTGGGTGCGGTAGCTGCGTTGCAGGTTGCCGATACCAGATGCCTTGATATCGCCGAACATGGAAAATCAGTCTGCCGCCGCAAGGAGACCCCAGGCCGCCCAATCGCCTGCCAACATGAATCGCCTAGCCAAAATCCTGCCCATAGAGAACGTCGTCATCGACCTCTCGGTCACCAGCAAGAAACGCGTGTTCGAACAAGCCGGGCTGATGTTCGAGAATCAGAACGGCATCGCCCGCAGCACCGTCACGGACAACCTGTTCGCGCGCGAGCGCCTCGGCTCGACCGGGCTCGGCGAAGGCGTCGCGATTCCGCACGGGCGCATCAAGGGTCTCAAGCACCCGCTCGCCGCGTTCGTCCGGCTCGCCGATGCGATCCCGTTCGAAGCGCCCGACGGCCAGCCGGTCGGCCTCCTGATTTTCCTGCTCGTCCCCGAGCAAGCCACCCAGCAGCATCTCGAAATCCTGTCGGAAATCGCGCAACTGCTGTCCGATCGCGACGCGCGTGAGCGTCTGCACAACGAAACGGATATCGCCGAGTTGCATCGCCTGCTCACTCAGTGGCAACCTTGAGTTGATCCGGGCGGAATATTTTCCCGTACGAGGCGGCACGCGCCGCCGTCCAGGGCCGCCCGGCGCCGGCCCGGCATGGCGACGTCCGTCGCCGCGCGCATGCACCGGCCCATTGGAGTGACGAGAGTCATGGATACGTCCAGCATCAACGCCCAGAGCATCTTCGACGACAACGCGGCCACGCTGAAACTGAGCTGGCTGACGGGGCATGAAGGCTGGGAACGCGGCTTTTCGGCCGACACGGTCGGCAACGCGACGTCGAGCGCCGACCTCGTCGGCCACCTGAACCTGATCCACCCGAACCGGATCCAGGTGCTGGGCGAAGCCGAAATCGACTATTACCAGCGCCAGACCGACGAAGACCGCTCGCGCCACATGGCCGAGCTGATCGCGCTCGAACCGCCGTTCCTCGTCGTCGCCGGCGGCGCCGCGGCGCCGCCCGAACTCGTGCTGCGCTGCACGCGCTCGTCGACCCCGCTGTTCACGACGCCGATGTCGGCCGCCGCGGTGATCGACAGCCTGCGGCTCTACATGTCCCGCATCCTCGCGCCGCGCGCGACGCTGCACGGCGTATTCCTCGACATCCTCGGGATGGGCGTGCTGCTGACCGGCGATTCGGGCCTCGGCAAAAGCGAGCTCGGCCTCGAACTGATCAGCCGCGGCCACGGCCTCGTCGCCGACGACGCGGTCGACTTCGTCCGTCTTGGCCCCGATTTCGTCGAAGGGCGCTGCCCGCCGCTGCTGCAAAACCTGCTCGAAGTGCGCGGCCTCGGCCTGCTCGACATCAAGACGATCTTCGGCGAAACCGCCGTGCGGCGGAAAATGAAGCTGAAGCTGATCGTCCAGCTCGTGCGGCGCCCCGACGGCGAATTCCAGCGCCTGCCGCTCGAAAGCCAGACCGTCGACGTGCTCGGTTTGCCGATCAGCAAGGTCACGATCCAGGTTGCGGCCGGCCGCAACCTTGCGGTGCTCGTCGAGGCCGCCGTCCGGAACACGATCCTGCAGTTGCGCGGAATCGACACGTTGCGCGATTTCATGGATCGGCAACGACTCGCGATGCAAGATCCCGACAGTCAGTTCCCCGGCAAACTGGTGTAACCCGCACGCGCCGGCTGCGCAACGCCGACGCGTCGAGCCAGTGCTATGATGAAACGTCAGGATTCTCTGCTTCCCATGCGCATCGTCCTTATCACCGGCATCTCCGGCTCAGGCAAATCCGTCGCGCTGAACGCGCTCGAAGACGCAGGCTATTACTGCGTCGACAACCTGCCGCCGCATGTGCTCCCCGAACTCGCCCGCTACCTCGCCCAGGACGGCCAGCGCCGGCTCGCGGTTGCGATCGACGCGCGCTCGAGCGCATCGCTCGACGAAATGCCCGGCCTGATCCGCGAGCTGTCGCGCGATCACGACGTGCGCGTGCTGTTCCTCAACGCAAGCACCCAGGCGCTGATCCAGCGCTTCTCCGAAACGCGCCGCCGCCATCCGCTCTCCGGCTCGCTGTCGCACGATGCAGACGTCGGCCTGCTGTCGTCGCTCGAGGAAGCGATCGAGCGCGAACGCGACCTCGTCGCGCCGCTCGCCGAGTTCGGCCACCAGATCGATACGAGCACGCTGCGCGCGAACGTGCTGCGCACGTGGGTCAAGCGCTTCATCGAGCAGAAGAACAACGACCTGATGGTGATGTTCGAGTCGTTCGGCTTCAAGCGCGGCGTACCGCTCGACGCCGACCTGATGTTCGACGTGCGCGCGCTGCCGAATCCGTACTACGACCACGAGTTGCGCCCGCTCACCGGGCTCGACCAGCCGGTCATCGCCTTTCTCGACGCACTGCCGATCGTCCACCAGATGATCG
The DNA here is from genome assembly GCF_058781685.1 of Burkholderia sp. FW306-1C-G01B. Classification (NCBI taxonomy): domain Bacteria; kingdom Pseudomonadati; phylum Pseudomonadota; class Betaproteobacteria; order Burkholderiales; family Burkholderiaceae; genus Burkholderia; species Burkholderia sp. FW306-1C-G01B. The sequence continues at coordinate 23,707 of NZ_JBYSWZ010000023.1, forward strand.
ACGACATCCATGCGTTCCTGTTGAAATGGCTGCCGCACTTCCGCGATGACAACCGCAGCTACCTGACCGTCGCCATCGGCTGCACCGGCGGCCAGCATCGCTCGGTGTTCATCGCGGAAACGCTCGCCGCGCGCCTCGCGCACGAGGCGAACGTGATCGTGCGGCATCGTGACGCGCCAGTGGATGTCGACGCGTCGTCGCGGCTCGTCTCCGAGGTCGACCGACCCTAGCGACACCCGCCCCAACGCCCGCGCGCCATGTCCTCCCTATCGACCACCCTGATCGACCTGCCGCTGTTTCCGCTGCACACGGTGCTGTTTCCGGGAGGCTTGCTCCCGCTCAAGGTGTTCGAGGCACGCTACCTCGACATGTCCCGCGCGTGCCTGCGCGACGACGCACCGTTCGGCGTGTGCCTGCTGAAGAGCGGGCCCGAAGTCGCACAGGACGGCGCCGTGTCGGTGCCCGAAACCATCGGCTGCATGGCGCGCATCACCGAGTGCGATACCGGCGAATTCGGGATGCTGTATCTGCAGGCGGTCGGCACGCAGCGTTTCGAACTGCTGTCGTATCGCGTCGAAGGCAACGGGCTGCTGGTCGGCATCGCGGAGCCGCTGCCCGACGACATCCCGCTCGAAGGCGAGCAGGCGCTCGCGCAGTTCGGCTCGTGCGCCGAGGTGCTGGAGCGCATCATCGATGCGCTGAAGAAATCCGAGCCGGGCAAGCTGCCGTTCGGCGAACCGTTCCGCCTCGACGATCCGAGCTGGGTGTCGAACCGCCTCGCGGAACTGCTGCCGCTCGACCTGCGCGCGCGGCAAAAGCTGATGGAATTTCCGGACGTCGGCGCACGCATCGACGCCGTGCACCACGTGCTCGACCGGCACGGCTGGCTGTAGGCGCCTCCGGACGGGACTTCCTTCGGTGCGGAAAACCCGGGGCGGCCCGGCGTTTTCTCGAGCGCGCGGCCCGCGCCCGTTCCCCTTCGTTACAGCAGCGGCCCGCTCAGTGCATCGAGCAGCTTGCGCACGGGCGCCGGCACGCCGTACGCATCGAGCCGGCTCAGCGGCACCCACGCGGTCTCCGCGTCCCGTGCCTGCGACGGCAGGCCGCGGCCGTCGGCCATGTCGCTCAGCCGCGGCTCGATCTCGAGCCGGAAATGCGTGAACGTATGCGTGAACGGCGCAAGCGGCACCGGGCCGCCGCCGCCGAAGCCCTGCGCAAGTTCCGCGAGCGCCGCATCGCCGTCGGCTTGCGGCAGGCTCCACAAGCCGCCCCAGATGCCGGCCGGCGGCCGCCGCTCGAGCAGCACGGCGTCGCCGTCGCGCAGCACGAGCATCCAGGTCTTGCGCGTCGGCACGGCCTTCTTCGGCCGCGCGGCCGGCAGTTCGCGCTGCCGGCCCGTCGATTGCGCGACGCAGTCGCCCGCGAACGGGCAACGCGCGCAATCGGGCTTGCCGCGCACGCACAGCGTCGCGCCGAGATCCATCAGCCCCTGCGTATAGGCGCTTACGTCCGCCGCGTTCGCGGCGTCGGGCAACAACGATTCGGCGAGCGCCCACATGTCGTTCTCGACGCGCTTCTCGCCCGGAAAACCCTCGACGCCGAATACCCGCGCGAGCACGCGCTTCACGTTGCCGTCGAGGATCGTCGCGCGCGCGCCGTACGCGAACGACGCGATCGCCGCGGCCGTCGAGCGGCCGATGCCCGGCAGTTCGGCCAGCGCGTCGGGCGTCGCCGGAAACGCGCCGCCGTGCTCGGCGACGACGGCCTGCGCGCAGCGGTGCAGGTTGCGCGCGCGCGAGTAGTAGCCGAGCCCCGCCCACAGCGCCATCACGTCGTCGACCGGCGCGGCCGCGAGCGCGGCGACGTCGGGGCAGCGTTCGAGAAAGCGCGCGTAATACGGGATGACGGTCGACACCTGGGTCTGCTGCAGCATGATTTCCGACAGCCAGATTCGGTACGGATCGCGGGTGTTCTGCCACGGCAGGTCGTGGCGGCCATGCTCGCGCTGCCACGCGATCAGGCGCGTGGCGAACGTGCGGTGCAGCGGTGTGACGGGGAACGGAGCGGGGGCGATGCGGGGCGGCTTCAAGTTATCTAATCGCGGAAAAAGGTTTCAACGCTGGCAGGTCGCACAGAAATAGGTCGACCGCTGGCCCTGCACGATCTGGCGGATCGGCGTGCCGCATACGCGGCAAGGCTGGCCGGCACGGTCGTAGACGAAGCAGTCGAGCTGGAAATAGCCGCTTTCGCCGTTGCTGCCGACAAAATCGCGCAGCGTACTGCCGCCGCGCTCGATCGCATCGGCGAGCGTCGCACGCACCGCGTCGGCCAGCCGCTCGTAGCGCGGCAGCGACACCTTGCCGGCGGCCGTCGTCGGCCGGATGCCGGCGCGAAACAGGCTCTCCGACGCATAGATGTTGCCGACGCCGACGACCATGTCGCCCGCGAGCAGCGCCTGCTTGACCGACACCGTGCGGCCGCGCGTGCGCGCATGCAGCAGCGCGCCGGTGAACGCCGGCGAGAACGGCTCGACGCCGAGGCTCGCGAGAAGCGGATGCGCGTGCACGTCGCCCGCTTCGCGCGGGTGCCACAGCACGGCGCCGAAGCGGCGCGGATCGCGGAACCGCAGTACGAATTCGTCGAAGATCCAGTCGATGTGGTCGTGCTTCGCGGCAACGGGCACGCCGGCCGCGGGCAGCACGCGCAGCGTGCCCGTCATGCCGAGATGGACGATGAACCAGCCCGCGTCGACCTCGAACAGCAGGTATTTGCCGCGACGTTCGACCGCGAGCACCTCGCGCGCGCGCAACTGCTCGGCGAGCCCCGCCGGCACGGGCCAGCGCAGCATCGCGGTACGGACGTCGACACGCTCGACGCGGCGGCCCGCGACAAAGGGCTCGATGCCCCGGCGCGTGACTTCGACTTCTGGCAACTCTGGCATGTTATACGGGTCTGAGGCTGGATTCACGATCGTGCGTGTATTGTAGCGAGCGCGTTACAATCGGTTGAAACATCGAACGGATTTCCATGACTCTGCCCTCGAAGCTGCTTCAGAAGCGCCCCGCCGCCGCGCGCGGCGCGCGCGCCTTCCCGGTCCGTCGTGCACTCGGCGCCGCGCTGTTTGCCGCCTGGACCCTCACCGCCTTCCCGGCTCACGCGCAGGATCCGGCATCGGACGACGCGGAGCCGCAGGGCGCGTTCGAGCATGTGATGCCGGATGAGCAGAAGAATCTCCCCGGTGTCCCGCTGACGAGCCAGATCGTCTACCAGGTGCTCGCCGCCGAAGTCGCGCTCCAGCGCAACCAGCCGGCGCCGGCGTACCAGACCTACCTCGCGCTCGCCCGCGACACGCGCGATCCGCGCATGGCGCAGCGTGCGACCGAGATCGCGCTCGGTGCACAGAGCCCGGCCGACGCGCTGTCCGCCGCGAACCTGTGGCGCCAGTACGCACCGGATTCGAATCGGGCGTCGCAGGTCGACGCCGCGCTGCTGGTGCTCGCCGGCAAGCCGGCCGACGCGCAGCCGATGCTCGCGCGCGAGCTGGCCCGCGCAACCGGCGAGACGCGCGGGCCCGCGATCCTCGCGCTGCAGGCGCTGCTCGTGCGCGGCTCCGATCGCGTCGGCGGCCTCGCGGTGCTGAAGGACATGCTGAAGAACGACATGAACCGGCCCGAGGCGCAGCTCGCGATCGCGCGGCAGCAGCTCGCCGTCGACGACAAGGACGGCGCCGCGCAATCGCTGAAGCGGGCGCTGCAGCTCCGCCCCGACTACCTGCCGGCGGCCCTGATGCTGTCGCAGATGGGGCCGGCGGAACGCGCGGCGGGCATCGCGTCGTTCGAGAAATATGTTCAGCAGAATCCGAAGTCGCGCGACGCGCGGCTTGCGCTGTCGCAGCTCTATCTCGCCGACGATCGCCTCGACGACGCGCAGAAGCAGTTCGAGACGATGCGCAAGCTCGACTCGAAGGATCCGACGCCGCTGATGGCGCTCGCGCTGATCAAGATTCAGCAGAAGAAACTCGACGAAGCGACCGCCTACCTGAAGCAGTACGTGCAGCTCGGCGACAAGCAGTCGAACCTCGACGTCGGCCAGGGCTACATCTACCTCGCGCAGATCGCGATCGACCAGAACAACGATGCGCAGGCGTCGCAATGGCTCGACAAGGTCGACCAGACGAGCCAGCACTATCTCCCCGCGCAGATCACGCGCGCGCAGCTGCTGCAGAAACAGGGCAAGACCGACGAGGCGCGCAAGGTGCTCGACGACCTGCCGATCACGGATCCGCGCGACGCGGCCGTGGTCGCGCGCACCGACGCGTCGATCCTGTTCACCGCGAAGCGCTATCCGGAAGCCGAGGCACGGCTCGGGCAGGCGGTCCAGGACTTCCCGGACGATCCCGACCTGCGCTACGACTACGCGATGGCGGCCGAAAAGACCGGCCACTACGCGACGATGGAAAAGCAACTGCGCGAGCTGATCCGCACGCAGCCCGACAACCCGCAGGCGTACAACGCGCTCGGCTATTCGCTTGCCGACCGCAACCAGCGCCTGCCCGAAGCCAGCAAGCTGATCGACAAGGCGATGACGCTCGCGCCGAACGATGCCTACATCATGGACAGCCTCGGCTGGGTGAAGTATCGGATGGGCGACACGGCCGGCGCTACGAAGGTCCTGCGGCATGCGTACGAACTGCAGCCGAACGCCGAAATCGGCGCGCACCTCGGCGAAGTGCTGTGGAAGAGCGGCGCGCAGGACGACGCGCGTTCCGCGTGGCGTGCCGCGCAGAAGCTCGAGCCCGACAACGAAACGCTCGTGCAGACGCTGAAGCGCCTGCAGATCAACGGCCTCTGATGCAGATGTTCCCGATGCTTTCCCTGTCCTCCCGCGCGCAGCGTACGTTGGCCGCAGCCGGCGCGGCGCTCGCGCTCGCCGGCTGCGCGAGCACGCCGCCGTCGGCAAGCGCGCCGACGGGCGCGGCGCTGCAGACCGCCGCGACGCACGCTTACCATGGCCGCTTCGCCGTGCAGTACGACGACCGTCTCGGCAAGCAGCAGAACGTGTACGGCAACTTCGACTGGCAGGAGCACGGCAACGACGTGTCGCTCGAGCTGCGCAGCCCGCTCGGCCAGACGCTCGCGGTCGTGAAATCGACGCCGCAGGCGGCGTCGCTCGAGCTGCCGAACCGTCCGACGCAATATGCGGCCGACGTCGGCGACCTGATGCAGCGAACGCTCGGCTTCGCGCTGCCGCTCGCGGGCCTGCGCTACTGGCTGCTGCCGACGCCCGCGCCCGCGACGCCGGCGGAGACGGTACGCGATCCGGCCGACGACTCGCACGTCAAGCAGATCCGCCAGGACGGCTGGACGATCGACTACCTTGCCTACGCGGACGCCCCGGCCACGGGCGTCAAACGCGTCAACCTCGTGCGCGCGACGCCGCCGCTCGACATCAAGCTCGTGCTCGATCAGTGAGTACGCGCGCCTAGCCCAACAAACGCATGACCGATTCGACCCGCTCGCTGCGCAACTGCCTTGCGCCCGCGAAACTCAACCTGTTCCTGCACATCACCGGCCGCCGCCCGAACGGCTATCACGATCTGCAGAGCGTGTTCCAGCTGCTGAACTGGGGCGACACGCTGCACTTCACGCTGCGCGACGACGGCCGCGTCGCGCGTGTCACCGACGTGCCCGGCGTGCCCGAGGAAAGCGATCTCGTCGTGCGCGCAGCCAACCTGCTGAAGGCGCACACCGGCACCGCGTCAGGCGTCGACATCGAGATCGACAAGTGCCTGCCGATGGGTGCCGGCCTCGGCGGCGGCAGCTCCGACGCGGCGACGACGCTGCTGGCGCTGAACCGCCTGTGGCAACTCGACCTGCCGCGCACGGAGCTTCAGTCGCTCGCGGTGAAACTCGGCGCAGACGTCCCGTTTTTTATTTTTGGAAAAAATGCGTTCGCAGAGGGTATCGGAGAAGAATTAGCTGAGGTAGAATTGCCGACTCGCTGGTTCTTGGTTGTGACGCCACGCGTTCATGTCCCGACCGCTGAAATATTTTCAGATGAGTTGTTGACAAGAGATTCGAAGCCCGTCACAATTGCTGACTTTCTTGCACAGCAAAACAGCGATGCGGGATGGCCAGACAGCTTCGGCCGGAACGATATGCAGCAAGTTGTGACAAGTAAGTACGCGGAAGTTGCGCAGGTGGTCAAATGGTTGTATGATGTGACCCCCGCGAGGATGACCGGCTCCGGAGCAAGCGTGTTTGCAGCGTTTCGCAGCAAACACGAGGCAGAAGCGGCGAAAGCCAAGCTGCCCGCCAGTTGGAACGGCGCAGTTGCCGAGAGCCTGAACGAGCATCCGCTCTTCGCTTTCGCGTCATGAAGTTTTACTTTGCCGGATGGCCTACACGAGTCCGGTGAAGTTATCAGTTAAGTGTAGGGGAGTCGCCAAGTTGGTCAAGGCACCGGATTTTGATTCCGGCATGCGAGGGTTCGAGTCCTTCCTCCCCTGCCAAAAATTTTCCCGCATTTCCCGCCTAAGCCTGAAGCAGGTGCACGATGAGCAGCCATGACGGCCTGATGGTTTTTACTGGCAACGCGAATCCCGCGCTCGCCCAGGAAGTCGTCAACATTCTTGGAATTCCCCTCGGCAAAGCAATGGTCAGCCGTTTCTCCGACGGCGAGATCCAGGTCGAGATCCAGGAAAACGTGCGTGGCAAGGACGTCTTCGTCCTGCAATCCACGTGCGCGCCGGCGAACGACAACCTGATGGAACTGATGATCATGGTCGACGCGCTCAAGCGCGCATCGGCCGGCCGGATCACCGCAGCCATCCCCTACTTCGGCTACGCCCGTCAGGATCGCCGCCCGCGTTCGGCGCGCGTCGCGATCTCGGCGAAGGTCGTCGCGAACATGCTGGAAATCGCCGGCGTCGAGCGGATCATCACGATGGATCTGCACGCCGACCAGATTCAAGGCTTCTTCGACATCCCGGTCGACAACATCTACGCAACGCCGATCCTGCTGGGCGACCTGCGCAAGCAGAACTACTCGGATCTGCTCGTCGTGTCGCCGGACGTCGGCGGCGTGGTGCGTGCCCGGGCACTCGCGAAGCAGCTCAACTGCGATCTCGCGATCATCGACAAGCGTCGTCCGAAGGCGAACGTCGCCGAAGTGATGAACATCATCGGTGAAGTCGAAGGCCGCACCTGCGTGATCATGGACGACATGGTCGATACGGCCGGCACGCTCTGCAAGGCCGCGCAAGTGCTGAAGGACCGCGGTGCGAAGCAGGTGTTCGCGTACGCGACGCACCCCGTGCTGTCGGGCGGCGCCGCCGACCGCATCGCCGCATCGGCACTCGACGAGCTGGTCGTCACCGATACGATCCCGCTGTCGGCCGAATCGCTGGCATGCTCGAAGATCCGCTCGCTGACGAGCGCGAGCCTGCTGGCCGAGACGTTCTCTCGGATCCGCCGCGGCGATTCGGTGATGTCGCTGTTCGCGGAATCCTGATCGCGAGTCGACACAACAAAGCATGCGCAGAAAGCGAAGCGGCAACGCTTCGCTTTTTGCACAATCGGACGGGATAGACGAAACCCCGCCGTTTCATCGGGGGCCGCCGTTTGACGGCCCCGTTTTACTGCCTGGTCGCGGGCAGCCATTGGAGAATCACATGAAAGTCGTCGCTTTCGAGCGCCAACAGCAAGGTACGGGTGCGAGCCGCCGCCTGCGCAACGCCGGTAAGACCACGGGTATCGTTTACGGTGGCGAAGCAGCCCCGCAAAAGATCGAACTCGATCACAACGCCCTGTGGCACGCCCTGAAGAAGGAAGCCTTCCACTCGTCGATCCTCGACCTCGAAGTGGCCGGCCAGTCGCAGCAGGTTCTGCTGCGCGACGTGCAATACCACCCGTTCAAGCAACTGGTGCTGCACGTGGACTTCCAGCGCGTTGACGCGAAGAAGAAGCTGCACACGAAGGTGCCGCTGCACTTCCTGAACGCCGAAGTCAGCCCGGCCGTGAAGCTGTCGAGCGCGGTCGTTTCGCACGTCGCGACGGAAATCGAAGTCGAGTGCCTGCCGGCTGCCCTGCCGGAGTTCCTCGAAGTCGACCTGTCGAAGATCGAAGCCGGTCAGTCGCTGCACGCGAAGGACATCGCGCTGCCGAAGGGCGTCGCGCTGGTCGCGCACATCGATGCGGAAAACCCGGTTGTCGCATCGGCGACGGTCCCGGCTGGTGCCGTGTCGGACGCAGCAGGCGAAGGCGAAACGCCGGCTGCCTAAGCGGCTGCCTACGCGCCCGATCGATCCGTTTCACGAAACGGTCGACGCAACCCGCCGCGGCTTGCCCGGCGGGTTTTTCTTTTTCTGCGCCCTAGCGGCAGCCGCCGCCTTCGAAACGTCATGATCAAACTGATCGTCGGCCTCGGCAATCCCGGGGCGGAATACACCGCGACGCGCCACAACGCCGGCTTCTGGCTGATCGACCAGCTCGCCCGCGAGACAGGCACGACGCTGCGCGACGAGCGCCGCTTCCACGGCTTCTACGCGAAAGCGCGCCTGCACGGCGAGGAAGTGCACCTGCTCGAGCCGCAGACCTACATGAACCGCTCTGGCCAGTCGGTCGTCGCGCTCGCGCAATTCTTCAAGATCCTGCCCGACCAGATTCTCGTCGCGCACGACGAGCTCGACCTGCCGCCCGGCACCGTGAAGCTGAAGCTCGGCGGCGGCAGCGGCGGCCACAACGGCCTCAAGGACATCTCCGCGCACCTGTCGACGCAGCATTACTGGCGGCTGCGGATCGGCATCGGCCATCCGCGCGACCTGATTCCGGAAAGCGCGCGCGCCGGCGCGAAGCCCGACGTCGCGAACTTCGTGCTGAAGCCGCCGCGCCGCGAGGAACAGGATGTGATCGACGCGTCGATCGAACGCGCGCTCGCCGTGATGCCGATGGTCGTCAAGGGCGAACTCGACCGCGCGACGATGCAGCTGCATCGCAACTGACCGCGCATCGCACCGGCCCGGTGCATCGGGCTGTCCGGCATCGCCGGGCGGCACCGCCCTCCCCACCTTGACGCGCACATGCGGTAATCTCGTCGTTTTGCCCGACAGGAGCCAAGCGGTGAGCCGTTACTGGAGCGACGTCGTTCAGCAACTCGTGCCTTATGTGCCGGGCGAACAGCCCGCGCTCGCGCACCCCGTCAAGCTGAACACCAACGAGAATCCCTATCCGCCGTCGCCGCGCGTCGTCGCGGCGATCGCACGCGAACTCGGCGAGACCGGCGACACGCTGCGCCGCTATCCGGATCCGGTCGCGCGTGCGCTGCGCGAGACGGTCGCGGCCCATCATCGCATCAAGCCCGAACAGGTGTTCGTCGGCAACGGCTCCGACGAGGTGCTCGCGCACACGTTCCAGGCGCTGCTGAAGCACGACCGGCCGCTGCGGTTTCCCGACATCACGTACAGCTTCTATCCGACCTACGCTCGCCTGTACGGCGTACAGACCACGATCGTGCCGCTCGCGGACGACTTCTCGATCCGCGTCGACGACTATATCGACGACGCCGGCGGCGTGCTGTTTCCGAACCCGAATGCGCCGACCGGGCGCGCGCTGCCGCTCGCGGATGTCGAGCGGATCGCGGCCGCGAATCCGTCGTCGGTCGTCGTGATCGACGAGGCCTATGTCGATTTCGGCGCGCAGTCCGCGATTACGCTGATCGACCGCCATCCGAACCTGCTTGTCGTGCACACGACGTCGAAGGCGCGCTCGCTCGCGGGCATGCGCGTCGGCTTCGCGTTCGGCGACGCGGCACTGATCGACGCGCTGAACCGCGTGAAGGACAGCTTCAACTCCTATCCGCTCGACCGGCTCGCGCAGGTTGCCGCGCAGGCCGCGTACGAGGACACCGACTATTTCGACGCGACCTGCCGGCGCGTGATCGACAGCCGGACGCGGCTCACACACGCGCTCGACGCGCTCGGCTTCGACGTCGTGCCGTCGGCCGCGAACTTCGTGTTCGCGCGCCATCCCGCGCACGATGCGGGCGCGATCGCGGCAAAGCTGAAGGAACGGGAAATTTTCGTGCGGCACTTCCGGCTGCCGCGAATCGACCAGCATCTGCGCATCACCGTCGGCACCGACGCCGAATGCGATGCGCTCGTCGCGGCGCTGCGCGAGCTGCTTGCCTAAGGAAGAACCGGCGCCGGACGGCGCCGCTCGGGATGCGTGACGCGTGCGCCGATAAACCAAAGCGCGCGCGTCACCGCAGGGTCACGACGCGTCGTCTCCCTTCCCGGCGATCAACGCGTGATACTTCTCCATCAATTGCGCGTGCGATTCGTCATGCTGCGGATCGCGCGGAATGCATTCGACCGGACACACCTGCTGGCACTGCGGTTCGTCGAAATGGCCGACGCACTCGGTGCACTTGTTCGGGTCGATCACGTAGATATCCGGGCCCATCGAAATCGCGCCGTTCGGGCACTCGGGCTCGCACACGTCGCAATTGATGCACTCGTCGGTAATCATCAAAGCCATACTGATCTCACTTCTTCAGGCCGGCGGTCGGATTCGCAACGAAACCGGCCGGCGCCGCGTTACGCGGCAGGGCCTCCCATCGCGGCGACTTTCTCGGTCAGCCACTTCTCGACGGACGGAAACACGAACTTGCTGACATCGCCGCCCAACTGCGCGATTTCGCGCACGATCGTTCCCGAGATGAACTGGTACTGATCGGACGGCGTCATGAACATCGTCTCGACGTCGGGCAGCAGATAGCGGTTCATCCCCGCCATCTGGAACTCATATTCGAAATCGGACACGGCGCGCAGGCCGCGCACGATCACGCGCGCGTTGTTGGTGCGGACAAAGTCCTTCAGGAGACCGGTGAAACTCATCACCTTCACGTTCGGATAATGGCCGAGCACCTCGTTCGCAATCGTCAGACGTTCTTCGAGCGAGAAGAACGGCTTTTTCGCGCGACTGTCGGCGACACCAACCACCAGCGTATCAAAAATGCTCGACGCACGCCGCACGAGGTCTTCGTGCCCGCGCGTCAGCGGATCGAACGTACCGGGATACACGGCGACTACCATGTCGCTCCTCCTGTCATCACGCAAACGGGATGGCAGCGGTGCGATGCGCACGCCACTGCCGAGATGGGCATGCGTCGCCTTTGCGGCGCGCCGCCTCGTATCGAACGCGCATTATTCATCATTTTCGCGCCGCAGCAAATGATAGTGAACCGCACCGGCCTTGCCGTGCTTCACGACCTGCCAGCCCGCGAGCACGTCGTGCGCGGCCGGATCGAGTTCCGCCCCCGTCTCGACGTACAGCGCACCGTCCGCCGCGACAAGCGGCGCCGACAGCGCGATCGCGCGCTCGAGCACAGCGGAATCGCCGAACGGCGGATCGAGAAACACGACGTCGAACGCACCCGGCGCGAGCCCGGCCGCGAGCCGCAGCGCATCGGCTTCGGCGACTTCGACCGTGCGGGCGCCGAGCTTGTCCTTGATCGCACGCAGTTGCTGCGCGGCGCGCGGATGGCGTTCGACCATCACGACGCTCGCCGCGCCGCGCGACGCGGCCTCGAAGCCGAGCGCGCCGGTGCCCGCGAACAGGTCGAGGCAGCGCCGGCCTTCGAGATCCTGACCGAGCCAGTTGAACAGCGTCTCGCGCACGCGATCGGGCGTCGGCCGCAGGCCGTCGAGATCGAGCACCGCGAGCGGGGTACGTTTCCAGTCGCCGCCTATGATGCGGATCGTGTGCGGCTTGCCGCGGCCAGGAGGGGCCGCCGGGCGGCCGGGAGAGGAACGGGACATACGGAATATAGGCAACGGAGGGACCGGGCGCGCGCCAAGGCGCACCGCCAAACAGGCGCACGTTACCACAGCGGCGTCGCGCACTGACGCGAGCGCCACGCCGCACTGATAAAATGCACGGTTTCGGCCGCCGTGCGCCGCGCCCGCGCGAACGCAGAACGGCCCGTCCGGCGCCCCGCTCCTGGCGGCGGCCCCCCTCTTCCCGACGTCAGACCATGTTCAGCTTCTTCAAACGATTCAAGAAAACGCAGGAGCCCGATCCCGCGGAATCGCAATCGGCCGACGCGCAGCAAACGGACGAGCCGTCCGATGCGCCCGCGCTCGAGGCTCCGCCCGCGGCCGACGTGCCGCAGGCGCCCGTGCAACCGGCCGCGCCGGCCGTCGTGATGACGGTCACGCCGACCAACGACGGCCGCGACGAAGTCGTCGAGACGGTCGAGATCGTCCCGCCGCCGCTGCAGGACGCATCCGCGAAGCAATCGTGGCTTGCGCGCCTGAAAACGGGGCTCGCGAAAACGGGCAACAGCATCACCGGCGTATTCGTCAACACGAAGATCGACGAGGATCTGTACGAGGAACTCGAAACCGCGCTGCTGATGTCCGACGCGGGCGTCGACGCGACCGAGTACCTGCTCGACGCGCTGCGCGAAAAGGTGCGCACCGGCCGGCTGACCGACCCGCAGCAGGTGAAGAGTGCGCTGCACGACCTGCTCGTCGAGCTGCTGAAGCCGCTCGAGAAATCGCTGATGCTCGGCCGCGCACAGCCGCTCGTGATGATGATCACCGGCGTGAACGGCGCGGGCAAGACCACCAGCATCGGCAAGCTCGCGAAGCATCTGCAGAGCTTCGACCAGTCGGTGCTGCTGGCCGCGGGCGACACGTTCCGCGCGGCGGCGCGCGAACAGCTGGCGGTCTGGGGCGAGCGCAACAACGTGACGGTCGTGCAGCAGGAAAGCGGCGATCCGGCCGCGGTGATCTTCGACGCGGTCAGCGCCGCGCGCGCACGCAAGATCGACGTGATGATGGCCGACACGGCCGGCCGCCTGCCGACGCAGCTCCACCTGATGGAAGAGCTGAAGAAGGTGAAGCGCGTGATCTCGAAGGCGCACGACGGCTCGCCGCACGAAGTGCTGCTGGTGATCGACGCGAACACCGGCCAGAACGCGCTCACGCAAGTGAAGGCATTCGACGACGCGCTCGGCCTCACGGGACTCATCGTCACGAAGCTCGACGGCACTGCGAAGGGCGGGATTCTCGCCGCGATCGCGCGGCAGCGCCCGGTGCCCGTCTACTTCATCGGCGTCGGCGAGAAGGTCGAGGACCTGCAGCCGTTCAGCGCCGTGGAATTCGCGGACGCGCTGCTCGGCTGAACGCCGCCGGCCCGCATCGCCCAGGGCGCCTTCGGGCGCCCTTTTTCATGCGCGCCCGAGGGGCGCCGCGCTCATTCGGCGTCGGGTTGCGCGCCGGGCTCGGCGGCCTTGAACGCGTCGAGCGTCGATGCATGGTCGACGATCCGTTGAATCGTCGGATAACGCGTCGTGTCGATCGAGAAGCGGTTCGCGTTGAACACCTGCGGCACGAGGCACAGGTCGGCGAGCGTCGGCGTGTCGCCGAAGCACAGCTTGCCGGTGCGCGGATCGTTCGCGAGGCGCGTCTCGAGCGTTTCGAAGCCCGCCTCGATCCAGTGCCGGTACCACGCGTTCTTCGCCTCCTCGGGTACCTGCAGCGTGTGCTTCAGGTACTTCAGCACGCGCAGGTTGTTGAGCGGATGGATTTCGCACGCGATCTGCAGCGCGACCGCGCGCACGTACGCGCGGTCGACCGGCTGCTTCGGCAGCAACGCGGGCTCCGGATGGGTTTCTTCGAGATATTCGATGATCGCGAGCGACTGCTGCAGCGTCGCGTCGCCGTCGGTCAGCGTCGGCACGACCGCGTCCGGATTCAGTGCACGGTACTCGTCCTTCAGTTGCTCGCCACCGTTGCGCAGCATGTGCACGGGGACATAGTCGAACGGCAGCTGCTTCAGGTTCAGGGCGATCCGCACGCGGTACGACGCAGAACTGCGGAAATAGCTGTAGAGCTTCATGGGATGTCTCTCGTAGTCGTATTCGGCCGGCAACGGCACAGGCGCGGCGCAGCCGGCGCGCCCACCGCCGGTAACCAGAGTGTAGCGCGGCGCGATGCGCGGCCGCGCTTGCGCCGGCCGCACCCGTGCGATACTCGGGGCATTCCTTACGCTCACCTCGCGGCCCGATGCCGGCCGCCCGCCCCACGTCCCGATGACCGCTTCCCACGATCCCGCCGCCGTTCCGTTCCGTTGCGCCCGCTTCATCAAGGAGATCGGCCGCGGCCCGCACGGCGCGCGCGCACTGTCCGCCGAGGACACGTTCGAGCTCTATCGCGCGATGCTCGACGCGCGTGTGTCGGACGTCGAACTCGGCGCGATCCTGATCGCCTATCGGCTGAAGGGCGAAACGTCCGACGAGCTGGCTGCGATGCTCGCCGCCGCGCAGGCGTCGTTCGAGCCCGTGCACGTGCAGGACGCCGCGTTCCGCCCCGTGTCGATCCCGAGCTACAACGGCGCGCGCAAGCAGCCGAACCTCGTGCCGCTGCTCGCGCTGCTGCTCGCGCGCGAAGGCGTGCCGGTGCTCGTGCACGGCGTCGAGCGCGACCCGGGCCGCGTGACGAGCGCGGAGATTTTCTCGGCGCTGTCGCTCGCGCCGTCGACGTCGCACGATGCGATCGAGGACATGCTCGCCGAGCGCCGCGTCGCGTTCGCGCCGATCGAAGCGCTGGCGCCGCGCATCGCGCACCTGCTGTCGATGCGCAGCGTGCTCGGCGTGCGCAACTCGACGCATACGCTCGTGAAGATCCTGCAGCCGTTCGCGCCGGCCGGCCTGCGGCTCGTCAACTACACGCATCCGCCGTACCGCGACAGCCTCGCGCAATTGTTCCGCGACCATCCGGACGCCGCGCTCGGCGGCGCGCTGCTCGCGCGCGGCACCGAGGGCGAGGCCGTCGCCGATACGCGGCGCCAGGTGCAGGTCGACTGGCTGCATGACGGCGTATGCGACACGCTGATCGAGGCCGAACGTTCGTCGACCGATACGCCGCCCGTCGCGCTGCCCGAATCGCGCGATGCGGCGACGACGGCCGCGTGGACGGACGCCGTGTTGCGCGGCGAGGTGCCGGTGCCCGACACGGTCGCGCGGCAGGTCGCGACGATCGTGCAGATCACCCGCATCGCGCGCTGACGGCGCGGCAACGACCCGCCCCGCGCCCCCGACCATTTGACACGCGAGCGCATCCTGGCATAGAGTTGCCGTCATGCGTTCCTTTCCGAACACCCTCCGAATTACCTCCGGCCGCCTAGCGCGGCCGCTATCGCTACGACTAGCCTAAGGCTGTCGTAGCGCCGTGTGCTGTCCGCACGGTCCCTCCCAGCAGTTCCTCGCCGTACCCCTCTCGCAGTTTTTACAACCCGAAGTCGTCAGCATTCGTCCGTCTATCCGTCGGTCGATTCGCGAAGATCATCCGCATCCGCAGCGCGATCGCGCGCCGCGGTGCGAGGCAGCGCCAACCGTCGCCCCTGCCGCCCGTCTTCGCTCGCGACTTGAGACCCGAGGTCCAGAAGATGAAGCGCAATCCGCAAGACAAGTACCGTCCGTTCGAGCCCGTCCGCATCAATGGCCGCCGCTGGCCGACCCGCACCATCGAGCGCGCGCCCGTCTGGATGAGCACCGACCTGCGCGACGGCAACCAGTCGCTGATCGAGCCGATGAGCATCGAGCAGAAGCTCGAGTTCTTCGAGATGCTGGTCGCGATCGGTTTCAAGGAGATCGAAGTCGGTTTTCCGTCGGCGTCGCAAACCGACTTCGATTTCGTCCGCAAGCTGATCGACGACAAGCGGATTCCCGACGACGTGACGATCGAGGTGCTCGTGCAGTCGCGCGAAGACCTGATCGCCCGCACGTTCGACGCGCTCGAAGGCGTGCCGCGCGCGATCGTGCACCTGTACAACGCGGTCTGTCCGTCGTTCCGCCGCATCGTGTTCGGGATGTCGAAGAACGACGTGAAGGCGCTCGCGGTCGACGGCACGCGCATCATCAAGGAACACGCCGCCGCGCGCCCCGACACGCACTGGACCTTCCAGTACTCGCCGGAAACCTTCAGCATGACCGAGCTGACGTTCGCGCGCGAGATCTGCGACGCGGTCGCGCAAACCTGGCGGCCGACCCGCGACCACAAGATGATCGTCAACCTGCCGGCCACCGTCGAGGCCGCGAGCCCGAACGTGTTCGCCGACCAGATCGAATGGATGGACCGCAACCTCGCATATCGCGACAGCATCGTGCTGTCCGTGCATCCGCACAACGATCGCGGCACCGCGGTCGCGGCGGCCGAACTCGCGCTGCTCGCGGGCGCCGACCGCATCGAGGGCTGCCTGTTCGGCAACGGCGAGCGCACCGGCAACGTCGATCTCGTCACGCTCGCACTGAACCTCTACACGCAAGGCATCGACCCGGGCCTCGACTTCTCCGACATCGACGCGGTGCGCCGCGTCGTCGAACGCTGCAACCAGATTCCCGTGCATCCGCGCCATCCGTACGCGGGCGACCTCGTGTTCACCGCGTTCTCGGGCTCGCACCAGGACGCGATCCGCAAGGGTTTCGCGCAGCAGCGCCCCGACGCGGTCTGGGAAGTGCCGTACCTGCCGATCGACCCGGCCGACCTCGGCCGCAGCTACGACGCGGTGATCCGCGTGAACAGCCAGTCCGGCAAGGGTGGCGCGACGTTCCTGCTCGAACGCGGGATGGGCTTCACACCGACGCGCCGCGTGCAGATCGAATTCAGCCATGCGGTGCAGACGCTCGCCGACGCGTCCGGCGAGGAAGTGACGGGCGACGCGATCTGCGCGCTGTTCGCCCGCGAATTCTTCGAGACCGACGGCCCGGCCGCGCGGCATGGCAGCGGTGCGCGCTGGCAGAGCCGCGAGATCGCGGCAGCGCCGGCAGCGGCCGACGCGACACCCGAAGACGCCGTGCGACATTTCGCCGCGGCATTCGCGGCGGCCGCCGGCGCTGCGATCGACATCGCGTCGTACGAACATGCGCGCACGACGGACGGCCGGATCGCGGTATCGGTCGGCTGCCGGGTCGGCGATGCGCCGCTGCGGCACGGGGTCGGCCTGCACGCCGATGCGGCAAGCGCCGCGCTCGATGCAATCGTCAGCGCAATCAACCGTTCGGCATGGCATTGCACGGATCGCCGCGCGGCGGCCTGACGCTCAGGGTTCGACAGTCAGCGAGCAGGGCGTGACCGCCCGTGCGCCGCGCGATCCGCGCCGCACGGGCCAGCAAAAAGCGGCCCATAAGGCCGCTTCGGTGGGGACATGAAAAGGAGCGCCACGCGCGCTCATGTCTCGGTCGCGCACCGCGTCGCCTGCCATGCGAGCAGGCACCAGCGGCCCTGCTCCTCGGTGTGGACGGACGTATAGGCAATCGGGAAGACCAGGCCGCCGTTGTTCGTTTCCATCTCGATCAAAGCGCGCCCGGTGACGACGCAGGTTTCGCCGCCGACGGGCAACACGTCCTGCGACTGGATTTCGATCTGACGATAGCGGCGGCGGCCGGCGACGATGGCGTCGATGAACTGCTGCTTGGTTTCACGTTTGCCGTTGGTGTGCACGAAGAACACCTTGTCCGACAGCAGCGCGTCGAGCGCCTCGCCGTCCCCGTCCACCATCGCCCGGAACCGATCGCGCTCGAGCGCGCGGATCGCATCGACCACCTTCGCCATCGCCTGACTCCTCGGCAACGCGCACGCCGTGCGCGGGCATGCGGATCAGAAGTTGTACTGCACGTAGAACTGGTGGAAATTTATACCAGGATTCGGCTCTTTGATACCCGCGTTAGACACATGTTGAAAACGGTAACCGACCTGATACTGTTGCCGTTCTCCGAACTGTGCGCCGACGCCGACGACATCCACGAACTGGAACGACGTCGCGAGCGAAAGATTGTTGGAGATCGTCGGGGAAGTCAGGAACCGGATACCGGCGCCGGCCTCGACGAACGGGCGCACCTGGCCCGCACTCTTGATGAAGCGGAACATCGGCGTCCCGCCGAATTCGCCGATGCTGCCGTGGACATTGCCGCCCGTGTGCCAGTAGCCGACGTGGCCTTCCATCACGAACGCGAAGTGCCAGCCGCCGATTTCCCACCAGTTCCAGCCCGGATCCCACACCACGCCGAGATCGGCCTTGTCGATCCCGTGACGATCCGAAAACCCGCCGCCCGCCTGGATACCCCATCGATCCGCGAACGCCGCACCCGATCCGCCCAGAAGTGACGCCGCCAGCATCGCATGCAGCGCAAGCCGGCTGCGGGGCCGGCGATTCTTCTTATTGTTCATCTGACACTCCAACTTTGTGGGTTGAATGGAGCCTGCCGCGACGGCCTGGCCCGAGCGAACTGAATGGTATGGTAAAGGACTTTTCGGATCGGCATCACGAAGCGAAATGGCTTCCTTCCAAAACGACAAAAATCGAAATCGTCTACTGATTCCTATCAGAAACAAGGGTTTACGGAACTTCGATCGGCCGCCTCGGTCGCAATTTAGACTATCGCCTCGACTATCTCGATAGAAAAATCGGGAACTCAGATGCCCACGCCCTCTCTAAGGAATTAGCACTCGGTTTGCGGGAGTGCTAAGATTGGCCCCGGAATCTCATCCGAGACCCGGGGTTTGTCCCTGATTCCAAAGGAGTTTTTAGTGAGCAACGCCCTGACCCTTCCGAATATCCTGAGCCCGACGCCGGCCAAGGCCGAATCGGCAGGCTCGCTGGCGCTCGCAGCTCAATCGATGTTGCCGGGCCAGCTTGGCAACATCGACGCGTATATCCAGGCCGTCAATCGCATTCCTCTGCTGACGGCCGAAGAGGAACGCCAGTACGCAACCGAATTCCGCGAAAACAACAACCTCGACTCGGCGCGCCGCCTCGTGCTGTCGCACCTGCGTCTCGTCGTGTCGATCGCGCGCAACTATCTCGGCTACGGCCTGCCGCACGGCGACCTGATCCAGGAAGGCAACATCGGCCTGATGAAGGCCGTGAAGCGCTTCGATCCGGCCCAGAACGTGCGCCTCGTGTCGTACGCGATCCACTGGATCAAGGCCGAGATCCACGAGTACATCCTGCGCAACTGGCGCATGGTGAAGGTCGCGACGACGAAGGCGCAGCGCAAGCTGTTCTTCAACCTGCGCAGCCACAAGAAGAGCATGCAGGCGATGACGCCCGAGGAAATCGACGGCCTCGCGCAGGAGCTCAACGTCAAGCGCGAAGACGTGACCGAGATGGAAACGCGCCTGTCGGGCGGCGACATCGCACTCGAAGGGCAGGTGGAAGACGGCGAGGAGTCGTACGCGCCGATCGCCTACCTGGCCGACTCGCACAACGAGCCGACCGCCGTGCTTGCAGCGCGTCAGCGCGACACGCTGCAGACGGACGGCATCGCGCAGGCGCTCGACGCGCTCGACGCGCGCAGCCGTCGCATCATCGAGGCGCGCTGGCTGCACGTCGACGACGACGGCTCGGGCGGCTCGACGCTGCACGATCTCGCCGCCGAGTTCGGCGTGTCCGCGGAACGCATCCGCCAGATCGAAGCGAGCGCAATGAAAAAGATGCGCACCGCCCTCGCCGAATACGCATAAATCCGGCGATTCAGAGCGCTTCATCGAAAACCGCTGCCCGACCGGCAGCGGTTTTTTTTCGTCTGCTTTTTCCTGCTGCTTTTCCGCTTTTCCCGCTGCGTTTCATCCGCTTTACCGCCCGTTTCTTCGCCGATCAATTGACCTGATTCATCAGGCATTAGGCCGTTTTCGGGTCCCTTCCGCACAACCTTGATCTGCCTCAAGTTTCAGCCCGCAGTTAGCGACGGTCTGCCGCAGCGCAGCACTCGGCATCGGAAAGCCGCCATCTTAAAATTGGCATGTCAGGCGCAAAAGGATTAAAACAGCTTTCACGGCCGTCATAAATCCGACGTAAAGTCGCCCCCAATCCGACCTAAATCGATTCAGGATAATCGCCTTGATCTCGATCAATAAAGAGCCTGCGCCGCCTCCCCAGCGGCCGGCCGGCACGATCGGCTGGCGTGCGCGCATCGCCGCGTGGGCTCGCGGACCGACCCTCACCCGCGACATCACCCTGGTGCTGATCGTCAAGCTGATCCTCCTGATGTCGCTCAAATACGCATTCTTCAATCATCCGCAGGCCGAGCACATGTCGCTTCCGCCTGCCGCCGTCGCCGAGAAGCTGCTCTCGGTACCGGCGCCTGCACCCACCGAGGGAGACCACCATGATAAGTAGTGAAGTCGTCGATCTATCACGCCTGCAGTTCGGCATCACGGCGCTCTACCACTTCCTGTTCGTGCCGCTGACGCTCGGCCTGTCCTGGCTGCTCGTCATCATGGAGGCCGTCTACGTGATGACCGGCAAGCAGGTCTACAAGGACATGACCCAGTTCTGGGGCAAGCTGTTCGGCATCAACTTCGCGATGGGCGTGACGACCGGCATCACGCTCGAATTCCAGTTCGGCACGAACTGGTCGTACTACTCGCACTATGTCGGCGACATCTTCGGCGTGCCGCTCGCGGTCGAAGGCCTGATGGCGTTCTTCCTCGAATCGACGTTCGTCGGCCTGTTCTTCTTCGGCTGGAACCGCCTGTCGAAGGTCAAGCACCTGATGGTCACGTTCCTTGTCGCGCTGGGCTCGAACCTGTCCGCACTGTGGATCCTCGTCGCGAACGGCTGGATGAACAACCCGGTCGGCGCCGAGTTCAACTACCAGACGATGCGGATGGAGATGACGAACCTGTTCGACGTGCTGTTCAACCCGGTCGCGCAGGTGAAGTTCGTGCACACGGTGTCGGCCGGCTACGTGTCGGCCGCGATGTTCGTGCTCGGCGTGTCGTCGTGGTACCTGCTGAAGAAGCGCGACATCGACTTCGCGCTGCGCTCGTTCGCGGTCGCGGCCGGCTTCGGCCTCGCGGCGACGCTCTGCGTGATCGTGCTCGGCGACGAATCGGGCTATACGACCGGCGAAGTGCAGAAGATGAAGCTCGCCGCGATCGAATCCGAATGGGAAACGCAGCCGGCGCCCGCATCGTTCACGCTGATCGGCATTCCGAACCAGGAAGAACAGCGTACCGACTACGCGATCAAGATCCCGTATGCGCTCGGCCTGATCGCGACGCGCTCGATCGACGAACCGGTGATCGGCCTGCGCGATCTCGCGAAGCGCAGCGAGGAGCACATCCACAGCGGGATGATCGCGTACGGCGCGCTGCAGAAGATCAAGCAGGGCGATACGAGCGCCGCGACGCGCGAACTGTTCGACCAGCACAAGCAGTATCTCGGCTACGGGCTGATGCTCAAGCAGTTCACGCCGAACGTGACCGACGCGACGCCCGAGCAGATCAAGGCCGCCGCGAAGAAGACGATCCCGCCAGTCGCGCCCGTGTTCTTCTCGTTCCGGATCATGGTGGCCCTCGGCTTCCTGTTCGTCGCGACATTCGTTGCCGCGTTCTGGTTCTGCGCGCGCCGCGAACTGCTGCAGGACAACCGCCGCTGGTTCCTGCGCTATGCGGTGTGGGCGATCCCGCTGCCGTGGATCGCGATCGAATTCGGCTGGATCGTCGCCGAGCTCGGCCGCCAGCCGTGGACGATCGCGGGCGTGCTGCCGACGCACCTGTCCGCGTCGAGCCTGACACCGACCGACCTGTACCTGAGTCTCGCGGGCTTCATCCTGTTCTACACCGCGCTGTTCGTCATCGAGATCAAGCTGATGTTCAAGTACGCGCGCCTCGGCCCGTCGTCGCTGCATACCGGCCGCTATCACCACGAACTCGCGGCCGCCAGCGAGCGCGCCCCGGCCTGAGCACGCACCCGAAACGGAACAAGGAATCGCTATGGACTATGCAACTCTCAAGCTGATCTGGTGGCTGCTCGTCGGCGTGCTGCTGATCGGCTTCGCCGTCACCGACGGCTTCGACATGGGCGCGACCGCGCTGCTGCCGTTCCTCGGCAAGACCGACGAGGAGCGCCGCATCATCGTCAACACGGTCGGCGCGACGTGGGAAGGCAACCAGGTGTGGCTGATCACGGCCGGCGGCGCGATGTTCGCGGCCTGGCCGCTCGTCTATGCCGCGTCGTTCTCCGGCTTCTACTTCGCGATGCTGCTCGTGCTGTTCGCGCTGTTCTTCCGGCCGGTGGGCTTCGACTACCGCAGCAAGCGGCCGGACCCGCGCTGGCGCGCGGGCTGGGACTGGGGCCTGTTCGCCGGCGGCTTCGTGCCGGCGCTCGTGTTCGGCGTCGCGTTCGGCAACCTGCTGCAGGGCGTGCCGTTCAAGTTCGACAGCGACCTGCGCGTGACCTATTACGGCAGCTTCTGGGCGCTGCTGAACCCGTTCGCGCTGCTGTGCGGGCTCGTCAGCCTCACGATGCTCGTCGCGCACGGCGCCGCGTTCATCAAGATGAAGACCGACGGCGTGATCGCGCGCCGCGCATCGATCGCGCTGCGTGTGGCGTCGTTCCTCGCGGTCGTGCTGTTCGTGCTGGCCGGCGTGCTGATCGCGTCGTATATCGGCGGCTTCCACATCACGAACGCCGCGCCGACCGACACGGTCGCGAACCCGCTGCTCAAGGACGTCGCCGCCGGCTCGGGCCTGTGGCTCGCGAACTACGGCGAGTATCCGTGGATGATCGCGGCGCCGGTCGTCGGGATCGCGGGCGGCCTGCTGGCGCTGCTGCTCGCCGGCTCGAAGCAGGAGAAGACGGCGTTCTTCTGCACGGGCCTGATGATCGTCGGCGTGATCCTGACCGCCGGCTTCTCGATGTTCCCGTTCATCATGCCGTCGTCGCTCGATCCGCGCAGCAGCCTGACCGTGTGGGATTCGACGTCGAGCCACAAGACGCTGCAGGTGATGCTGTTCGCGGTGATCGTGTTCCTGCCGATCGTCCTGATCTACACGGGCTGGGTGTATCGCGTGATGCGCGGCAAGGTCACGCGCCAGACGCTCGAAGAGAACAATCACTCGATGTATTGAACCGGGCCGGGGCGCGCAGGCGCCCCCGTCCACCGTTTCGCAAGGAGTCGGATCATGTGGTATTTCAGCTGGATTCTCGGTATCGGCGTCGCGCTGTCGTTCGGCATCGTCAATGCGATGTGGCTCGAAGCACGGCAGAAGACGCAGGAAGCGCCCGCGCGCGTGCGCCGCGACTGACGCGTGACATGCTGCGCGGCGGATCGCGCCGCCGCCGTCCGGAACGAACCTCGCTTCGCGCGAGGTTTTTTTTCGTCTCTGCCGTCCGGACAGGCACCGCACGCCGATGCCAATTTAGCGCCAGATTGATACCACTTGAATACCAATAAAAGGTTTCATAAGATCGTTGGACACGGCCGCTGACAAGCCGAATCCTTCTGGGTGGGGGAGACATGCGAATCCCGTTTATGGCGCGCGCCTGCGCGTCGTGTCGCCGGGCGGCGGCCGGTTGCCGTTCGGCGGCGCCTGTCGTCGCCAGCGTGCGCGGCCGGACGAACATAGCCGACCGCGGCCGCTTCGCCATTGCGGCCGTTGCCGCGCGCCGCCGATGAACGCGCGTACGCCGCCCCGCCGATCCGATCGGCACGCCTGCCCGCGTCCCGTTCCGTAACGCACGCCCCCGCGTGCCGAATGCGCGCGGTGCGGCCTCATCGTCCCGCGCGCTGGCATCTCCCGCAGCTCCACTGAAAGACCCGATCGCAGCGACGTCACCCCACGACGCCGCTACGCCCCCTTTTTTCTCAGGAGTTCGAATGAAGCACACCTTGTCGTCCCTCTTTGCCGGCGCGCTGATCGCAGCGCTGTCGCCGGCCGCGATCGGCGCCCAGCCGGCGTCGACCGCGGCCGGCGCAACCGCAGGCATCGCGCAGCCCACCGCGCAAGCGGCCAGTCTCGCGACGCTGCTGTCGAACGGCCTCGCGTTGCGCGTCGCCGTCGACAACAACCACGCAGCCGCGGCCGGCGTGCCGTGCGCCGATCTCGGCGCCGACGGCGCGGCCTGCGCGACGGGCCGCCTGATCCTGCAGAACCGCGGCCACCAGGCGATCGCCGACGGCGGCTGGAAGCTCTACCTGCACAGCATCCGCCGCCTGCTGCGGATCGATCGTCCGGGCTTCGCGCTGCGGCGGCTCACGGGCGACCTGTACGAGCTGACGCCGCAGCCGGGCTCGGTGCGGCTTGCGCCGGGCGAGCGCATCGAGCTGCCGTTCGTCGCCGAATACTGGCTGCTGCGCTACAGCGACGTGATTCCGCGCCCGTACGTCGTCGTCGACGGCGCGCCGCCCGCCGTGCTGCGCTACAACGACACCGACGACGAGCTACGCTACGTCGAATCGCTGCCGGCCGACGCGCAGAACAACTCGACCGGCAATGCGCCGCCGGTAGCCGCCCGGCCCGACGCGAGCCGGGCGCTGCCGAGCGTGAAGCGCGAGCAGCCGCTGCCCGGCACGCTCGACCTGCGCGGCGTCGAGTTCGCGTTGCCGAACCTGCCGGACGCGCAGGTCGCGGCGCTGCGCGAGCGCGCGACGACGCTCGGCCTCGACGGCGCACGCGTGCCCGTGTGGGGTGCCGTCGCGCCGCGCCGGCTGCCGGCCGACATCGCGACGCCGGGCGGCTACCGGCTCGCGATCGGGCCGCGCGGCGTGTTCATCGAAGCCTACGATCGCGCGGGCCTCTACTACGGCGTGCAGACGCTCTTCTCGCTCGCGCCGGCCGGCGGCGGCCCGATCCCGGCGATGCTCGTCGAGGATGCGCCGCGCTTCACGCATCGCGGGATGCACGTCGACCTCGCGCGCAACTTCAAGCACCCGGCGACGCTGCGCCGCCTGATCGACCAGATGAGCGCATACAAGCTCAACCGCCTGCACCTGCATCTGTCCGACGACGAAGGCTGGCGCATCGAGATCCCCGGCCTGCCCGAGCTGACCGAGATCGGCTCGCGCCGCTGCCACGACCCGAGCGAGACGCGCTGCCTGCTGCCGCAGCTCGGCTCCGGCCCGGACAACCGCTCGGGCGGCGGCTACCTGACGCGCGACGACTACGTGGCGCTCGTGCGCTACGCGGCCGCGCGTTTCGTCGAGATCATTCCGGAGATCGACATGCCCGCGCACGCGCGCGCGGCCGTCGTGACGATGGAGGCGCGCTACCGCCGGCTGCATGCGGCCGGCCGCGAGCAGGAAGCGAACGCATACCGGCTGCTCGATCCGCAGGACACGTCGAACCTGCTGACGGTGCAGTTCTACGACCGCCGCAGCGACCTGAACCCGTGCGTGCCGGGCGCGCTCAATTTCGCGTCGAAGGTGATCCGCGAGATCGCGGCGATGCATGCGGACGCGCAGGCGCCGCTGCACACCTGGCACTATGGCGGCGACGAGGCGAAGAACATCCTGCTCGGCGCGGGCTTCCAGCCGCTGAACGGCACCGACCCGAACAAGGGCCGCATCGATCTCGCCGCGCAGGACAAGCCGTGGGCGCGTTCGCCCGCATGCACGGCGCTGCTCCAGCGCGGCGAGATCAAGTCGATCGACGAACTGCCGACGCGTTTCGCGCAACAGGTGAGCGCGGCCGTCAACGCGAACGGGATCGACACGATGGCCGCGTGGCAGGACGGCATCAAGCATGCGAACGGGCCGCAGGACTTCGGCACGCGCCACGTGATGGTGTCGCTGTGGGACACGATCTTCTGGGGCGCGTCGGACAGCGCGCGCGACCTGAGCGGCAAGGGCTACCTGACGGTGCTGGCGCTGCCCGACTACCTGTACTTCGACTTCCCGTACACGCTCAACCCGCGCGAGCGCGGCTACTACTGGGGCTCGCACGCGACGGACGAGTACAAGGTGTTCTCGCTCGCGCCGGAGAACCTGCCGCAGAACGCCGAGGTGATGGGCGACCGTGGCGGCAACGCGTTCGAGGTAACGGGCTCGGGCCCCGCGCCGCGTGTCGAAGGCATGCAGGGGCAGGCGTGGGGCGAGGTGATGCGCAACGACACCTTCCTCGAATACATGGCCTACCCGCGGCTGCTCGCGCTCGCCGAGCGCGCGTGGCACCGGGCCGACTGGGAGCTGCCGTACGCGGCCGGCGTGCGCTACAAGCGCGGCGATACGCATCACGTCGACACGGCCGCGCTGCAGCGCGACTGGGCCGGCTTCGCGACGCTGCTCACGCAACGCGAATTGCCGAAGCTCGACCGCGCGGGCATCGGCTACCGGAAGCCGACCTTCACGCTGACGAATCCGTGAACGGTTGAGCGGTTGAGCGATTCGGACGAACGCATCGCTCAATCGCCCCACCAAAGCAAAACGGCTTGCGACGCATCGCAAGCCGTTTTCGTTTCTGCCGACCGGCCCGAACCCGCAGCGCGGGTCCTGCCGGCCTTATTGCGTCATGCCGGTTGCGCTGCCGCCCCGCCTGCCGCCGGCGGCAGGCGGGCGCCGAGCTGTTCGGCATAGCGTGCCGCCGCGTTGCCGCAGACGATGTGGAACGTGTCGAGCGACACCCACGCGACGTCGAGCGCGCCGAGACGATCGCGATCGACCGCCGACGGATCGCGCACGACGACGCGCAGGCGCGTGGTCGCGACCGCGTCGAGCGACGCGACGTTGGTCGCCCCGCCGAATACCGCGAGCCAGCGTGCCGGCTCCGGATCGAGCGGGCCGGCGGCCGCGCCCGTGACGGGCTGCGCCGCGGCGGCCGTCGCCGTCGACGCCGCGCCGGTCGCACCGCTGCCGATCGCGGTACGCATCTCGTCGGCAATGAGGTCGGCCTCGGGCCCGATGATCACCTGCACGCTGTTGCCGCCGCGCTTGAGCACGCCGCGCGCGCCGATCGACTTCAGTTCCGGCTCCGATACCTGCTCCGGATCGACGACGGTCAGGCGCAGGCGCGTCGTGCATGCGTCGACGACCGTCAGGTTGCCCGCCCCGCCGAGCGCGGCGATGTAGCGCTGCGCGCGCGGTGCAGCCGATGCGGCGCCCGCGGCCGGCGCGACGAAGCCGCCCGATGCGTACGATTCCGCCGCCGCGTCGGCCGATGCCGGCTCACGGCCCGGCGTCGCCATGCTGAACTTGCGGATGAAGAAGCGGAACAGCCCGTAGTACGCGGCGCCGTATGCGATGCCGAGCGGAATCGCGATCCAGCCCTTCGTCGACAGCCCGTAGTTCAGCACGTAGTCGATCGCACCGGCCGAGAACGTGAAGCCGAGCTTCACGCCGAGGATCTGGCAGATCGCGAGCGACAGCCCCGTCAGCACCGCGTGGATCACGTACAGCACCGGCGCGAGGAACATGAAGCTGAACTCGATCGGCTCGGTCACGCCGGTCAGGAACGACGTCAGCGCCATCGAGAACAGCAGGCCGCCGACCATCGCGCGGCGCTCCTTGGGCGCTTCGTGCAGCATGGCCAGACACGCAGCCGGCAGGCCGAACATCATGATCGGGAAGAAGCCGGCCATGAAGGTGCCCGCGGTCGGGTCGCCCGCGAAGAAGCGGTGCAGGTCGCCGTGCACGATGTCGCCGCCGGCGGGCGGCGTGAAGTTGCCGAACACGAACCACGCGAGCGAGTTGATGATGTGGTGCAGGCCCGTGACGAGCAGCAGGCGGTTCAGGAAGCCGAACACGAACGCACCGATCGCGCCCGCCGTCGTCAGCCACTGGCCGGCCGCGTCGATCGCATGCTGGACCGGCTGCCACACGTACCCGAACACGATGCCGAGTATCACGCAGACCAGCCCCGTGATGATCGGCACGAACCGTTTGCCGCCGAAGAACGCGAGGTAGTCCGGCAGCTTGATGTCCTTGAAGCGGTTGTACAGCAAGCCCGCGACCACACCCGCGATGATCCCGGACAGCACGCCCATGTTCAGCTTGGGATCGATGTCCTTCATGATCGCGGTTTCGATCAGGTAGCCGATCGCACCCGCAAGCGCAGCGACGCCGTTGTTGTCCTTCGCAAAGCCGACCGCCACGCCGATCGCGAACAGCAGCGGCAGGTTGTCGAAGATCGCACCGCCGGCGTCGGCGATCATCTTGATGTTGAACACGTCCGGCTGGCCGAGCCGCAGCAGGATGCCGGCGACCGGCAATACCGCGATCGGCAGCATCAGCGCCCGGCCCAGGCCCTGTATTTTCAGAAACGGATTCCCGTTCATTCAGTCCTCCAATCCTTGTCTCGTCATGAATCGTCGTTGACCTAATTGCTTTCGTAGTGAAACGGGTCGCGAGCCTGCCTTCGACGTTCAGTCGAGCGGCCAGACCTCGCGGCTTGCTGCCCTTACCGCCTGTGCCGAATCGAGCGCGAGCAGATCCTGCGCGCGCTGACGGCACAACTGGTAATCGAGACGGCGCACACACGCCTTGATGCCCGGCACCGCTACCGGGTCGACCGACAGTTCGGTCACGCCGAGGCCGACCAGAATCGGCACCGCGAGCGGATCGCCGCCGAGCGCGCCGCACACGCCGACCCACTTGCCGTGCTTCGCGGCGCCGCGCACCGCGATGTCGATCAGGCGCAGCACGGCCGGATGCAGGCCGTCGGACTGCGCGGCCAGATCGGCCTGGCAGCGGTCCATCGCGAGCGTGTACTGCGTCAGGTCGTTGGTGCCGATCGACAGGAAATCCGCGTGTTGCGCGAGCTGGTCGGCCAGCAGTGCGGCCGACGGCACCTCGATCATCACGCCGACCTCGATCGGCTCGGTGCGGCCCTGCGCGCGCGCGAACTCGTCGATGCGCTTTCTGAGCCGCACGATCTCGCCCGCGTCGGTGACCATCGGCAGCAGGATGCGCACCGCGCCGAACGGCTTCACCGCGAGCAGGCCCTGCAACTGATCGTCGAGCAGATCCGGGCGCACCTGCGCGAGGCGGATGCCGCGCAGGCCGAGCGCCGGGTTCGGCTCGGGCGGCAGCGTCAGGTAGTCGACTTCCTTGTCGGCGCCGACGTCGAGCGTGCGGATGATCGCCGTGCGGCCCTGCAGTGCGTCGACGATCGACTGGTAGCTCTGCTGGTGTTCGACGACCGTCGGCGCGGCCTGGCGATGGATGAACATCAGTTCGGTGCGCAGCAGGCCGACCGCGTCCGCGCCGTTGTCGACCGCGGTGTTCGCGTCGTCGAGCGTCGCGATGTTCGCGGCCACCTCGATCGCGCGGCCGTCGGCCGTCACGGCGGCAACGCCTGCCAGCTGCCGGTTCGCTTCGCGCACGCCGTCCAGGCGCTGGCGCTCGTGCCGCGCGCGTTCGACGTCGAGCGCGGTCGGCGCGTGTTCGAGACGGCCCGCGCTCGCATCGACGACGACCTGCGTGCCGTCCGGAATCGCATACAGCGCATCGCCGACCGCGACCAGCGCCGGGATGCCGAGCTGCCGCGCGATGATCGCCGCGTGCGACGTCGCACCGCCGCGCGCCATCACGAGCGCGGTCACGCGCTGGCGATCGAGCGACGACAGGTCCGACGGCGTGAATTCCTCGGCCGCGAGCACGGCCTCGTCGGGCAGCGCACGCGCCGCGCCGTTCGTGTGGCCGAGCGCGCGCAGCACGCGCTTCTCGATGTCGCGCAGGTCGGCTGCGCGTTCGGCGAGCAGCGCGTCGTCGAGCTTCGACAGCGTGTCGATCTGCGTGCGGATCGTCGCGCGCCATGCGAAGCCCGCGCCCTTGCCGAGGCTGATCAGGTCGCGTGCCGCGTCGATCAGCGTCGGATCCTCCAGCAGCACGCGATGCACCGCGAAGATGCCCGCTTCGCCGACCGCGCCGCGCGCCGATGCGCTGCGCACCGTTTCGTCGAGTTCGGCATCGACTGCCTTCAGTGCCTGGTCGAGCTGGCGGCTTTCCGTGGCCGGCGTGCCGGCTGCCTGCTCGGGCGGCACGATTTCCGCATCGTCGAGACGCACCAGCGTGCCGACCGCGATGCCGGGGGCCGCACACACGCCCGCGAGCGAGTTCGGGTCAATCGGCGCGCCGACGTTGCGCGCGACCGTCTGCGGCGCGGGCGACCTCAGCCGTGCCGGCTTTTCCTCGACCTCGCCGTGCGCTTCGCGCAGCAGTTCGTGCTCGACCGCATCAACGGCCTGCTGTGCGTGCGCGCCGCGGCCGACCAGTTCGACCGTCGCGCCTTCGCCGGCGCCGAGGCCGAGCAGGCCGACGACGCTCGCGATCGAAGCCTTGCGGCCGTCGAACAGCACGTCGACGGTCGCGTCGAGCCCGCGCACGGCTTCACGCGCACGCGCGGCCGGCCGCGCATGCAGGCCGCCCGGCTGCGCCAGCACGATTTCGCGGCGCACTTCGTTGTGCGCCGCCGCGCCGGCCTGCGCCGCCTGCGCGGCGGCTTCGCCCTTGCCGCGCAGCGTGAGCAGCGGCGTCTCGCCGGCCGTCGCGAAACCGCTCGCACGGTCGACGACCTCGAACGCGTCGGAGTTCGCGATCGCGATCACCGACACGAGCGAATGCGCGCTGCGCGCGACCGCGTCCTGGTCGAACTCGATCAGCAGATCGCCCGCCTCGACGCGCGCGCCGGCCTCGACGTGCGCGGCGAAGCCCTGCCCGTTCAGCTCGACGGTGTCGATGCCGATGTGCAGCAGCACTTCCGCGCCTTGCGGCGTCGTGATCGTCACCGCGTGGCCCGTGCGCGCGAGATGCGACACGATGCCCGCGCACGGCGCGACGAGCCTGCCCGCGAGCGGGTCGATGCCGATGCCGTCGCCGAACATCCCGCCGGAGAACACCGGATCGGGCACGTCGGCCAGCGGAACGATCGGCCCCGTCAGCGGGGCAAGCAGGACGATCTGATCGTGGGTGGGACTCTTCAACTGGGACTCCTCGGCGCGTCTCATCGGCGGTCTCGGCTATCAGTGCGTTTCGGTGACTTTGTTCAGGTGGCGCGGCGTGTCGGGATTGCGGCCGCGCGCGACGGCAAGATCCGCCGCCATCACGTAGAACGAAAGAATGGCGGCGATCGGGTCGAGCGCCGGATGGGCGGATTGCGCGAGCGGCAGCACCGTGCCCGATACGCCGGGCGTGCCGGCGGGCGCCGCGAGCAGCACGGCGGCACCGCGTGCACGCATGTCTTGCGCGAGCTGCAGCAGGCCGGCCTGTTCGGGCCCCGGCGGCGCGAACACGAGCAGCGGATAGTCGCGGTCGATCAGCTCCATCGGGCCGTGACGGACTTCGGCGCTCGAGAACGCCTCGGCCTGGATGCCGGACGTTTCCTTCAGCTTCAGCGCGGCTTCCTGCGCGATCGCGAGACCGAGGCCGCGGCCGATGACGATCATCCGCTCGACGCCCGCGAGCGCGGCAACGGCCTGCGACCAGTCGAGCCGGCCGGCCTGCGCGAGCACGTCGGGCAGGCCGCGCAGCGCGGTCATCAGCGCGGCGTCGCGCTGCCAGTAAGCGACGATCTGCGCGGACAGCGACAGCATCGCGATATAGCTCTTCGTCGCGGCGACCGACAATTCGGGGCCGGCGAGCAGCGGCAATTGATGCTCGCACGCATCGGCGAGCGGCGACGGCAGCACGTTCACGGCGGCGACGGTGCGCGCGCCGGCTTCGCGCAGCGCGGCCATCGTGTTGACGAGGTCGGGGCTCTTGCCCGACTGGGAGAATGCGATCGCGAGTTGATCCTGCACCTTCAGCGGCGCCTGCTGCAGCGTCGCGACCGACATCGGCAGCGACGCGACCGGCACGCCGAGGCGGCTCATCGTCAGGCTCGCGAAATAGCTCGCGGCGTGATCCGAGCTGCCGCGCGCGACCGTCAGCGCGACGGCCGGCGGGTGATCGAGCAATTGGCCGGCGAGCGCTTCGACGCGCGTGGTGTCGGCGATTTGCGCGGCGACGACCTGGGCGGACTCGCGCGCTTCCTTAAGCATATTCGACAATCGATTCTCCTTCGACATAGGTCGCGGTGAGGTTCAGGTCTCGATCGAACACCGCGAGGTCGGCCCATGCGCCGCGCTCGAGGCGGCCGCGATCGGCGACGCCGAGGTAGTCGGCCGCATAGCGCGACATCCGGTTCGACACGTCGGCGATCGGCAGGCCGAGCGACACGAGGTTGCGCAGCGCCTGGTCCATCGTCAGCGTGCTGCCGGCGAGCGTGCCGTCGGCGAGCCGCACGCCGCCGAGGCACTTCGTCACGTGCTGGCTGCCGAGCCGGTATTCGCCGTCGGGCATGCCGGTTGCGGACGTGCTGTCGGTCACGACGTACAGGCGCGGGATCGCGCGCAGCGCAGCACGAATCGCGCCCGGGTGCACGTGCAGCAGGTCGGGAATGATTTCCGCGTATTCGGCATGCGCAAGCGCCGCGCCCACCAGGCCCGGGTTGCGGTGATGCAGCGGCGACATCGCGTTGAACAGGTGCGTGAAGCCGCATGCGCCGTGCTTGAGCGCGGCGACGGCATCGTCGTAGGTCGCGAGCGAGTGGCCGAGCTGCACGCGCACGCCGCGCGCGGCCATCTCGCCGATGATCTCGATGTGGCCGGCGATTTCCGGCGCGAGCGTGACGACGCGGATCGGCGCGATCGACAGGTACTTCAGCACTTCGTCGAGCACGGCCGACACGGCCGCGTCGGGCTGCGCGCCGAGCTTGCCGGGGTTGATGTACGGCCCTTCGAGGTGCACGCCGAGCACGCGCGCGCCGCCCGGCGTGCGGGTGCGCGCGACGCTGCCGAGATTGCCGACGACCTTCATCAGTTCGTCGCGCGGCGCGGTCATCGTCGTCGCGAGCAGGCTCGTCGTGCCGAATTGCGCGTGCGTGCGGGCGATCGTCTCGATCGCGTCGCCGCCTTCCATCACGTCGGCGCCGCCGCCGCCGTGCACGTGCAGGTCGATGAAGCCGGGCAGGATGTACGGCGCGTCGTTCTTCGCGGGATCGGCGGGCGTGCCGTCGAGCGTGGTGATGCGGCCGTTCTCGCTATCGAGCGAACCGTGAATCCAGCCGGCGGGGGTGAGGATGTTTCCAGTCAGCATGACGTTCTCTTGATGATCTGGTGACGCGGGCATCCGCGTCGTGATTTGCAAATCCGTGTCGTTGCTTCGCGCATGTCGCGTGCGGGCAATCTCGCGCGTCAGCGTTTCAGTTCGGCGACGAAGTCGTAGTAGTCGTCGCGGCAATACGATTCGGTCACTTCGATCGCGCGCTGGTCGGCACCGTAGCCGATGCGCGTGATCACGAGCAGCGCCGCGCCCGGCTTCACCGCCATCCATTTCGCGATCTCGCGCGTCGCGTTCACCGCGCGAAAGTGCTGCAGTGCGCGCACGACGACCATGCCGCGCGCTTCGAGGTATTCGTACAGCGACGCGCCGAGCGCCTGCGGATCGGGCACCACCGCGGCCGGCAGCGTCGAATGCTCGACGGCCATCACGATGCCGTCCGCGCGGCGCAGCCGTTCGAGCCGAGCAACCGTCGCGCCCGGCGCGAGGCCGAGATGCACGATCTCGTCGCGGCTCGCGGCGCGCAGCCTGCGCGACAGCCACACCGAATCGGGCATGAAGCCGCGCTGCTGCATCTTCGCGGTGAAGCCGACGAGACGCGACAGCGGATCGGCGACGCGCGGCGTGATGAAGCTGCCCGCACCGCGCGCCCGCGTGATCAGCCCCTGTTCGACCAGCAGCGCGAGTGCGCGGCGGGCCGTGATCCGCGATACGCCGACCGACACCGACAGCAGCCGCTCCGACGGCAGCGCCTCGCCGGCCCGCCACGCGCCGCCGTGAATCGCGCTCGCCAGGTTGCGGGCGAGCTGCAGGTAGAGCGGCGTGTCGCTGAGGGGATCGGGCGCCAGTTCGGACCAGCCGGTTTCCATGTGCCTCCGGGTGTCGGACGACAGCCTCGGGCCGTCGAAAGTGAACGCATTATATAACCACCATAATACCAGTCAACGAACTGGTATTAGCGGCGTGAAAATCGCCGAAAGCCTTGCCGCGCAAGCGTTTTAGTGCCGGGAAAGCCTTTGTTTACAACGCTATACGGGATAGGGATTTACCCGATGTGGTATGCAAGGGGACAGTTCCAGCGCCCGGTTCAGCCAGGTTTCGGGTGCGAATATGAGACCGGGATAGAACCAGTTGAGCCGACTGGTATGCATCGTGGGGCGAAGCGCCGCGCAGGCCGGCGGCACGCGTCGGGGGAGTCAGTGGAATTCGCGGCTCGACGTGCGCAGGCCGCCGAGCAGCGGCGTCAGATCCTCGAAATGCTGCGCGACGAGGTGCCTCACGTCGCTCACGACCTGCCACACGCCGGACGCTGCGAGCAGCCGCGAATCGAGGGTTTCGCGGCGCTGCCGCGCGAGCAGTTCGGGCCGGACGATCACGTTCACGCAACCCGTTTCGTCCTCGAGCGTCATGAACATCACGCCTTTCGCGGTGCCTGGCATCTGCCGCGCGGTCACGAGCCCGCACGCGCGTGCGAGCCGGCCGTCGGGGCGGTCGCGCAGTTCGGCCGCGGACGACAGCCGCTGCGCGCGCAGCGCGGGCCGCAGCAGCGCGACCGGATGGCGGTTCAGCGTGAGGCCGGTGGTGTGATAGTCGGCGAGGATGTCGTCGGCCTCCGACGGCGCGCCGAGCACGGGCTTCTCCGCTTCGTCGATCGGCGCGGCGGCGAGCAGGTCGCGCTCCGGCGCCGCGGCGACGGCCTGCCACAGTGCATCGCGGCGATGGCCGGCGAGCGTCGCGAGCGCGTTCGCGGCGGCGAGCGCTTCGAGGTCGCGGCGTTCGAGCTGCGCGCGACGCGCAAGGGTGTCGACGTTCTCGAACGGACCCGCCGCGCGTGCGGCTTCGATGCGGCGCGCGGTGGCTTCGCCGAGGCCGCGCACGAGCGACAGGCCGAGCCGCACGGCAGGCTGGCCGTGCGGCGGCGGCGGCTGGCCGGGCAGCGCTTCGAGCGATGCTTCCCAGTCGCTTTGCGTGACATCGACCGGCAGGACCTGCACGCCGTGGCGCTTCGCGTCCTGCACGAGTTGCGACGGCGGGTAGAAACCCATTGGCTGGCTGTTCAGCAATGCGGCGAGAAAGATCGCCGGTTCGTGGCATTTGAGCCAGCTACTGGCGTAGGCGAGCTTCGCGAAGCTCGCCGCGTGGCTTTCGGGGAAACCGTAATCGCCGAAGCCCTTGATCTGCTCGAAGATCTGTTCGGCGAATTCGGGCGGATAGTCGCGCTCGCGCATCCCGTCGACGATCTTGCGGTGATATTGCTCCAGATTGCCCTTGCGCTTCCACGCGGCCATCGCGCGACGCAACTGGTCGGCTTCGCCGGGCGTGAAGCCGGCCGCGATCATCGCGACCTGCATCACCTGCTCCTGGAAGATCGGCACACCCTGCGTGCGTTCGAGCGCGGGCTTCAGATCTTCCTTCGGGTAACTGACCTTTTCGATGCCCTGCCGCCGCTTCAGATAGGGATGCACCGCTCCGCCCTGAATCGGCCCCGGCCGCACGATCGCCACCTCGATCACCAGATCGTAATAATTGCGCGGCCGCAGGCGCGGCAGCATCGACATCTGCGCGCGCGATTCGATCTGGAACACGCCGACCGTGTCGGCGCGGCAGATCATGTCGTAGGTCGCTTCATCATCCTGCGGAATGTGTTTCAGCGTGAATGGCTCGCCGCCCGGCTCCGGCGGCCCGCGCCACGCGGTGCGCATGTCGAATGCGCGATGCAGCGCCGACAGCATGCCGAGTGCCAGCACGTCGACCTTCATCAGTCCGAGCGCCTCGAGATCGTCTTTATCCCACTGGATCACGCGCCGCCCGTCCATCGCCGCGTTCTCGACCGGCACGAGCCGCGTGAGCTTGCCGCGGCTGATCACGAAGCCGCCGGAGTGCTGCGACAGGTGGCGCGGGAAATTGAGCAATCGCCCCGCCAGTTCGGCCCATGCGCGAATCAGCGGCGTTTCGGGATCGAGCCCGGTCGTCGCGAACTTCTGCAGCAGATCGCGGCTGCCGTCGAACCAGCGGTGCCCTTTCGCAACGCGATCGACCAGCATCGGATCGACGCCGAGCGCCTTGCCGGTTTCGCGCAGCACGCCGCGCGGGCGATACGTCGATACGGCGGCGGCGAGCGCGGCGCGATCGTGTCCGTATTTTTCGTAGATATGCTGGATCACTTCTTCCCGACGCTGATGCTCGAAGTCGACGTCGATGTCGGGCGGCTCGCCGCGTTCCTCGCTGATGAAACGCTCGAACAGCATCGTGCTCTGATCGGGATTCACTTCGGTGATGCCGAGGCAGTAACAGACGACCGAGTTCGCGGCCGAGCCCCGGCCCTGGCACAGGATGTTCTGGCTGCGCGCGTATTTGACGATGTCGTAGACGGTCAGGAAGAACGGTTCGTAGTTCAGCTTCGCGATCAGGTCGAGTTCATACCGGATCTGCTTCGCCACTTTCTCCGGAATACCCTGCGGATAGCGCCCGGCCGCCCCTGCCCTGGTTTCCTGCTCCAGATAGCTCGTCGGCGTGAGCCCCTTCGGCACGATCTCGTCGGGATACTCGTAGCGCAGCGAATCGAGTTCGAAATGACACGCATCGAGAATCGCGCACGTCTGCGCGATCTCGTCCGGCGAGAACAGTTCTGCGATTCGCTGTCGCCTGCGCAGATGCTGCTCCGCGTTCGGCGCGAGCGCATAGCCGCATTCCGAGACCGGCATCCCGATCCGGATCGCCGTCATCACGTCCTGCAGCGGCTTGCATGACCGCCGGTGCATCGTCACGTCGCCAAGCGCAACGATGCGCACCCCACGCCGCGCGCCGGCCGCACGAATCTCCTCGCGTTGCGCACCGTCCAGCGCGCGCTGCAACTGCACGAGCCCCAGCCGCGCACGCTCGCCGAATGTCGCGCGAAACCATGCGACCTGCGCATCGAGTACGTCCGCACGCACCGGATACGCGGGCACGAGAATCGCGAAGCAGTCGGGCATTCCGCGCAAGTGCGCAAACGCCTCGGGCGGCACCGACAGCATCCTCGACGTCAGTCGATACGTGCCCTTCGGCGATGCCATCCGCCGCCACGAAATCAGCTCGGACAGGTTGCCGTAACCCTCGCGGTTCTGCGCGAGCAGCACGAGTCCGAACGCGCCGGGGCCCGGATCGTGGCCAGGTGCGACTTCATCCGGTGTGACTTCGAAATACGAACCGATGACGAGCGGCAGCCCTTTCGCCTTCGCCTCGACATGCATGCGCGGCGCGCCTGCGAGCGAGCATTCGTCGGTGATCGCGATCCCGCGATAACCGAGCTCGAACGCACGCTCGACCAGTTCCTCCGCATGCGACGCGCCATGCAGGAACGAAAAGTTCGAGCGGCAGAACAACTCCGCGTAGTCGGGAAGAAACTGGTATTGCGCAGCCATCACCGCTCACCCGAACAGGCCGTGCAGAAACCAGTGCGGAGCCGACCGACTGCTCGTCCGCTCCCTGAATACCCAGTAGCACGCCCCCTCTTCGCCCTGCGCAACGTAGTAATCGCGCGCGGCCAATTGACCATCGAACCACCCGGCCTCGATCCGTTCCGCCGACGACATCATCCTGAGCGGCGTATGAAATACCGGCCGCTCCCCGCGCATCAGCAACGGCAGCGGCTCGGCCAGCAGCCACGCGGGACGCGGCGGCACGGCCGGCGGACCAGCGGCCGGCTTGCCGGCCTGCGCATCGAGCGGCAGCCAGCGGTTCGCGGCTTCGGGCCGGTGATCGGCGACGGGCGCCGCGCGCAGCACGTTCTCCGCGCCGAGCCGCGCGACCAGCAACTCGAACAGCCGCGCGCGCGTCTCGCGCGTGCCGCCCGGCTCGGGAAACAGATCGTCGGCCGGCGGCGCGACCGATTCGACGCGCGTGGCCTTCAGGCGCACCGCGATCACCGCGGCCGGCAACTCGACGCGCGCGAGCCGCTCGCCGAGCAGCCGCATGAAGTGCGCCTCGTCGCGTACGGGCGCGGCGAACGCGAGTTCGAGCGGCGTCGGCGGCACGGCCTGGCGGCCGCGCTCGTGCTCGAGATCGAATGTCATCGCGGCCAGCGACAGTTGCCGCGCGGCCAGCCAGCCGCAGAGCTGCACGACGAGCCGCCGCGCGGCGAACAGCACGGCTTCCGCGTATTCGACGCGCTCCGGCAATTCGAGCCGCACGTCGAACACGGGCGGCACCGCCATCCACGCAAGCGGCTCGACCGCTTCGCCGTATGCACGATCGAGCGCGGCCAGCAGCGCGGGACCGCAGCGGCGCTGCAGCCCCGCGCGCGGCAGGCGGCGCAGATCGGCGAGCGTGCGGCAACCGAGGCCGTCGAACCAGCCCGCATACGGGCGCGCATCGGGCAGCAGCACACAGGGCAGCCCGTCGAGCGAGCGGACGAGCGACGCGTGGCCGGCGACGCGGCGCCGGATGCGCGCGCGCGCCGACGTGCGCGCGAGCAGCCACGCGCCGCGCCCGGTCGGCGCGGCGGACAGGCGCGCCGCATAACCGAGCGCCGCGAGCGTCGCGCGCACCTGGCGGCACAGCGACGGCAGGCCGCCGAACAGGCGCAGGCTCGGGCCGACGTCGACGATCAGCGTGGCTTCGTCGTCGAGCGCGACGCACGGCGAGAAGCGCAGCAACGCGAGCGCGACCGCGCGCTGCGCATCGGCCTCGCGCGCGGGATCGCGTTCGACGAGCTGCGTCTCGGGCGCGAGCGTCAGCACGCCGCCGCGCTTCATGCCCGCGCGCACGCCTTGCCGGCGCGCGGCCGCATCGGCGATCAGCACGACGCCCTGCTCGAGCACCGCGCAGCCGGCACCGCCGGCCGCTGCGTCAGACGGCTGCGGGGCGCACACGTCGAGCGGCAGGCGCGGCAGATGGATGCCGAGCAAGACGCGCATAACGACTCTCCACGATGGGCGACGGCAGGTCGAGCACGAGCGGCTCGCCGCGCGCGGGCCCGCGACGCTTGACGATATCGAGCGACACGCCGCCCGGCACGGGATGCAGCGCGACGCGCAGCACAGCCGGCGACGGCTGCCGCGCGGCCGACAGCGGGCGCAGCATCACGAACAGCGTGTCGCCCGTGCGCGCGGCCGCGAGATGCAGGCGCCGCAGCGCATCGGGCCGCGCGTCCTGCCAGAGCAGCAGCGCGCCGCAACAGCCGGTCCTGAGCGCCTGCTCGGCGGCCCACAATGCATCCGTGCGGCTGCCGGCGCGCAGCCACAGCAGCGCGTCGGCCGGCACGCCGAGACTGGCGAGCGCGGTCGCATGCGGCGATTGCGGCGGCGCGACGAGCGCGAGCGGACGCCGGGCGCTGACGGTGCGTGCGAGCGCGGGCGCGAGCAGCCGCATCTCGCCGCAGCCCGGCTGTGCGGCCAGCAGTTCGACGAGCCCGCCGACCGGCCAGCCGCCGCCCGGCAGCTCGGCCGACAGCGGCGCGAAGCCGGTATCGATCGTGCGCGGGCCGCCGCGCGCAAGCTGCGAGCCGCGCCAGAGCGTTATTCCCCCCGAGCCGGAATGCATACTTGCGTCGAGCAACGTATCGATGGACCGAGCCCGTTCGTCAGCGGGCCGGATCTGGCTGGGATGGAGAAGAACGGTAGTCACGATCGATCGCTCACCAATACTGTATATATATACAGTATTCTAGCTGAAAATCTCCAAAGCGCGAGAGAGGCGACGATAGGAATTCAGGGCGATATCCAGAGCGTCCTGGCTCGCCGAGCGTGCGCGCTCGGGCAGATCTGACGTCAATAGTCAGCTCTAAGCCACGGGCGCGCCGATGAAGGTCGCACGGCGCTGCCGCCACGCCAATATCACTTGGCAGTCGTGCCGTCTACCCACGTATAGCCGAGATTCGTAATGCCGGTGATCAGGCTCTGGAAGTCCTGGTAGGCCGGCAATCCAAGATCGGGTTCAAGCCAGTACGGATGGAAGAAGAAGGACGCGAAACCGTCCCGCACCGCCAAACCGTATTGAGCATTGGTGACGAGCTGCTGCCATGGATACGAGATACACGAGAACGGGTCGGTATTGCAGATGTTGTACTGGATACTGCCCAGGTTCTCCGGGATGATCCGCTGCCCGTAGTAATCGGCGTTGATGATGTACGGAAAGAACTGCCCGGCCGAAAAATCCTGGTTGGCTGCCCCCGTTCCGAGTTGCGGATTGGTCGCGGTGTAGTAGACGGCCCGCTGGAACGTCGTCGGGAACGTGAGGGCAGTGGCCGCCGCCGCATTCGGCGACATCTGGTACTGCGGCGCGGCCCAGCCGACGACCTTGTAGCCGTTGGCCGTGAACTCGAGTATGCCCTCGGCCATCCTGCCTTCCGCCCATTGAACGGAGTCCTCATCGACGGGACGGTTCTGGACCGCATACCAGAACTCATAGTCGCTGCCGCTGACCGCGGTGAGAAGATTCGGCGTCGAATCGTACTGATGCGTAAGGCCGTGCATCACGATCGAGCCGCCGTGCGCTATCGCGTAGTTCAGCGAACTCTTGAGACCCGTTGCCTGCGCAAGATGGATCGTCTCCGGGACGCCGCCGGTGTAATAGCCGTTCGGATCCGTATACACGGGAATGGTGGCCATCGTGAACGGAATCTGCTTCGAATACAGGTAATTCGTCAGCGTTGTCATCGAACTCGTCGTCGTATACGCGTCGAGGTCCTCCAGACGGACGAGCGCACGGTGATTCACCGGTGCATTGGTCTGCAGGATGTCGTGCAGGATGTCGCATATCACCAGGTATCGATCCGTCGGACCGATGAAGGAAAATGGCACATCCGCGAAATACCAGAGCTTGCCCGAGCGCATGACGTATGGCGTGGTTGCCCCACTCTTGCTGTTCTTGATGGTGACGAGTGCTTGCGCCTTGGTGGCATCGACGATCTGGGTCAACCCGACATCCGGGTCCGCGTTGATGGCGCCGGTTGACGCGTTATACGCGTAGTACTTGACCATCGGCAGATTCTTGTACGTGACCGTGTCGTAGAAGCCGGGATTCGGATTGCTTGACGAAGGCGGCGCGTTCAACCCGGCAATGCCGAGAAAGCTGAACCCGAAGGTCTGGTTGAAGGTATAGGCCGTGTTCCATGCCAGTTGCCACAAGTTGTATTTGAACCAGACCACGGTCTTCGTGGCGGTCATCACATCGCTCATGAACGCCGTCGGAATCGGATTGTTGTAGTAGTCGCCGATGTAGAAAGTGACGTCGTGGTTCGCGACCATTCCGGCCGTGTAGTTCTGTATCGGAACCAGATCGACCGTCGCGTTGAAATGGCCAAGCAGGTTCCTCAACATGATGCTGTATATCAGGCCGAGCTTCGAATACGGGTCGTTGGCCGGATTGTCGTACAGCACGAGCGTACGTGCCGTGGTGACCTGCGCGTGCGCCGTGCTCGGCAACGTCATTTGCGCGAGTCCGGCAAGCAGGGCGATGACAAGCAGGATCTTTTTCATGGCCGTTTCTCTCTAGTCGCGTTGCACGTTGCCACCGGCTTTCTTGACGGACTTCAAGTTGAACTTGGGGCGCCCCGTCTCCTTGTATGCCTTCTCCCATTCCTCGTCGGACATACCTGGCTTCACCTTGACCCGGGCGGAACCGTTGGGTAACGGAGGCGGCTTGATCTTTACGGCAGACGAATTGCCCTTCTCCTGCGCATTCGTATCCTGAACAGCGACGGCGAAGGCGAGCGCGGAGATTAATGTGACGAGTGATCCAACAGTGCTCAATCCGTTCCGAAAATATCGATTGCGATGAGAAAGCATGATTTTCATCCTTCGACATGCGAAATAGTTTCCACTCGTTATGGAAACGAGCACGATGATGTGCCAGTCATAATCGGGGCGTTATGTCGTTATTTGTTGCGTGCTTGATACCGGATAAAAATCCGGAATCGGATAGTTTTGCTTTCAAGCTAGAACCGTACCATCGGTCGCAAATGGGCACGGGATCAGGGCGCCGAAATCGGCACGCCATGGCAATCCAAAATTGTTTGGAAAAAACGTTTCAGGTGTGCAACGTATCCGCTGTCGCTGCCGTCATCCATCGCGCGTGCGTGTAGCGTGAGCGCGGCCCATGTGCGATCACCGAACACGCGCGCAATCCATTCGACCTGGGGCTCGAGCTCTGCGCGTTGGCCGGGAAGTCTGGCGACAGGATCGCGATGCAATCGGGCAGGCCACGCAGGCGCTAAGGGGGCTTTCGGATGCTCGTGATCGAGCTGCGCTAGGCATGCGTGCCGAGCGAAACCAATTCGCAGAGGTTGCCGTAACCGTCGCGGCTCATCGCAAGCGCGGCGAATGCGATCCTCGTAACCATCCGGCCCGCTGCGACGCACACGCGCCGAATCACCCGGCCGGATCGGCACTCAAACCGGCACGATGCAGCACCGCGCACCGCGCCGGGCCCGCCTGCCGCGCGTCAGCCCAACAACAACGCGTCGTCGTCGAGCTGCTCGTGCCGCACCTTCTCGAACATCTGCAGCAGGTCCGGCACGTCGAGCCCCTTGCGCGCGTCGCCCGACACGTCGAGCACGACCTGCCCCTGGTGCAGCATCACCGTGCGGTCGCCGTAGTCGAGCGCCTGCCGCATGCTGTGCGTGACCATCATCGTCGTCAGCCGGCTCTCGGCGACGATGCGCGCGGTCAGTTCCAGCACGAACGCGGCCGTCTTCGGGTCGAGTGCGGCCGTGTGCTCGTCGAGCAGCAGGATCCGCGACGGCCGCAGCGACGCCATCAGCAGGCTCACGGCCTGCCGCTGGCCGCCCGACAGCAGCCCGATCCGGTCGGTCAGCCGGTTCTCGAGACCGAGGTTCAGCAGCCGCAGCTTGTCGCGGAACAGCTCGCGCGACGGACGGTCGAGCGCGGCCCGGAAGCCGCGCCG
The DNA here is from genome assembly GCF_058781685.1 of Burkholderia sp. FW306-1C-G01B. Taxonomy (NCBI): domain Bacteria; kingdom Pseudomonadati; phylum Pseudomonadota; class Betaproteobacteria; order Burkholderiales; family Burkholderiaceae; genus Burkholderia; species Burkholderia sp. FW306-1C-G01B. The sequence continues at coordinate 66,415 of NZ_JBYSWZ010000023.1, forward strand.
CACGCCGCGCGCCGTCGCGAGCGCCATGTTCTCCTCGATCGTCAGCGCCTCGCAGGTGCCGGCCATCGGATCCTGGAACACGCGCGCGACGAGGTGCGCGCGGTCCCACGCGGGCTGGCGCGTGACGTCCGCGCCGTCGATCGAGATGCGCCCCGCATCGACTCGCTGGTCGCCGCTGACCGCATTGAGGAAGGTCGACTTGCCGGCGCCGTTCGAGCCGATCACCGCGACGAACTGGCCGTCGGGAATCTCGAGCGACAGCCCGCGCAGCGCGCGCGTCTCGATCGGCGTGCCGGGATTGAACGTGAGTGTCAGGTCTTGTGCGGACAACATGTCATGCCCCTCCGTTCTTGCGCGCGAACAGCTTCTTGCGCGTCGCCGGCAGCACCAGCGCGATCGTGACGAGCGCGGCCGTCACGAGGTTCAGGTCCTGCGCCTTCAGGCCGATGAATTCGCTGTTCAGCGCGAGCGCGATGAAGAAGCGGTAGACGATCGCGCCGAGCACGACGGCGAGCGTCGTCAGCACCAGCCGGCGCGCGGGCAGCAGCGTCTCGCCGATGATCACCGCGGCCAGCCCGATCACGATCGTGCCGATCCCCATCGAGATGTCCGCGCCGCCCTGCGTCTGCGCGAACAAGGCGCCTGCGAGCGCGACGAGCGCGTTCGACAGCGCCATCCCGGCAAGCGTCGCGCGGCCGGTCGCAATGCCCTGGGCACGCGCCATCCGCGGGTTCGCGCCGGTCGCGCGCATCGCGAGGCCGAGCTGCGACGAGAAGAACCAGTCGAGGCCGAGCTTCGCGACCACGACGACGATCGCGAGCAGCGCCGGACGCAGCACGTAGTCGGGCATCCAGTCGGGCTGCAGCACGGTGAACAGCGTCGGCTCGGTGATCAGCGGCACGTTCGGCCGGCCCATGATCCGCAGATTCACCGAATACAGCGCGATCATCATCAGGATGCTGGCGAGCAGATCCATGATCTTCAGGCGCACGTTGAGCCAGCCCGTGATGAAGCCGGCCGCCGCGCCCGCGACGATTGCGAGCACCGTCGCGGAGAACGGGTCGTGGCCGGCCGAGATCAGCGTCGCGGCGACGGCGCCGCCGAGCGGAAAACTGCCGTCGACGGTGAGATCGGGGAAGTTGAGGATGCGAAACGAGATCAGCACCCCGAGGGCGACGAGACTGAAGATCAGGCCGATCTCCAGCGCGCCCAGAAACGAGAACAGAGACATGATGGGGAAATCCTGTTGCTTCCCGGCCGGACGTGTACGGCCGGGGCGAAGCGAACGGGCGGCCCCGGGTGGGAGCCGCCCGTCCGGCGGTGTCGTTCGGGCCCGGATCGGGCCCGCAAGCGCGGCGGTCGGCCGGCCGCGGCTTACTTGATGACCGTCTTCGCGTCCTTCAAGAGATCCGGCGACAGCGTGACGCCCTGCTTCGCGGCCGCGCCCGTGTTCGCGAACAGCTCGAGGTTGCTGCTCGTCTCCGACGCGATCGCGCCCGGCTTCTCGCCCTTCAGGATGCGCGCGACGACCTTGCCCGTCTGGCGGCCGAGGTCGCCGTAGTTGATGCCGAGCGCCGCGAGGCCGCCGCGCTTCACGCTGTCGGTGTCGCCGGCGACGAGCGGGATCTTCGCTTCGTTCGCGACCTTCACGAGCGCTTCGTACGCGGACACGACGTTGTTGTCGGTGTTCGTGTAGATCACGTCGACCTTGCCGATCAGGCTCTTCGCGGCCGGGCCGATGTCGACGGTACGCGGTGCGGCCGCTTCCTTCAGCGTCATCCCCTGCTTCGCGAGGATCTCCTTGAGCGCCTTCACGACGACGACCGAATTCGCCTCGCCCGGGTTGTAGACCATGCCGACCGTCTTCGCATTCGGCACGACGCGCTTGATCAGCGCGACCTGGCGATCGAGCGGCAGCTTGTCGGACACGCCCGTCACGTTGGTGCCCGACGGGCCCCAGCCCTTCACGAGCTGCGCGGCGACCGGATCGGTCACGCCCGAATAGACGACCGGCACGCTCTTCGTCGCCGCGACGACCGACTGCGCGGCCGGCGTCGCGATCGCGACGATCACGTCGGGCTTGTCGCCGACGAACTTGCGCGCGATCTGCGCGGCCGTGCCCGTGTTGCCCTGCGCGCTCTGGTATTCCCACTTGAGCTTGTCGTCGCCGTAGCCTTCCGCCTTCAGTTCGGCGCGCACGCCGTCGCGGATCGCGTCGAGCGCCGGATGGTCGACGATCGACAGCACCTTGACGGTCTGCGCGTGCGCGGCGCCTGCCAGCGCGAATGCGGCCACGCCGGCCGCGATCGAACGGATCGCGAAAGTCTTGAATCGCTTCATGAGTGAGTCTCCCCCGTATTGTGTCGGTTCTGGATGATGGATTCCCGCCGCCGTCAGGCGGGCGCCGCCGCGCGTAAAACTCGGCGGCGGCCGGCCCGCGCGCACCCCGGGAAGGCGCGCGGCGGCGAACGCACGAGGATACCATTTCCGCAGACCACCGCCTGACTCCGCGCTTTCGCCCGGCGCGCCGGATTGCGCTGCCCGCCGGTGCCCGCAACCGCGCGCGAAGCCCGGCCGGCGGCGGCTCCCGCCGGCATCGGCGCAACGCGTCAGCCGCGTTGACGGCTTTACGTTATGCTGTCGGCCGACCCAGGCGACACCATCGGAGGGGCACATGAAACGGGGAGTCCATGCAATCGCATTCGCGGCCGTCGCGCTGGCGCTGCCGGGCGCGGCATTCGCGCTGACCGACGACTATGCGCAATACGACGAGTGCATGCTCGGCGCGCTGCGCGAAAGCCGCAACGGCGCGGCGGCCCAGCTGATCCAGCGCTCCTGCGACGCGCTGTACCGCAACAACGCGATGCTGCTGCCGCGCGAGCGGCGCTTTCACGAGTGCGTCGTGCAGTCGCTGCCGGGCGTGCGCGACAACTATGCGATCCAGCAGATCATGGCGATCTGCTCGCGGCGCGGCGACATGTAATCCGGCGTTGAACGCGGCGCACCGCGCGGCCGTCCACCGGCCGCGCCAATGAAAAAGGGCCTGCGCGCGACGCAGGCCCTTTTCGTTCAGCGGTCCGACCGGTGTGCGGCGTTCAGAACGACGCGACCATCGAGCCCTTGAACTGCTTCTTGATGAATTCCCGCACTTCCGGCGACTGGTACGCCTTGACCAGCTTCTTCACCCACGGCTGATCCTTGTCCTTCGCGCGCACGGCGATCAGGTTCGCGTACGGGCTCGTCAGCGCTTCGAGCGCGATCGCGTCCTTGGTCGGCTGCAGGTTCGCAGCCAGCGCGTAGTTCGTGTTGATCACGGCCGCGTCGACGTCCGACAGCACGCGCGGCAGTTGCGCGGCGTCGAGCTCGGAGATCTTCAGCTTCTTCGGGTTCTCGGCGATGTCGAGCACCGTCGCGTTGTTGCCGCCCGTGCCGGCGCCCGACTTCAGCTTGATCACGCCTTGCGTCTGCAGCAGCAGCAGCGCGCGGTTCTCGTTCGACGGATCGTTCGGCACCGCGAGCTTCGCGCCTTGCGGCAGGTCCTTCAGCGACTTGAACTTCTTCGAATACACGCCGATCGGCGAGATGTAGGTCAGGCCCGCGCTGACGATCTTGTAGCCGCGCTGCTTCACCTGGCTGTCGAGGTAGGGCTGGTGCTGGAAGCTGTTCGCGTCGAGGTCGCCCGAGTCGAGCGCCGCGTTCGGCTGCACGTAGTCGTTGAACTCGATGACCTTCACGTTCAGGCCTTCCTTCTCCTTCGCGACCTTCTGCACGAGCTGCCACACTTCCGCATCCGGGCCGGCGACCGTGCCGACCTTGATCACCTTGTCCTCGGCGTGCGCGCCCGCCGACAGCGTCAGCGCTGCACCGGCGGCCAGCACGGAAAATACCTTCAGGAGACTGCGACGCTTCATCTGTTTCTCGCTTTCTTGCTTACTGGAAATGGGGCGCGATACGGGTATCCCCCGACTCGCTGGAAGGGGCAAATGGTGTCACAGGATCGGCGGGAAGTGAAATACATCCCGCTCATATGGGTATGCACCGCAGCGGTGCTGGCGGCGGATGCGCGACTTGGCCGTTAGTTGCGTTTCGCCTATCGCGCATCGGCCTCGGCCGTACGCGTCACGCCACCACGGCGGCGTCGGCCGCCTTCGTGCCGAACGCGGGTTCGACCGCCCGCTCGCCGGCCCGCCGCGACGCTATGCCGCCTGCATCGCCGACCCGGAACGCGCCGACCGCGTCGCGCAGCCGCGCGGCCTGCTCCTGCAGCGACGCGGCGGCGGCCGCAGCCTCCTCGACGAGCGCCGCGTTCTGCTGCGTCACCTGGTCCATCTGCGTGACCGCGCGCCCGACCTGCGTGATGCCGCTCGCCTGCTCCTCGGACGCGGCCGCGATCTCGCCCATGATGTCGGTCACGCGCGCGACGGCCTGCAGGATCTCGCCCATCGTCGTGCCGGCCTGGCCGACCAGCGTCGAACCGTTGCGCACGCGCTCGACCGAGTCGACGATCAGCGCGCGGATCTCCTTCGCGGCCGTCGCGCTGCGCTGCGCGAGCGAGCGCACCTCGCCCGCGACCACCGCGAAGCCCCGGCCCTGCTCGCCCGCACGCGCGGCCTCGACCGCCGCGTTCAGCGCGAGGATGTTGGTCTGGAATGCGATGCCCTCGATCACGCCGATGATGTCGGCGATCTTGCGCGAGCTGTCGTCGATCTCGCCCATCGTGCCGATCACGCGGTTCACGACGTCGCTCCCCGTGCGCGCGATGTCCGACGCGTTGTTCGCGAGCCCGCTCGCCTGCCGCGCGTTGTCGGCGTTCTGCTTCACCGTCGCGGTCAGCTGCTCCATGCTCGCGGCCGTTTCCTCCAGCGACGCGGCCTGCTCCTCGGTGCGCTGCGACAGGTCGTCGTTGCCGGCCGAGATCTCCCGGCTCGCCGACGCGATCGATTCGGCCGACAGGCGAATCCCGCCGATCGTCGCCTGCAGCCGTGCCTGCATGTCGCGCATCGCGGCCATCATGCTCGTGCGGTCGCCCTCGCGCACGGGCACCGGCTGCGTCAGGTCGCCTTGCGCGATGCGCGTCGCGAGCGCGGCCGCTTCGTCGGGCTCGCCGCCGAGGCTGGCGCGCACGTTGCGGATGATCACCAGCATCGCCGTGCTGATCACGAAGCCGATCACGAACACGACCGCGAGGTGGCCGAGCAGCGTGCGGTAGTAGATGGTGTCGATGTCCTTCAGGAACACGCCGCTCGAGATGTTCCAGTCCCACGGCGCGAACCGCGTGACGTAGCTGATCTTCGGCACGGCGGTTTCGCTGTGCGGCAGCCGCCCGCGATATTCGGCGAAGCCGCTGCCGGTCGCCTTCGCGGCGTTCAGGATCGTGACGAACAGCGGCTTGCCGTCCGGATCGAGATAGTCGCCGACCTGCGTGCCGACCAGCTTCGGCAGCGTCGGATGCATCAGCACGACCGGTTTCGAGTCCATCACGAACACGTAGCCCGAATCGCCGTAGCGCATCGCGGCAAGGCTCGCGAGCGCGTCGCGCTTCGCGTCGGCCTCGGGCAGCGTGCCGCTCCGCGCGAGCGCGTGATACGCCGTCACGATGCCGGCCGCCGAGTCGACGAGATTCGCGATGCCGGCCTTGCGTTCGGCGAGCATCGTCGCGCGCGTCTCGTAGGCGCTCCAGGCGCCGACGCCCAGCAGACCGATCCATACCAGCGCAAGCGCGAGCCACAGCTTGCGGTTCAAACTCATTCTGCTCATCTGCGTGCCTTTATCGATGTCGGTGCACACGATGCGCACGAACGGCCCGCCGCGCGCAAACGGTTGCCCTTGCATTTACGGCAACGAGGCTTACAACTTGAATACGCGCCGATGCGGAACGGACGGCCCCGGCGCGACAGCCCGCATCCGCTGTGCTACAAAGACCGGCTGGCCGGCGCGCGACGCGCCGGCGCCATTCCGGGGCCATCCATGTACGTCATCGACATCCACTACACCGCATCGCTCGAGCGCATCGACGACGCGCTCGAACGCCACCGTGCGTATCTGCAGCCGCTGTTCGACAAGGGCATCTTCATCGCGGCGGGGCCGAAGGTGCCGCGCGAAGGCGGCGTGATCCTCGCGGCCCGCATCGATCGCGACGAACTCGACGCGATCCTGAAGACCGACCCGTTCGTCACCGAGGGGCTCGCGACGTATCGCGTGACGGAATTCCGGATCACGCGCGCCGCATCCGGCTTCAACGTGCCGGCGCTGCCGTAACGCGGCACCTGCGCGGCACGCGCGCGCGCCGACGCGCCGCGCGGCGGGCGGCACATGCAAACGACAACGGGAAGAGAGAAAGCGTGACGGCGCGAAACGCGCCGTCACGCGACACGCCGGGCCGGGCGCCCGGCGAATGCCGGTCAGTCGACCAGCAGCTTCAGGTCGTGGACCCACGGGCCGGGGCCCTGGCCGTCGCGCACGAACAGGCGGAGCTTGCCGTCGCGATCGAACACGTAGCTCGCGGCGGTGTGATCCATCGTGTAGCTGCCGGGCGTCTTGCCGGGCACTTTCGCGTAGTACACGCGGAAATCCTTCGTGACCTTCTTCAGCGCCGCTTCGTCGGCCGGCCGCAGGCCGATGAACGACGGATCGAACGCAGGCACGTACTGGCCGAGCAGCGCCGGCGTGTCGCGTTCCGGATCGATGGTGACGAACAGCACCTGCACGCGCTTCGCGGCATCGGGCCCGAGCTGCTTCAGCGCCTCGGACAGTTCGGCCATCGTCGTCGGGCACACGTCCGGGCAGTGCGTATAGCCGAAGAACATCACGACCGCACGGCCCTTGAAGTCGGCGAGCGTGCGCACCTTGCCGGCCGTATCGGGCAGCGAGAAGTCGTTGCCGAACTGCGTGTTGCCGGTGATGTCGAGATTCTGGAATTTCGGCGCGTTGTCGCATCCGGCGAGCAGCAGCGCTGCCGTGAATGCGCACGCGAGCATCCAGCCTTGGCGCGCGCGGCGCCCGAACCGTGATTGGAGCATTGCGTTCAAACCGTGCGGTTACACGCCGAGCAGCGGGCGTGCATAGTGATCGACGAGCAGCGCGGCGAACAGCAGCGACAGATAGACGATCGAATAGCGGAAGGCCTTGCGGGCGAGTGCGTCCGAATAGTCGCGGTAGATCTTCCACGCATACGCGAGGAACACCGCGCCGAGCAGCACCGCGCTCGTCAGGTAGACAGCCCCGCTCATCCCGGAGATGAACGGCATCAGCGTGACGGCAAACAGGATCACCGTGTACAGCAGGATGTGCAGCCGCGTGAACTTCTCGCCGTGCGTGACGGGCAGCATCGGCAGCCCCGCGCTCTCGTAATCCTTGCGGCGATAGAGCGCGAGCACCCAGAAATGCGGCGGCGTCCACACGAAGATGATCAGCACGAGGATCCACGCGTCGCCGGGCACCGCGCCGGTGACCGCGGCCCACCCGAGCGCTGGCGGCATCGCGCCCGACGCGCCGCCGATCACGATGTTCTGCGGCGTCATCGGCTTGAGCAGCAGCGTGTAGATCACCGCATAGCCGACGAACGTCGCGATCGTCAGCCACATCGTCAGCGGGTTCGTGAACGTATAGAGCGTCCACGCACCGGCGCTGCCGAGCACGGCCGAGAACACCAGGATCTGCGGCGTCGTGATCTCGCCGCGCGCGGACGGGCGCCATGCGGTACGGCGCATCATCGCGTCGATCTTCTGTTCGACGAGGCAGTTGATCGCGAATGCGGCGCCGGCCAGCAGCCAGATGCCGACCGTGCCGCCGATCAGCACATGCCACGGCACCATGCCCGGCGTCGCGAGGAACATGCCGATCACCGCGCAGAACACCGCGAGCTGCGTGACACGCGGCTTCGTCAGCGCCATGTACTGGGAAAAGCGGCTACCGGGCGATTGGGAGAGGGTGCTTTGCATGGGGGCGGTCACGCCGGGGCGGCGTCGCGCGCAGGCTGCGCGACACGGCCGGGGCGGCTTGAAAGGGTACGAAAGTTTAACATGACGACGAGCAGCAGCAGGATCGCGGCACCGCCGTTGTGCGCGACGGCGACCGGCAGCGGCCACTGCAGCACGATGTTGGTCAGGCCCGTCACGAACTGCAGCAGGACGACCAGCAGCACGCCGTTCGCGGGCCGCCGCAGCGATTCGAAGCGGCGCATCTTCAGCGCGAACGCGATCAGGTACGCGACCACGACGAACGCGAACGTGCGGTGCGTCCAGTGGATCGCGACCAGCGCGTCCTGCGTGATCGCGTCGCCGTCCTTCGTCATCCCGAGCGCGCGCCACAGGTGGAAGCCGTGCCCGAAGTCCATCGGCGGAATCCACTGGCCGTTGCAGGTCGGGAAATCGGTACACGCGAGCACCGCGTAGTTGGTGCTCACCCAGCCGCCGAGCGCGATCTGCACGACCAGCAGCACGAGCGCCACGAGCGCGGCCGCGCGATAGCGCCCGGCCTCCGGGTCGTGAGACGGCAGCGGCGTCTGCCGCGCCGCGAGCCAGCCGAGCGTGCCGAGCAGCGTGAGGCCGAGCAGCAGGTGGATCGTGACGATCACGGGCTGCAGCTTCATCGTGACCGTCCATGCGCCGAACACGCCCTGCACGACGATCAGCAGCAGCAGGCTCGTCGGCCACCACGGCGACACGTGCAGCGGACGGCGACGCAGCCGCGCGGCCCATGCGATCACGACCTGCGCGATGATCAACACGCCGATCGCCATCGCGAAATAGCGGTGGATCATCTCGATCCACGCCTTCGTCATGCTGACGGGGCCCGTCGGCATCGCCTGATGCGCGGCCGTGATCGCGGCATGCGCGATGAACGGCGACGACGTGCCGTAACAGCCGGGCCAGTCGGGGCAGCCGAGCCCCGAATCGGTCAGCCGCGTGAAGCCGCCGAACATCACCAGGTCGAGGGTCAGGAACGTGGTGATCCACACGAGCTTGCGGAACTTGTTGTCGTCGGCCTTCACCCACACGTACGACAGCGGCAGCAGCGCGATGCAGAAGCCGATCAGGCCGAGTTGCAGTAGATACGACATCGGAATGGTGCCTCGCTCTCTCGCCTTAGCCGATGCTCGACCACTTCAGCAGCTTCGTCACGTCCGACTTGATCTTGCTGGGATTCGGGTCTTTCGGGAAACGCATCATCAGGTTGCCGTTCGGGTCGACCATGTAGATGTGGTCGCTGTCCTTCGTGCCGGCGTCGGCCGGCAGCCACGCGGCCACCGCGGCCGGATCGGCGACGAGCCGGCGCGTGTCCGGATAGGCTTCCAGCACCTTCTGCGGCATCGCGCCCGCATCGCTGCGCAGCCACACCATCGTGAGCCGGTGCCGTTCGCCGGCCTGCGTGACGCGGATCTGGCGCATGAAATAGAGCTTCTTCGCGCACGCGTCGTCGCACGCGCTGCGGTCCGTCATCACGAACAGCCACACGCCGCGCAGCGACGACAGCGGCACCGTCTTGCCGGTTTCGTCGGTGACCTGCAGATCGGCCGGGATCGGCCGCTGCGGCTCGATCAGCGTGCCGTAGTTGGTCGAACCGCCCTTCGGCTTGATCACGTAATAAGTGAAGTACGACGCGAGCATCGGCGCCGCGCACACGAGACCCAGCAGCGCGAGCATCCAGCGGCCGCGCTTGCGGGCCGCCTGCGAGATCGGCGCAGCGGCCGGACCCTGACGGGAAGATTGCATGGACAAATCAGACCTCTCGAAACGAACCCGCGGCGCGTGCGCCGCGTCCTGGCATGGCGCTCACGCGCCGGCCGACTTCTTCGCCGCACGCCGCGCGGCATACAGGCCGAAGCCGAGCGCGGCCGCCGCCATGGCCCACCACTGAAACATGTAACCGTAATTGCGCTCGACGCCGGTCGTCGCCGCCGGCCAGTCGCGCACGAGCTTGTCGCCGCCGTCGCTCGTCTGCTGGATCACGAACGGCTGCAGCGGCAGCCCCGTTTCCTTCGCATACGCGGCGACGTCCAGGTTCTGCCGGATCTTCTGGTGCGCCGCCGACCCGCCTTCGCCGAGCTCGAACGCACGCGACGCGTCGGCGCGCGCGATACCCACGATCTCGACGTCGCCCGCGGGCGTCTCGAACGACTCGATCGCCGTGCGATCGGCGATGTTGCGCGGCAGCCAGCCGCGGTTGACGAGCACGACACCGCCGTCCGTGAGTTTAAACGGCATCACGACGTAAAAACCCGGCTGGTCGTTATACGGCCGATTGTCGAGAAACACCGCTTGCTCGGGCAGGAAGCGGCCCTTCGCACGCACGCGATGAAATTCGATCGACGCGAGCGGAATCGGCTGCGCGCCGACATCGACCGGCGCTGCATGCTCGTAGCGCACGATGCTCGCCTGCAGCGCTTCCTTCTGATGCGCGCGGTCGCGCTGCCAGAAACCGAGACGGATCGTGACGGCGACGACGACGAGAATCAGCAGCGCAGGCAGCCAGCGAATCTTCATCGTGCAACCCGCCGGGCACATTCGCGAAAGCGAAATGCGATAATTATCCCCTTCCTTTCGAATTGCCGTCGTCCGGTTCGCGTCATGCACATACTCGTTCCCATCGCCTTCGTCCTCATCATCGCCAGCATGGGCTCGGCGCTCTACTTCATGATGCACGACCGCGGCCACACGAAACGCATGGTCTGGTCGCTCGCCACCCGCGTCGGGCTGTCGGTCTCGCTGTTCCTGTTCATCCTGCTCGCGAACTGGATGGGCTGGATCCATTCGACCGGCCTGCCGATCGGGCGTTGACCATTTGCCGCCGCGGCCCGCTGCAACCGCTGCGACACGCTGTGACATTTAGCCGCACGGCCGCGCCACCAAGCAAAAGCGCCGCCTGACTGAGTCGCGGCGGCGCCAGGGTGGTGTCGGCTCGCAACTGCCGGGCCGACACCAATGAAAACGGCCCGCGCATTGCTGCGCGGGCCGTTTTTCCATTTACAGCCAGTAGACGACGACGTACAGGCCGAGCCAGACGACGTCGACGAAGTGCCAGTACCACGCGGCGCCTTCGAATGCGAAGTGGTGATCGGGCTTGAAGTGGCCGCGGATCATCCGCACCAGCACCACCGCGAGCATCGTGCCGCCGAGGAACACGTGGAAGCCGTGGAAGCCGGTCAGCAGGAAGAACGTCGAACCGTACACGCCCGAGTTCAGCGTCAGGTTCAGTTCGTTGTACGCGTGGAAATACTCGAAACCCTGCAGGAACAGGAAGCAGATACCGAACGCGAGCGTCGCGGCCAGCCATGCGATCGCCTTCTTGCGATGATCGTCGCGCAGCGCGTGGTGCGAGATCGTCAGCGTCACGCCCGACGACAGCAGGAACGCCGTGTTGATCGTCGGGACCGGCCACGGGCCCATCGTCTTGAAGTGGCCGGCGAGCGCGGCGGGGCCTTCGTTCGGCCACACGGCGGAGAAGTCCGGCCAGATCAGCTTGTAGTCGAGGCTGCCGAGCTGGTGCAGCGCGATTTCGCGCGCATAGAACAGCGCGCCGAAGAACGCGCCGAAGAACATGACTTCGGAGAAGATGAACCAGCTCATGCTCCAGCGGTACGACTTGTCGACGTTCTTGCCGTAATGACCGCCTTCCGATTCGGCGATCGCGTCGCCGAACCAGTGATACAGCGTGAAGAGCAACCACAGCAGGCCGAGCAGCGCCGTAAACGGCGCCCAGTCGTGACCGTTGATCCACAGCGCCACCGATCCGAGCATGACCAGCAGGCCGACGGCCGCGCTGATCGGATGCTGCGACGGATGCGGCACGAAATAGTACGGGGTCTGGTTTTGACCGCTCATGCTTGATTCTCCACTTCAGTCCAATTTGTGTACCGGAAACCGCTCCGGCTTTATTTCTTGCGCGGCGCGACCGCCACCGCTCTTTCCTGCACGCAGCGCCGCGGCGCTGCGCACTGCATTCTTTCGTGGCCGCGGGCCTCAGCCCACGACGGCACGCACGATCAGGATCAGCACGCCGATGAACACGCCGGCCGCGATCAACGCGACGATCAGCACGTGCAGCGGATTGAGCTGCGTCGCGTCGGCCTCCAGGTCGCGCCGCTTGCGCACCCCGAAGAACGACCACAGCACCGCTTTCACCGCCTGGCCGAACGACCCGCCCCGCTTGCCCTCCGTCATCGCCCCGTCTCCGTCGTCACGCATCCGGCTTCGCCGCGCCCTGCGCCGCGGTACTGCGCGTCGCCGGCGCCGGCGCGGCCGGCGTATTCAGTTCGAAGAACGTGTACGACAGCGTGATCGTCTTCACGTCCTTCGGCAGTTTCGGATCGATCACGAACACCACCGGCATCTTGCGCGACTCGTTCGCGGCCAGCGTCTGCTGCGTGAAGCAAAAGCATTCGATCTTCTTGAAGAACTCCGTCGCCTGCTTCGGCGCGTAGCTCGGAATCGCCTGCGCAACGACCGGCCGGCCCTGCCCGTTCGTCACGTCGTACACGATCGTCGTCAGCTCGCCCGGATGCACGTCGAGGCTGTTGTGCTCCGGCTTGAAACCGAGCGGGCCGCGCGCGTTCGCATCGAACTCGACCGACACCGTGCGGCTGGTGTCGACCTGCGAGTTCTTCACCTCGCGCTCGCTGACGTCGCGCTGCACCAGGTTGTTGATGCCGGTGATCTGGCAGATCGCCCGATACATCGGGATCAGCGCGAAGCCGAAACCGAACATCAGCCCGGCCACGACGAAGAGCTTCACCAGCATCGAACGATTGAACGCGCGATCGACGGCGCCCTCTTCCGGCTTCGACATACGACAACTTCCTCGCTACTGCGTCAGTTACTGCATCAGTGAGTGGACAGCCACCACTGCTTGATCACGACACCCACAAAAAAAACGGCGGCGATGACGAGCAGGATGAGGCCGAGCCGCTTGTTGCCCGCGCGAATCTGCTCGGGCGTTCGTCTTTCTTGTGGATTCCGGTTCATCTGAAACTTCGCTGAAACTTCGATTCGGCGCCCGCCGCGCCTGCCTGCGCGGCAGGCAGCGGCGGAGCGCACTGTGAATCTTATTCGACGTGCGGCGGTTGCTCGAACGTATGGAACGGAGCCGGGCTCGGCACCGTCCACTCGAGGCCCGTCGCGCCGTCCCACGGCTTGTCCGACGCCTTTTCCAGGTCGCCGCCGCCACGGTAGGCCGGCAGCGCGACCGCGAACAGGAAGTACACCTGTGCGAGGCCGAAGCCGAATGCGCCGATCGTCGCCACCTGGTTGAAGTCCGTGAACTGCGCCGGGTAGTCCGCATAGCGGCGCGGCATGCCCGCGAGGCCGACGAAGTGCATCGGGAAGAACGTCAGGTTGAAGAAGATCATCGACGCCCAGAAGTGGATCTTGCCGCGCGTCTCGTTGTACATCCAGCCCGTCCACTTCGGCGCCCAGTAGTACCAGCCCGAGAACAGCGCGAACAGCGAGCCGGCCACCAGCACGTAGTGGAAGTGCGCCACCACGAAGTAGGTGCCGTGATACTGGATGTCGAGCGGCGCCATCGCGAGCATCAGGCCCGTCAGGCCGCCGAACGTGAACACGAACAGGAAGCCGATCGCGAACAGCATCGGGGTTTCGAAGGTCATCGAGCCGCGCCACATCGTCGCGAGCCAGTTGAACACCTTCACGCCCGTCGGCACCGCGATCAGCATCGTCGCGTACATGAAGAACAGCTGGCCGGTGACCGGCATGCCCGTGGCGAACATGTGGTGCGCCCAGACCATGAACGACAGGATCGCGATCGAAGCCGTCGCGTACACCATCGAGCTATAGCCGAACAGCGTCTTGCGTGCGAACGCCGGGATCACCTGCGACACGATCCCGAACGCCGGCAGAATCATGATGTACACCTCGGGGTGGCCGAAGAACCAGAAGATGTGCTGGTACATCACCGGGTCGCCGCCGCCTGCCGCGTTGAAGAACGACGTGCCGAAGTGACGGTCGAACAGCACCATCGTGATCGCGCCTGCCAGAACCGGCATCACGGCGATCAGCAGGTAGGCCGTGATCAGCCACGTCCACGCGAACATCGGCATCTTCATCAGCGTCATGCCCGGCGCGCGCATGTTCAGGATCGTCACGACGATGTTGATCCCGCCCATGATCGACGACGCGCCCATGATGTGGACCGCGAAGATCGCGAAGTCCATGCCCGGGCCCATCTGCGTCGACAGCGGCGCGTACAGCGTCCAGCCGGCGGCCGTCGCGCCGCCCGGCGCGAAGAACGAGCCGACCAGCAGCACTGCCGCGACCGGCAGCAGCCAGAAGCTGAAGTTGTTCATCCGCGCGAACGCCATGTCGGACGCGCCGATCTGCAGCGGAATCATCCAGTTCGCAAAGCCGACGAACGCCGGCATGATCGCGCCGAACACCATGATCAGGCCGTGCATCGTCGTGAGTTCGTTGAAGAACTCCGGACGCATGATCTGCAGGCCCGGCTCGAACAGTTCGGCACGAATGCCGAGCGCCATCACGCCGCCCGACAGGAACATGATGAACGAGAACAGCAGGTACAGCGTACCGATGTCCTTGTGGTTGGTGGCGAACAGCCAGCGCCGCCAGCCATGCGGGGTTTCGTGCGCGTGGTCGTCGTGCGCGTGGTCCGCGGCTACGTCGTGCCCGATGCTAGACATGAGAATCTCCTAATGCGAATACGTCGACTAACTCAGCGACACGTCAAGCCGCCGGACCGATCTCGACACGCCGGGCTTCCTTAGCGTCAGCCCCGCCCGTGATCGTTTCCGGCTTTTTCATGATGATGTGGTCTTCCGCCACGCCTGCTGCCTTCAGCGCGTCGCGCACGGCTTGTGCGCGGTGCTTCGCCAGTTCGGCGTTCGCGTCGGCCGAGCCCGTCTTGTCGGTGAAACCCGACAGCGCGAGCTTCGCGTCCGGATGTGCCTTCGCATAGTCGGCCGCGGCGGCGATCGCCGCTTTCGCGTCGGCCGGCAGCACGCTCTTGCCCGTCTCGAAGTAGATCGTCGACAACGCGGCCGATGCCGCTGCCGACGCTGCCGCCGGTTGCTCGGCTGCGCCCGACGCGGCTTGCGCCGGTGCCGAAGCCGCTTCGGCCGGCGCCGCTGCGCCTGCCGTGTCTTCCGGCATCTTGCCGTTGCGCGCGTCAGCCACTTGCTTCGGCTGCAGCAGGTCGTTCTTGTGGTTGCCCCACGAATTACGCTCGTACGTGACGACCGATGCGATGTCGAGGTCCGACAGCGACGCCCACGACGGCATCGCGCCCTTGCCCAGCAGCACGCGCTCGACGTGGCCGGCGATCGGGCCGTTCACGATCGGGCTGCCGTCCATCGCCGGGAATGCGCCGAGGCCCTTGCCGCTCACCTGGTGGCAGGCCGCGCAGTTCGCCTTGTAGACTTCCTCGCCGTGCGCGACGAGTTCGGCCATCGTGTAGACCTTGTTCGGATCGACCGCCGCGCCGGCCAGCTTGGCCTTCTGCGCGGTGACCCACTTCGCGTAGTCGTCTTCCGACAGAACTTCGACCACGACCGGCATGTACGCGTGTTCCTTGCCGCACAGCTCGGTACAGAAACCGCGGAAGGTACCGACCTTGTCGGCCTTGAACCACGTGTCGCGCACGAAGCCGGGAATCGCATCCTGCTTCACGCCGAACGCGGGCACGTACCACGAGTGGACGACGTCGTTCGCGGTCGTGATGATGCGGATCTTCTTGTTGACCGGCACGACGAGCGGGTTGTCGACTTCCTGCAGATAGGTGTCGGTGATCGGCTTCTTGCCCATCACTTCGTCGCGCGGGGTGGTCAGCGTCGACAGGAAGCCGATGCCCTCGCCCGGGCCCTTCACGTAGTCGTAGCCCCACTTCCACTGGTAGCCGGTGACCTTGATCGTGAGATCGGCGTTGGTCGTGTCCTTCATCGCGACGACGGCCTTCGTCGCCGGCAGCGCCATCAGCACGACGATGACGAACGGCACGATCGTCCAGATGATCTCGACGGTCGTGCTTTCATGGAAATTGGCGGCCTTGTGGCCTTTGGATTTGCGGTGCGCGAAGATCGAATAGAACATCACGCCGAACACGCCGACGAAGATCACCGTACACAGGATCAGCATCATCGTGTGGAGATCGTAGAGCTCCTCGGCGATTTTCGTGACCGGCGGCTGAAAGTTGATCTCGTTGACGCGGGGGCCGCCCGGGCTATCACCGACCGCCAGGGCGGCACCGGCAAAGAGCAATCCGCTGCATGCCAGCACGCCCGTGAGGGCTCGCTTGATTGTTTTCATAGCATCCTTACCCAAAATTTCCATTCAAACCCTCCCCCGTCGCAAGCCGCCGGCCTGTTCCCGGCCGGTGCCCGCGCCTCGTCAGCCGCAGCGCCTGAGCGACATGCGCAGTTCGTCGGCGAACTGCGCACGCTTGTACTGCGCGAGATGCTGCCCGATTACGACGGTCTGCCCGCGCGATACCAGCCGAATCGGATCGCGTGGCGTCGCGCCCGGCTCGACCCGCACCCAGCGCGGGTTGAATTCGATCTGCGTGAGCCGCTCCGCATCCATCCGCTCGATCACGAGCCGGTGCGGGAACAGCCTGATGCGTTCGTAATCGACCGCATGGCGAGCATAGATCGCGAATGCGACACCCACAGCCAGCAACTCGATTCCGGTGAAGGGCATGACGAGCCAAGCCCCCCGCCACATCAGCAACGTCGCGATCACCAGCGAGAAGCCCGCGAGCGACGCGTAAAACAGCACGAACTGGCGCGGCGACGCCGAACAGTTGCGTTTCATGAGCCAGTCTTCGAGGACCGGCTCGCCGTTCGTCGTCTCCGCCAAAACCCTCGCTGCTTCCATCGCCGCCTCACGCGAATGGCATGCGATGCATGCCTGCATCGGACTCGTCGCCCCGTATTGCGGGGACCCCGGGACGACAAGCTGACGCATTATAGGCGGGTTCAATGGCATCCACAAGCAAGCGCCTATCGCCCGCCAAGCCAAGCGCGACAAGCTTTCCGGCCATTTTGGGCGCCAATTCGACCCCGCTTTGCACCGCTAATTTCGGACATAACAAAACCCCTCTTTACCGCTTTACCGATTCTTCGGACGCCCCTTTCCGATGTCCTCGATGCGCACGATCCCGTGCCCTTCGGCGGTCGTGCGCGGCACGGCCTTCCATGCGTGGCCGTAGATCACCTCGAAGGTCAGCGCAATCGTACCGTCCGCGCGCCGGCGCGCTTCCAGCGCGTCGCCGAGCGCCGCGCGAAAGCGTCGCGTCGCACGCTGCGGCGCCGCCCGCTCGAACGGATAGGCGCCCCAGCGGCGCACGTCGGCCAGCAGGGAATCGGGGGATTTGTACGTGACGGTCAGCACTTCCTGGTCCATCACGGGAATCTCGAAGCCGCTCTCGACGAGCATGTCGCCGAGGTCGTGCATGTCGACGAAATCGATCACGCGCGCGGCGGGCTGTGCGATGCCGAGCGCCGCTTCGGCATCCGTGCAGGCTGCGCGCAGCTCGCGCAGCGTGTCGGGGCCGAGCGTGCTGAACATCAGCAGCCCGTTCACGCGCAGCACGCGCTGCCATTCGGGCAGCACGGCGTCGGGGCGCGAATGCCAGTGGAGCGCGAGATTCGACCAGATCAGGTCGAACGCGCCGCCCGGGAACGGCAGCGCGGCGAAGTCGGCCTGCGCGACGCGCGGGCCGCGCTGGCCCAGCGCCCGGCCGAGCGAGGCCGGCAGCCAGCGGCGCCAGCTCGTCTGTTCGACCTCGCGCTGACCGGCCCGCGCAAGCATCGCGCCGGACAGGTCGACGCCGAATACGGGCGCTTCAGGAAAGCGCGCGCGCAGCGCCGGCAGATCGTCGCCCGGGCCGCAGCCCGCATCGAGCACGGCCGTGGGGCTCACCTTGATGTATTCGAGACGCTCGTTCATCCGCTGCGCGATCTCGCGCGGCAGGAACGCGACCGCGTCGAACGTGGCGGCACGGCGATCGAAGATCCGCCGCAGGCGCCTGGCGTCATTGGCCGGACGGCCTGTTGAAGTCGAAGCTGGGGACATGTCGGGCACACTGGCGAAGAGCCCGAAGTATACTCGCTCGCCCCGCAGGCTTCATCGAGACGGGGCCGCCAGGAGTGTTCGCAATGATCCGCAGTTCCGCTCCGCGCACGATGCGCGTCGTTTTGTCGCAGGTTCGCGCGCTGGCTGCGCGCGTCGCCGCGGTCGCGCTGCCGAATCGCTGCGCACTGTGCGGCAATTTGTCACATACCGTGATTTGCATTGCTTGCGACGCCGCGTACTGGAATGAAGCGCGGCTGCGCTGCGACGTCTGCGCGCTGCCGCTGGGCGTCGGCCAACCGCGTTCGCGCCCGCTCCGTGGCGGGCACAGCGGCGCCGGCCGCACGACCGCGTACCGGTGCGACGCGTGCCGCACCGCGATGCCGCCGTTCGATGCGACGCTAGCGCTCGCGGATTACCGTGCGCCGCTCGACGGGCTCGCGCGCGGCCTGAAGTTTCATGCGCGGCTCGCGCTCGGCGCCGAATTCGCGGCCCGGCTCGCCCGGCTCGTCGACGATACGCGCGGCACCGGCGGCTTCGACCTGGTCGCGCCGGTGCCGCTGTCGCACCGGCGGCTCGTCGCGCGCGGCTACAACCAGGCATGGGCGATCGCGCGGCCGCTCGCGCGGCGGCTCGGCGTGCCCGCGGATGCGGCGCTGCTCGCGCGCGTCGCCGACACCGCGCCGCAGTCGCGGCTCGCCCTGCGCGCGCGGCGCGACAACGTGATGTCGGCATTCGCGGTGGCCGGCGACGTCGCGGGCCGCCACGTCGCGCTCGTCGACGACGTGATGACGTCCGGCGCGACGTTCGCGGCCGCCGCGCACGCATTGAAGGCGGCAGGCGCCGCGCGCGTGACGAATCTGGTTGCGCTGCGCACCGCCAGGGATTAATTAAATAGAGAGGCCGGCCGCCTGCACGCGGCCGCGGCCGTCACGAACCGGCCGGCCGGGAACGAGCGCGCGTTGCTCCGCCCCGGCCGGCCCAGCCAAACCGAAACATGTTCAACGTCGTCCTCGTCGCTCCCGAAATTCCGCCGAACACCGGCAACGTGATCCGCCTGTGCGCCAACACCGGCGCGCACCTGCACCTGATCGAGCCGCTCGGCTTCCCGCTCGACGACGCACGGATGCGCCGCGCCGGCCTCGACTATCACGAATATGCGCAGATGCGCGTGCACCGCGACTGGGACGCCTTCGTCGCGGCCGAATCGCCCGATCCCGCGCGAATGTTCGCGTTCACGACACGCGGCTCGGGCCGCTTCCACGATCATGCGTTCCTGCCGGGCGACTGGTTCGTGTTCGGCTCGGAGACACGCGGCCTGCCCGCCGCGCTGCTCGAACGCTTCCCGAACGAACAGCGCGTGCGCCTGCCGATGCGGCCGGACAACCGCAGCCTGAACCTGTCGAACACGGTCGCGGTGGTCGTGTTCGAGGCGTGGCGCCAGGCCGGCTTCGAAGGCGGCGCATGACGCATGCGCGGCGCGGGCCGCGTCAGGCCCGCGCGAGCCGCGCGCAATACAGGTCGTGGATGTCGGGGGAAAAGCACGCGAACACCACGCGTGCGAGGCTCGGCGCCTGCGGCAGCATTTCGACGACGGTGCCGACTGCAATGTCGACGGCCTCGCCGGCCGGATAACGGTAGATGCCGCAACTGATCGCCGGAAACGCGATCGACGTCGCGGCCACCTCTTCGGCCAGCTCGATCGCGCGCCGATAGCACGATGCGAGCAGGTCGGGCTCGCCGCGATCGCCGCCGTGCCACACCGGCCCGACCGCATGGATCACGTAGCGCGCCGGCAGCCCGTGGCCGCGCGTGAGCTTCGCGTCGCCCGTCTCGCAGCCGCCGAGCGTGCGGCACTCGGCGAGCAGGCCGGGGCCGGCCGCGCGGTGGATCGCGCCGTCGACGCCGCCCCCGCCGAGCAGCGAGCCGTTCGCCGCGTTGACGATCACGTCGACATCGAGCGTCGTGATGTCGACGAGTTGCGCATCGAGCGTGGTGGAATGGATCTGCAGCATGACAACCTCCCGAAACGCCGGAGACTTGTTCAAGCGTAGTGCGCTTTGGCGCCGCGCGCTTGGCGCGACCGCGCCGGGCGGCGCCCGGCCGTGCTACTCGGCGCGCGCGTCGCGCCGCAACAGGCCGCTGACGGCGTCGCGCGGCGCGATGCCGTCGAACAGCACGCCGCACACGGCTTCGGTGATCGGCATCTCGATCGACTGCGCGTGCGCGATCGCCAGCACGGCCTGCGCGCAGCGCACGCCTTCGGCCACGTGGCCGAGCGCACCGAGGATGTCGTTCAGCGTGCGGCCGGCCGCCAGTTGCAGGCCGACCGTGCGGTTGCGCGACAGGTCGCCCGTCGCGGTGAGGATCAGGTCGCCGAGGCCCGTGAGGCCCGTGAAGGTTTCCGCACGGCCGCCGAGCGCGACGCCGAGCCGCGACATTTCGGCGAGGCCGCGCGTGATCAGCGCGGCGCGCGCGTTCAGCCCGAGGCCGAGGCCGTCGGAAATGCCGGTTGCGATCGCGAGCACGTTCTTCACCGCGCCGCCGACCTCGACGCCGACCACGTCGTCGCCCGTATAGATCCGCATCGCGCCGTGATGGAACGCGGCGAGCGTGCGCTCGCGGCATTCGGCGGACGCGCTCGCCACCGTCAGCGCGACGGGCAGCGACTGCCCGACCTCGCGCGCAAAGCTCGGCCCCGACAGCACGCCGTTGCTGCGCTGTTCGGGCAGCTCGGCCGCGATCACCTGATGCGGCAGCAGATGCGTGTCGGCCTCGAAGCCCTTGCAGACCCAGACGATGTGCGCAGGCACGCAGCCTGCGTCGTGCATCGCGTGGCACAGCGTGCGCAGGCCGGCCACAGGCGCGGCGATCACGCACAGCGCGTCGTCCGCTGCGCCATGCGCGAGCGCGGCGCCGAGATCGGCGTCGTAGCGCAATGCGTCAGGCAGCGCGATGCCGTCCAGATAGCGGGAATTTTCGTGCCGGGCCTGCAGCCCGGCGATGAGCGCGGCGTCGCGCGCCCACAGAAGCGTATCGTGCCGCGCGGCCAGATGGCCCGCGAGCGCGGTGCCCCAGGCACCGGCGCCGAGAACGGCTACTTTCATACCCAGCACCGGTCCGTGTGAAACGTCAGTTCAGCGTCGTGCCGTTCGGCGCGCCTGCGGCGCCGGCCTGCTGCTGAAGCTGCGCGAGACGCTGCTCGTACAGCGCCTGGAAGTTGATTTCCGCCAGGTGGATCGGCGGGAAGCCCGCGCGCGTGATCGCGTCGGCGATGTTCGAGCGCAGGTACGGGAACAGGATCGTCGGGCAAGCGATGCCGACCAGCGGGTCGAGCTGTTCGTCCGGAATGTTGCGAATGTCGAAAATGCCGGCCTGCTTCGCTTCGATCAGGAACGCGACCTTGTCCTTCACCTTCGCGGTGACGGTACCCGACACGACGACTTCGAACACGCTTTCCGCGAGGCGGTCGGCCTTGACGTCGACTTCGACTTCAACCGACGGCATGTCCTGCTCGAGGAAGATAGCCGGCGAATTCGGCTGCTCGAGCGACATATCCTTCAGGTAGACGCGCTGGATGTTGAAGAACGGTTGGTTTTCGACGTCGGACATGGTGTTTCCCTAAAAGTGGTGACGGAGCGGCCCGGCTTCTCGCCGGCCGCCACGGATGAATCCTGCGCGCCCGAGCCGCGGCGCAGCCGGCGGCCATTCTGCCCTAATCAGGCCGCTTGCAGAAGCGGCGCGAGCCCGCCTTCGCGGTCGAGCTTCGACAGATCGTCGTAGCCGCCGACGTGCGTGTCGCCGATATAGATCTGCGGCACCGTGCGGCGCCCCGTGCGCGTCATCATTTCCTCGCGGCGCGCCGGATCGCGGTCGATCAGCACCTTTTCGATCTGCTCGACACCGCGCAGCTTCAGCAGGCGCTCGGCCTGCATGCAATACGGACACACCTGCGTGCTGTACATCAGAACCTTGTTCACTTCGCTACTCCTTGTTTGACGACCGGCATCCCGGCCTGCTGCCAGGCAGCCACGCCGCCTTCGAGCACATGCACCTCGGCGTAGCCCGCCGCCTCGACCTCGCGCGCCGCCTTCTGCGACTGCTGGCCATTCTGGCAGACGAGCAGCACCGGCGTGCTCTTGTTCTTCGCGACCTGCGCGATCTTCGCGCCGATCTCGCCCGCCGCGACCTGACGCGCCGACGGCAGGTGGCCGGCGGCGAAATCGGACGCGGCGCGCACGTCGATCACGACCGCATTGCGGCGGTTGATGAGCTGGGTGGCCTCCGCGGCCGACAGGCCGCCGCGGCCGCGGCGCAGGGCGGGCCACGCCAGCAGGCCGCCGGATACCAGCAGGATCGCGATGAGGGCCAGGTTCGTGTAATCGGTAAAGAACGTCACGGAATTCCGCCGGAAAAAGAGAAATCGGATGAGGACAATCCCGCCATTATAAAATAACCGCCTTGCGCGATGGCGGGCCCGGGTCGGGTGCCGCGCGACGCGCACCGCTTCCTTCACTACCGACCGCAAGATCCATGTACAAACTCGTTCTCATCCGCCACGGCGAATCGACGTGGAACAAGGAAAACCGCTTCACCGGCTGGGTCGACGTCGACCTGACCGAACAGGGTCGCAACGAGGCCTACCAGGCCGGCGAATTGCTCAAGGAGGCCGGCTACACGTTCGACATCGCGTACACGTCGGTGCTCAAGCGCGCGATCCGCACGCTGTGGCACGTGCAGGACCGGATGGACCTCATGTACCTGCCGGTCGTCCACTCGTGGCGCCTGAACGAGCGCCACTACGGCGCACTGTCGGGGCTGAACAAGGCGGAAACGGCCGCGAAGTTCGGCGACGACCAGGTGCTCGTCTGGCGCCGCAGCTACGACACGCCGCCGCCCGCGCTCGAGCCGACCGACGAGCGCGCGCCGTTCAACGATCCGCGCTATGCGAAGGTGCCGCGCGAGCAACTGCCGCTCACCGAGTGCCTGAAGGACACGGTCGCGCGGGTGCTGCCGCTGTGGAACGAGTCGATCGCGCCCGCGGTCCGCGCCGGCAAGCAGGTGCTGATCGCCGCGCACGGCAACTCGCTGCGCGCGCTGATCAAGTACCTCGACGGCATCTCGGACAGCGACATCGTCGGCCTGAACATCCCGAACGGCGTGCCGCTCGTGTACGAACTCGACGAGGACCTGAAGCCGATCCAGCACTATTACCTCGGCGACCAGGACGCGATCGCGCAGGCGCAGGCCGCCGTCGCGAAGCAGGGCAAGGCGGGCTGACGCCCGTCGCGCCGGGCGTGCCGCATCCGGCGCGGCACGCCGCGCGAACCTTCGCGGCCCCGCTGCGGTCGAACCCGCTTTCGAACCCGCAGCGCGCCCGGCGGCGCCCCGCCGGGCCTGCTCCGGGCCCGGCTCATGGCACCTGTTCGCCGCTTTTCGCTGCGTTCCACTGAGTTATCGGACGAACAGTTATACTTGTCCGCTACATCCCCGCTACCGCCACGCGCTTCCCGACCGCACCAGACTCTCTATGCGAATGAAATTGAAGAACATCGGCCTGATTGCCGCGGGCCTCGCCACGGGCGTGTTCGCCACGCTGCAGATTTCCGCGTCGGCCGAGCAGACCGCCACGGCGCCGCTTCCCCTCGACCAGCTCCGCCTGTTCGCGGAAGTATTCGGCCAGATCAAGCGCGAGTACGTCGAACCGGTCGACGACAAGAAGCTGCTGACGGCGGCAATCAAGGGCATGGTGTCGAGCCTCGATCCGCACTCGTCGTTCCTCGACAAGACCGACTATGACGAGCTGCAGGAGCAGACGAAGGGCCGCTTCGCGGGTCTCGGCATCGAGATCTCGCAGGAAGACGGCCTCGTCAAGGTGATCTCGCCGATCGAGGACACCCCCGCATTCCGCGCCGGCATCCGTCCGGGCGACCTGATCACGCGCATCAACGACAAGCCGGTGCGCGGCATGACGCTCGACAAGGCCGTCAAGCAGATGCGCGGCGAGCCGGGCACCAAGGTCACGCTGACGATCTTCCGCAAGAGCGACGACCGCACGTTCCCGGTCACGGTCACGCGCGCGATCATCAGGGTCCAGAGCGTGAAGATGAAGATGCTCGACCCGGGCTACGCATATATCCGCATCACGAGCTTCCAGGAGCGCACGACGCCCGATCTCGCCGCGAAGCTGCAGGACATCGCGCGCCAGCAGCCGAACCTGAAGGGCCTGGTCCTCGACCTGCGCAACAACGGCGGCGGCCTGCTGCAGAGCGCGGTCGGCGTTGCCGGCGCGTTCCTGCCGCCCGACTCCGTCGTCGTGTCGACCAACGGCCAGATCCCCGATTCGAAGCAGGTCTACCGCGATACGTACGACAACTATCGCCTGCCGTCCTTCGACGGCGATCCGCTGAAGAACCTGCCGCCGGTCTTCAAGACCGTGCCGATGATCGTGCTGACGAACGCGTATTCGGCGTCCGCGTCGGAAATCGTCGCCGGCGCGCTGCAGGATTCGAAGCGCGCGCAGATCATGGGCAAGACGACGTTCGGCAAGGGCTCGGTGCAGACGGTCCGCCCGATGACGGCCGACACCGCGCTGCGCCTGACGACCGCGTATTACTACACGCCGAGCGGCCGCTCGATCCAGAACAAGGGCATCGCGCCCGACGTGCCGGTCGATCAGTACGCGGACGGCGATCCGGACGACGTGCTCGTGACGCGCGAGGTCGACTACACGAACCACCTCGCGAACACGCAGGACCCGAACGAGAAGAAGGAACAGGAAGAGCGCGAGCAGCGCCGGATGGATCAACTGCGCGTCCTCGAAGAGCAGAACGACAAGAAGACGCCGGAGCAACGCCAGAAGGATCGCGA
The DNA here is from genome assembly GCF_058781685.1 of Burkholderia sp. FW306-1C-G01B. NCBI lineage: Bacteria > Pseudomonadati > Pseudomonadota > Betaproteobacteria > Burkholderiales > Burkholderiaceae > Burkholderia > Burkholderia sp. FW306-1C-G01B. The sequence continues at coordinate 91,320 of NZ_JBYSWZ010000023.1, forward strand.
TCGCAAGCCGATCGAGTTCGGCAGCGCCGACGACTTCATGATGCAGCAGGCGCTCAACAAGCTCGAGGGCAAGACCGTCCAGGAATCGAAGTCGCTGCTCGCCGAGAGCACGACGAAGAGCCCGGCCGGCAAGGCTGCCGCGGTCTCGAAGGCATCGGGCGCGGGCGCGAAGCCGGCCGCACCGAAGCCCGCGTCGGCGCCGAAGTAAGCGCCGGCCGGCATCCGACGGGCCATCGCGGGAAGACCGCGATGGCCCGTTTTTCATGTGCGCCTAGAATACGCAGATACGCCCGCGCCACCGGCGGCGGCATGCTTCGCCCGATCTCCCCATGAACGACGATCAACTCCTTCGCTACTCCCGCCACATCCTCGTCGATGAAATCGGCATCGAGGCGCAGCAGCGCTTTCTCGACGCGCACGCGATCGTCGTCGGCGCGGGCGGCCTCGGCTCGCCTGCCGCGATGTACCTCGCGGCATCGGGAGTCGGCACGATCACGCTCGTCGACGCCGATACCGTCGACCTCACGAACCTGCAGCGGCAGATCCTGCACGTGACGGCATCGGTCGGCCGCGCCAAGGTCGAATCGGGGCGCGACGCGCTCGCGCAACTGAACCCCGAGGTGAAGGTGAACGCGGTCGCGGAGCGCGTCGACGACGCGTGGCTCGACGCGCACGTGCCGGCCGCGACCGTCGTGCTCGACTGCACCGACAACTTCGCGACGCGGCATGCGATCAACCGCGCGTGCGTCGCGCACGGCGTGCCGCTCGTGTCGGGCGCCGCGCTGCGCTTCGACGGCCAGATCAGCACGTTCGATTTCCGTGATGCAACTGCACCCTGCTATGCGTGCGTGTTTCCGGAAGACCAGCCGTTCGAGGAAGTCGCGTGCGCGACGATGGGCGTGTTCGCGCCGACGGTCGGGATCATCGGCGCGATGCAGGCCGCCGAAGCGCTGCGCGTGATCGGCGAAATCGGCACGACGCTCAACGGGCGGCTGATGATGCTCGATTCGCTGCGGATGGAATGGACGACGATGAAAATCGCGCGCCAGGCCGACTGCCCCGTGTGCGGGGGCCGGCACTGACGCGCGTCGGACGCATGCGCCGGCCGGCGCATGCACGACACTTCACGGCAGTTAGCGGCGACGCGGGCGCCTGAGCGGCATAAGCGACCTAAGCGACCTAAGCGGCCGCATCCGCGCGCGGCTCGGCGACCGACAGCCGCTTCAGCGCCGCCTGCACTTCCTCCGGCTCGAATGCGGCAAGCACGTCGGCCGTCGGTTTCTCGAGCGCCTTCAGGTGCGCGCGCAGGATCTCCTGCTTCACGACGAGCAGCTGGCTCGGGTGCATGGAGAACTCGGTGAGCCCCATCCCGAGCAACAGGCGCGTGAGCGCCGGATCGCCCGCCATCTCGCCGCACACCGACACGGACACGCCCGCGCGCTTCGCTTCGCGCAACGTATAGGAGATCAGGTGCAGCACGGCCGGATGCAGCGGGTCGTACAGGTGCGCGACTGCGTTGTCCGCGCGGTCGATCGCGAGCGTGTACTGGATCAGGTCGTTCGTGCCGATCGACAGGAAATCGAACCGCTTCAGGAACAGCGGCAACGCGATCGCCGCGGCCGGAATCTCGATCATCGCGCCGATGCGCACGTTCGGATCGTACGCGAGCCCCGCGTCGTCGAGCTGGCGCTTCGCCTCGCGGATCAGGTCGAGCGTCTGGTCGATCTCCTGCGCGTGCGCGAGCATCGGGATCAGGATCTTTACCTGGCCGAACGCAGACGCGCGCAGGATCGCGCGCAACTGCGTGAGGAACATCTGCGGCTCGGACAGGCTCCAGCGGATCGCGCGCAGGCCGAGCGCCGGGTTCGGCGCCGTCTCGTAGCCCTCGTCGAGCGCCTCGAGCGGCTTGTCCGCGCCGACGTCGATCGTGCGGATCGTCACCGGCATGCCCTTCATCCACTCGACGGCCCGCTTGTATGCGGCGAACTGCTCCTCCTCCTCCGGCATCTCCTTCTGATGCATGAACAGGAACTCGGAGCGGAACAGGCCGACGCCGACCGCGCCGGCCTCGACGGCCGCCTTCGCGTCGTCGGGCAGCTCGATGTTCGCGTACAGGTCGATCTTGGTGCCGCACAACGTTTGCGTCGGCGAGAATTTCAGGCGCTGCAGCTTGCGTTGCTCGAGCAGCTTCTCGGACTGGCGGTACGAATATTCCTCGAGGACGATCGGCGCGGGATCGACGATCACGATGCCCTGGTCGCCGTCGACGATGATCAGGTCGTCCTGGCGGATCAGCGCGCTCGCATGCTGCACGCCGACCGCGGCCGGAATGCCGAGGCTGCGCGCGACGATCGCCGTGTGCGACGTGCGCCCGCCGAGGTCGGTGACGAACGCCTGGAACGACTGCGTCTTGAACTGCATCATGTCGGCCGGCGCGATGTCGTGCGCGACGACGATCATCTCGTTGGTGCCGTTCGCAGCCGCGCGGTCGAGCGCCTGCGACGCGGACGGCGCACCGGCGAGCGCCTTCAGCACGCGCTCGACCACCTGCTCGATGTCGGCCTTGCGCTCGCGCAGGTATTCGTCCTCGATGTCGTCGAAGTGGCGCGTGAGCAGCTCGAGCTGCTCGGTCAGCGCCCACTCGACGTTGTAGCGGCGGGTGCGGATCAGGTCGATGGTTTCCTGCACGAGCATCGCGTCGCTCAGGATCATCATGTGGACGTCGATGAATGCGCCCACTTCGCTCGGCGTGTCGTCGGTCAGGTCGGCGCGCAGCGCTTCGAGTTCGTGATGCACGACGTCGAGCGCCGTGCGGAAACGCTCGACCTCGGCGTCGATCTGGTTCGCCTCGATCAGGTAATGGGCGACGTCGAGCGCCGCCGGCGCGATCAGATACGCTCGCCCGATCGCGATACCTCGTGAGACGGGAATGCCTTGCAGCGTGAAGGACACGCGCACCTCCTCTGTACAAGTAAAGCCGCGGCACACTGCTGCGATGCGCTTATGACCCCGGTTAGCGATTATAAATTCCGCGACTCCCCGCTGACTGCATGCACTGCAGCATTGCGCATTCCACATCAATGCTTCCGACGAAAAAAATGCCGCGAAATCCGCGGCATTCTGGCTGGAAACGGCAACGATCCCGCGCGATGGTTACTGGCCTTCGCCGAACTTGTCGGCGATCAGCTTCAGCAGCGCGTCCATCGCTTCCCGCTCGTCGGCCCCTTCGGTCTCGATCGTCACGGTGCTGCCGATGCCCGCCGCCAGCATCATCACGCCCATGATGCTCTTCGCATTGATCTTGCGCCCGTTGCGTGTCATCCAGACTTCCGACTGGAAGTTGCCGGCCAGTTGCGTAAGCTTGGCCGATGCGCGCGCATGGAGCCCCAATTTATTGACGATGGTGGTTTCTTGTTGAAGCATGATTCTCGGTCGGGTCGGTCGGGACCGCCGGCGTCGCGCGTCGGCGGTGCTGTCTAAAACGGAAAACGGATGATCAGTGCGATTCGGTGCGCGGTTGCGGTTCGGGCGGAATCGGCGCGCACTGGCCGCAGCCGGCTTCCGTCGGCGGCGGCGGCGTGCCGGCCGCCACTTCGTGGACGCCCTTCGCGCCGCCGGACAGCGCCTTGTCGACGAGCTTGTCGAGCGGCACGGTGCGATAGCAGACGGCCCGCACGAGCATCGGCAGGTTCACGCCCGCCAGCACGCGCACGTTGTCGATCTTCGCGAGCTGGCCCGCGATGTTCGCGGGCGTCGCGCCGTACATGTCGGTCAGCACGACCACGCCGTTCTCTTCCTTGAGCCGCGCGAGTTCCGCGTGCGCGAACGCCATCACCTGGGTCGGATCGCTGTCCGCCATCACGTCGATACAGCCGATGCGCGCGGGCACGCCGCCGTAGATGTGCGCGATGCAGTCCCGCAGCGCGGTGGCGAGCGGTGCGTGCGCGATGATCAGGATCCCGGCCATGTCAGATCGCTCCCGGCCGCCCCTGGCGGGCCGATACCCCGCGGCGGGGCAATGAGCGTAGCGAGTGTGGGAAACGTTTCATGTTCAGCCTTGCAACAGTGTCGGCCCGACCGCCGGGCCTTCGGTGCGCCGATCACGGCACCGGGCGAGCGGGCATTGTAGCAGGCCGGTCAAGCTGCTCCGGCGACGGGGGACCTGCGCGGGCCGCCGCCGGGGTTGCGCGGGAAAACGGCCTACGCGGCCGCACGCTCCAGCGCGTCGATGAACATCGCGGCGACGTCGAAGCCCGTCTGCTCCATGATCTCGCGGAAGCACGTCGGACTCGTGACGTTCACCTCGGTCAGCCAGTCGCCGATCGCATCGAGGCCGACCAGCAGCAGCCCGCGCGACGCGAGCACGGACCCGAGCGTCCCGGCGATCTCGCGATCGCGGGCAGTCAGCGGCTGCGCGACGCCGAGCCCGCCCGCGGCGAGATTGCCGCGTACCTCGCTGCCCTGCGGAATCCGCGCGAGCGAATACGGCACGGGCTCGCCCGCGATCAGCAGGATCCGCTTGTCGCCGGCCTTGATCTCGGGAATGAACTTCTGAATCATCAGCGAACGCGTGCCGTCGTGGCCGAGCATCTCGATGATCGCGCCGAGATTCATCCCGTCGGCCTTCACGCGGAACACGCCCATCCCGCCCATCCCGTCGAGCGGCTTCACGATCACGTCGCCGTGCTCGGCGTGGAACGCGCGCAACCGCGCGGCATCGCGCGTGACCAGCGTCGGCGCGACGAATTGCGGAAACTCGCCGATCGCCAGCTTCTCCGAATGGTCGCGGATCGACTGCGGCTTGTTGAACACCCGCGCGCCCGCGCGCTCGGCGAGTTCGAGCATCCACGTGGCCGTCACGTACTCCATGTCGAACGGCGGATCCTTGCGCATCAGCACCGCGCCGAACGACGTCATTTGACGGGATTCATGCGCGGCCGCCTCATACCACGGATGACGATGCAGGTCGGCCGTATCGCCGACGATCGTCACGCGCTGCACGTCCGCCTCGACGCCCGACCCGGTCCACGCAAGCTGGTGCGGCTCGCACGTGTAGATCACGTGCCCGCGCCGCGCGGCCTCCGCCATCATCGCGTAGGTCGAATCCTTGTAGATCTTGAAGCGCTCGAGCGGGTCGGCGATAAAGAGAATGTCCATGCGGGTCCTGTACGTAGCGAAGGTCCGTTACACCTGGATGGCTTCGGGATCGGTCTTTTCCAGTTCGATCGACGACGCGATCAGCGACAGCCGCGCGACGACGCCGTACATGTAGAAACGGTTCGGCGGCGCGGCGCCCGGCTTGGCGCCGGCATCCGGCAGCGCGGTGTGCTCGAAGCCGAGCGGCACGTAGTGCATGCCGGGCGCGTTCAGGTTCTGGTCGCGCTCGCGGCCGCCGTGCGTGCGGTAGAAACCGCCGACCACATAGCGGTCGATCATGTACACGACGGGCTCGGCCACTTCGTCGCCGACGCGCTCGAACGTATAGACGCCTTCCTGCACGATCACGTCGCGCACCGCGAGGCCAGCCTTCGACTCGGCCATCTGCGCGCGCTCGGCCTTCGACATGCGGCCGATCTCGGCCGCGTCGTGCACGGTCATCACGCCGCGCCCCGCCGTGCCCGCGTCGGCCTTCACGACGACGTACGGCTTCTCGCTGATCCCGTATTCGCGGTACTTGCGCGCGATCTTCTTCAGCACGCCGTCGATCGCGTCGGCAAGCGCCTGCTCGCCTTCATGCGCCTGCCAGTCGACCCCCTCGACGTGTGCGAAATACGGATTCACCATCCACGGATCGACGCCGACCATCTTCGCGAACTTCTTCGCGACGTCGTCGTAGCACGAGAAGTGCGTCGACTTGCGGCGCACGGCCCAGCCCGCGTGCAGCGGCGGCAGCAGGTACTGCTCGTGCAGGTTTTCCAGCACGGCCGGGATGCCGGCCGACAGGTCGTTGTTCAGCAGGATCGAGCACGGATCGAAATTCTTCAGGCCGAGGCGGCGCTGCGAACGCTCGAGCGGTTCGAGCACGATCTTCTGGCCGTCGGCCAGCGTGATCGGCGTCATGTCGGTGATGCTCGGGTCGAGCGAGCCGAAGCGCACGTTCAGGCCGGCCTGGCGCATGATCGTCGCGAGCCGCGCGACGTTTTCCAGGTAGAACGCGTTGCGGGTCGGCAGCTCGGGAATCACGAGCAGGTTCTTCGCGTCCGGGCAGATCTTCTCGATCGCGGCCATCGCGGCCTGCACGGCGAGCGGCAGCACTTCGGACGGCAGATTGTTGAACGCGCCGGGGAACAGGTTCGCGTCGACGGGCGCCAGCTTGAAGCCGGCGTTGCGCAGGTCCACCGAACAATAGAACGGCGGGGTATGTTCCTGCCATTCGAGCCTGAACCAGCGTTCGATCGCAGGCGTCGCGTCGAGGATCTTCCGCTCGAGTTCGAGCAGCGGACCGTTCAACGCGGTAACGAGGTGGGGAACCATGAATCACTCGCGAGCGGGAGAATGAAGATTGTAGAGCAATTGCCCTGTCCATTTGGGGATTGTTCCCGGCTTCGCAAGGGTTTGGGGGAAGTTTTCGGCTATTGACCCGATAGCGCGAAGGGTTATGCGCTACGGCAGCACGCGGCAGGAGAAAAAAAGCCCGCCGGGTGGGCGGGCCGAAGTCGCTGCGCTCATTCGTGGCGGGCGCCGTCTCCGCGGCGGCCCGCCGTGCGTCCTTACGACTTATTCGACATGCTCGCCGTGCAGGATCACGTCGAGGCCTTCGCGCTCTTCCTCTTCGGACACGCGCAAGCCCATCGTCAGGTCGATCAGCTTCAGCAGCACGAAGCTCAGCACGCCGCTGTAGACCAGCGTGATCAGCACGCCCTTCGCCTGCAGCAGCAGGCTGCCGTCGGCGCCGCCGATGTCCTTGACCGCGAACACGCCCGTCAGCAGCGCGCCGAGAACCCCGCCCACGCCGTGCACGCCGAACGCGTCGAGCGAATCGTCGTAGCCGAGCTTCGACTTGAGCCACGTGGCCGACCAGAAGCAGATCACGCCCGCCGCGATGCCGATCACGAGCGCGCCCGCCACGCCGACGAAGCCGGCGGCCGGCGTGATCGCCACGAGACCCGCGACCGCGCCCGACACGATACCGAGCACCGACGGCTTGCCCTTCGCGATCCATTCGGCAAACATCCAGCCGAGCGCCGCGCAGGCCGTCGCCACTTGCGTGGTCAGCATCGCGAAGCCGGCACGGCCGTCGGCCGCGACCGCGGAGCCCGCGTTGAAGCCGAACCAGCCGACCCACAGCATCGAGCCGCCGATCATCGTCAGCACGAGGTTGTGCGGCGCCATCGATTCGCGACCGTAGCCGACGCGCTTGCCGAGCACCAGGCACGACACGAGGCCCGCGATACCGGCGTTGATGTGCACCACCGTGCCGCCCGCGAAGTCGAGCACGCCGTCGGCCGACAGCCAGCCGGTCGGCTCCCACACCATGTGCGCGATCGGCACATAGACGATCAGCGACCAGAGCGTCATGAACACGAGCATCGCCGAGAACTTCATCCGGTCGGCGAACGCACCGCAGATCAGCGCCGGCGTGATAATCGCGAACGTCATCTGGTAGACGAAGTAGACCGACTCCGGAATCGTCGTCGCCAGGTGGCTGACGGTCAGCGTCGTCGCCTTGTCGCCCTTGATGTAGTTCATCCCGTGCAGGAACACGCGCGACAGGCCGCCGATGAAGCCGTTGCCCGGCGTGAACGCGAGGCTGTAGCCGACCACCGTCCACAGCACCGTGATCACCGCGGTGATCGCGAAGCTCTGCATCACGGTCGCGAGCACGTTCTTCTTGCGGACCATGCCGGCGTAGAACAGCGCGAGACCGGGGATCGTCATGAACAGCACGAGCGCGGTGGAGGTCAGCATCCACGCGGTGTCGCCGGCGCTGATCTTCGACGAATCGACGGAGAACGGTGCGGTCGGCGCGGCGGGTGCGGCCGGCGCGGACGCTGCGGCGGCGGCCGATGCGTCGGCGGCGGCGCCCGAAGCCGGTGCGGCGG
>NZ_JBYSWZ010000024.1:0-97734 GCF_058781685.1 Burkholderia sp. FW306-1C-G01B
TGTCCAGGCTCAGCTCCGCGACCAGCTTCTTGAGCCGCGCATTCTCGTCCTGGAGCTGCTTCGGCTCGCGGACCTGGATTCCAGGCCCGCGTACTGTTTCTTCCAGCGGTAATACGTCTGCTCGGAAATCCCCAACTGCCGGATCAGGTCCGCCACCGGCATGCCCAGCTCAGCCTGCTTGAACGCCGCCACGATCTGCTCCACCGAGTACTGTTTGCGTTTCATCGCCAACCTCCCGTTCACATTGGGAAACTCGCTCCGAAACACTAACACTCGTTTCTGTCCAGGATTTCTATAGCAGATCACCCGCCCCCTCTTTAGAGCCGCGCTACTCCTTCATCTCATCAATCACGAACGCATCCACATCGAACTGGGAACAAAGCTCCAGCGCATATCGATCCGCGATTTCGACGATGGAAGCATCGACCATATGATGTCGGCGCACCCATAGCTGAACCGTTCGAATCTCCTTGAGCAGCGCCTCGGCATCGCCGCCGATGGTTACGCTGGCGGCGTGCCGGCGATGAAGGTTGAGCGACTCGGGGACGAACGCGACCCTGCCGCGATCCATCACCCGCAGATACACCATCCAGTCGCCCGCGACACGAAACTGTCGAATGTCCTCGAAGTGGCGCTCAAGCACATCCTTGAGGATCCCTCTCCGGAACACGACCGCACTGACGTTGGGGATGGTGTTCTTGACGGCAAGCGCTTCGGATATTTCCCGCTCGCCGTCGTCGATATACGCCTTGGTCCATTTCGCGGCGGAGATGTCCGCCACGTAGTCGCGATAGTGTTCGCAGATGATCTCGCCCGTTTCAGCCATCTGCTTCGATTCGCAGTAACTCAGCACGGTTTGTTCATCGTCGAACCCACTTACGACGGTCGCGAGAAACTCCGGCTGTGACAAATCATCCGCTTCGGCAATCCACACGAAATCGCCTCTCGCGAACTCGACGCCTCGTTTCCATTGGGCAAACACCGACCCCGAGTTCACACTATTCACGAACAGGCGATTGTCAACGCTCTGATTCGCCAAATGCTCGCGGATCACGGGCACACTCCCATCCGACGAATTGTCGTCAAGCGCGATCAGTTCATAGATTGGATACGTCTGTTTGAGGATCGAATCCAATCTCTCGCCGATATAGCGTTCGTAGTTATAGTTGGGAACAACGACAGAGACGCGCTTGAATCCGCAGTTCAGCATGTCGAGGAGGTCATACACGTAGTGGCGGAACGAAAATTCGTCCGCCACGATTCGCGCCCCCTTCGAACCGAGGTCCTGCGTAAGCTTCGGAGACTCGATCAGATTGCGCAGCGCGGCAGCGAAAGCGCCAACATCTTCGAATGGGACAACCACACCGCCGCCTCGCTTCAGCAGTTCGCAACTGCCACTCGCTCCGTCGAACGCAACGACAGGCACCCCCACTTCTAACGCCTCGAGCACAACGGACGGAAACGGATCCTCACGCGACGTCAACGCGAGCACATCCGCGCCGGCATAATAAAGATCGGTATCGGCATCGAGTCCTGTGAACACAACCTTGTGTTGCAGACTGTGTTCCAAAACGATCTCATCAGCCGCGGCCTTTGCTGCGCTCTCCCAATGGCCTACCCACACGAAATAGGTATCGTCTCGGTCGGCGAGATTCGCTGCCGCCTGCGCATACAGGTCGATCCCTTTACGGAAGTCGGCATAACCCACGCCTAGCACGATCTTCGCGTCGCCCGGAAGATGGAGACGTTCGCGCAACGCGGAACGCGCGCGCGCGACATCGCCTCGCATCTGATTGCGTTTGTACAGCCCTTGCGGACGCACGCGAATCTGCTGCTCGTCGAGGGCAGAGAACTCCATGAACGAGCGCTGCACCATTTCGGCAGGAAAAACGACTGCTTCCGCATGCCGCGATATCTCCGCCGCGTGACGTTCGAGCCCGTGCTTGGCCAACATGCCCTGAAGTTCGTGGACGAGCGCGATGCAATTCACGCCGGCGCGCGACAAAGCCCCTGCAAACAGCCCCGATACGGTCGTGTTGCAGATCGCAGCGCTAAAACCTCGCTGTACCAACTTGTCGATCAACGCCTGCGCCGCGTCGCCCTCGGGATCGACACCGGCCAGGTCGTGAACGGCCCCCCAACGCTCGAACTCCGACTTCAGCGGCCCCTCGCCAAGCAACACGGTCTCCACGTCGACGCCGAACTCCACAGCCAGCGTCTTAACCAGATTGAGCGCGAGAAACTGTGCGCCGTGTGCGTAGGCATCGTGAGAGACGACCAGGACACGACGCGCACTGCCAGCCGCACTTGCGCGCGAAAGTGCATTGTTAGTGGCTTGCAGCCACGCATAGCCGTACCGACGATCCGGTTCGAGGTGTGCCCCCTCTGCCCACTCGTTCCACGCATTGATGAAGACAAGACGCTCATCCGGGTTCCCGATCCGCCGCACGGTATCAGTCGCTGCATTGCATAGCCACTCCTCGTACAACTTAGGTGTCGAGCCGACAAATACGGTTCCGCGCCCAGGCTTGCGAGCCTCGTTGTCCCACGATGGCGTCACACCGCGGAACAAGCGGTACTCGGTATCCTGATACGATCGGCTGCGCTCCAGATAATGCGTCCAGTCCAGGATATGGCCGGCGTAACCCCCATTGATCAACGTAACGCTATCTGCCTTCGACGGCGGTTGACTGTTGTTCGGCGGGAATTCGATGGCCGCATCGAATCCGTATTCACGCGGATCCACCCTTTCGAACGACTGCGTGTAAGCGAGATACAGCTCCCCGAGCCCATTTGCTCTAGCCCACTCTCGCCACCGCGCAACGGTGGCGAGCGCATCGGGAAGCAGATTCGGACGATACACCAGTAGCAGTGGGCGGCCATCGATGCGGATATAACGAGCGTCGCGCATGTACTGAGCGACATGCTCGATAAACGCCAGATCGTCCTCGGGCGAGTGATGCTGCGAAATCAGCAGTTCTTGATCCAGACCGTCCCAGCGACGCGTCCAGTTCTCGTTTGCCCAGCACAGGCAAAACGGCAGGTCGAATTCACGATGTTCAAGATACTGGCGTATCGGAGCTTCCATCAAGCGCTTGCCGCCAAACCAGTAGAAGTAGAAGCAGAAGCCGCCCAACCCTGCCGCTTTCGCGAGTTCAACCTGACGGCGTTGCACGTCAGGGATCCGGAGATCGTAGAAGCCGAGCTCGCCGGGCAAGTGCGGTTGATAATGCCCGGCGAACTGGGGCACGGCGCGCGTTACGTTCGTCCACTCGGTGAAGCCGCGCCCCCACCATTCGTCGTTCTCCGGGAACGGATGGAATTGCGGCAAGTAGAAGGCGATAGCCTTCACTGGCACCTTTCGCGGCGCCGTCGGCGGAAATGACTGATAGTCCTGCGACGGGCTTACCGCCATGACCGGCAGAAGCTGCGCCGCGAGATTCATTTCATCAGCCTTCGGTTCAGGCTCAACGAACGATGACGCCGACGCTGCAGCAGCATGCTCCTGGACCGGCACGGCTACGACCTCACCACGCAACCGGCTACGCAGCGCCGCCCAGTCCTGATACGCGCGCGTATGCGCAAACACGCCCGGAAACACCCTGAAAAAGAGCCCCTTTACCTTTCGCTTGAAGAAATGAGGAACCGGGAGTCGCCGATAGAGCACCTTGCCCGCCGAGCGGATCGCCGCAGCACGCTCGGCGCCCCCGACCGTCAGGCGCTTTGCAAAGCGAAGCGGCTTCGTGATGCGCCACGACGTGCTGGCAAACAGCGCATTGATATATTCATCGCGTTGTCTTACACGCGCATCGGCATCAGCGGCCGCGGTTCGGAGTAGCTCGCCGCGCCGCCGCAACTCGTCAACGGCGCGATGGTGCTCGTTTGAAATTCGCTCGCGTTCGCGCTCAAGGCCGAGCACATTCTCGGACAGAACCGCTGCGCATTTTTCTTTCTCGTCGAGTTCCGTCTCGATACGTTCGCGAATAACCCGTTCCGTCCCGAGGCGATCCGTCATGCGCGCGAGTTCGCGCTCGAGGTCGAGCACATTCTCGGACAGGATCGCAGCGCATTTTTCTTTCTCTTCGAGTTCCGCCTCGAGACGTTCGCGGATAACCCGTTCCGTCTCGAGGCGATCCGTCATGCGCGCAAGCCCCCTCAGCGCGTCGTCGATACCGACCTCGCCGACGGCATTCCCGGACGTCACTGTGTCACCGATGGTTTCCCCAACACCACTTTCCTGTATCGCTCCCCTAATATGCGTTTTCAGTTTCTTCAACTGTTCGTCCGATCGGATCGCAAGTTCCGCGATCGCACCAGCCTCCGCACGCACCGAAAGGCGGAGCGATAACGCGCAACCATTGGTCAGTTTTTGCAATACATGATCCGGCGCCGGCAACTCAAACCATGGATCGTCACCCGGGACGACGAGCTTTATCGGCCAACCGTCCTCAAGGACGAACGCGCCCGACACCTCCGGTTTCCCGGCAAAATCGCTGCACCATGTCCAAAGAACACGCCCGTCGGGATCGACAAGTTGGACATCGATCAGATCGACAACGCCAGGGCGATCGGTCACGTCGATACGCAGCTTCCGCACATTGAGCGCCGCTGCCGGCTCGCGCAATTCAAGATGCGCGACGCGCTCGTTTCCGTCTCCAAGCACATAACATCCCATGGCATGACGCTCGGACCACGACTCGTCCGTATCCGTCTGCCAGTACACCTTACATTCGACTCGGCCACTCTGGGTCTTCGAAATCGTCTCGCCGGCCACATTGGCAACCTCGTACATCGTCACGTCGAGACTTGGAAGCTTAACGTCCGATGCCAGCGCAACGAAGTAGAGCGGCCGAGCAATACCGGTATGCTCGTCGTCGCCCGTCATATCGTCCCGTTGCAACGTACGCATTGGCGCTTCGCGCAACTCGAGCGCAGCGAGCACTGATCCCGTCATCACCCGCTGGCCGTAAAGCGCCACTTGTGAGAACTGCGAATGCAAGAGAGACTCGAACTCGTCCAGATAGAGTTCCTTGACATGCCACGGGTTTGAGTATCCTGGTACATCGGAGTACTCGTACTTGTTCGGACTCGAAATGATGACGAAACCGTCGGGACGCAGTACCCGCTTAATCTCACGCATCATCGCCTCGTGCTGATCGTGATGTTCGATCGTTTCGAAGCTCACAACCATGTCGACGCTTGCATCGGCCAGCGGAATGTCAGCGGCTGATCCGACGACGAACGTCAGGTTATCCGCCGCGCGACCATACGCGGATTGCGCGTGGTGAATCGCGTCGTCACTGATGTCGACACCTACGACGGACGCCGCGGTTCGAGACAGCGCAAATGACCCATACCCTTCACCACACGCGATGTCGAGCACACGCAGCCCCGACGCGAGCTTGCGCGCAACGAGATACCGATGCATGTGCTCCATTTCGATCTGAGCCGACATGCCGGGAATATAGCGTTCACCATCCCAGACAAGATCGTCGTTCTGATCTGACGTCGTTTCGGAATCGCGGCTTGGCGATGACGATGCATGCTCGGAAATCTTCAAATATTCGTTGGCCATAGTAATCTTGGCGCTACGCGACTGACGAAGCGGAAACGCCCACGCGCAGCATTGGCACTGCAAGGAGGTGATGTTCAATACTCGACGAATGCACGTGAATCGGCAATGCGTCATGAATCCAGTGCAGTTGCACATGGTTTTGCTGGGTTCCGTCAGCGATCGCCACGTTGAGCGCATACTCGCCGACCGGCAAAAGCGGCATCGTAAACGAGAAGCGAGCCACCAGCGTATCGCCGGCGCGACATGATGAGTTCTCGCCTTTGTAAGTCAGGTAAGTGTTTTCCCCGAACAACGGTTGGCCAAGGTGATCGTTTAAAAAAAAGCCGACGATGGGTGCGCGCACGTCATCGTGAATAGCGGCGGTCACTTGCAGCGTGACGCACTCTCCACCCACCGCCCACGCGAGCGGCACATTTGCATCATCGATGAACTCGACATTGACAATGCGCGCCGCACCACTGCCGAACGAGGCTGCATGGGGATCGAACCGAAGCACTTCGATGTCGTTACGAAAGGGAGTAAAGTTGATTGTCGACAGTCGCGTATCGGTTTGCGCCTCACTGCCACGCGGGCCTGACGTGTGCGTCTGCGCAGGCGTCGCATCAGTTGGAGGCGCAGCGTCGAAATAGGCGTCCAGATATGCCTCGCACACTGCCCCCGGATCCCCTTCGCGCTTGACCTTGCCCTTGTCAATCCAAATGACACGCGAGCACAGCTTCTTGACGGTCGACGTGTCGTGACTGACAAATAGAATCGTGCCAGTTTTCCGAAACTGGTCCATGAACCGCATACACTTCTGATTGAAGAAAGCGTCACCGACCGCCAGCGCTTCGTCCACGACAAGGATGTCGGCATCCACGTGCGCGATGACCGCAAATGCGAGCCGCACAAACATGCCGCTCGAATACGTCTTCACCGGCTGGTCGATAAATTCACCGATATCAGCGAACTCGATGATCCTGTCGAGCCTCTCATCGATCTGGCGACGCGACAGCCCGTGAAGCTGCGCGTTCAGATAAATGTTCTCGCGGCCCGTATATTCGAGATCGAACCCTGAGCCGAGCTCAAGCAAGGCGGCCACCCTACCAACCGTATCGATCGATCCCCGGGTCGGCGAAAGCGTCTGGCAGACAATCTGCAACAACGTACTCTTTCCGGAACCATTCCTGCCGATGATTCCGATCGTTTCGCCCTTGGCGACCTCGAAGCTGACGTCATTCAACGCCCAGAAGACATCGGCATAAGCATCCGATTTCGCCCGCGCGTAACCGCGCCCCTTGCGGCTCGGTAGCATACGGCTCGCCATGCTGAACGCCGCCTGCTTGAGGCGATTCGCCGGCAAATCGTATGAATGAAATCCTTTTGCCACTCCTGATGCTCGAATGACAATCTGCTGTGACATTGAAGCCCTTTCGTCGAAGGCGCGATCCGCGCACCACTGCAAATTACCCAGCTCACCGAGCCGGGCGCAACACGCTATTTTAACAAACCGCCCCCGCAGCTGGCGGGTATCGACGCCGGATATCCCGTCGCGAGCCGCAACATCGAGCGCCATCGGTTTCACTGGTAACCGGAAGTAACAACCTCATCCCCGTCGATCTGCAATAATTGATGATTTGGCGCCGCGACAGCACTTGCCCCGCCCAGCAACAGCAAAGACCCTCCTCCCGACATGTTCATTATCTTCGGCTCGCCCCGTTCCGGCACGACGCTGCTTAAAGAGACACTCAACCTCCACCCCGACTTGTTCATCCCGATGCAAACGACGTTGATCAGCACCAGCGCCCACATCGCGGGAAGCATCTCGAACTGGGAGAAGGCTGCTGACGTCATCGCGCATTCGCTGGTTGCATCCGATGACTTTCCCGTGGTTTTCGGACAACATTTCACCGAAGACGACATCCGCAACGTAATCAAGTCGGCCGAACCTACGCTCGCCGGCGCGCTTCAGGCACTGTATCGCGAACTCGCAAACCGGCTCGGCAAGCGGGAATGCGGTGACAAGTCTCCGGACGACCTGCTGTCGATCCGCAAGCTCGAACAGTCTGGCCTGCTCGACGCCCCAATCAAGTTCGTTCACATCATTCGCGACGTCCGCGGGTCCGTTGCATCGCTGCTGAACGTCGATTGGGCACCTGCCGGCATCGATGAGTATTTTCCGCGGATCTGGAGTTACACAAATTTGCATCTGTATCACGTGCTCAAGGATCGCCCGAATTACGCGCTCATCCGATATGAGGATTTCGTGTTGCAACCGGCAGCCACCATCGAGCAACTTACGCGATTCCTCGACGTTCCGTTCCAGGAGTCGATGCTGGATGCAAGCCGACGCGGCCCCGAGCTGCGCACGAATCCGAGCCACCTAAACCTCGCGCAACCGTTCCTTCCCGAGCGGATCAGTGCGTGGAGAAGCCAGCTCTCGCCAGACGTCATCGCGCATTGCGAATACAGTGCGCTTGAGGCCCTACACACATTTGGTTACCAGTGATGCATTCGGTACGCCCAAGCGTGCCGAATGCAGCGGACAGCAAAACAGGCTATGAGATAATCCCCTGATTCCGTCTCGGGTACCACATTCGGGCCTCCGCCGCATATGGCCGCTCGGGCAGACTCGAAACCACTCCTGCCTCTCACCGCTTCCGTTCGTAGACCCATGCAAAGCTTCAGTGCCTCGCCGACGTACCTATTGACATCGCTGGTGAAGAACCGCCGCCTCATGTTCGATCTCGCCCGGCGAGATGCTGTCGGGCGTTACAAAGGGTCGGCACTCGGCATCCTCTGGTCGATGCTTACCCCGCTCCTCATGTTGAGCGTGTATACGTTCGTGTTCAGCGGGGTGTTCAAGTCCCGCTGGGGCGGGCAATCGACGCCAGGCTCGCACAGCGAATTCGCGGTTGTGCTTTTCGCCGGCATGCTGACGTTCAACATATTCTCGGAATGCGTGAACCGCGCGCCGTCGCTAGTACTAGTCAACACCAATTTCGTCAAGAAGATCGTCTTTCCGCTTGAAATCCTGCCGTGCATCAGCTTGCTTTCGGCACTCTTTCACGCATTCGTCAGCATCACGATTCTCTTGGTCGCCGAATTCCTAATCCAGGGCAGCGTCCCGATCACGGCGCTGTTGCTGCCTGTCGTTCTGGCCCCGCTTTGTTTGCTAATTCTGGGCATCTCGTGGCTACTGTCGGCCACCGGTGTCTACCTGCGCGACATTGGCCAAACGATAGGCATTCTGGTGACCGCACTGATGTTCCTGTCACCGATCTTTTTTCCTCTTTCATCGTTGCCCGAAAACATCCGGAACTTGGTGTACTGGAATCCGCTGACCTTCCCCATCGAACAAAGCCGAAACGTCCTGATTTGGGGCAAGCCGATTGATTGGACGATCTGGAGCGGCTATCTGGCGATCAGCCTGATCGTGTCGTGGATCGGTTTCGCATGGTTCCAGAAAACACGAAAAGGGTTCGCGGATGTCATCTGAGCGCGTCATCGAGGTAGCGTCGCTCGGCAAGGGCTTCAAAGCATATGACCGGCCGTCCGACCGTCTTGTCCAGTCGGTTTTCAACTTCGCCGCACGCCTTGCCCCCGGCATGAAGCTCAAAACCCGATTGCGCCGGCATGCAGAGGCCGCGGGTCGAACCTTCTGGGCATTGCGCCACATTGATCTGACAGTGAACCGCGGCGAAACAGTCGGGATCATCGGCAGAAATGGATCCGGGAAAAGCACGTTACTGCAGATCATCTGTGGGACGCTATCCCCAACCGAAGGTTCAATTCGCACGGCTGGCCGAATCGCGGCCTTGCTTGAGCTCGGCTCCGGCTTCGAACCCGAATACACCGGGCGAGAAAACGTCTACATGAACGGACAGCTACACGGTCTCTCGAAAGAGCAGATCGACCAACGCTTTGCCGCGATCGAAGCGTTCGCCGATATCGGCGAGTTCATAGATCAGCCGATCAAGACCTACTCCAGTGGTATGTTCGTGCGCCTCGCCTTCGCGGTGATCGCACACGTCGACGCCGATATTCTCGTGATCGACGAGGCATTGGCCGTCGGAGACGCGTTCTTTACGCAAAAATGCATGCGCTTTCTTCGCCAGTTCATGCAGACCGGCACGATCCTGTTCGTGAGCCATGACACATCGGCAATCCGGACCCTGTGTACACGTGCCGTCTGGATCGATCGCGGCGTGATCGTCGACGAAGGCGACCCAAAAGATGTCAGCAATCGCTACCTGCAAGCCTATTACGAGTCGCAGCAAGGCAAGAGCAGTATCTCAGCGCCTCCAGTGGCCGCCCTCGATAGCAATGACGGAGAAAGACTGGATCAGCGGGCCCGATACTCGTCTCGCGAAACCGCAGCCGCCCGAAATTTCACTTTCGATCCTTCGCAAACCGGAACCGCACTCCGCGGCGGCGCATTGCTCGAATCGGTAGAGCTGACGAGAGACGATGGCAACCGGATGCTCTGGATGGCCGGCGGAGAACTCGCAACACTGCGCATCAAGGCATCGGTCGCCCATCCGATATCCGAAGCGGTGGTCGGGTTCACCGTCAAGGACAAACTGGGTCGCATGCTGTTCGGCGATCACACGTACTGGGTCTCCACGGAGCAGCCGCTCAGCGTTGCAGAAAACGAACAGATAGCTGCCGAGTTCACTTTCCTGATGCCGGTTCTCGCGCCCGGCGACTATGCTGTCGACGTCATTGTCGCGGACGCCGCGTTGCCCGGAGAGCAGTTGCTGCTCCGTGTACATGACGCCTATGTATTCAAGTCGGAGGCCGCGACGTCATCGACTGGACTGATCGGAATACCCATGCGGAACATCTCGCTGTCGGTCGAATCAGCCGTCCCGTCTCAGGATTAACATCACATCGCCATGATGCATAACTCACGACCGTCGACTGCGCCCGGCAGCGACGCGTCTCGCGACAAGCCGCTCGAACATCAGCTTACAGAAGCCCTCTTGCGTACGCATCTGCTGGGAGAGCAATTGAAGCAAGCACGCGTAGAGGCGGACGCTGGCGCTGCTGCGCAAGCAGAAGTCATCAGGTTGCGGATCGAGATCGCAGCACTGCGTAATTCGACGTCGTGGCGCGTGACAGCGCCGCTACGGGGCCTGAACCGCATCGCGCGCATGATCCGACTGACGTTTCAGACACTCTCTCGTCAGGCGCAGATACGCGGAGGCTACGTCAGTGCCTTTCGCTACAACCTGGGAGCATTACGGCGCGATGGCCTTCGCGGGCTACGCGCACGCCTGAGTCGGCTGAAGAACGGTGCCGGCTTTGCAGATAGCCCCCTCCCGACCGAAGTCTATCGTTCATGGATCGAACGCTATGACACGTTCACCCAGCAAAGAAGAATCCAGTCACTCGCCGAAATCGAACATTTCGAGCGCCGTCCGCTGATCTCGATTGTCGTACCCACGTACAACAGCGACGAGCGCTTTCTACGCGAAATGATCGAATCAGTCCGTGCGCAGGTTTATCCGCATTGGGAACTGTGCATCGCCGACGACGCATCACCATCCGAATCGGTTAGAGCGGTACTCGAAGCGGCTCGTGCAAGTGACAACCGAATCAAGGTCGTGTATCGGTCTGTGAACGGGCACATCTCCGAGGCAAGCAACAGTGCGCTCAACATCGCGACCGGTGAATATGTCGCATTGCTCGATCACGACGACGTCATTCCGCCGCACGCCTTGTTCATGGTAGTCAAGTACCTGAACAGGCATCCGGACGCACGGATGTTCTACAGCGACGAGGACAAGCTTTCGGCCGACGGCGAGCGAACCTCGCCGTATTTCAAGAGTGACTGGAATCCGCAGCTGTTTCTCTCCCAGAATGTGTTTTCACATCTGGGCGTGTACGAAACGGCCCTCGTGCGCGACGCAGGGGGATTCAGGAAAGGACTCGAAGGGAGTCAGGATTACGATCTCGCGCTTCGTTGCATTGAAATTGCCGGACACGATGCAGTGGTTCATATTCCTCATGTCCTATACCACTGGCGCATCCTTCCCGGCAGCACCGCGACTAGCGGAAGCGAAAAACCGTACGCATTACTAGCCGCGATCCGTGCGCTTGAAGAGCATCTCGCCCGTACGCAGACGCGTGCAATCGTCGAGCACCCATGCAATGAGCATTCGACGCTTCGCGTCAGATATGCGCTCCCTCGACCTGCGCCGAAGACTTCCATCATCATTCCGACGCGCGACGGCCTGTCGATTCTCAAGCAGTGCATTGATAGCATCTTCGCCAGGACGATCTATCCGAACTACGAGATCATCGTTGTCGACAACGGCAGCGTGAAACCGGAAACACTTGCATATTTCGATTCGCTGAGAACCGATTCCCGAGTTCGAATCCTGCGGGATGATTCGCCATTCAATTTTTCCGCGCTGAACAATCGGGCCGTCGAGATCGCGACAGGCGACTATGTCTGCCTGCTAAACAACGATATCGAAGTCATTTCGCCGGACTGGCTGGACGAACTCGTCGGCATTGCGTCACAACCCGGAAATGGCGCAGTCGGAGCCGCACTCTGGTATCCGAACAACAAGCTGCAGCACGGTGGTGTGGTAATCGGATTGGGCGGCGTGGCTGGCCATATGCATACCTTGCTGCCAAGAGGACAGTACGGCTACTTCTGCCGTGCCGTGGCCATGCAAAATCTGTCCGCCGTCACCGCAGCATGCCTCGTCATCAGCAAAGCCATCTACTTGAAGGTCGGCGGACTGGACGAGGAACTCGCAGTCGCCTTCAATGATGTGGACTTTTGCCTTCGTGTCCGAGAGGCCGGCTATCGGAATGTCTGGACGCCGTATGCCGAGTTATACCACCACGAATCGGCAACGCGCGGCTCCGACATGGATCCGGACAAGTATCAGCGGTTCGTCGGCGAGGTGCGCTGGATGGAAAATCGCTGGGCCGGTCATTTTGAGTTCGATCCTGCCTACAATCCCAACCTGACGCTGAACGGCCAGGTCGCGCCATTCGCGCTTGCCGATCCGCCACGTCTCGACATGCTCGAATGAGGCAGTACTCAAGGCGATGGACGGGGTCACTCCCTCCGCCATCGTCAGCGCGAGTAGGGCCCGGCCTTTCCACGTAAACCGTCAAGCAACCCGCGCCACGCCATCCGCCAATGTTCCTGCGCCTGTTTGGGGAACAACGCGTAAATGGCGAGTCGCACTGGCAGCTTCAACGCCTCCGAGCTTTTCCACCGCCAGGGAACATAGCCGCGACGAAACAGGGCGACGGCATTCCTGAATAGGTAGTAATGCCTCAGCGGATTGTGCATCGGATACGCACGGCCAAGTATCCGCACGGGCTCTTCGCCCAATTCATGCTGCATCGTTACCCACGGCACGCCAACGACCCTGAACCCGCGATGCTTGGCCCGGACACACCATTCGAGATCGACGAAATCGATGAAGAGCGACTCATCCATCCCGCCGATCTCCGCCCAGTAACGCAGATTGATGCATGACCCGGATGTGATCAGGAAATCAACATCGATCAGATCGTGTCCCGCAGGCATGACGCGTTCGAGCCGACAAACTCGAAATCGCACGAACGGAGCCACGCCGCCGAGTCTCGCATCGTCGTAAGCCGGGCCAGCCAAGGCGATCTTCACGAAATTGACATTGGCTTTCGCGATCACGCGCGATAGCTCCGTCAGCAACATGGGTGATGGCTCGCTATCCTGATCGAATACGAATGCTGCCTCGTACCCTTCGTCGATCAAAGCCGCCACGCCGCAATTCAACGCTGCACCGATACCTTTGTTGTCGCCATTGGGAAGATATTCGATCGACTCGGCAAGCCCCAGATCCTTCGCGCTCCGCATAGTCGGCGAGTTGTCGACCACAACGCACCGAAGCTGTTCTGCCAAGCGGTTGGCCCGCTCGACACAAGCGGCATCCGGATTGTAAAACACGACAACCGCGCCTGCGCGCAGTTCTGTACTCATCTTTCCGCCATGCACAGGCGCAACGCATCGTGCCAGTCGGGTGCCCGGATTCCAAACGTTCTCGACAGCTTGTCGCCAGACATCCGGGAGTTGGCCGGTCGCGCGGCGGGAGTCGGATAAGACGATGCCGGGATAGGATTGACCTTCGGCTTGCGCGCGAGATTCGACGCGTCGAAGATAGCTTCGGCGAAGCCATGCCATGACGTCGAACCCGACGCACAAAGATGATAGATACCCGATCGTTCACGCCACCATGCGTCGCGATCTGCTTCGCCGACACCTGCAGCCTGAGCGAGGATATGGGCCGTGAGCGTCGCGATCGTCTTCGACCACGTTGGTGCGCCAATCTGGTCGGCCACGACGTTCAATTCTTCACGCTCCGCGCCAAGGCGCAGCATCGTCAAGAGGAAGTTCTTGCCGCGGATACCGTAGACCCAGCTCGTCCGCAAAATCAGATGGGCGCATCCGGATGCAGCAATCGCTTGCTCACCCACGAGCTTGCTCCGTCCGTAAGCGTTTTGCGGATTGACGGGGTCGTCCTCGACGTATTGATCATCCTTCGTGCCGTCGAACACATAGTCCGTCGAATAATGCACAAGCACGGCCCCGAGACGCGCCGCCTCCTCTGCCAAGATGGCCGGCACTTCGGCATTCAGCCGCATTGACAGCTCGACTTCGTCCTCGGCCTTGTCGACCGCCGTATAGGCGGCAGGATTGACGATGATGGCCGGAGCCTGCTCCTGTACCACGGCGCGCAAACGATCGAGATCGGTGAGGTCCACCATGGAGCGATCGCAGGCAACGACGGTTCCTAGCCCCTGAAGGGCTCGCAACAACTCGAACCCGACCTGACCGCTGACGCCGGTCACCAGAATCTTCGGCTGACTCATGCGCCTCCTCATGCAAAAACTTCGGCTTCGCCCAAACGCTTGCCGGCCGCATCCTTCGCGGCGAGCAGCGGCTCGAAATCGATCGGCCATTCGATTCCGATTTCGGGATCGTTCCAGACGATGCTGCGCTCATGCTCGGGGAACCAGTAATCGGTCGTCTTGTAGAGGAACTGCGCGGCTTCCGACAGCACGACGAACCCGTGCGCGAAGCCGGGCGGCACCCACAGTTGCTTGTGGTTGTCATTCGACAGCACCACACCGACCCACTTGCCGAAGTTCGGCGAACTCTTTCGAATATCGACCGCGACGTCGAACACTTCACCTTCGACCACGCGAACCAGCTTCCCCTGCGCATGCTGGATCTGATAATGCAGCCCGCGCAGCACACCCTTCGACGAGCGCGAATGGTTGTCCTGCACGAATTCGATACCGGGTTCGACCTGCTCGGCGAATTCCTTCCCGTTGAAACTTTCGTAGAAGAACCCGCGCGCGTCGCCGAACACCTTCGGCTCGATGATCTTGACTTCGGGCAGCGCCGTCGCCGTTACTTGGATGGCCATGCGACTTGATCCGTGAGAATGTTCTTGAGGTACTGCCCGTACGCGTTCTTCGCGAGCGGCTGTGCAAGCTTCAGCACCTGCTCCGCGTCGATCCAGCTGCGGCGATACGCGATTTCTTCCGGGCACGCGACCACGAGACCCTGCCGCTTCTGCAGCGTCGCGATGAAGCTGGCTGCCTCGATCAACGAATCGTGCGTGCCGGTATCGAGCCATGCGTAACCACGCCCCATGATCTCGACATTGAGCGCGCCATCCTTCAGATACTGCGAATTGACGTCGGTGATTTCCAGCTCGCCGCGCGGCGACGGCTTGATGTCGGCCGCGATATCGCACACGCGGTTGTCGTAGAAATACAGGCCAGTCACCGCATAGTGCGAACGCGGCTTTGCCGGCTTCTCTTCGATCGACAGCGCGCGGAACGACTTGTCGAACTCGACGACGCCGTAACGCTCCGGATCGTGCACGTGATACGCAAACACCGTCGCGCCGGTTTCCTGCGCATGCGCACGCTCGAGTTGCTTCGCGAGATCGTGGCCGTAGAAGATGTTGTCGCCAAGAATCAGAGCCGACGGATCGTTGCCGACGAATTCCTTGCCGATGATGAATGCCTGCGCGAGCCCGTCAGGCGACGGCTGCACCGCGTACTGGATGTTCATCCCCCACTGGCTGCCGTCGCCGAGCATCGATTCGAAACGCGGCGTGTCCTGCGGCGTCGAGATAATCAGCACGTCGCGAATGCCGGCGACCATCAGCGTCGACAGCGGATAGTAAATCATCGGCTTGTCGTACACGGGCAGCAGCTGTTTCGAGACGACGTGCGTGATCGGATACAGCCGCGTGCCGGAACCGCCCGCGAGAATGATGCCTTTACGTGCCATCGCGTGTCTCCTCAAGCGCGCTTCGCGTAGTTGGTCTCGACCCACTTCCGGTACTCGCCCGACGCGACTTCATCGGCCCATACCTGGTTGTCGAGATACCAGTCGACGGTCTTCGCGAGGCCCGTCTCGAACGTTTCCGCCGGCTTCCAACCAAGCTCGCGCTCGAGCTTGCGCGCATCGATCGCGTAGCGGCGATCGTGGCCGGGGCGATCCGTCACGTAGGTGATCTGGTCGCGATACGAACCGGCCGCCTTCGGGCGCGCCTTGTCGAGCAGGTCGCACAGCGTATGCACGACTTCGAGGTTCTTCTTCTCGTTCCAGCCGCCGACGTTGTACGTCTCGCCCGGCACGCCGCGCGCCAGTACTTCACGGATCGCGCTGCAGTGGTCGCCGACATACAGCCAGTCACGCACGTTCTGGCCGTCGCCGTACACGGGCAGCGGCTTGCCGGCGAGCGCATTCGCGATCATCAGCGGGATCAGCTTTTCGGGGAACTGGTACGGGCCGTAGTTGTTCGAACAGTTCGTCGTCAGCGTCGGCAGGCCGTACGTATGATGGTAGGCGCGCACCAGATGATCCGAACCGGCCTTCGTCGCGGAATACGGGCTGTTCGGAGCGTATGGCGTCGTTTCGGAGAATTGCGGATCGGTGGCGGACAGCGAGCCGAACACCTCGTCGGTCGACACGTGCAGGAAGCGGAACGCCGCCTTGTCGGTGTCGTTTAGGCCATTCCAGTACTGGCGGGCCGCTTCGAGCAGCGTGAACGTACCGACGACGTTGGTCTGCACGAAATCGGCCGGGCCGTGGATCGAGCGGTCGACGTGGCTTTCGGCGGCGAAGTGCAGCACCGCGCGTGGCTTGTGCTCAGCGAACAGCGCGTCGAGCGCGGTACGATCGCAAATGTCGACGCGTGCGAACACATGCTTCGAATTGCCTTCCAGCGATTGCAGCGTACGGAGGTTGCCCGCATAGGTCAGCTTGTCGACATTGAGTACCGCTTCGTCGGAATCGCGTAGCCAGTCGAGTACAAAATTGGCACCGATAAACCCTGCGCCGCCCGTAACCAGAATCATGAGGTTCCCTCTCGTAGTGCGTGGCCGGCGCCCTGGGGCGGCGGCCACGTCGAATTCGTCAGTATTGTGCTCGGTACATCAGACCGGGAATTTTAACCGGTCGACACGGCCGCCAAAGTCATGAAATGCTAATTTTGTTCGGGAAAACGACAATTATAGGGAGCCGCCCGCAGCAAAAGCCATGCCGCTAACAACTTGATACAGCGCTCCGCACCCTTGGCAGGAATAAAATTTCTTGCCAAATCAATGCAATTTCGAGAAATTTAAGTTGCAGAATGCTGGCTGAAACCAATCATTTTTCTTGTTTGTTGGAAAACCTGCAGGACTCGCCCCTTCATGATCCGCCCCCCCATCGCCATCGGCGACATCCAAGGCTGTCATTCAGCTTTCCAGTCGCTACTCGACCAGCTTTCGCCCCCCGCCGACACGCCGCTGTGGATCGCCGGCGACGTCGTCAACCGCGGCCCGGACTCCCTCGCCGCGCTGCGCGCGCTGGTGGACCTCGGCCCGCGCGCGACCGTGGTACTCGGCAATCACGACCTCCACCTGCTCGCGGTCTCCGCCGGCCTGCGCACCGAACGCCCGGGCGACACGATCGGCGAGATCCTCGACGCGCCCGACGCCGAAGCGCTGCTCGACTGGGTCCGCCACCGCCCGTTCGTGCACGCCGAGAACGGGATGCTGCTCGTACATGCAGGCCTGCTGCCGCAATGGGACGCCACGCTCGCGCTCGAACTCGCCGACGAACTCCAGCGCGCGCTGCGCGCGCCCGACTGGCGCGACACGCTGCAGAAGCTGTACGGCAACGAGCCGAACCAGTGGAGCCCGAACCTGAAGAAACGCGACCGGATGCGCGTCGCATTCAACGCGTTCACGCGCCTGCGCTTCTGCACACCCGATGGCACGATGGAATTCAAGGCAAACGGCGGCCCCGCCAGCGCGCCGCCCGGCTACCTGCCGTGGTTCGACGTGCCGGGGCGCCGCACGGAGGACGTGACGGTCGTGTTCGGCCACTGGGCCGCGCTCGGCCTGATGCTGCGCGACAACCTCGTCGCGCTCGATTCGGGATGCGTTTGGGGAAACCAACTGTCGGCCGTGCGGCTGACGGCCGATCCGGCGCAGCGCACGGTCACGCAGGTGCAGTGCGAAGCGTGCGGCGCGCCGGGCGGCGAGTGATTACGCGCTGAGGCGTCCGACCGGGAAGCGCCTTACCCCTCCCGCCCCGGCACCGGCTCGTCGGCCGCCCCGTCGCCTGACGCGCCGGCGCCAAGCTCGGTCGCCGGATACGCATGCTTCGCCAGTTCCGCGAGCGACTCGGCCGACGGCTTGCCGACCTTCTCCTGCATCGACGCGAGCGCGGCCGCGATCGCGTCGCGCGCCGCCGCGGACGTCGCCCGCCGGTCGCCGCCCGGCGCGATCGGCTCGCACACGTACAGGTGCGCGACGAGCGGGCCGCCGCTCAGCACCATGTCGAGTGACGTGCCGAGCGACAGCTCGCCCGTGTAGGCCGGCGCGACCGACTGCCGCCGCTGCGCGTCCTCGTACATCAGACAAATCGGCTGAACCGCGCACCCGGCCGATACCGCGGCCTGGAACAGGTTCGCATGGAACGGCAGCAGTTCCTGCCCGTCGGACGTCGTCCCTTCCGGAAACACGCACATCAGCCCGCCGTTGCGCAGGCGCTCGGCCATCTCGTGCATGATCCGCATCGCCTCGGTGCGCTTCTCGCGCTGCAGGAACACGGTGTCGAGCTTCTCGGCAAGCCAGCCGACGACCGGCCACTGCCGCACCTCGGCCTTCGACACGAACGGCGTCGGCCGCCACGCGTTGACCGCATAGATGTCGAGCCACGACACGTGGTTGCCGACGACGAGCGCGCTCGCGTCGAGCCGCGCGCCGTCGTTGTGGACGACGACGCGCATCCCGCAGATCCGCAGCATCTTGAGCGACCAGCGGCGCGTCATCTCGGCGCGGCGCGCGGGCGTGACGTGCGAAAAACGCAGCGCGACGATCGCCATGCCGCGCAACAGGTGAAAGACGAGACGCAGCTTGCGAAGAGCAATCATGGCGAGGGTCCGGCGTGGTTCAGTGGCGCTCGAACGCGATCTGTCCGGCAACGAGCGTCGTACGCACGCAGGCGGGCAGTTCGTAGCCGAGGAACGGCGAGTTGTGGCCCTGGCTCTTCAGCGCACGCGGCTCGACGCGCCAGTGCGCACGCGGGTCGAACACGCACAGGTCGGCCGTACCGCCTTCGGCCAGACGGCCCGCCGGCAGCTTCAGCACGTCGGCCGGCGCGGACGTGATGCGGCGCAGCGCCTGCGCGAGCGGCGTGCGCGTCTCGTCCGCCCACTTCAGCGTCAGCGACAGCAGCAGCTCGAGCCCGGTCGCGCCAGGCGTCGCTTCGCCGAACGGCAGCAGCTTCTCGTCGTCGTCGACAGGCGTGTGGTCGGAGCAGATCGCGTCGATCGTGCCGTCTGCAAGCG
Source organism: Burkholderia sp. FW306-1C-G01B (assembly GCF_058781685.1). Taxonomy (NCBI): domain Bacteria; kingdom Pseudomonadati; phylum Pseudomonadota; class Betaproteobacteria; order Burkholderiales; family Burkholderiaceae; genus Burkholderia; species Burkholderia sp. FW306-1C-G01B. The sequence continues at coordinate 19,432 of NZ_JBYSWZ010000024.1, forward strand.
CCACGCGGATCGCTTCGCGATCGCGCTCGCCGCGCAGCGGCGGGTCGAGCCGGAACTGCGAATCGAAATAGCCGATGTCGACGTCGATCAGGTGCAGGTGGTTCACGCCGACGTCGCAGGTCACGGGCAGCCCCTCGGCCTTCGCCGCGCGCACGAGCGCGAGGCCGGCCGCCGACGACAGCCGCGCGAGGTGCACGCGCGCGCCCGTCACGCGCATCAGTTCGAAGATCGTGTGCAGCGCGATCGTCTCGGCCGCGACCGGCACGCCGGACAGCCCGAGCCGCGACGCGAGCGCGCCGCTCGCGGCAACGCCGCCGCGGCCGATGAACGCGTCGAGCGGGCGCAGCCACGTGGTGTAGCCGTAGGTGCTCGCGTACTGCAGCGCACGCAGCAGCACCTGCGTGTCGCGCACCGGCACGTTGGCATGCGTGAAGCCGACGCAGCCGGATTCGGTCAGCGCGACCATCTCGGTGATCACTTCGCCCTTGAGGCCGACGGTCAGCGCGCCGAGCGGATGGACGTTCGCCTGGCGCAGGTTGCTCGCGCGGAACTTGAGCATCTCGACGAGGCCCGGCTCGTCGAGCACGGGATCGGTGTCCGGCGGGCACACGAGGGTCGTGACGCCGCCCGCGACGGCCGCGGCCATCTCGGATGCGAGCGTCGCCTTATGCTCGTAGCCGGGCTCGCGCAGCCGCGCGCACAGGTCGACGAGGCCGGGCGCGACGATCAGGCCCGACGCGTCGATGGTCTTCGCGGCGTTGAAATCGGCCGGCGCCGCCGCGCCGGCCTCGGCGATCGCGGCGATCTTGCCGGCCGCGACGAATACGTCGGCCTGCCGTTCGGTGCCGGCGACCGGGTCGATCAGCGTGCCGCCTTTGATATGAATCTTCATGCGCTGTCTGTGAATGCGTTGATTGCGTGAATAAGGATGCGCGAAAGCGGGCTCAGTCGTTGTTGCCGGCGACGATGCCCATCACCGCCATCCGCACGGCGATGCCGAACGTGACCTGGTTGAGGATCACCGACTGCGGACCGTCGGCGACCTGCGAATCGATCTCGACGCCGCGGTTCATCGGGCCCGGGTGCATCACGATCGCGTCGGGCGCGGCGAGCGCGAGGCGCTCGGGCGTCAGGCCCCAGGTCTTGAAGTATTCCTGCGCGGACGGCAGCAGCGCGCCGCTCATCCGCTCGTTCTGCAGGCGCAGCATGATGATCACGTCGACGCCCTTCAGCCCTTCGTCGAGGTTGTTGAACACCTTCACGCCCATCTGCTCGAGGCCGCCCGGCAGCAGCGTGCGCGGGCCGATCGCGCGCACTTCCGGCACGCCGAGCGTGGTGAGCGCGTGAATGTCGGAGCGCGCAACGCGCGAATGCAGGATGTCGCCGACGATCGCCACACGCAGCTTCGTGAAGTCGCGCTTGTAGTGACGGATCGTGTACATGTCGAGCAGGCCCTGCGTCGGGTGCGCATGACGGCCGTCGCCGGCGTTGATCACGTGCACGTGCGGCGCGCAGTGCTCGGCGATCAGGTACGGCGCGCCGCTCGACGCGTGGCGCACGACGAACAGGTCGGCATGCATCGCCGACAGGTTGTTGATCGTGTCGAGCAGCGATTCGCCCTTGCTCGTCGACGATGCATTGATGTTCAGGTTCAGCACGTCGGCCGACAGGCGCGTCGCGGCGATTTCGAAGGTCGTGCGCGTGCGCGTCGAGTTCTCGAAGAACAGGTTGAAGACGGACTTGCCGCGCAGCAGCGGCACCTTCTTCACTTCCCGGTCCGTCACGCTGACGAACTGCTCGGCCGTATCGAGGATGTGGTTGACGATCGAGCGCGGCAGGCCCTCGATCGACAGCAGGTGTTTCAGCTCGCCGTTTTTCGTGAGCTGCGGGTTGCCCTTCAGGAAACCGTAGCGGAACCGGTCGGGGCTCGCGGCCGCCGCGGGATTGCCGGTGCGGCCAGTGGTGTCGGTGGTCATGGTGTGCGTGATTCCAACTATGCAAACGGGCCGCGGTGCAAACCAGCGGCCCGGGATACGGTTTCGCGTGTCGTTCAGGCGCCCTGCGCCTCGACGCACAGCGTGAACTGCGCGGCATCGTCGCGCGCGAGCACGAGCGTCGCACCGGCCGGCACGTCGAGCGCGCCGCCCGCGAAGCGCGCGGCGACCGGCAGCTCGCGGCCGCCGCGGTCGGCGAGCACCGCGAGCTCGACCGCGGCCGGACGGCCGTAGTCGAACAGCTCGTTGAGCGCCGCGCGCACGGTGCGACCGGTGTACAGCACGTCGTCGACGAGCACGATGCGCGCGCCGTTGACATCGAACGGCAGCGACGTCGGGCTGGCCTGGCTGTGCAGCCCCTTCTTCGCGTAGTCGTCGCGATGCAGCGCGACGTTCACGACGCCGAACGCCGGCGCGCCGAGATCGCGGGCGAGGCGCTCGGCGAGCCACGCGCCGCCGCTGTAGATGCCGGCGAGCCGCGGGCCGCCCGGTTCGGCGAAAGCCGTGCCGTACGCGGCGCGGATCTGGTCGAGCAGGACGCGGTAAAGCGCCTCGGCGTCAATGGTGCTCATGGTCGGACAATTGATCGAGATACTGTTGAAGGATGACGCGCGCGGCCTCGGCATCGAGCATCTCGGCGCGTGCGCGGCCGCGCACGTTGCGCTCGCGCAGCCCGGCCTCGGCCTCGACCGACGAATAGCGCTCGTCGACCCACGTGACGGGCAGCCCGAAGCGGCCGTTCAGCTGGTTGCCGAAGCGCTTGGCCTGCTGCGTCATGTCGTGCGGCGTGCCGTCCGGATGCATCGGCAGGCCGACGACGAGCGCGTCCGGCCGCCATTCGGCCAGCAGGTCGCCGACCGCCTTGAAGCGGTGTTCGCGGTTCAGGTTCTGGATCACGACGAGCGCGCGGGCCGAGCGCGTCAGCGCATTGCCGATCGCGACCCCGATTCGCTTTTCGCCGTAGTCGAACGCCAGGAGCGTCGCATCGCGCGCGCTCGCGCCACTCATGCGTGCCCTGCTTCGCCGGACAGCATCGACGAGCTGACGCCGAGCAGGCCCAGTGCGGCTTCAAAGCGCTCCTCGGCCGGCGTGTCGAACACGATGCGCGGATCGGCGGCGACCGTCAGCCAGCCGTTGCGGGAAATTTCTTCCTCGAGCTGCCCTGCGCCCCAGCCTGCATGGCCGAGCGTCAGCAGGAAGCGCTTCGGGCCGGTGCCCGTCGCGACCGCCTCGAGCACGTCCTTCGACGTCGTCATCTCCAGCCCGCCGTCGACGGACATCGACGAGTTGTAGCTCGCGCCCTCGACCGGCTCGTGCAGCACGAAGCCGCGCTCGGTCTGGACCGGGCCGCCGAAGTACACGGGGATGTGCAGCAGCGGCTCGATGTCGAGCTTCAGGTCGATGCGGTTGAACAGCGATTCGAGGTCGATGTCGGTTGGACGGTTGATGACGAGGCCGAGCGCACCGCGCTCGCTGTGATCGCAAAGGTAGACCACCGTTCCCGAGAACGTCGGATCGGCCATGTTCGGCATGGCGATCAGGAACTGGTTGGTGAGGTTGATGCGATCGGAAGGCTTTGACATGGTTTGAATTTTAGCAAAGACGCCGCGGCCTGACCGGGCCGCGATCAACAAGCAACGCCGCGCCGCGCTGGCAACGGCGCGCGCGGATCACATGGCACTCTAACACGCGCGCGGGCGCTGTCGGCAGCGTGTTGCAGGCCCGTGCGGCAAGGGTCGCCACCGCGTGTCCGTCCCCTTGTTCATCAGGTCCGGCCGAGCGCCGTGCCGAGCGCTTCGGACGCCGCGGTCAGGTCCGGCGGCGCGACGCCGGCTGCGATCTTCAGCAGCGCCGCGCGCAACATGTCGGACGCGTGACCGTGCGCGTCGAGGCCGCCGTCGGCGAGCGGTACGCCGTGCGCGGCACGGCGCCACGCGAGGCCGAGCGTGTCGGCCAGCAGCGCCGCGTGGCCGAGCCCGAGCGCGCACGCGGCCGTACCGACCCGGTAGGCGGCGCCGGACGCGCGCCACGCGGCACTCGTGTCGGCCGCGGCCGGATCGGCCGCGAGGTCGGCCATCGACGCATCGGCGGTCTGCAGGAAATCCTCATACGCATGTGCATTGACGGTCACGACGCCGAGCGCGCGGGTCGGCGCGACGGCGACCGCGTCGTGCTCGGCCCGCGCGGCATCGGCCTCCCACAATGCCTCGGACGCCGGCGTGCCGGCGACATGCCAGTCGACCGTCAGCCCGTAGTCGTGCAGTACGTCGACGAGCGCAACGTCCTCGGCCGCGGCGCCGAACAGCGCGAAATCGCGCCACAGCAGCGCAACCGTCTCGCGCACGAATTCGGGCGGCGCGCTGCGCAGGCCCTGCGCCTGCTCGCCGAGCAGCAGGTTCGTCCGCGCGAGAAAGCGCTTCAGTTCGGGCGCGCCGCTCGCGCGCAGCGCGCGCAGGCACGCGGCCGCGAGCCGCCAGAAATCGTACGGTGTGTCGTCGGCCAGCGCCGCCTGCATCGCATCGAGTTCGTCGAGCGCCGCGTCGGGCGCGGCGTGCGGCGCCCGCAGTACGCCGAGCAGCGCCTGCTCGTAGCGGGCGCGTATCCGGGTCGCGAACGCATCGGGCAGCGCGCGCAGCGTGGCCGGCGGCACCGCGCGGCCGACGAGCGCAAGCGCGTCGAGCGGCGCGCTTGCGCGCAGGTCGGCGGCGCTTTGCGCACGCAATGCACGGAAATGCTCGAAAAGAACCGGCGAGCAGGCGAGCTCGCGCAGGTTGTGGCGCCCGACGGCCGCGCTGAAATCGCGCAGCGCGGCACGCCAGCCGGCCGAAGTCGGCTCGACGGCGACGAGCGGCGCGGCGGCCGACAATTGCCCCGCGAAACGCGCGGCCGGCAGCCAGCCGGCCTCCGCCAGCACGGCCGCCGCAGCGGACAGCGGCGCGGCCGCGTCGTCGCGACGCTCGAATGCGTCGGCGGCTGCCGCAAGCCACGCGTCGGCCGCGCGCACGGCCCCGCCGCGCGGGTTGGGCAGTGCGTCAGGGAGGGGAAGGTTCGCCGGATCGGACGTCATGGACACGCGCGCCTGTCATCGTCAAGCCGCTCGCGCGAACCTCGGCGCGCAAGCGCCGGGCCGATGCGAGGCCGGAGCGGGGTGTCCGTGGGCTGAAGGTCCGGTCAGATCTGGACCATCTCGAAGTCTTCCTTGCGGGCGCCGCATTCGGGACACGTCCAGTTGATCGGGACGTCTTCCCAGCGCGTGCCCGGGGCAATGCCCTCTTCCGGCAGCCCGGCTTCTTCGTCGTAAATCCAGCCACAAATCAGGCACATCCAGCTCTTGTATTCCATCTTAAGCCGCGTCGGGAAAGTCGGTAAATTCGGGAGCCATGATGGTACCGTGTCGGGGCCGGACTGCCTAGCAATCGCGCTGGAGTCCGGCGACTACGTTGCGCTGCGCTAAAAAATCCGTCGTGCGGGCCGGATTCCGCCGCATAATGGCTGGAAAGTGCGGCCTGCCGGGCAACACAGGGCCGAAAAAGCCCATTTCGCCTCGCCGTCCGCATCCCCGTCGCTTTCCCGTTTTTCTCTTGCCCCATTTTTACATGTCCAGCAACGCCCCTCCGATCGTCCTCACCTTCGGCCTGTCCGATCCTACCGGCGGCTCCGGCATTCAAGCCGATCTGATGACCTTGGCGAGCATGGGCTGTCACGGCGTGTCCGTCCTGACGGGCTACACCGTGCGCGACTCGGCCGCCTGCGACGAAGTGACCGGCCTCGACCCCGACGTCGTCGCCGCCCAGGCGCGCATGCTGCTCGAGGACATGCCGGTCGCCGCGTTCAAGATCGGCGCGGCGACGCGCGCGGAAGTCGTCAGCGCGATCGCCGAGGTCGTCGCCGACTACGACGGCGTGCCGCTCGTGCTCGCGCCGGACTTCACGCTCGACGACGAGCACGTGCTCGCGGCCGACGACCTGCGCGAATCGATTGCCGACCTGCTGGCGCCGCAGACGACGCTGCTGGTCGCCGACTACGCGACGCTGATCGCGCTCGCGCAGCCGGACGGCGACGCCGAGGCGCCGAATCTCGACGCGGCCGTGTCGCATCTGCTGTCGCAAGGCTGCGAGTACATCCTGTCGTCCGAGACGGGCTCGCATCGGCTCGTCAACACGCTGTACGGCGAGGAAGGCCAGCTCCGCGAGGACATGTGGGATCGCTCGCCGCACCGGCTGATGGGCATCACCGATACGCTCGGCGCGGCCATCGCGGCGCTGCTCGCGAACGGCCAGGAGCCGCCCGAGGCGGTTCGCGAGGCGCAGGAATACCTGTATCAGGCCGTGCGCGACGCGTTCCGGCCCGGTATGGGCGCATACTTGCCCGACCGGTTCTTCTGGGCGCGCAGCAACGACGATGCGGACACGCCGCCGGCCACGAAGGTCGAACCGGTGCCGAGGACGTCTCACCGGCATTGAAACGCGCGCGGCGGGCGTGACCGCCGGCCGGCGCACGCACGCGAATCCGGCGCGCACATAAAAAAAGACCCGCATCGCTGCGGGTCTTTTCTTTTGGCTGGAACGCGCATCGCTGCGCGTTCCGGACACCATCGACCGAAGTCGATTACATGTCCATGCCCATGCCGCCCATGCCGCCCGGCATGCCGCCCGGCATCGGTGCATCTTCCTTCGGCAGTTCTGCAACGGCTGCGTCCGTCGTCAGCAGCAGGCCTGCAACCGAAGCTGCGTTCTGCAGTGCGGTGCGCGTGACCTTGGTCGGGTCGACGACGCCGGCTTCGACCATGTCGACGTACTCGCCCGTCGCTGCGTTGTAGCCGTAGTTGCCCTTGCCTGCAGCAACTGCCGCCACCACGACGCTGGCTTCTTCGCCGCCGTTCGTGACGATCTGGCGCAGCGGCTCTTCCATTGCGCGCAGCACGATCTTGATGCCGGCGTTCTGGTCGGCGTTCAGGCCGGTCAGGCCTGCGATCGCGGTGCGAGCGCGGATCAGCGCAACGCCGCCGCCTGCCACGATGCCTTCTTCCACAGCTGCGCGCGTTGCGTGCAGTGCGTCTTCGACACGCGCCTTCTTTTCCTTCATTTCGACTTCGGTCGCAGCACCGACCTTGATCACTGCCACGCCGCCGGCCAGCTTGGCCACGCGCTCTTGCAGCTTTTCACGATCGTAGTCCGACGTCGCTTCCTCGATTTGCGCGCGCACTTGCTTCACGCGTGCTTCGATGTTCACGGCTTCGCCTGCGCCGTCGATGATCGTCGTGTTTTCCTTGCCCACTTCGATGCGCTTCGCCTGGCCCAGTTCTGCCAGCGTTGCCTTCTCAAGCGTCAGGCCGGTTTCTTCCGCGACGACCTGACCGCCGGTCAGGATCGCGATGTCTTCCAGCATCGCCTTGCGACGATCGCCGAAGCCCGGCGCCTTGACCGCGACGGTCTTCAGGATGCCGCGGATGTTGTTGACGACCAGCGTTGCGAGCGCTTCGCCTTCGACGTCTTCAGCGATGATCAGCAGCGGACGGCCAGCCTTCGCGACTTGCTCGAGCACCGGCAGCAGATCGCGGATGTTCGACACCTTCTTGTCGTGCAGCAGCACGAACGGGTTCTCGAGGACGGCGACTTGCTTGTCCGGGTTGTTGATGAAGTACGGCGACAGGTAGCCGCGGTCGAACTGCATGCCTTCGACGACGTCGAGTTCGTCGGCCAGCGACTTGCCGTCTTCGACGGTGATCACGCCTTCCTTGCCGACCTTGTCCATCGCTTCAGCGATGCGATCGCCGATCGACGAATCGCTGTTCGCCGAGATCGAGCCGACCTGTGCGATTTCCTTGTTCGTCGTGCACGGCTTGCTGATCTTCTTCAGCTCTTCGACAGCCGCTGCGACTGCCTTGTCGATGCCGCGCTTCAGGTCCATCGGGTTCATGCCCGATGCGACGTACTTCATGCCTTCGCGAACGATCGATTGCGCGAGGACGGTTGCCGTCGTCGTGCCGTCGCCTGCGTTGTCGCTGGTCTTGGAAGCGACTTCCTTGACCATTTGCGCGCCCATGTTCTGGAGCTTGTCCTTCAGCTCGATTTCCTTCGCGACCGACACACCGTCCTTGGTGACCGTCGGGCCGCCGAAGCTGCGCTCGAGCACGACGTTGCGGCCCTTCGGACCCAGCGTGACCTTGACTGCGTTGGCGAGAATGTTCACGCCTTCGACCATCTTCGAACGGGCGGAATCGCCGAATACGACGTCTTTAGCTGCCATCTTCTAACTCCTTGAATTCTTGGGAATATGTACCGTCGAAGGACGCTTAGTTAGCGTTGACCACGGCCATGATGTCTTCTTCGCGCATGACCAGCAGTTCCTGGCCGTCGACCTTCACGGTCTGGCCTGCGTACTTGCCGAACAGGACGCGATCGCCGACCTTCACGTCGAGCGCGATCGGGGCGCCCTTGTCGTCACGCTTGCCCGGGCCGACCGCGAGGATCTCGCCTTGATCCGGCTTTTCAGCAGCGGCTTCGGGGATGACGATGCCCGAGGCGGTCTTGGTTTCTTGATCCAGACGCTTGACGATCACGCGATCGTGCAAAGGACGAAGGTTCATATTCACTCCTCTCTTGACTGAGATTGAAGAACGCTTGGGAATCTGCCCGGCGGATCGCCCGGCAGAGAATTGTTAGCACTCTCGTGCAGCGAGTGCTAATTATATGGACGGGTTTTGACAAATTCAAGAAGGGAAACCGGAGGAATTTTTTGAACGGCGCGGCGGCGGGAAAATCACGCGGAAACAACAAAAAACCCTTTATAAACAAAGCCATGACGAACGCGGCCCAACCCGGCCGGCGGGCCCGAGAGGCCCGCGCATCCCATCCAGCCCCGTTTGGACACCGGGTAAGCACGGAGTTCCCGAAGCCGGCGACAGCGCATCAAAAAACCTGCGCCGGCGCCGATCCGGCATGCTGCAGCACCGCCTTCGCGTACGCCGGACGGCCCTCGCGCGCCGTCGCACGTCGTCACGTATCGGCACAGCCCGCGCCCGACAGCGGCCGGAACGTCCGGCCCTCCGTCTCGACCGCCGCGCCCAGCAGCCGCGCGAGCCCTTTCGCGCCTTCGCGCATCACGACGTCGTGATTCCACTTGAATAACGGGCGCGCGATCGGCGCCAGCCAGTTCATCCACTTCAGTTGCGTGCGGATGTGCCAGTCGTAGCGCACGACGGTGCACGCACCGTCGCCGGCAAACGACCAGCATCCGTCGCCTTCGATCGCGCCGCTCGCGCGGCCTTCGAGCGCATGCCCGGGCTCGACGCGCCGCACGCGCATGTCGAAGGTCAGCCGGTACGGCAGCGCGCCCTTCCACGTATACCGGTGCAGCGCACCGACGCCGCGCGCGTCGCCCGGCTCGATCTCGACGGTGCGCACGGCGCCCTTCCACCAGTCGGGCCAGCGGTCGACCTGGTAGATCGCGTCCCAGACCGCTGCGAGCGGGGCGTCCACGCGCCAGGTCGTCGAGAACCGGTATTCCGCCATGCAGCCTCCGGCATGCGCGTCAGGGGCATGAATCAGCGCACCGATCAGGGCGCGAAGAAGCGCTCGGGAAACGCGACGTCGATCTCGATATCGTCGAGCGTCACGGTTTCGAGCGGCACGTCGTCATCGTTCGCGAAGCTGACGACCTTCAACGGAAAGCCGTCCTCGGCGTCCAGCCACAGCCGGTAGCGATGCACGCCGCCGACCGCATGCGCGGGCGCGCCCGTGACCGACACGCGCAGCGCGGTCCGGCCGCCGACAGCCTCCTCGCCTTCGGTCACCGTCGCGCCGCCCTGCTGCAGCGCATGAACGTTGCGCAGCAGTTCGCCGACGTCCGACCGGTCGACCCGGTGGCCGCTGCGGTCGCGCACAAGCGGATTGGACGGCGACAGCGTCAACGCGGGCGGCGCATGCGCGCCGAACGGGCGCAGCCGCACCTTGCCGTCGCCGGGATCGTATGCAAGCACCGCGCCGTGATGAGGCGACACGAAATCCATCCGGACGAAGCCCGGTTTCAGGTACGCGTAGCGGATTTCGGCGTGTTCGCCGCTCCGCGCCGACGAGCGGATCGTCGCGCGGTACGAGCGGACGTGGTCGAAATGCGCCTGCGCGACGGTCACGGGATCGGCTGTCATGCTCGCTCCTATCAGGCTCGCGGCCAGCAACGCGGCGATCACGGCGCCGCCTCGACGTCGAGCACGCCCTCCATCCCGCGCTCGCGATGGCTCCTGAAAAACAGCAGCCGATGCGTGCAATAGTAGGCGAACCGGCCCGGCTGCGCCGGTGTGAAGCGAAAGGTCTTCGGCGTCGTGCCGAGTTCGGTGTGCACCGCGATGCCGGCCTGCGGCGCGTCGATCTCGAAACTGTGCGGCACCACGCCGGGCTCGGCCGACACGGTCAGCTCGACCGGCACATGCGCGCGCACGATCACGTGGTTCGGACGGAAGAAATAGCTGCCGCCTACGATCGTCACCCGCTGCACGCCGTCGGCGTCGACCGGCACGCGCACCGGCGCATCGCCGTCGGCACGCGCGAGCGTGGCGCCCGCGGCGAGTGCCGCGAGCACGGGCATCAGCACGAGTGCCTTCGTCATCGTCCTCTTCATCTTCATCCCCTGCCCCCTGCCGGCGCCGCGCACGTCATCCCTTCCACGCGTCGGTCGAGCCGCCTAGCGCGCCGCACGCTTCGATCGCAAGCTCGCGCAGGTGCCGTTCGTCTCCGCGGCCGGACAGTGCATAGCCCATGCCGCGATCCGACCAGAAATATGTGTAGCGGCCGTCGGCCGACATCGCCCGCGGCGCGAGGTGCCGCGCGTCGTACGCGGTCATGTACAGCGTCACGCGCTCGCCGTCCGCGCGCTGGTACATGAACTGCGCGGCCGGCCCCGCGTCGCCGGGCAGCAACCGGCCGCCCAGCAGCGCATAGCCGTATTCGTCGAGCGACGGCGCGCGCACGGGCCGCCCGACGCGTGCCGACAGCCACGCGGCAAGGTGCGAGGCATCGCCCGCGCCGACCTCGACCGGATGCTCGCGATCGGCTGCGTACACCGCATACGCGACATCCGCGCGCGCGGCAAACGCCGGTTCGCTGCCGAACGCGGCCCAGCCCGCATGCAGCGCGACGCCGATCAGCAGCCCGGCCGCCAGCCCCGCGAACGCATAGGCGATAGCGCGCCGGCGCGGCGCGCGGCGCTGCACGAACAGCGCGGGTGCGGCGCCCGGCAACGGAAACAGCGCCTGCAGCGCATCGCGCTGGGCGCGGTAATGCGCGAATCGTTCGGCCTCCTGCGGATCGGACTGCAGGCGCTCGAGCATCTCGCGCTGCTCGTGCCCGGACAGCTCGCCGTCCAGCAACGCGGACAGCAGTTGCGCCGACGCATCGTCGTCCCGCTCGTTCGAAGGCTTGCGCGGTTCATCCATCATGTCTTCCCGATTACCCGTAACGCAGTCGTGCCGTGCGCCGACGGCTCGTCCGACAGCAGTGCGCGCATCTGCCCGCGCGCCCGCGCGAGCCGCGACATCACCGTTCCCACCGGCACGCCGAGCACCTGCGCGGCGTCGCGATAGCTCAACTCCTCGAGCGCGACCAGCAGCAGCACCTCGCGCTGTTCGACGGGCAGCCGGTACAGCGCGCGCTGCACGTCGCGCAGCACCAGCCCGCCGATCTCGCCGGCCGGCGCGGCCATCGTCTGCCACGGCGCCGTCGCGTCGTCGACCGCGATCTCGTGCCGCGCCCGCAACTGGTCGATGAAGCGGTGCCGCAGCAGCGTCAGCAGCCACGCGCGCAGGTTGCCGCCGTCGCGCGGCGGCCGGTTCAGCGCGCGCTCGAGCGTGTCCTGCACGAGATCGTCCGCCCAGGCCCGGTCGCCCGTCAGCGCACGCGCATAACGCGTGAGATGCGGCAGCCACACCAGCAGGTCCGATTCGTAGCTCATCGATGCGTCGCGCGTCGCCGCGCCGTTACGGACGCGCAACGTGCCACATGCCGCCGATCCCGTCGCCGCCCGCGTCGCCGGCCTTGTGGTCCATCTTCCAGCGATACAGCGGGCGCCCGTGGTACGCCCATTGCTTCTTGCCGTCGCTGCGCGTGACGAGGCTCCACGCGCCCGACGCCTTGTCGTACGCGTCGGCGATCGCGGGCGGCCAGTTGGCTGCGCACGCACTGTCGCACGCGCTCTTGCCGGGCGCGTCGCGATCGAATACGTACAGTGTCATGTGATCTTCGTCGACCAGTTTCCCGTCGCCGACCTGTGGCGGTTCCGCGGCCGCCGGCCGCACGATCGCCGCCATCAGCGCGGCGGCGAGGAAAATACGTTTCATTCCCGTTCTCCTTTCGACATGGCATCGCGACACGGCGGCGCCGGACGGGACGATCGGCTTCGTCGAGACCATTATCCCGCCGGCCGGTCGTGCCGGGACTCGGTATGTAAACGGACGAAAGCGGCCGGTTATTCCATGCCGCCCTGCGACGATCGGCAGCGGCCCGGCATCGGCCATTCATACGACGAAAGAAAGCGGGAAACCCAAAAGACAACGCGGCATGACATCCCTGCCATGCCGCGTTGCGCGACCCATGTTGCACGGCGCGTTGCGCATGGCGGCCGATACGGCGCCGCCGTGCGTTTCCGGCTCGTTACCTCGGCAGTGCGCCCGTCAGCGATTGCAGCAGCGTCGTCACCGGTGCGAGCGGGTTGTTCGGCGAGCCGTTGCCCGAATGCGGCGTCACCGACAGGCCCGGCGCGGAACCGAGCGCCGTGCCGACCGACGTGCCGACCGCATTGCCGACCGTCGCCGTCGAGTTGGCACCCGTCGTCAACAGCGAGCCGACCGCGCCCGACAGCGCGCCGGCCGCCTGGCCGAGCGCCGCCGGACCGTTCGCGAGTGCGCCCGTCGCCGAGCCGAGCGCACCGGTCAGTGCGCCGGCCGGGTTGCTGCCGCCAGTCAGGCCGTTCACGAGGTTCGTGATCGGTGCGATCGGGCTGTTGCCCGCCGCGCTCGTCAGCGTGCCGACGACCTGGTTCACGACGCCTTGCACCGGCGCCAGTGGATTCGCCCCGCCGAGGTTGCCGAGGGCACCCGTCACCGAGTTCAGCGCGCCCGTCAGTGCACCGGCCGGATTGCCGCTGCCGAGCGTACCGACGACCTGGTTGACGACACCCTGCACCGGCGCTAGCGGGCTCGTGCCGCCCAGCGCGCCCGCGACGGAGCCGACTGCATTGCCGAGCGCGCCCGTGGCCGTGCCGACCGCGTTGCTCAGCGTCGCAGCCGGATTGTTGCCGCCGAGCGTGCCGACGACCCGGTTCACGACGCCTTGCACCGGCGCCAGTGGATTCGCCCCGCCGAGGTTGCCGAGGGCACCCGTCACCGAGCCGAGTGCACCGGTCAGTGCGCCGGCAGCGTTGCCGCCGGTCGGCAGCGCGTTCTGCAGGCCGTTGACGAGGTTCGTGATCGGCGTGATCGGGCTGCCGCCTCCTGCGCCGGACAGCGTGCCTACGACCTGGTTGACGACGCCCTGCACCGGCGCGAGCGGGTTCGACCCGCCGAGGTTGCCGAGGGCACCCGTCACCGAGTTCAGCGCGTTCGTCAGCGCAGCGGCCGGATTGTCGTTGCCGAGCGTGCCGGCGAGTTGCGTGACGACGCCTTGCACCGGCGCGAGCGGGCTCCCCGCGCCGCCAACGTTGCCGAGCGTACCCGTGATCGTGTTGACCGCGTTGCTCAGCGAGCCGGCCGGGTTACCGCTGCCGAGCGTGCCCGTCACCTGGTCGACGACGCTCTGGATCGGTGCCAGCGGGTTCGAGCCGCCGCCGATGTTGCCCAGGGCACCCGTTACCGTGCCGAAGGCGCCGGTCAGTGCGCCTGCCGGATTGCCGCTGCCGAGTGCGCCCGTGACCTGGTTCACGACACCCTGGACCGGAGCCAGCGGGTTCGAGCCGCCGCCGATATTGCCCAGGGCACCCGTTACCGTGCCGAGTGCGCCTGTCAGGGCACCGGCCGGATTGCCGCTGCCGAGTCCACCGGTTACTTGATTGACGACGCCCTGGACCGGCGCCAGCGGGTTCGACCCGCCGCCGATACCGCCCAAGGCGCCCGTTGCGGTGCCGAGGGCGTTGCTCAGCGTCCCCGTCGCGGTATTCAGCGCACCGGTCAGTGCACCGGCCGGATTGCCGCCACCGAGCGCGCCCGTCACTTGATTCACGACACCTTGAACCGGCGCCAGCGGATTCGCCCCGCCGCCGACGTTACCCAATGCGCCCGTTACCGTACCAACCGCATTGCTCAACGTCCCCGTCGCCGTATTCAGCGCACCGGTCAGCGCGCCTGCCGGGTTGCCGCCACTCAGCGCCCCCGTTACCTGGTTCAGCCCCCCTTGCACCGGCGCCAGCGGCTGCACCGTGCCGCCGCCACCGCCGAGTGCGCCCGTCACCGCCCCCATGGCGCCCGACAGTACCTGGCCGGGATCGCCGAGCGACGTCTGGATCGCGCCCGAGCCGCCCGCCGTCACGGTGACCGAGCCCAGCGGCGACGTGCCCGTCGCAACCAGCCCGACCGACACGCTGTTCGTCGGTGGATTGACGATCACTTGCGGGATCGGCAGCGAATCGAGGGCCCCCGCCATCGCGGAACCCGAAGCCAGTACCCCGAACACCGTCGCGACCGACAGCGCCACACCCGTCAATTTAAAATTTTGTCTCATCCTTATTCACCCCATCTCGGTTGGCACTACGTTGACAAAGCATGGGGACGGATCGCACGAAGCGTGCCAATTCAAAAAAACGGATTGATTCATCTGCCAATTGCCTGGCAATAACGCTTTTTTATGGATTTCAGGCGAAATACACGGGTCGCGGAGCCGGAATCGTCTGACGAAAAAGGCCCGCGGAACGCGGATGTAACGTAACGTTTGCGAGCCGCGTAGTAACGTGTTCCGGTACATTCCGCGTAACGCCGGAACACCCGGTCGAGACGGGGCCCTGAATCGTCGGGGCCGGCTGCCCATTGCGCATTTCAGCAATATGAAAATGCATTGATAAATCGCTAATTTACTGATTTTATTTATTGCGCGATTTCTTTCTTGGCGATTACGCAGATCATTTCCGAATACCCGGTTTTCGATAATTCGGATAGCCGAATGAAAAATTGTCGCGGCCGCATCGCAGCCGGAGAACGCGATGCAGCGCGCGCGGCGGCGGCCCGGGCCGCCGCCGCATCGCCGCGCTGCCAGCTCAGCCGAAGCGCGCCGGCCGGTACGGATGGGGATCGATATAGGTCGGCGCGCCCGTCATCATTTCGGCGAGCAGGCGCCCGGTCGCGGGGCCGAGCGTGAGCCCGTGGTGGCAATGGCCGAACGCGAACCACAGATGGCGATGGCGCGGCGCGGGCCCGATCACCGGACGCATGTCGGGCGTGCACGGCCGCATCCCGAGCCACGGCTCGGGATCGAGCCGCTCGCCGATGCCGAACGCGTCGCGCGCCAGCGGCTCGGCACGCGCGAGCTGCACGCCGGTCGGCGGCGCACCGCGCAGCGCGATCTCGACGCCGGTCGTGAGCCGCAGGCGGCCGCCTTCCATCGGCGCGACGACGAAGCCCGCCTCGGTATCGCATACCGGCATGTTCAGCAGCGTGCGTGTCGGCAGGTAATGCATGTGGTAGCCGCGCTTCGCGCGCAGCGGAATCCGATAGCCGAGCGGCGCGAACACCTGATCGGACCACGGCCCGAGCGCGACCACGGCCGAGCGTGCGGAGATCGGCCCATGTTCGGTACTGACGCGCCAGCCGCCATCCACCTGGGTGAGCGTCTTCGCGTCGCCGAGCACGAACGTGCCGCCGTCGCGTTCGAACAGTCGCGCATAGGCCTTCGTCAGCCCGCCCGGGCTCGACACGGTCTTCGGGTCCTGCCAGTGGAAGGCACCGCAAAATGCGTCGCCGACACCGGGCTCGCGTTCGCGCAGCGCACGCGCGTCGAGCACGGTCATCCGCAGCCCGTGCGCGTCGGCCACGCGCTGCTGCGCGCGCGTTTCCGCGTCGAACAGCGCGGGCGAACGGAATGCCTCGATCCACCCGCCGTCGTGCACGAGCGGCTGCGCGTCGGTGCGCGCGAGCAGCGCATCGTGCTCGACGACACTCGCCGCGACGAGCGGCAGCAGGTCGCGCGCGGCGGCCGCGAGCCGCTGCGGCGACGATTCGCGCCAGAAGCGCGCGAGCCAGCCCGCATACGCAGGCAGCGCGCGATAGTCCCAATAGAGATCGACCGAGCGGTTGCGCGCATAGCGCAGCAGCGTGCCGAGCCGGCGCGGAAACGCATACGGCACGACCGACGAGCGCTCGATCAGCCCGGCATTGCCGTGGCTCGTTTCCTCGCCGGGCGCGCGCCGGTCGACGAGCGCGACGCGCAGCCCGCGATCCTGCAGATGCAGCGCCGACGACACGCCGACGATGCCGGCCCCCAGAACGATGACGTCGAAATCCATGCTTCCCCGCCCAGCGTCGAGATTCGATGCGACGCGCGCCGGCACCGCGGCCGGCGCGCGGCCGTGCTTACTTCGCGACGATGTCGCGCTTGAAATACTTCTGCGACAGCGCACCCAGCGTGCCGTCCTTCTTCAGCGCGTCGAGCGCGCCGACGATCTTCGCCTGCAGCGCCTTGTCGCCCTTGCGCAACCCGAAGCCGGTGCCTTCGCCGAGCGTCGCCGGATCCTTCAGCGGCTCGCCGACGATCTGGTAGTCGCGGCCGGCCGGCTTGTCGAGAAAACCGTCCTGCGCGGTCTGCGTTTCCTGCACGGCCGCGTCGAGACGCCCGGCGACGAGATCCGCATAGATCTGGTCCTGGTCCTGATACGACACGACGGCCACGCCCGCATCGGCCCAGTGCGCCTTCAGGAAATCCTCCTGCGACGAGCCCTGCAGCACGCCGACGTGCTTGCCGTGCAGGCTCGCGACGTCGGGCCGCAGCGGCGAGCCGCGCCTGGCGACCAGCACGATCGGCACCACGTAGATCGCCGGCGTGAAGTCGATGCTCTGCTTGCGCTTCGCGGTGATGTTCATCGCCGAGTTGATCGCGTCGAACTTGCGCGCCTGCAGCGCCGGGATCAGGCCGTCGAACGAATTCTCGACCCACACGCATTTCATGTTCAGCTTCGCGCACACGGCGTTGCCGATGTCGACGTCGAACCCCTGCAACTGGCCGGCCGGCGTCTTGCTCTCGAACGGCGGATAGGCGGCTTCGATCCCGAAGCGCAACGTGGTCTGTTCCGCGTGGGCCGTGACGGCCGTGCACGCAAGCGCCGCGGCGGCGCAGAGGGAAAGCTTCCAGTTCATGAGACGGTCCTTCTGTTCTCGATTGAGGCAATGAAGATCGGTCGCGCGGCGCCCGCGACCGGGCGCCGGATCGGCATTCGACACAGGCGGCCGCCGCACGGCGACACGTCGCGTCCTGCATGCGAAATATAGACTTAAAGTCCACTATAGACTATAGGGGATACGAGGATCGTGCGTCGTCGCGTCACGTCGAAATTGCATCGAGCACGCACAACACCATTGATTTTCCGGTGTTTTCTACAAAAACAGCGACGACACAAAGTCTCGAAAAGAAAAATCCTCCAGATTGTGTTTGTCTATATTAGACTTTTCGTCCATCACGAACACCGCCGGACACCGTCTTTCGAGACATTCCTGTCCGGCCCCGACCGGAGATGTCCCCATGACGCAAACCGTCCCGCCCCTGCCGCTGACCGTCGACGAAGCCGCGGTGCGCGCGGCCCTGCCGTCGCTCGACGTACTCGGCACGCTGCGCCGCATGTTCGCGTCGCTCGCGTCGGCGCGCGCGGTGCAGCCACCGCAGACCCTCACGCTGTTTCCCGACCAGGCCGGCGACTTCATCACGTATCTCGGCGCGCTCGCCGACGAGCAGGTGTTCGGCGCGAAGCTGTCGCCGTATGTCGTGACGGACAGTAAACCGATCGTCACCGCGTGGACCGCGCTGATGTCGATGCGCACCGGCCAGCCGCTGATGTGGTGCGACGCGGGGCGGCTGACCGTCGAACGCACGGCCGGCACGACCGCGCTCGCGGTCGACTGCCTCGCGCCGCGCGACGCGCGCCATCTGGCGATCGTCGGCGCGGGCGCGGTCGGCCTCGCGCACCTGCGGCACACGGCGGCATTGCGCGACTGGGAGACGATCCGCGTGTACTCGCCCGCGCTTGCCGGCGACGCGGCGCTGCAGGCGACGCTCGCCGAACTCGACCCGCGCGCACGCGCGGCTGCGAGCGTCGAAGCCTGCGTGCGCGACGCGGACGTCGTGATGCTATGCACGTCGTCGGGCACGCCCGTGCTCGGCGACGGGATGCTCACGCGCCCCGCGCTCGTCACGTCGATCAGCACGAACGTCGCGCGTGCGCACGAGATCCCGCCCGCATGGCTGCCCGACATGGACGTGTACTGCGACTACCGGCACACGACGCCCGCGAGCGCAGGCGAGATGCAGATCGCGGCGGCCGATCACGGCTGGGACGCCGAACGGATCGTCGGCGACCTGCCCGCGCTCGTCGCCGGCACCTGCGCGGCGCCGTCGGGCGCGCGTCACGCGTTCTTCCGCTCGATCGGCCTCGGGCTCGAGGACATCGCGATCGCGCACGCGCTATACACGCACCTGACGCGCGCATGAGCGGCACGCGAGCGCGGGGCCGATACAATGGCGCAACCGCCGCGGCGGCCGCGCGCGGGCGCACGGGCATGCCGGCCACCGGCGCGCCGGCACGCCGGCCCGATGTGCCGCCCGGCCCCCGCCCACCCGAGATGGCGACACCGATGCGCAAGAAGAAATCCCCCGTCAAAGACCTGCTGCTCACCCGTTATGCGCCGATCGCCGACGGTATCGCCGCGCTGTTCTTCCCGTACGCGGAAGTCGTGATCCACGACCTGCACGACCAGACCGTGCTGTATCTCGCGAACAACCTGTCCAAGCGCGAGGTCGGCGACGATTCCGCGCTCGAGGAAATCGATCATTCGGCGCGCGAGCGCGTGATCGGCCCGTACGAGAAGCTGAACTGGGACGGCCGGCGGATGCGCTGCGTCAGCAACGTGCTGTTCGACGACGAAGGCCGTCCGGCCGGAATGATGTGCATCAACTTCAACATCGCGGTGTTCGACGAGGTGCGCGCGACGCTCGACCTGTTCATCAAGGGCGCGGGCGTCGTCGCGCAGCCGGACGAGCTGTTCCGCGACGACTGGCAGGAGCGCATCAACACGTTCCTGCACGGCTGGCTGCACGAGCGGCAGGTCGGGCTGAACGGGCTCACGCGCGAGCACCGACGCGAGCTCGTCGAGGCGCTTTACGCGGAAGGCGCGTTCCGCGGCAAGAGCGCGGCCAACTATGTCGCGAACGTGCTCGGGATGGGGCGCGCGACGGTCTACAAACACCTCAAACACCTGAAGGAAACGCAGGGCGACGCGTAAGCGGCAAGCGGCATGCCCCGCAGGCCGGTTCGCCGGGCCCCGCCGCCGCATCCGGCATCCGGCATCGGCAATCGCTATCGGTCCGTGCCTTCCGTGCCTATGCTTCGTGATACGTCGGGCGCGGGCCCGTTCCGCACGGGCCCGGCCACGACCAAGCGTCGAAGCACAAAGTGATATAGTCCCGGTTACATTTTTTTGCCGCCCCCGGACCGCCCATGACGACCGCTCCCGCCCCGACTGCCCGCCCGACCCTCATCGTCGAAATCTGGTCCGACCTGATCTGCCCGTGGTGCTGGATCGGCAAGCGCCGCTTCGACGAGGCGCTCGCCGCGTTCGCGCACGCCGACCGCGTCGACGTTGCGCTGCGCGCGTACCGGTTGATGCCCGGCCAGCCCGTCGAGCCGGTCGAGGCGATGCTTGCGGGCAAGTACCGGATGTCGCCCGCGCAGGTCGATCAGATGCTGCGCCAGGTGACCGACGCGGCCGCGAGCGTCGGGCTGCGCTACGACCTGCCGGGCACGCTCGTCGGCGACACGCTCGACGGCCACCGGCTCGTGAAACTTGCGGAAGCCACAGGCCGCGCGCACGCGCTGACCGAGCGGCTGTACCGCGCGTATTTCTGCGAGCACGGCTCGCTGTTCGATCATGGGCAACTGACCGAATTCGCGGTCGAAGCGGGGCTCGAGCGCTCGGCCGTCGACGACGTGCTGCGCAGCGACGCGTACCGCGCCGAAGTCGAAGCCGACATCGCGCGCGCCGCGCAGATCGGCGGGCGCGGCGTGCCGCTGTTCGTGTTCGGCGGCCGCTACGCGGTGTCGGGCGCGCAGCCGGCCGACGCGTTCGCGCAGGCGCTCGACCAGGCGTGGCGCGACGGTATCGTCGAACTCGCCGGCAGCGACGCGGCTGCATGCGGCCCCGACGGCTGCGAACTGCCGGCGCGCTCGTAACACGCGCAACGCCCATCCCGTGCGTCCCGCCCGGACGCGCCACTACGCGTCGCTGCTGCCACAAACCGGCAGGAAGCCCGCGCCGATGACGTCTACAATGCATCCTTTCAAATAACTATCAGAAGGCTGCATGCCCATGACACACGGGATTCACGGCGAGAAGCGCTGGTACGCGCTGATCGTGCTCTGCCTCGGCGTGCTGATGATCGTGCTCGACAGCACGATCGTGAACGTGGCGCTGCCGTCGATCAGCACCGACCTCCATTTCACCGAAACGGCCCTCGTGTGGGTCGTCAACGCTTACCTGCTGACGTTCGGCGGCTGCCTGCTGCTCGGCGGCCGGCTCGGCGACCTGTATGGCCAGCGCCGTATGTTCCTCGCGGGCCTCGTCGTGTTCACGCTCGCGTCGCTCGCGTGCGGCCTCGCGCAATCGCAGGCGATGCTGATCGCCGCGCGCGCGGTGCAGGGGCTCGGCGGCGCGGTCGTGTCGGCCGTCTCGCTGTCGCTGATCATGAACCTGTTCACCGAGCCCGGCGAACGCGCGCGTGCGATGGGCGTCTACGGCTTCGTGTGCGCGGGCGGCGGCAGCATCGGCGTGCTGCTCGGCGGGCTGCTGACGAGCTCGCTGTCGTGGCACTGGATCTTCCTCGTCAACCTGCCGATCGGCATCGCGGTCTATGCGATGTGCGTCGCGCTGCTGCCGCGCATGCGCGCGCCTGCCGGCACCGCGCGGCTCGACGTCGCGGGCGCGGTCACGGTGACCGCATCGCTGATGCTGGCCGTCTACGGGATCGTCGGCGGCAACGAGGCCGGCTGGCTGTCGACACAGACCGTCGCACTGATCGGCGCGGCCGTCGCGCTGCTCGCGCTGTTCATCGCGATCGAGGCGCGCGCCGCGCATCCGCTGATGCCGCTCACGCTGTTCGCCGCGCGCAACGTCGCGCTCGCGAACGTGATCGGCGTGCTGTGGGCGGCCGCGATGTTCGCGTGGTTCTTCCTGTCCGCGCTGTACATGCAGCGCGTGCTCGGCTACGCGCCGCTGCAGGTCGGCCTCGCGTTCCTGCCGGCGAACCTGATCATGGCCGCGTTCTCGCTCGGGCTGTCGGCGCGCATCGTGATGCGCTTCGGGATCCGCGGCCCGATCGCGGCGGGCCTGCTGATCGCGGCCTGCGGCCTTGCGCTGTTCTCACGCGCACCGGTCGACGGCGGTTTCGTCTGGCACGTGCTGCCCGGCATGACGCTGCTCGGCATCGGCGCGGGCATCGCGTTCAACCCGGTGCTGCTCGCCGCGATGAGCGACGTCGATCCGGCCGATTCCGGGCTCGCGTCGGGGATCGTCAACACCGCGTTCATGATGGGCGGCGCGCTCGGCCTCGCGGTGCTCGCGAGCCTCGCGGCGGCCCGCACCGACGCGCTCGCGGCCGCGAACGCCGCGCCGCTCGACGCGCTGAACGGCGGCTACCACGCGGCATTCGCGTTCGGCGCGGCGTTCGCCGCCGCGGCCGCGCTGATCGGCCTCGCGCTGCGCATCCGGCCGCAGAACGGCGTCGAAGGCGTCGGCCCCGCGATGCACTGACCGCCGGCAGGCGGAGCCGGTCGCCGGCATCGAACCGGGGCGCGCACTGTCGCGCCCTTTTTTGCGCGCGCCGGGGCGCGTCGCGCATTCCCGGTTCGTCATACCTTTCGGGCCGATCGCCGTGATCGGCCCCGCCCTCGCTCAAACACGCGTTTCACACTCGTCCGGCCGCCTGCCGCACGGGCCTTTGCGGCCGATTTTTAACGCAGTCGTACATCGACCCGCCACTTTTGCGACAATGGCGGACTTTGACGCGCGCGCAGCGGCCGCGCGCCGCCGCCGAACGCCGCATAACCGCCTGCTTCCGATGTCGCTTCCCCATATCGATCTGCTGTACTCCCTGTCCGGTCTGTTCGTCGGCATCCTCGTCGGCCTGACGGGCGTCGGCGGCGGTTCGCTGATGACGCCGATCCTCGTGCTGCTGTTCGGCGTCCACCCCGCGACGGCGGTCGGCACCGACCTGCTGTACGCAGCCGCGACCAAGGCGACCGGCACGCTGGTCCACGGCCTGAAGGGTTCGATCGACTGGCGCATCACGGGCCGACTCGCGGCGGGCAGCGTCCCGGCCGCGGCGCTCACGCTGTGGTGGCTGCACACGCACGGGATGAACACGCCGGGCACCGCGCGGATGATCCAGCTCGTGCTCGGCATCGCGCTGCTGCTCACGTCGCTCGCGCTGATCTTCCGGCCGCAGCTCACCGCGTTCGCCGCGCGCAACCCGCTCGCGCCGAGCCCCGCGCGCACGCTGTGGTCGACCGTGCTCACGGGCGCCATGCTCGGCGTGCTCGTGTCGATGACGTCGGTCGGCGCCGGTGCGATCGGCGTCACCGTGCTCCTGCTGCTGTATCCGATGCTCGCGACGACCCGCATCGTCGGCTCCGACATCGCGCACGCGGTGCCGCTCACGCTCGTCGCGGGCATGGGCCACTGGCTGCTCGGCTCGGTCGACTGGTCGATGCTGCTGTCGCTGCTGCTCGGCTCGCTACCCGGCATCGTGCTCGGCAGCCTGCTGTCGGCGCGCGCGCCCGAGCGGCTGCTGCGCAACCTGCTCGCCGCGACGCTCGTCGCGGTCGGCGTGCGGCTCGTGCTCGCGTAAGCGGCGCTTCGCGACGCACCGCAGCGTCGCATCGATACCCTCTCGCTCCTAACGAAAAAACACCATCCCGGCTCGCAACCCAACCGTTGCTTCCTGTCTTGACGGACTTCCGAGCGGATCTCACGGCGTACCGGTCAGCGTATGCGCAACGGGTAAGTATTTGGCCAGGATGCTCAGCATGGTGGCGGCCTCTGCCTTCGACACCGGGGGAAACGGTGAGACGTACGACGTGCCATTGCGGCGCTCGTGGGCCTTCGTGATGAAGGCAAATTCCTGGGTATTCACGCCCAGCGAGGTGGACACACGCTGGATGGCCAAGTTACGGCCGGCGTCTTTGGTCCGCACCTCGTAGTACTCCAGGATGGCCTGTACCAACTGGAAATAGCCTTCGTAAGCCAAGGTAAATACCTGCAGATATCGGGCGGGGTCCAACTCATCGGCGGTGGCCTTATAGTCCGCGGCATTGCGCAGGAAGCCCGCGATTGCCCCGGGCGTCGGAGCAACAGCATCGAAGGCTTTCGTCTTGATGAGGTTTTCGTATTCAGTCGGGCGCGGCATCACAGTATCCTCAGCATTGGGCCTTGGGCGATCTGGGTCATGACAGGGTCGGCGTCCAACAGCGCAGCCCATTCAGCAGGCTCGTACAAAGAGAAGTTGACGGGGCGCAGCAGACTTTGCTCGGCCACGTGTAGGGCTTCAGATAGCTCGAGGAGAGGGACGTTCCCGATGACGATCAGGTCGATGTCGCTATGGCCACTGTCGGTACCCTTGGCCACCGAGCCAAACACGAACGCCGTGGAGATGTGCGCGGCAAAAGGCAACAAGGCTTCCTTCAACGGCTCCACAACGGCAAATGACTTGCGCGCGATGCTGACCAGTTCCGGATAGAGGATGAATTCCGTATTCGCGCGGATGCTCCGTTGTCGGCCTCGTCGGGCGTCTTCCTTAAGTACGCCGACCTCGACCAGCCGGTCCACCTGCTTTTGGGCGCTGCCGCGCCCACTGTTTGCCAGACGCAGCAGTTCCTGTAGCGTAAAACTACGGTCAGGCTGCAGCAGTGTGGCGCCAAGCACCCGTTGCATGCCCGGTGTGAAGAGAAAGTCAGCGAGACTCATGAAAATCCCCAATAGAGGGATAAATATCCTCATTATGGGGATTTTCTAACAAATCATCAACAGAGGGCTATTCATCCCCTCTTTGAGGATTCTCACCGCCATCACCGATAGTCTCAGGGGCCGACGAGTCGGTCCTCGGACAAGACGATGCCCCCGAGGTCCATGACTCCCGGGGGCACCTTGGAGAATTGCAGCACCGCCATCGACACACGCCGCGCGAAGAGCCGAGGCGCGTGACCCGGCTGCGCTTTTACGTCAATTCAGGCGGCGCGAGCCGCCCACGGCGCTTACTGCCCCTGCTGCTTCAGTTGCTGCTGCTTGAGTTGCTGCGTGCGCGCCTGCAGCTTCAGCACGCGCTGCAGCGCGGTGCGGTTCGCGAGGATGCCATCGTAGAAGTTGGCGAGATCGCCCTTCAGCGCGGTCCGCGACGCGTCGTTCAGGTAGATCATGTGGCCCGACGGGTAGTTCTTGATCGTCAGGTTCTGTGCCTTGAGCGTCGGATCGAGCGGCATCTGCGCGAGCGTCAGCTCAGTCTGGTGGAACGGCGTGACCGCATCGAAATAGCCGTTCGCCGACAGCACCTTCAGGTCCGGGTTCACGCTCATCGTCGACGCGAGGTCGCCGGCCGTGTACAGCGTATTGCCGCCGCCCCGGTTCGCGCCGGTCGGGTCCGTGTGGCTGAAGTCCCAGTTGTTGAAGACCTGGTCGTTCAGGTCCACGAACGACGACGTCGACGTGTACTTGAGGTCGGTGTTGATGTAGCTGTTCCACAGCACCGTGTATGCGCCGCCGACGTTCGTGATCGACGGATCGTTGCTGCCCGAGTTCGGCAGGATGTACGGCGCGATGCCCTTGCCCGTGAAGTTCGCGCGACCGTCGTACTGGCCGATCTGCGTGCCCGGCACGAGCGTCAGGAAGAACGTGTACGGCGGGTTGTCGTTCGACGACGGCACGTTGCCGAGCGCGGCCGGGTTGCCGAAGGTCTGGATCAGCGACGTCGGATCCGTGCCGATGTACGAACCCATCTGCTGCGCCGTCTGCAGGTTCAGGTTCAGCCGCACGTTCACGAAACCGCCGTCCTGCGGGTTCGGCTTCTGCGCAAGCGGCGCGAGCGTGTTGTCCGCGTAGTTGCGGGCCTGGACCATGTACGCGTCGAGATCGGTCGGCGTCGGGTTGACCGTCGTCTTCTTCCAGTAGAACGCATCGGCCGCGAGCGTCGGGAACGTACCCGGCGCGGACAGCGCATTCGCGTAGTCGAGGATCGACGACTGCAGCGTGATCCCGTTCAGGTCGATGCCGTCCTCGTGCAGCACCCACGACACGACCGCGCTGCGCGCGGTGCCGTACGACTCGCCGAACAGGAACTTCGGCGAGTTCCAGCGCGAGTACTTGGTCAGGTAGCGTTGGATGAAGCGGTCGATCGAGCGCGCGTCCTGGTCGGTGCCCCAGAAGTCCTTGTTCTTCGCCGGGGCGATCGCCGCCGAATAACCGGTGCCGACCGGGTTGATGAACACGAGGTCGGTGCGGTCGAGCAGGCTGTCCGGGTTGTCGAGCAGCTTGTACGGCGCGGGCGGCGTGAAGTTCGGGAACGACGACTGCAGGCGCTTCGGCCCGAACGAGCCGAGCAGCAGGTAGACCGATGACGAGCCGGGGCCGCCGTTGTAGAAGAACGTGACCGGGCGCGGCTTCGACGGATCGGGATTGTCCTGCGTGTACGCGACGTAGAACATCTTCGCGTTCGGCGCCGACGTGATCGGATCGATCGTCGTCAGGTGGCCCGTGGTGGCCGTGTACTTGACGGTCTTGCCGCCGATCGTGACCTGGCGGTGCACGACCGCGGCGCCTTCCGTCGAATCCGTGACCGCGTCGTTCGGCCCGGTGCCGTACACGTCGTTGTCGACGTACGGCTGGTCGGCCGCGGCGGCGGCCGTTGCGTCGGTGCTGGCCGACGTGCTGCCGCCGGACGTCGTCGCGGCCGCGGCTGCGGCCGAAGCGGACGGGCTCGGCCCGTCGTCGCCGCCGCATCCCGTGACGAGCAGCGCCGCGGCCGCGGCTGCGGCGAGCGGCATGCTCAGTGTCGTTCCGAATAGCGCGAAACCGTCTTTCAAGGACTTCCGTGTCGTCATTATTGCCTCTCGAACAGAACGATAAATACCGCCGGCCGCAAAGGATCGTTTGCGCCGGCGCTCCGCACCGGGAATGCATTCGTTATGCGACGCACTCCGAGTTTTTTACCGGATCGGCGAATACCGATCGGCACGATTTACCCCACCCATATTTTTTTGCGACCGCACAATGAAATCAATTCCATTGCCAACGACAATTCGATAATCCGCAGCAATACGAATTCATTTCATATATCCGTATGCGCACAAAATCGGCAGCAAAAGCATACCCCGCGAAGCCCGCCCGATAAGGCGGCTTCGCTGGGAACAGACGACCAATCCCCCTCGGCGAGACGCCGATTAATCGTAAAACGGCGATCAATCGCAGCTCGAGCCGATTTAATAAAATCGAAAGGATCGATTAACCAAGCGGAAAGGAATATCTCGTATCTGGAATTTATTAAATTAAGTGAAAATACCGGCGCATAATAGGTTCCGGATTTACCGCCGTAAAGTAACAATTTGTTACGGCACTCGCCATTCGAATAAATGGCGGCGCGGGACCGATTCCAGCGACGGAAAAAGAAAAAGCCGGACGGCTGTCCGGCTTCGTGATGACGATACGGCGGGCGCCGTCAGAGGGGCACGTCGATCGCGCCGGCGCCGGTCGTGATCGCGTTCGCGCCCGGCGCGGCCGAGATCGGCGGCAGGTTCGCGCTCGTCAGCGCGGGCGCGGCGCCCGGCGTGCCGCCGCGCGGCACCGTGCGGATCACCTGCGACGGCGGCAGCGGCGCGCCGTTCTTCAGGTGCCGCCACATCAGGTTCAGCGCCTGCAGGTCGTAGTAGTGGACCGGCACGAAGCGCGTGTCGAAACCCGCGACCGGCAGGAACGCGTCGAAGTGCTGGCCGTTCGTCACCTCGTAGAACACGAGCTGGCTGCGGCTGCCTTCGCTGATGCCGTTTTGCGCGACGTACGCGCGCGACGCGTGATTCACCGGCACGAGCGCGTCGCTGCGACCGTGCACGATGATCGCCGGCTTGCCCTGCAGGTTTGCGTTCACGCGCACCGCGTCGACGTTCGCGGGCATCCCGAGCATCCCGTTGGTCCAGAGTTGGCGCAGGCACAGCGCGCCCGCGAAGCTCGCATCGGGCGTCGCGAGCCGGTGGTCGACGCCCGCGCCCGTGTTGAACACGAGGTTGATGCCGGCCGTCGGCGGCACGCCGTTGCCGACGCCGAACACGGCCGTCATCGGCGACGCGGCCGGCGAAGCGACCGCACCCGTCGCCGCGTTCGTCGTCGCGAAGCTGAAATTGCACAGGTTGTCGATGACGCGCGAGCGCGTGTACGCGTTCGCATAGGTGACCGAGATCGCCGGAATCGCCTGCGAATCCCACATCGGCGCCTGCAGCAGGTCGGAATCGGCCAGATAGCCGGCCGCGTGGAGCTGCGCGAGCGCGTCGGCGGCCTGGCTCTGCGGGTCGGCGCCCGACACGAGCCCGGCCGCGGCGAGCGTCGCGCAGCGCTGCGTACGGATCGACTGCGTGGTCGCGGCCGGCAGCGCGCTCAGGTACGGCGCACCAGCGAGCGACGCCGACGCGGCCGCGCACGGCTGCAGCAGGTTCGCGAGCGTCGCGTAGTCGGCCAGCGGCCGGCCGAACGACGGCACGGGCTGGCCGCCCGTGCGCACGATCGCGTTCGGCGACATCCGCACATTGATCTGCGGTTCGCCAACCACGACCGCGGTAATCCAGCCGCGGTTGTCCTGCTCGGCCGCCGCGAGCGACGCGCCGCCGCCGTTGCTGACCGACGCGGCGATCGTCGTGATGTCGCCCGCGCGATAGCGCACGCCGTGATGCGAGCCGTCGATCAGCGGTCCGAACTGCTCGTTGAGCGCCCAGTACGCGAACTCGACCGACTGCAGCGTCACGCGCCCCCAGTCCTGTTCGGGATTCTGCTGCGAATGCGCGTGCTTGAACGCATAGCGGTTCGGGAAGCGGCTGTTGAACGCGGCGAGATCGCCGCTCGTCACGTTCGCGGTGAACAGGCTCGCAGTGCCGGCGAGCACCGCGTTGGCGAGCGTGCCGTCGATCAGCGTGACTGTATCGGTGCCGAGTTCGTGCGCGCCGTTGCCGCCGCCCTTGTCGTTGTATGCGACCGCGCAGCCGCGCTTGAGCGCCCATTCGCCGGCCGCGGAGATCGCGCCGTACACGCCGCGCGAGCCCGACGACGTCGCGGTGACGATGCACGGTTGCGCCGGGTCGAAGCTGGCGGGCACCTGCACGAGCAGCGTCACGTTCTTGCTGCCGCTGCCGTCGTCGGAATACGCGAGATATTCGGTGCCGGGGATCTTGCCTTCGCCGAGCGTGTCGTTGCCGTCGAGGTCGACGTTCGGCCCCCAGAAGCGGCCGTAGCCGCCGTTCGCACTCATGTCGACGAGCGCGCGGTAGTTCGACCAGATCGCGAGACGGCGCAGCTCGGCGCTCGTCGGCCGGGACGGATTCGCAAAGCCGGGCGCGGTCGCCGCCGCGAGCCCCGTCTTGCCGAGGCCGGCCGTCAACAAATCGTCACTGGCGCCGTCGTAGGCCGTCGTGCGCACGCTGCCGGACACGAAGCCGGGCAGCCGGTTGCGCTCGGCCGATTCGTCGCCGTTGCAGGCGCCGAGCATCGCGACAGCGGCCAGCGCCGCACCGAAAACCATCCGCCTGCCCCACCCGAGCCTAGCCATCGCCGCCCTCTCGATATCGTTATCGGTCCACCGCCGCGTCGCACGCGGCTTGCGGACTTTGAAGCGCAAACGGGCTCCGGCATGCCGGAGCCCGCCCGAAAGCGGGCACCTGCGGCGCTCGCGCGCCGCCGCCCGGCATCACTGCTGCTGGACCGTCAGCTTGTTCGAGACCGACGTCACGCCCTTCACGCCCTTGGCTGCAGCTTCGGCCTTGTCGATCTGATCCTGGGCCGGCATCGTGCCCTCCAGCGAGATCGCGCCGCCCTTCGAACGCACGACGAGGTTCGACACATCCACGCCGCTTTCCTTCGAAATCGCCTTGCGCACCGCGTAGCCGAGCTTGCGGTTCGCCTTCTTCGCGGTTTTCGCGGCGGCCTTCGGCGCGCTCGTCGCGGCCGCCGGCGCTTCGGTTGCCGCCGCATCGCTCGACTGCGCATACACGCTGCCCGACAAACAGGCCGCCACGGCGGCGACGCCCAACGCTCTCAACACGATCGACTTCATGCTATCTCCTTGTAACTCCGGAACGGCCGTGCACAGTACGGCCGGATACCCCCAAAGACAGCCGGCCCGCGCGCGAACGGGCGGGACAGCCGGTGATTTCCACGGCGATACGAGAGAGGCGAGACGGGCCGACAGCCGGCGCGCGCGATAGCGGGCCGGCCGGGCCGGACAGCCGCCGGCCGGACGCGCCCGGTCTAATTGCGTGCCGGGTCGCGCGCGAATCGGGCGCGGCTGCGTCGCACAATGTAATCCAGCGCCCGCGGAAGCGCAAAGCTTTTGACGACGCGCCGCCCGCCGCTGTCGCCGCGGAGCCGCGCCGCGGCGCCCGACTCGCGCATGCGCGGCGAAACCGGGTACCATCGCCGCGAGAATCCGCATCGTCCATGACGGCCGTCATCGATGCGTCACGCCAGCGTCATCCGCCGACCCCATGAAGCCTGCCCGCCCTCGTCCGCCTCGCCGCATCCTCGCCCGCTTCGTCGCGGTGTCGTGGCGCGACCTCGCGCTGTCGATCGGCCCCACCGTGCTGCTCGCGGGCGCGGCCGTCTGGCTCGCGGTCAGGCTGATCCAGCCGGCGCCGCCGTCCACGCTCGTGATCTCGGCCGGGCCGCCCGGCAGCACGTACTGGAACGCCGCGCAGAAATACAAGGCCATCCTCGCGAAGAACGGCGTCACGCTCGACGTCCAATCGTCCGAAGGATCCGCGCAGAACCTCGCGCGGCTGTCGAACCCGAACGCGTCGGTCGACGTCGGCTTCGTGCAGAGCGGCATCGGCCCGAAGGAGCGCGACGAACAACTCGTCTCGCTCGGCAGCATCGGCTACGTGCCGCTCGCGATCATGTACCGCGGCCCGATCGTCGCGCGCCTGTCCGACTTCAAGGGCAAGCGGCTCGCGCTCGGCGCGGAAGGCAGCGGCGCACGCGAGCTGAGCCTCGCGCTGCTGAAGATGAACGGCATCGTGCCGGGCGGCCCGACCGAGCTGCTGCCGACCGCCGGCGAGGACGCCGCGACCGCGCTGCTCGACGGCAAGATCGACGCCGCGTTCCTGTCCGGCGACTCGACGCAGATCCCCGTGATGGCGAAACTGTTCCGTGCGCCCGGCGTGCACGTGTATTCGTTCACGCAGGCCGAAGCGTACGCGCGGCGCTTCCCGTACCTGACCGCGATCACGCTGCCGATGGGCGTCTACGATCTCGGCCGGAACCTGCCGCCCGCCGACATCCATACCGTCGCGCCGACGATCGAACTGGTCGCGCGCGACTCGCTGCACCCCGCGCTGTCCGACCTGCTGATCGAGGCCGCGCGCGAGGTGCACGGCCATGCGACGATCCTGCAGCACGCAGGCGAATTCCCGTCGTCCGTCACGCGCGGCTTTCCGCTGTCCGACGATGCCGCGCGCTACTACAAGTCGGGCAAGACCTTCCTGTACCGGAGATTGCCGTTCTGGGTCGCGAGCCTCGTCGACCGGCTGCTCGTCGTGATCGTGCCGCTGATCGTCGTGCTGATCCCCGGGCTGCGGCTCGTGCCATCGCTGTACGGCTGGCGCGTGCGTTCGCGCATCTATCGCTGGTATGGCGCGCTGATCGCGCTCGAGCGTCGCGCGCTCGGCGAGCACACGGCCGAGGAACGCGTCCGGTTGCTCGACGAGCTCGACGACATCGAGGAAGCGGTGAACCGGATGAAGATGCCGCTCGCCTACGCGGGGCAGTTCTACGTGCTGCGCGAGCACATCGGCTTCGTGCGCGAACGGCTCACCGCGCACGACCAGGACACGCCGGCGGGGTCGCCTGGCGCCGGCGGAAAGCCGCAGGCACGCGCCGACGCCGGGTCGCCGCCGGCCGGCGCGCCCCCCCGGGCGACTCCCGGTTCCGCGTAAGCGGACGATCCGCGATCATTGCTGCATGCGCGCCCGCCCGCGTACCATGGAGGCCGCCGTACGCCCCACCCTCTGGAGATCGTCATGACAACCGGCCTCGACACCGCCCAGCCCGCCTGGTTCTTCGACTTCGTGTCGCCGTTCTCCTATCTGCTGCTCGAACAGCATGACAAATGGCCGGACGTGCCGTTCGAACCGGTCGCCGTGTCGCTCATCGACCTGCAGCGCCACTGGGGACAACGCCCGAGCGCCGACGTGCCGGCCAAGCGCGTGTTCACGTACCGTCACGCGCTGTTTCGCGCGGAACAGCTCGGCATCCGCTTCAAGATGCCGCCCGCGCACCCGTTCGATTCCGACAAGGTGTTGCGCCTCGCGATCGCGCTGCGCGCCGATATCGCGACGGTACTGGAGATGTACCGCTTCATCTGGCGCGACGGCAACGATCCGTCGACGCCCGAAGGTTTCGCTGCGCTGTGCGAACGCGTCGGCGTCGGCCACGGCGACGAGCTGATCGAATTCGAGGAGACGAGTGCGCAGCTGGCCCGCAACAACGCCGACGCGATCGCGCTCGGCGTGTTCGGCGTGCCGACGTTCTGGATGAACAAGCAATTGTTCTGGGGTGAAGACGCGCTGCCGATGGTGCTGTACTGCGCGCGCACGCCGACCTGGCTCGAATCGAGCGAGGTCAAGCGGATCAGCACGCTGCCGAAGGGCCGGGCGTGATGGCCGGTATCACGCACGGCAACGTGCAGCTGCGGTAAGGTTACGCTTCGCCCGAATCACCCGCACCGATGGAAGACGACGACCGTACCGCCTCGCTCGACATCTGGCTCGTGCGCGTATTGCGCACGCTGCTGCTCGAGCGCAGCGTCACGCAGGCCGCGCTGCGGCTGAACCAGACCCAGCCCGCGATCAGCACCGCGCTGCGCAAGCTGCGCGAGACGCTGAACGACCCGATCCTCGTGCGCGGCAAATCCGGGATGGTGCCGACCGAATACGGCGCGTCGCTGCTCGAAGCCGCGCAGCGCGCGCTGCGCGAGGTCGACTTCATCGCGACGCCTCACGGCGATTTCGACCCGTCGTCCGCGCGGCGCACGTTCCGCGTCGCCGCGCCCGACTACCTGAACGATTTCTTCATGCCGACGCTCATCGAACGCTTTCGCGACGCAGCGCCGCATGCGCACCTGGAAATCGATTCGCTGAATCCCGCGCTCGACCACGCGGGCGCGCTCGAATCGGGCGCGCTCGATCTCGTGATCGGCAACTGGCCGAAGCCCGACCCGCAGTTCGCGCGCCAGGACCTGTTCTCCGACACGATCGTGTGCCTGATGCGCGAAGCGCACCCGCTCGCGCACGTGCCGCTCACGCGCGAAGCGTATGCGTCGGCCGCGCATGTCGCGCCCACGCCGTACACCGGCGACAAGCGCAACGCGATCGAGATCGGCCTCGCACGCGCGCGCCTCGCGCGGCGCATCGTGACGACGCTGCCTTACTTCGGGATCGTGCCGCAGGTGCTGCTGCAGTCGGACCTGATCTTCACGACGACGCGCCGCTTCGCGACGCACTACGCGCAGTTGCTGCCGCTCGTCGTCGTCACGCCGCCCGTGCCGTTCCCGCGCATCAAGAGCTACCTGCTCACGCATCCGCAGCCCGACCGCCCGACCGACATCGCGTGGCTGTGCGCGCTGATGCAGAGCGTGTCCGACGAGCTGACGGTCGCCCGCAGCCGCAAGCGCTGATACGCGGCGCGTCCGCTCAGGCCGTGCAGAACGTTTCCTGCAGATGAGTCCAGCGCACGACGCCCGCCGCGTCGCGTTCGAACACGGCGGTCGAGCGGCGCGCAGGCAGTTCGCCCGATGCCGCGTGCTGTGCTTCGAGGTAGGTGATCACCGCATGCGATGCGTCGGCCGCGAGCACGCGGATTTCCGACAACGTGATGCGCAGCCCCGGCTTCGCGCCGGCGAGCTTCGCGAACAGCGCGCGCGTGCCGTCGCGGTCGACTACGCGGCCGTCGGTCAGGATCATCGTGAAACCGGTGGAGAACGGCGCGAGCAGCGCGTCGAGCGCCGCGGGCGCGGTGTCGACGCCGGACAGCCAGCGCTCGATGGCGACGAGGCTCGCATCGAGCGCGTCGAGATAGATCGGGTGATCGGACATGGCGCCTGCACGGAAAAAAGCGCGGCCCGATGCCGCGCGTTGCCGTGCAGTGTATGCAAAAACGCGCGGCCGTGCGCCAGCCGTGCGACGTTACCGCGCGCAGGACACGTCGTCGCGCGCGCGCCCTGCCGCGGCCGCCTTCGCGTCGGCCACCGGCATGCCCGAGCGCGCCTGCAGCAGCTCCGCGCACACGGCCACCGCGATCGCGCCCGGCGCCTTGTCGACGATGCCCGCGACGCCGATCGGGCACACCATCTCCGCGAGCCGCGCCGGATCGACGCCGCGCGCGGCGAGCCGGCGCTCGAACTTCACGCGCTTGGTGCGCGAGCCGATCATCCCGAAGTACGCGTAGTCGCGCCGCCGCATGATCTGCGCGGCGAGCGCGAAGTCGAGCGCGTGGTTGTGCGTCATCACGAGGAAGTACGCGCCGGGCGGCGCCGCGTCGACGACGGCCTCCGGCGTGTCGGTCGGCTCCGGCTGCACGTTCGGCGGACATTCGTCCGGGAACAGCTCGTCGCGCGTGTCGACCCACTGCACGACGCACGGCAGCGCGCCGAGCAGCGTGACGAGCGCGTGACCGACGTGCCCGGCGCCGAACAGCACGATGTGCATCGGCGCCGGCGCGCCGGTCGCGCGGTTGCGCCGGCCGGTGCCCTGCGCGAACGTCGGGGTCGACGCGGTGCGAAGCGAGCGTGCGGGCCCGTTCATGTCAGCCTGCCCGAGCCGCACGCACCGCATTCACCGCGCGCAGGATCGACTCGCCGGTGGCCGGCGCGTCGAGCGGCGGGTTCACCTTGTAGTCGCCGACCGCCGCAACCGCGTCGCGCACGGCGAAGAACACCGAGAACGGCAGCAGCAGCGGCGGCTCGCCGACGGCCTTCGACCGGTGGATGCTGTCCTCGACGTTGCGGTTCTCGAACAGCCGCACGTTGAATTCGGGCGGCGTGTCGTTCACGGTCGGGATCTTGTACGTGGACGGCGCATGCGTCATCAGCTTGCCGCCCTGGTTCCACCACAGCTCCTCGGTCGTCAACCAGCCCATCCCCTGGATGAACGCGCCTTCGACCTGGCCGATGTCGAGCGCCGGGTTCAGCGACGCACCCACGTCGTGTAGCGCATCGACGCGCAGCGTGCGCATCTCGCCCGTCAGCGTGTCGATCACGACTTCCGACACGGCTGCGCCATACGAGTAGTAGTAGAACGGCCGGCCCTGCAGCTTCGACTGATCCCAGTACAGCTTCGGCGTCGCGTAGAAACCGTCGGACCACAACTGCACACGTGCAAGGTACGCTTTCGCGATCACTTCGCCGAACGGCACGCCCTGGCCGCCGACCCACACGACGTCGTTGCCGAACTTCACGTCGGCCGCATCGGCCTTGCCGTCGCCGAACTGCTTCGCCGCGAACACCGCGAGCCGCTCGCGCAACTGGCGCGCCGCATCCTGCGCGGCCTTGCCGTTCAGGTCCGAGCCCGTCGACGCGGCCGTCGCGGACGTGTTCGCGACCTTGCTCGTGTCGGTCGCCGTCACGCGGATCCGGCCGAAGCGGATGCCGAGCTCGTGCGCGACGACCTGCGCGACCTTCGTGTTGAGCCCCTGCCCCATCTCCGTGCCGCCGTGGTTCACGAGCACCGAGCCGTCGGTGTAGATGTGTACCAGCGCGCCGGCCTGGTTGAAGTGCGTGACGTTGAACGCGATCCCGAACTTCACCGGCGTGAGCGCGATGCCCTTCTTCAGCACCGTATTGCGCGCGTTGAATGCGCGCACGCCCGCGCGCCGTGCGCGGTAGCCGCTCGTCGTCTCGAGTTCGCCGAGCAGCTCGGGCAGCACGTTGTCCTCGACCGTCTGCCCGTACGGCGTCACGTTGCGCTCGGTCTTGCCGTACAGGTTCGCGTAGCGGACGTCGAGCGGATCGCGGTCGAGCGCACGCGCGACGTCGTCGAGGATGTATTCGATCGCGAACGCGCCCTGCGGGCCGCCGAAACCGCGGAACGCGGTGTTCGACTGCGTGT
Organism: Burkholderia sp. FW306-1C-G01B; assembly: GCF_058781685.1. Lineage (NCBI taxonomy): Bacteria > Pseudomonadati > Pseudomonadota > Betaproteobacteria > Burkholderiales > Burkholderiaceae > Burkholderia > Burkholderia sp. FW306-1C-G01B. The sequence continues at coordinate 55,002 of NZ_JBYSWZ010000024.1, forward strand.
TGGTCTTGCCGCAGTAGCCGGCGATGTCGACGTCGCCCAGCCAGTACGCGTTGTCGAAGTGGCACACCGCGCGCGTCATCACCGGGCCCGACAGGTCGGCCGAGAAACCGCAGCGCGACGTCATCTCGAGCGCCACGCCGTCGAGGCGGCCGTCGTCGTCGTAGCCGACGTCGAAGCGGTAATGAAAGTCGTGCCGCTTGCCGGTGATCATCATGTCGTCGTCGCGGTCCGGGCGCAGCTTCACCGGGCACAGCAGCTTCCACGCGGCGAGCGCCGCGCAGCACGCGAACAGGCCCGACTGCGATTCCTTGCCGCCGAACCCGCCGCCCATCCGGCGGCATTCGACCAGCACGTTGTGCGACGCGACGCCGAGCACGTGCGCGACGAGGTGCTGCATCTCGCTCGGATGCTGCGTCGAGCAATACACGTGCATCCCGTCGTCGTCCTTCGGCACCGCGTACGCGATCTGCCCTTCCAGGTAGAACTGCTCCTGGCCGCCGAGCAGCATTTCGCCCGACTCGCGGTGCGGCGCGGCGGCGAGGCGCGCGGCCGCGTCGCCGCGCGCGAGCTTCAGCGGCGGGATCACGTAGGTTTCGGCCTGACGCGCTTCCTGCGCGGTCAGGATCGCTGGCAGTTCCTCGTAATCGACCTGCGCGCGGCGCGCGGCGAGCCGTGCGGTTTCATGCGACGTCGCGACGACGATGAACATCGGCTGGCCGACGAACTGCACGATGCCCTTGGCGAGCACCGGGTCGTCGTGGATGATCGGGCCGCAATCGTTGACGCCCGGGATGTCGTCGGCCGTGAACACCGCGACCACGCCCGGCGTCGCGCGCACCGCGTCGAAGTTCATCGACACGATCCTCGCGTGCGGCTTTGCCGACAATCCGAGCGCCGCGTGCAGCGTGCCCGCGACGACCGGAATGTCGTCGGTGTAGGTGGCACGCCCGCTGACATGCAGGTGCGCGGATTCGTGCGCGCGCGATACGTGCACCTGCGCGGCGTCGGCCTGCGGGTCGAGGGTGCTCAGGAACGGTTCTGCTTGCTGGTTCATCTTCGGTGTTCTCCGTCTTCAGACGCGCGCCGCGTCGGCGCCGGCTTCGGCGGCCACTTCACGCACGTTCAGGGCTTGCGGCGGCAGCGGGTCGTGCGGGCGCGTCTCCAGCCAGAAGCGATACATCAGGTTCTTCGCGGTATCGAGGCGATACGTGCTCGTCGCGCGCATGTCGGACAGCGGCTGGTAGTCGCGCTCGAGCGCCTGCATCGCGGCCTGCGCGGTGGCTTCGTGCCACAGCGCGCCGTCGAGCACGGCTTCGGTGTGCGCCGCGCGCTTCGGCGTCGCGGCCATCCCGCCAAACGCGACGCGCGGCTCGCGGATCGTGTCGCCGTCCGCGATGAACGCGAACGCCGCGCAGACGGCCGAGATGTCGGAGTCGAACCGCTTCGACAGCTTGTACGTGCGGAACTGCAGCTTTTCGCGCGCGCCGGTGCGGGTCGGCACCTTCACGCCGACGACGAATTCGTGCGGCGCCATGTCCTTCTGCTGGTAGCCCGTGTAGAGCGCCTCGAGCGGCAGCTCGCGCACCGTATCGCCGCCGCGCAGCACGACGCGCGCGCCGAGCGCGATCAGGCCGGGCATCGTATCGCCGATCGGCGAGCCGTTCGCGACGTTGCCGCCGAGCGTGCCCGCGTTGCGGATCGGCAGCGACGCGAAACGCTTCCACATCTCGGTCAGCTCCGGATAGGTGCCGGCCAGTGCCGCATACGCGTTCTCGACCGTCACGCCCGCGCCGATCTCGATCCAGTCGCCCCGCTCCGCGACGCGCTGCAGTTCGGCGATCTGGCCGACGTAGATCAGGTCGTCGAGCCGGCGCATCTGCTTCGTGACCCACAGGCCGATGTCGGTGCTGCCCGCGAGGATCCGTGCGTCGGGCCGTTCGACCTTCAGCGCGGCCAGCGCGTCGAGCGTGCGCGGCGCCGCGAAGCGCGCGCCGTCGAGCGTCGCGTAGTCGAACGTGTCGTCGCGCCTGAGCGACGCGAGCGTGCGGGCGAGCGCGGCCGTGTCGACCGGTGCCGACGCACCTTCGCCGGCCGCGTCGAACATCTGCACGGCCGCATCGACGATCGGGCGATAGCCGGTGCAGCGGCACAGGTTGCCCGTCAGCGCGTCGGCGATCTCGGTGCGCGTCGGCACGTCCTTCGCCTTCGCGCACGCGCTGCCGCAACCTTCGTGGCCGTGCTTCTCGTACAGCGCCCACATCGACATCACGAAGCCGGGCGTGCAGAACCCGCATTGCGAACCATGGCAGTCGACCATCGCCTGCTGCACCGGATGCAGCGAGCCGTCCGGCTGGCGCAGATCCTCGACCGTCAGCAGCGCCTTGCCGTCGAGCGTCGGCAGGAACTGGATGCATGCGTTGACGGCCTTGAACTCGACCGCGCCGGCGTCGGTCAGCTCGCCGACGACGACCGTGCACGCGCCGCAGTCGCCTTCCGCGCAGCCTTCCTTGGTGCCGGTGCAATGCGCGTCCTCGCGCAGGTACTGCAGCACGGTGCGGGTGACGTCCGCGCCGCTGACCTCGCGGATCGCGTGACGATGGTAGAAGCGGATCGGCTCACTCATGTCTCGATGATTCTTCAAATGGGGGGCTAAAGCGGCCTGCGCGGAGCGCTCGACCGACGTTTCTCTGACAGTTTGCACGCTATCACCATCAAATTTCGCAACCCATAGCCCATCACGCATGAGGCCCATATAACTGCCGCGATATGAGCGCCGGGGCGCCCGTCGCCCTTTCCGCACGGCCTTCCCGGCGTGCCGGCGCCGATCCGCTGCGCGCGAAAACGGGTCGCGATTAACTGAATGGTACCTGCGTGAAAACCGGTTCCATGGGAAAATCCCGATTCCGTTTTGCGCCGTCTTCCGTTCCGTCACGCTCCGTTTCGCCCATTCGTTCCGACCCCATGTCATCCGATTCCGCCACACCAGCACGCAGCGGGTTCGCGGTCACGCTGCAAATCGTGTCCGTCGTCTGCTTCACGTTCATCTGCTACCTGACCATCGGCCTGCCGCTCGCGGTGCTGCCGGGCTTCGTCCATGACGATCTCGGCTTTTCCGCGATCGTCGCGGGCGGCGCGATCAGCGTCCAGTATTTCGCGACGCTCGCGTCGCGGCCGCTCGCCGGGCGCTTCGCCGATACGCTCGGCCCGAAGCAGACGGTGCTGCGCGGGCTGGTCGGCTGCGGCGTGTCGGGCGTGCTGCTGCTGGTCGCGCTGCTGCTCGCACACTGGCCGGTCGCGAGCCTCGTACTGCTGGTCGCGAGCCGGCTCGTGCTCGGCGTCGGCGAGAGCCTGTGCGGCACCGGCGCGATTCTGTGGGGCATCGGCCGGGTCGGCGTCGCGCACAACGCGAAGGTGATCTCGTGGAACGGCATCGCGACCTACGGCGCGCTCGCGCTCGGCGCACCGGTCGGCGTCGCGATCGCGCATACGCTGAATCCGGCGCTGATCGGCGTGATCGTGATCGCGCTGGCCGCGCTCGGCTTCTACCTCGCGCGCCTGATCGATTCGGTGCCGCTCGTGCACGGCGAGCGGATGTCGTATGCGAGCGTGTTCACGCGCGTGCTGCCGCATGGCCTCGGCCTCGCGCTCGGCTCGGCCGGCTTCGGCTCGATCGCGACCTTCGTCACGCTGTACTACGCGGCGCGCCACTGGCCGAACGCCGCGCTGTCGCTGACCGTGTTCGGCACGCTGTTCATCGGCGCGCGCCTGCTGTTCGCGAACACGATCAAGACCTACGGCGGCTTCCGCGTCGCGATCGTGTCGTTCGCGTTCGAATGCTCGGGCCTCGTGCTGCTGTGGCTCGCGCCGGTGCCGCACGTCGCGCTCGTCGGCGCGGCGCTGACGGGCTTCGGCTTCGCGCTGATCTTCCCGGCGCTCGGCGTCGAGGCCGTCGCGCTCGTGCCGCCCGCGAGCCGCGGCGCGGCGCTGTCCGCATACTCGGTGTTCCTCGATCTGTCGCTCGGCATCACGGGCCCGCTCGCCGGTTATGTCGCGGGTGCGTTTGGCTATCCGCAGGTGTTCCTGTTCGCGGCGGTGGCCGCCGCCGCGGGCGTCGCGCTGTCGATGATGCTGTACCAGCGGCAGGCGCGTGTGGCGGGGAGCGGCGCGGCCGCCTGATCACGCTGCTCGCCGCACAGCGGCCGGTCGCTGAAGTCGCGACGCCGCAGCCTCAAAAAGAAAATGCCTGCATCGCGCAGGCGTTTTCTTATGCGGAGACCGTTGCGACGGCCGGCGCGCTCAGGCCGTCCGGAGAAACAGCCGGCGCGTCAGGTCGAACGCGACGAGATTGCCGGCCACCACCAGAAGCAGCCCGATCACCGCGAGCGGCGACCACTGGTAGCCCTCGAACACCGTCGACACGGCCAGCGCGACGATCGGGAACAGCACCGTGCAGTACGCGGCGCGCTCCGGCCCGATCCGGCCGACGAGGGTCAGGTACGCGGTGAAACCGATCACCGAGCCCGGCACGGCCAGGTAGACGAGCGCGCCGAGATAACGCGGGCTCATGTCGAGCGCGAACGACATCCCGGCCACCGCGCTGCCGACGGTCAGGATCGCCGCGCCGATCAGCATCGCCCAGCCATTGGTCGCGAGCGGGTGCAGCCCCATCGACTGCATCCGGCTCGACAGCAGGTTGCCGGCCGAGAAGCACATCGTGCCCGCGAACGCGATCGCGAGCCCGATCCAGGTCGCGTGATCGTCGAGATGGCCGGCCATCTGCTGCCAGAACAGGCACGCGATGCCGATCAGGCCGAGCAGCGCACCGGCAATCGCCGACGGCCGCAGCGGGCGGCCCATGAACAGCCGGCCGTTGATCGAGTTCAGCAGCGGCGCGGTCGAGAAGATCACCGCGACGAGCCCGCTCGGCACGACCTGCTCCGCGTAGTAGAAGCACAGGAAATTCAGGCAGAACAGCGCGAAGCCCTGCGCGACGAGGTAGCGCCAGGCTTCGCGCGGCGGCCGGACCGGCCGGCGCATCACGCGCAGCAGCGCGAACAGCACGGCGGCCGCGAGCCAGAAGCGCCACGCGATCGACACGGGCGGCGGCACGGAGCCGAGTTGCCACTTGATCGCGATCCAGGTGGTGCCCCAGATCAGCACGGTGACGAAATAAAGCGACAGGTTCATGGCGGCGAAGGTCCAGGAATCGGATGAAACGGGATCCCGACTATGCCGCCGCGCGGCGCGCACCGATTGTCCGGAATTGCGGTCTTTTTCCGGCCGCCGCACCCGGTGCGGCGCGCCCGCTTATACTCGTCGCACCATGAGCTTCTCCCTCTCCGCCCCGCCCGTCGACGCTGCCACCCTGGCCGGAGGCGATTTGCCGTTCGGCCTGCAGTCGGTCTGCCGCACGCTCGCCGACGCGAACGCGACGCTCGAGCGCTTCGCGTGGCTCGGCGACCATCTCGCGATCGCCGAATGGACGCGAATCACCGATGAAAGCGAGACGATCTACGAGCAACCCGGCCACCACACGCTGTCGTGCTACCTCGACGGCGGCTACCGGACCGAGCGCGAACGCGTGCCGCGCTACGGCGCGCCGAGCCTGCTGTGCGCGCTGCCGGGCGACCACGAATCGCGCTGGTGGGTGCGCGGCGAGATGCACTTCATCCATCTCTATTTCCTGCCCGAGCACTTCACGCAGCGCGCGATCCGCGAACTCGACCGCGAGCCGCGCGAGCTGAAGCTCGCCGACCGCACCTATTTCGAGGATGCGCGCGTCGCCGCGCTGCTGCGCTCGCTCGCGCTGGACGGCTGGGACGATGCCGACGAGCGGCTGCGTGTGAACGAGACCGCGCACGAGGTGCTGAGCCTGCTGCTGCGCGGGCAAAGCACGACGCGTACCGACGCATCGTTTCGCGGCGGGCTTGCGCCGGCCGTGCGCCGCCGCGTGCGCGACTACATCGACACGTACCTGACGCAGCCGCTGACGCTCGGCGAACTGGCCGACGTCGCCGCGCTGTCCGAATACCACTTCTCGCGGATGTTCCGGCTGTCGTTCGGCCGCGCGCCGCACGCGTGGGTCGCCGAGCAGCGGCTCGCGCGGGCGCGCGAACTGCTGCGCACGACGTCGCTGCCGCTCGCGCAGGTCGCGGCCGACTGCGGCTACGCGAACGCCGGCCACTTCAGCCATCGCTTTCGCGACGCGCACGGCACGACGCCGAATACGTACCGGCGCGCGATGCAGGGCCGCTGAGCGCGATCGACCGATCGCGGCCAGCCGGCCCCCGAGGCCGGTTTCCCCCTGCGGCGTTACACGCCGCGTCGCGACAGTTCCTGTTCGAGCGCCGCGACACCGGCCGGCAGGTCGACCGGCACCTTCAGGTCGACCATCGTGCGGCCGAACGCATGCAGCGTGCGGAACAGGTTGTGTTCGCGGCACTGCTCGCCCATCTGCCCGATCCGCACGATCGGCAACCCGAACGAGCCCGAGATCTCGACCTGGTACTGCTTCGAGATATGGCCGCAGACCATCCCGGGCGTGAGCCCTTCCGGCGTCTCGATCCCGACCACCGAATTGAGCCGGCAGTCCTTCGGCGCATAGAGCTTGAGCCCCATCGACTCGACGCCCGCCTGCAGCGCGAGCGAGCAGCGCAGGTGGCGCGCGAAGCGGCTTTCGAGCGTCTCCGCGCAAACCAGCCGCAGCGCCTCGTGCAGCGCGAGCACGCCCGACACCGGCGCCGTGTAGTGATAGCCGGCGTTGTGCCAGAAGTTCTCCGCGAGCGCCATGTCGAGGCACCAGTGCGTATTCGGCTCGGGGCGATGCTTCATGCGTTCCCACGCGGCGTCGGAAAACGCGATCAGCGACACGCCCGGGATCGACGACAGCCCCTTCTGGCCGCCGGTGATCACCGCGTCGATGCCCCACGCGTCCATGTCGAGCGGCATCGTCGACAGCGTGCACACCGCGTCGACGACGACCAGCGCGCCGGCCGCCTTCGCGAGCGCAGCGATGTCGCGCAGATCGCGGTTCCACACGGTGTTCGACGTCTCGCCCTGCACGATCGTGACGATCTCGGGCCGCTCGCGCGCGATCGCGTCCGCGATCTCGTCGAGGCTCGCGACCGCGCGGTCCGCCACTTCGAGCGTCGCGACGTCGGCGCCGACGCGCGTGGCCATCTCGGCCATCCGCGCGCTGAAGAAGCCGTTGCGGATCGACAGCACGCGCGTGCCGCGCCAGGCGAGGTTCGAGATCGCCATTTCCATCGCGGCCGAGCCGGGGCCCGCGACGCCGAGCACCCACTTCGTGCGGGTCTGGAACACGTAGCGCGCCATCTCCTTCACCTGCTCGATGATCTTCGCCATCGTCGCGCCGAGGTGGTTGATCACGATCGTGTTCGCCTTCGCGACGGCGGCCGGGATCGGAACCGGGCCGGCCCCCATCATCAGCAGCGGTTCTTCGGGCAGGATCGCGTCGAGCGGCACGACGACGGGACAGGGAATCGGCGAGTAATCGATGGACATGGCTGGCAAAAGGTGAGGAAGGGAAATACACGGACGCCCGCCAAACCAACTGCATGGCGAACTGATCGATCATTCCGCGTTCCGCGGCCTCGCGCAAGAGGCACGCGCGGCCGGACAGCGCGACGGTGGCCCGGTCGCCGGACCGGGCCAGCCGGCCGCCCAGGCATCGCGCGCCGGCGTTCCGGATTGGAATGGCATTGCCGGCCGGCTGCGAAACGGTTCCATACGCGCGATTTTCTCCGCCAATATCGCCGCGTTTCATCGATGCCGACGGTTCAGCGCGACTTGCGTATCGAACGAAATAGACCGGATGTTCGATAAAAATCGCCGAACGGAATGCAATACACAAAATCTGCGCATTGGGTAAAAACATCCATTACTGCAGCATGTATTAGGGATCGATTCCCCAAATTACCGGAGCAAACCTGATCGAATCACGAACAACCAATTGATTAACATACGAATTATTCGCCGCCACGATGCATATTCCAATACTCTGCCGCCTTTGAACGGCAGCCACACGAGACAGCCCGACATTTAACCGGTACTCGCGATTTCGATTTTCCGCAACCCGCCCGTTTTCTCAGGTTGACGGATATCGCAACTATATTTAACAATCGTCTGCGGAATCGAAAACTGATTTTTCGATACGAGGGAGAACTGGGTGCCGCGCGATGCGTTTTCGAGGTTGCGCGGCGAAAAATCACAACCATAATCAATCAACCGGGCCAGAAATACACAAGCCATGAACCAGATTCAGACCATGCGTGTATTCGTCTGCGTCGCCGAGCAGCAGAGCTTCCGGCGCGCAGCGCACCATCTCGGCGTGTCCAATGCGCTCGTCACGCGTTCGATCGCGATGCTCGAGGGTCACCTGAACACACGGCTGATCCACCGCACCACGCGCAACCTGTCGCTCACCGAGGCCGGCGTGCGCTACCTCGACGGTTGCCGCGCGCTGCTCGAGGAATTCGACCACCTCGAGTCGTCCGTCGCGCATGCCGTGCGCGAACCGGCCGGCACGCTGCGCGTCGTCGCGTCGGGCCTGCTGTCGCCGCTCGCGCTGACGCCGCTCGTCAGCAGCTTCCGGCACCGCTACCCCGAGCTGCGCGTGCAGCTGACCGTCGCCGAGGGGCCGCTCGACGTGCTCGAATCGGGCTACGACGTCGGCATCGTCACGGGCAACCGGCTCGACGGCAACCCGACGCTGATCGGCCATGCGCTCGCGCCGAACCCGTTCGTCGCCTGCGCGGCGCCTGCCTATCTCGACCGGCGCGGCGAGCCGCGCGCGCCCGACGACCTGCCGGGCCACGACTGGGTCACGCTCGCGCCGCACCAGCATGCGCCCGCGTGGCAGCTGGTCGGGCACGACGGCGTCGCGCATTCGGTCACGGTGCGCCCGGCCTGCACGCTCAACCAGCTCGCACTCGTGCATGCGGCCGCCATTGCCGGCGCCGGCATCGCGGTGCTGCCCGAGCCGTGCGTCGCCGATGCGCTCAACAGCGGCACGCTCGTGCGGCTGCTGCCCGGCTACCGGATCGACGACCCGGATACGCAACTGTCGCTCGTCTATCCGAACCGCCAGTACGTGCCGGCCCGCACGCGCAGCTTCGTCGAGCACGCGCTCGACCACTTCAGCGCGCAGACGACCCGCGAGCGGAAGGATTACGGCTTCCTGCGTCCGTCGCGCGGCCCCGACCGCTCCGACATCGTCACGGGCCTGCAGTAAACTGCGCGCGTCAGCCATCGGAGGTGCAGCGTGCGCGTGATCCTGTTCAGCAGCCGGCAGTACGACGACGATTCGTTTACCGCCGCCAACCGGCAGTTCGGCTATCGGCTGCACTTCCAGCCGTCGCACCTCGACGCGGAAACCGCGATCCTCGCGCACGGCTATGACGTCGTCTGCCCGTTCGTCAACGACACCGTCGACGCAGCCGTGCTCGAACGGCTGGCGGACGGCGGCACGCGCCTGATCGCGCTGCGCTCGGCGGGCTTCAACCACGTCGACCTGGCGGCCGCCGAGCGGCTCGGCATCGCGGTCGTGCGCGTGCCCGCGTATTCGCCGCACGCGGTCGCCGAGCACGCGGTCGCGCTGATCCTCGCGCTCAACCGCCGCCTGCCGCGCGCCGTCGCGCGCACCCGCGAAGGCGACTTCTCGCTGAACGGCCTGCTCGGCTTCGACCTGCACGGCAAGACCGTCGGCGTGATCGGCACCGGCATCATCGGCAGCGTGTTCGCGAAGATCATGATGGGCTTCGGGATGCACGTGCTCGCGCACTCGGTGCCGCCGTACAACGACGAGCTGATCGCGTTCGGTGCGCGCTATGTCGAGCTCGACGCGTTGCTGCACCAGGCCGACATCGTCAGCCTGCACTGTCCGCTGCTGCCGTCGACGCACCATCTGATCAACGAACAGACGCTCGCGCGGATGAAGCACGGCGCGATGCTGATCAACACCGGCCGCGGCGGCCTCGTCGATGCGCAGGCGCTGATCGACGCGCTCAAGAGCGGCCAGCTCGGCCATCTCGGGCTCGACGTGTACGAGGAGGAAAGCGGGCTCTTCTTCGAGGATCACTCCGACCTGCCGCTGCAGGACGACGTGCTCGCGCGCCTGCTGACGTTCCCGAACGTGATCGTCACGTCGCACCAGGCATTCTTCACGCGCGAGGCGCTGGCGGAGATCGCGCACACCACATTGCTGAACATCGAGGCGTGGCATGCCGGCACGCCGCAGAACCTCGTGACGGCGAATCGCTGAGAAATCGACGAAACCGGCTCATTTCATGGTTGCCGGCGCCACCGCAATCGTTTGCTTTCGATCAACGCTGAAAACACGATCTTTTACATCAACAATTCCGCATTTTGTTTCGAATGATGTAACGCGGCCCGCGCGCGGTCTGCTATCGTTGCGCCGACGTCATCCCCTGCTTTTGCCGCTCATGCGTTTCGACGACTCCGACATCGCCGCCGTCTACCGCGCCATTTTCGAACGGCGCGACATGCGCCATTTCACGCCGGCGCCCGTCGATCCAGCGGTGCTCGCGCGCTTGCTGCGCGCGGCGCACCACGCGCCGAGCGTCGGCTTCATGCAGCCGTGGCGCTTCATCCGCATCACCGATCCCGCGCTGCGCACCGCGATCCACGCGCTGGTAGAGGCCGAGCGCCGCGCGACCGCCGACGCGCTCGGCGAGCGCCAGGACGAATTCATGCGGCTGAAGGTCGAAGGCGTGCGCGAATGCGGCGAGCTGCTGGTCGTCGCGCTCGCCGACGGCCGCGAACACCACGTGTTCGGCCGCCGCACGCTGCCGGAGATGGACCTCGCGTCCGCCGCGTGCGCGATCCAGAACATGTGGCTCGCGGCACGCGCGGAAGGGCTCGGGATGGGCTGGGTGTCGCTGTTCGACGTCGATGCGCTGCGCACGCTGCTGCGGATGCCCGTCGGCGCGAAGCCGATCGCCGTGCTGTGCGTCGGGCACGTCGACGCGTTCTATGCAAAGCCGATGCTCGAGCAGGAGCGCTGGGCCGCGCGAATGCCGATCGAAGCATGCCTGTTCGAGAACGGCTGGGACGATCCGGCCTCAATCGACGCCGCCGGATCGCCTGCATCGCGTGCATTGCCTGCGGACACGAACGCCGAACCGGACGCAAGCGTGCCACGCACACCGGACACCATCGCCGAACCGGCTCGATCCGCCGCACTCTCCGACGGATTGCCCGAACGCATCGCCTGAAGCGCGGCCCGGTAGCCGCCATCGCGCCGACCCCGACGAATTCGCACGCCGCAAACCGCCACCCAATCCCACATTGTGAGCTTCCCGCCCGCTATCCCGTCGCACGCCGGCAACATCCGTTTTGGCCCCGAGCGTAAGGGTTTTCACTGAAGTAGAATCGCGCTGTCGTTCGCCTTCCCGTCCGCCCGCCCCGCGCATCCTGCGCCCACCCGAGCGGCGGCTTTTCCCGAGCCTACCGCGATGCCCTTGCCTCTTTTCGCCCTCGCCGTCGCCGCATTTGGAATCGGTACCACCGAATTCGTGATCATGGGGCTGCTGCCCAACGTCGCGCGCGACCTCGGCGTGTCGATTCCGGCCGCCGGGATGCTCGTGTCGGGCTATGCGCTCGGCGTGACGATCGGCGCGCCGATCCTCGCGATCGTCACCGCGAAGATGCCGCGCAAGCGCGCGCTGATGGGCCTGATCGGGCTGTTCATCGCCGGTAACCTGTTCTGCGCGATCGCACCGGGCTATGCGGTGCTGATGGCCGCGCGCGTCGTCACCGCGTTCTGCCACGGCGCGTTCTTCGGGATCGGCTCGGTGGTCGCGAGCAACCTCGTCGCGCCGAACCGCCGCGCGCAGGCGATCGCGCTGATGTTTACGGGCCTCACGCTCGCGAACGTGCTCGGCGTGCCGCTCGGCACCGCGCTCGGCCAGGCGTTCGGCTGGCGCGCGACGTTCTGGGCCGTCACCGGCATCGGCATCGCCGCGGCCGCCGCGCTCGCGGTCTGCCTGCCGAAGAACCTCGCGATGCCCGACACCAGCATCACGCGCGAATTCAGCGTGCTGAAGCACCCGCAGGTGCTGATGGTGCTCGGCATCAGCGTGCTCGCGTCCGCGAGCCTGTTCAGCGTGTTCACGTACATCACGCCGATCCTCGAGGACGTGACCGGCTTCTCGCCGCGTCAGGTCACCTATGTGCTGCTGCTGTTCGGCCTCGGGCTGACGGTCGGCGGCACGCTCGGCGGCAGGCTCGCCGACTGGCGCCGGATGCCGTCGCTGATCGCGACGCTCGCGTTGATCGGCCTCGTCCTCGCGCTGTTCGCGGGCACGATGCATTTGCCGTTCGCCGCGCTCGCGACGATCTTCGTGTGGGGCATCCTCGCGTTCGCGATCGTGCCGCCGCTGCAGATCCTGATCGTCGATCGCGCGAGCGACGCGCCGAACCTCGCATCGACGCTGAACCAGGGCGCGTTCAACCTCGGCAATGCGACGGGTGCGTGGCTCGGCGGAATGGCGATCGGCTCCGGCGTGTCGCTCGTGAGCCTGCCGTGGGTCGGCGTCGCGATGGCCGTCGCGGCGCTGGCGCTCACGCTGTGGTCGGCGTCGCTCGAACGCCGCCCGCTGGCCGCGCCGACCGAATACGTGTAACACGCCGGCGCGCATTCGTTGCGCGCGCAACGCATTCGATCCTGACGGCCTTCATGGACCTTTCAAGGTCCGCGGTGTAGCATCCCGGCCGATGAAAGCCATTCTCAATCGTGATTTCCTCGCGCTCATCCTGAGCGTCGCGGTCGTCGGCCTCGGGACCGGCGCCACGCTGCCGCTCACCGCGCTCGCACTGACCGAAGCCGGACACGGCACCAACGTCGTCGGCATGCTGACGGCCGCGCAGGCGCTCGGCGGCCTCGCGATCGTTCCGTTCGTCACCGCGCTCGCGCGGCACATCGGCTCGCGCCGCGCGATCGTCGTGTCGGTCGTGCTGCTCGCGGCAGCCACCGCGCTGATGCAGTTCACGTCGAACCTGATCCTGTGGGGCGTGCTGCGCGTGCTGTGCGGCGCCGCGCTGATGCTGCTGTTCACGATCGGCGAGGCGTGGGTCAACCAGCTCGCCGACGATTCGACGCGCGGCCGCGTCGTCGCGATCTACGCGACCAATTTCACGCTGTTCCAGATGGCGGGCCCCGTGCTCGTCAGCCAGATCGCGGGCGCGACGAGCATCCGCTTCGCACTGTGCGGCGCGCTGTTCCTGCTCGCGCTGCCGACGCTCGCGACGATCCGGCGCGCGCCGCTCGCGGGCGACGACGCGCATCACGAGGCTCACGGTCGCTGGCTCGACGTGCTGCCGCGCATGCCCGCGCTGATCATCGGCACCGGGTTCTTCGCGCTGTTCGATACGCTCGCGCTGTCGCTGCTGCCGCTCTACGCGATGGATCACGGCGTCGCGAGCGCGACCGCCGTGCTGCTCGCGTCGATCATGCTGTTCGGCGATACCGCGATGCAGTTCCCGATCGGCTGGCTCGCGGACAAGCTCGGCCGCGAACGCGTGCACCTCGGCGCGGGCTGGATCGTGCTGGCCGGCCTGCCGCTGCTGCCGCTCGTGATCGCGAACCCGTGGCTGTGCTGGCCGCTGCTGTTCGTGCTCGGCGCGGCGGCCGGCAGCATCTACACGCTGTCGCTCGTCGCATGCGGCGAACGCTTCCGCGGCGCGGCGCTCGTCACCGCGAGCTCGCTCGTGTCGGCGTCGTGGAGCGCCGCGAGCTTCGGCGGCCCGCTCGTCGCGGGCGCACTGATGGAGCAACTGGGCAGCAACGCGCTGGTCGGCGTGCTGGTCGCCTGCGTCGCGGCATTCGTCGCGGCCGCGCTGTGGGAGCGTCGCGCCGCGTTGCAACGCGCGGTCTGACACGCACGCGCCGCCACACAATGACGACGGCCCGCATGATGCGGGCCGCCCGGTACTGCCGTGCCGTGTGCTGCGTGCTACGTCTTGCGTGTTACGCGCTCCGCGCCGGCAGGATCTTGCCCGCGCAGGTGCCGAAGCCGACGCGATAGCCGTCGCCCTGGCACCATCCGGCGAGCGTCAGCTCGTCGCCATCCTCGATGAATGCGCGGCTGCCGCCGCCGTCCAGCGCAACCGGCTCCTTGCCGTTCCACGTCAGTTCGAGCAGGCTGCCGAACGAATCCTTCGTCGGCCCGCTGATCGTGCCCGAACCCATCAGGTCGCCGACCCGCGTGTTGCAGCCCGCGACCGTGTGATGCGCGAGCTGCTGCGCCATCGTCCAGTACATGTGCTTGAAGTTGGTGCGGCAGATCGACGTCGCATGCGCCGCTCCTTCGGCGCGCAGCGTCACTTCGAGCGCGATGTCGAACGCATGCCTGCCCGCGTGCCGCAGATACGCGAGCGGCTGCGGCGACTGCTCCGGCTGCGCGGTGCGGAACGGTTCGAGCGCGTCGAGCGTGACGATCCACGGCGAGATCGTCGTCGCGAACGTCTTCGCGTTGAACGGGCCGAGCGGCACGTATTCCCACTGCTGGATGTCGCGCGCGCTCCAGTCGTTCAGCAGCACCATCCCGAAGATATGCGCTTCCGCGTCCTCGCACGCGATCGGCTCGCCGAGCGCGTTGCCCTTGCCGACGATGAAGCCCGTCTCCAGCTCGATGTCGAGCTTGCGGCACGCGCCGAACACCGGGCGCTCCTGGTCGGGCAGCTTCAGTTGCCCGTTCGGGCGCCGCACCGGCGTGCCGCTCACGACCACCGACGACGCGCGGCCGTTGTAGCCGATCGGCATCTCCGACCAGTTCGGCAGCAGCGCATTCTTCGGATCGCGGAACATCGAGCCGACGTTGGTCGCATGCTCCTTCGACGAATAGAAATCGGTGTAGCCGGGGATCTCGACCGGCAGATGCAGCGTCGCGTCGCGCTGCGCGACGAGCACCTGCGCGCGCAGCGCCGCATCGTCACGCAGCCGCGCGTTGTCGCGCGAGAACAGGTCCGACAGTTGCACGCGCACGCTGCGCCACGCATCGCGGCCGAGCGCGATGAAATCGTTCAGCATCGGCTGCTCGAACGCGCGATCGCGCATCTCGATGAAATCCTCGAAGCTCGGCAGCGGCAACTTCAGCAGCCCGGCTCGCTTCAATTCGGCGAGATCGACGATCTGGTCGCCGAGCGCGACGCCCGCACGGCGCGCCGCCTGCTTCGCATCGCTGAAAATCCCGAACGGCAGGTTCTGGATCGGGAAATCGCAGGCGGGATCGTTCGCCGTATCGACCCAGCTCTTGCGGGCCGGGTCGAGCGTCGCGCGCCAGTCTTGGGTGTCGCTCATCTTTGCTCCGGGTTGAAGTGTTTCCTGATGCCTTGCCAGCATTCGAAGTAGTCGGCCTGCAACTGCGCGGTGTCGAGCGCGTAGCGCGTCGGCCGGATCAGCGTGCGGGTCTCGAACATGAACGCCATCGTCGCGTCGACCTTGTGCGGCTTCGTCGTGTCGCTCGCGGACGCCTTCTCGAACGTGTCCGCGTCGGGCCCGTGGCCCGACATGCAGTTGTGCAGGCTCGCACCGCCCGGCACGAAGCCTTCCGCCTTCGCGTCGTACGCGCCGTGCACGAGCCCCATGAACTCGCTCGCGACATTGCGGTGGAACCAAGGCGGGCGGAACGTATCCTCGGCCGCGAGCCAGCGCGGCGGGAAGATCACGAAGTCGATCGTGTCGACGCCCGGCGTATCGCTCTGCGACTGCAGCACGAGGAAGATCGACGGATCGGGATGGTCGTAGCTGATCGAGCCGATCGTGTTGAACAGGCGCAGGTCATATTTGTACGGCGCGTAGTTGCCGTGCCACGCGACGACGTCGAGCGGCGAATGGCCGATGTCCGCGCGCCACAATCGGCCGTTCAGCTTCGCGATCAGCTCGAACGCGCCTTCGCGATCCTCGTACGCGGCCTGCGGCGTCAGGAAGTCGCGTGGGTTCGCGAGACCGTTCGAGCCGATCGGGCCGAGATCCGGCAGGCGCAGCTGCGCACCGAAGTTTTCGCAGATGTAGCCGCGCGCTTCGCCGTCCGGCAGCGCGACGGAAAAACGCACGCCGCGCGGGATCACCGCGATCTCGAACGGCTCGACGTCGAGCCGGCCGAATTCGGTCGCGATGAACAGCCGCCCCTGCTGCGGCACGATCAGCAGTTCGCCGTCCGCGCTGTAGAAGAAGCGGTCCTGCATCGAGCGGTTCGACGCGTACAGGTGGATCGCGCAGCCGTTCATCGCGGCCGCCGAGCCGTTGCCGGCCATCGTCACCAGAGCGTCGACGAAATCGGTCGGCTCGACCGGCATCGGCAGCGGATCCCAGCGCAGCTGGTTCGGCGGCGTCGGCGGCACGTCGGCCGAGTCGCCGAATTCCGACACGAGCCGCTGCGGGCCCGCGTATGGCTCGAACGGCCGGTGCACGGCGGCCGGGCGGATGCGGTACAGCCACGAGCGGCGGTTGTGGCCGCGTGGCGCGGTAAACGCGGTGCCCGACAGCTGCTCCGCATACAGCCCGTACGGCGCGCGCTGCGGCGAGTTGCGGCCGTGCGGCAGCGCGCCGGGCAGCGCCTCGGTCGCGAATTCGTTCGCGAAACCGCTCAGGTAGCCGGCGGTCGCCGGTTTCGACAGGTCAAGCGTCATCGTTTCCTTTCTCCATCAATTCATCGCGGCGTTCGGCGCGTGCGCACCGTTTCGCCGCGTCACACCGGCCAATCCGAGGACGAACAGCGCCGAGCACAGCACGGGCACCGCGGCCGCGTGGAACAGCGCATCGTTCGACCAGTTGAGCGCAATCAGTTGTCCGCCGACGAGCGGCCCGAGCACCGAGCCGATCCGGCCGATGCCGAGGCTCCAGCCGATGCCCGTCGAGCGCAGCGACGTCGGGTAATACTGGCCCGCGAGCGCGTTCACGGCCGGCTGCCCGCCGACCACGCAGAACCCGCCCGCGAACACGACGACCAGCAGCCACGGCAGCGCATGCGCGACCGAGCCGATCAGCCCCACCGACACGGCCGCGCACGCGAAGCAGGCGAACAGCACGCGCACGAAGCCGTAGCGTTCGATGAACCAGCCGAGCGACAGCGTGCCGATCACGCCGCCCGTCTGCAGCACCGTACCGACGATCACCGCCGTGCCCGGCGAATAACCCGCTTCGCGCATCACGGTCGGCAGCCAGTTCGACAGGAAGTACAGATCGATCAGGTTCATGAAGCTGATCGCCCACAGCAGCAGCGTGACCGGCAGGCGGCCGTGGCTGAACAGCTCGGCCACCGGCGCGCCGGTCGCGGCCCGCTCGCGTACGACGAGGCGCGTGTCCGCATCGATGCCGGCCTGCGGCGCGAAGCGCGCGAGCCAGTCGCGCGCCTGCGCGACGCGCCCTTTCAGCACCAGGAACTGCAGCGACTCGGGCAGCCGCGCGATCATCGCGATCGCGAGCACGAGCGGCACCGCGCCGCCGACGAAGAACACCGAACGCCAGCCGAGCGCCGGAATCAGCGCGGCGCTGATGAAGCCGCCGATCGCAGCGCCAAGCGTGAAGCCGCACGACACCATCATCATCCGCTTCACGCGATGCGCGGCCGGACTGAACTCGCCGACCAGCGCCATCGCGTTCGGCATGATGCAGCCGAGGCCCAGGCCCGTGACGAAGCGCAGCGCCATCAGCACGGGAATCGAGCCCGCGAACGGCGTCGCGAGCATCGTCACCGCGAAGAACAGCGTCGAGCCGATCAGCACCGGGCGCCGCCCGATCCGGTCGGCCAGCACCGACAGCCCGAGCGCGCCGAGCAGCATCCCGAACAGGCTCGCGCTGAACACCGGGCCGAGCGCCTGCTTCGGCACGCCCCATTCGGCGATCACGCTCGGCGCGACGTAGCCCATCGCCTGCGCATCGAAACCGTCGATCACGAGGCACAGCCCGCACAACACGAGCAGCATCCAGTGAAAGCCCGGGCGATGGGTCTCGTCGATCACGCGCTCGACTTCGAGCACGCGCGCGTCGGCCGGCGCCGCGCTCATTGCGCGACCTCGGCGGCCGGATGCACGGGCGGCGTCACGCCCTGGCGCGCGAGCGCCATCGCTTCGCGCAGCACGTCGGCGTCGCCGATCTGGTTCGCGAGCAGCAGGATCAGCTTCGCGTTGACGAGCTGGCTGTCGGCGTCGGACAGGTCGCGATGCATGTCGATCAGCGCTTCGTAGAACGCGTCCGGATCGGCCAGGCGCGGGTGGGTGTCGAGTGAGGGCATGACGGGGTCTCCGGTGTCGTTATCGTGTCCATTGCGGTATTCAGCGTGCGCAGGTCGCGCGCGCCAGTGCGTCGGCAAGCGCCTGACGGTCGAGCGTGCGCATGCGTGCGCAGACATGCTGGTCGGGACGCAGCAGGTAGAACGTGCCGGGCTTCGCGTCATAGCGTTGCGCGGCGAAACCGCCGACGTCCTCCACGACGTCGATGCCGGCCACCGGCTGCGCGTGCCCGGCGTGCCCGGCGGGCACGACGAGCACCGGCCGCACCGGCAGCGCGAGGCCGTCGACGGCCTGCGCGAGCGCGGCCGCGTCGCCCGGCAACCCGAACAGCACGCCGGTGAAGCCGCCGCGCAAGTGCTGCAGCAGCCAGCCCGCCGCACCCTGCACACGCACCGGTGCATCGGCTGCCGCCGCACCCGGCCGCATCGCGCATGCGAATGCGTCGCCGCCGCGATCCGGCGTGTTCAGCGGCGAACCGGCCAGCACGGCCGGCACCGACAGGCGGCCGCTGTTCACGAGCTTGCGCGCGAATTCGCAATCGCGCGCGAGCTTCAGCGTCGCGTCGCGGAACACGCGCGACACCGGGCTTTTCGGCGTGATGAAATCGGTCGAGCGCGTCGAGTTGCGGATGTTCTCGTCGGCCGCGAACTCGCGTTCGCTCGCGTACGTATCGAGCAGACGGTCGGCCGCGCGGCCGTCGAGCACGAGCTTCAGCTTCCATGCGAGGTTGTCCGCGTCCTGCACGCCGCTGTTCGCGCCGCGCGCGCCGAACGGCGACACGCCGTGCGCGGAGTCGCCCGCGAACAGCACGCGGCCGTGACGGAACGACTCCATCCGCTGGCAGCGGAACGTATAGACGCTCACCCATTCGAGCTCGAACTCGGCGTCCGGCCCGAGCAGCGCGCGCACGCGCGGGATCACGCGCTCCGGCTGCTTCTCGGCGACGGGATCGGCGTCCCAGCCGAGCTGGAAGTCGATGCGCCATACGTTGTCGGGCTGGCGGTGCAGCAGCACCGACTGGTTCGGGTGGAACGGCGGATCGAACCAGAACCAGCGCTCGGTCGGAAACTCCGCCTTCATCTTCACGTCGGCGATCAGGAAGCGGTCCTTGAACGTACGGCCGTGGCTTTCGAGGCTCATCATCGTGCGCATCGGGCTGCGCGAGCCGTCGGCCGCGATCACGTATTGCGCACGCAGCGTCGAGACGCCGTCCGGCGTCTCGATCGTCAGCACCGCATGCTCGTCCGACTGCTCGACGCCCGTCACCTTGTGCTTCCAGCGGATGTCGAGGTTCGGCAGCTCGAACGCACGATCGGCCAGATAGCCTTCGACGTAGTACTGCTGCAGATTGATGAACGCGGGGCGCGCATGCCCTTCCTCGGGCAGCAGGTCGAATGCGTAAAGCTGTTCGTCCTGCAGGAACACCTTGCCGACGTGCCAGCTCACGCCCTTGTCGACGAAGCGCTCGCCGCAGCCGAGCCGGTCGAAGATCTCGAGCGTGCGTTTCGCGAAGCAGATCGCGCGCGAGCCGGTGGACAGCGTGTCGTCGTCGTCGAGCAGCACGACGGGCACGCCCTGCTGCGCGAGGTCGATCGCGGCCGACAGGCCCACCGGGCCCGCGCCGACGACGATCACCGGGTGAATGGCCGCGTCATGCGCGCGCGGACGGTACTCGAACTTCAGCGTCTGGTAATCGATGCTCATGGTCGCCATCCGCGCCTCAACCCTGCCGTGCGCGCGCCGGCGCGCCCGTCATTGCGCCCGTCACCTGCCGGCGCTCCCGCCCGCCTTTCCTGTCAACCGCCACGTCTCGCTCCTTGCTTCCTGTTGATTCGCGAACGGCGCCGTCGAGCGACGCCCGAATGCCGCATTTCTTGATCGGCGACAAATCCTGGATTTACGAATAGTAAAACCAATTACGAATAGTGAAATAAACGTAAACCCTAGCCGCCGGTTCCAGAACGGGATAACCATATGAGCGAAACGCCGAGCCGAGCGTGGCGCGCACTGCTAATATCCAGATACGAGGCGGCCCGTTCGGCCGCCGTTTTTCCTTCTTACGCCGATGATTCCGCCCACCATTCCCGAGCTGGTCGCCCGTGCCGGGCAACTGCCGTATCTGCGGGATCACCTCGCGCTTGCCGAAGGCGGCACCGCGAGCGCGAATCTGCCCGAGCGCACGCTCGGCAGCGCCTACGAACCGATCTACGACGTGACGATGCCCGGCGCGCCGCAATCGACGTCGTTCACCGACGCGATCGAGCGCTACGGCGACGAACTCGGCTTCCAGGCTGTCACGGTCGTCACGGGCGCCGCGCACGATCCGGTCGACTCGGCCGTCGACGACCAGACGCTCGTCGCGATCGACCGCCTGTCGCGCGCGCTGCACGCGATCAACTTCTTCGGCGCGCAGCGCCACGGGCTGCTGTTCCTGCGCGTGCACGAACGGCTGCTCAAGAGCGTGAAGTACGACCACGGCAAGCATTTCTCGTCGGTGCTGCAGCGCTTCGGGCTGCCGACCGAGCGGATCGTGATCGAGCTGCCGGCGGTCGCGGTCGCGCACAAGACCTTCCTCGGCTACCTGACGCGCAGCTACCAGCATCACGGCTTCAAGGTCGCGGACAAGCTGCCCGATCCGGGCCGCATCCTCGCGGTCGAATCGGAGATGGCGCGGCCCGACTACATCAAGATGGATGCGGGCATCGCGTTGCGCGACGGGATGGTCAAGGCGCTCGTCGCGTATGCGCAGCGCGTGCGGATTCCGCTGATCTTCGACGGCGTCGTCGACGAGGCGCAGTGCGAGCTGCTGCGCCAGCACGACGTGCGGTTCATGCAGGGGCCCGCGTTTGCGAAGGTCGTGACGGCCTGAACGGATGGGGCGGCAGGCGCGCGCGGAGAGCGGCGCGCCGCATGCCGAATGCGGGTGTCGTGCTGCTGCGGGATGGGGCGATCGGGTCGCCTGACGCGACCCGCTGCCCGACGCCTGCCCGTCGGTGCCGATGGTTACCGCTTACGCTCGTCCGCCATCGTCGTACTTGGGCAGATCGTCGTCGATCTCGATGCCCGGGAAACGATCCCCATACCAGACGTGCCACGCCGGACGCAGCCGCGACGGCTCGTCGAGCGTCGCATAATTGATTTCGACCGTTTTCGGCGCGTCGCCAAGCCGGTATTCGAGCTGCGCGCCGCAACGGCCGCAGAAGCGCCGCTCGCCCCACGCGCTCGACGCGTAGACGGTCGGCTCGCCCTGCAGGTATTCGAACGCGTCGATCGGCACCGATGCCGATGCGACGACCGCCGCGCCGGTCGTGCGCTGACAGAGCCGGCAGTGGCAAAAGCCGGCGTCGGTCGGAACGTGGGCGATACGGTAGCGGATCGCGCCGCACGCGCATCCGCCTTCCATCGTTTCTGGGTGGGACATTGCGAACCTCGTCGTCGGGAAGCCGGCGAACGATGATGAGCGCGGTTCGACCGCAGCACAAGAGACGGCGGCAGCGCCGTCATCGGCTCTCACCGACACCGGAGACGAAACCGCTGCGGCGCGACGGCGATAGCCGCGCGCCGCGTTGCTCACGCCGTCTGCCCGAGCCGCTGCGCGAGCGCCTTCAGCTTCGGCCCGACCTGCGTACGGAACACGTCCTCGTCCATCGACGATGCGGGGCCGCTGCAGCTCAGGATCAGCCAGCGCCCCTCGCGCGGCTCGCGAAACGGCACGGCCGCCGCGTTCACGTCCATATGCCACGCGCGAAACGAATAGCAGCAACCGCCCGCCGAGAACTCGGCCACCGCATGTCGTGCGGCGGCGACGAGCGCATCGGCGTCGGCCGCGCCGCCGGCCGCGCGATGCAGTTC
This sequence comes from Burkholderia sp. FW306-1C-G01B, assembly GCF_058781685.1. Taxonomy (NCBI): domain Bacteria; kingdom Pseudomonadati; phylum Pseudomonadota; class Betaproteobacteria; order Burkholderiales; family Burkholderiaceae; genus Burkholderia; species Burkholderia sp. FW306-1C-G01B. The sequence goes on from NZ_JBYSWZ010000024.1 coordinate 77,127, forward strand.
CGCATAAAGCGCGCGGCGCACGTCCTCCGGCTGCACGGCCAGGTACGCGCGCCCCATCGAACTCGTCAGCATCGACAACCGCGAACCGGGCGCGAGCCCGAGCGTCAGCGCGGTCTCGCTGCGGATCGTCTCCAGATAGATCATGTCGAGCCCGTCGCGGCAGCCGAGCGATACGGCGGCACCGATCTCGCGCGCGAGCGCCTGCATGTGCGGCCGCGCGAGGTCGATCGTCCCCGAGCCCGACAGCAGCGCGTAGCCGAGCGACAGCACGCCGGCGTCGAGCGCATACTTTCCGAGCGTCTCGTCGTAGCGCAGATAGCCGAGCACGGTCAGCGTATAGGCGAGCCGGTTCACGGTCGCCTTCGGCAGCCCCGTGCGCTCCGCGAAGTCACGGTTGCCGAGCATCGTCTCGCCGGGCCGGAATGCGCGCAGCAGGTCGAGCCCGCGCGCGAGCGCGACGACGAACTTGCGTTCGTCGATCGTGGTTTCGTCGATGGTTGAAAGTGTCATCTGATGCTACACTGGGTTCGATTTGCAAAACATTGTTCCGCACAGCGGAACTTCAGTCAAGCGATCATTTGGCATGAGCCCGGCCAAACCGGGGACGACCGCAAAGCATGGGGTCCGCGTAAGCGCTGAAGCGCTGAAGCGCTAACGCGGACCGACAGGAGATGAGACGATGAGTGCTGCAACTTTTCATTGGGACGATCCGCTGCTGCTCGACCAGCAACTGACCGAGGAAGAGCGGATGGTGCGCGATGCCGCGCAGGCTTACGCGCAGGACAAGCTCGCGCCGCGCGTCACCGAAGCGTTCCGCCACGAGCGCACCGACGCAGCCATCTTCCGCGAGATGGGTGAAGTCGGCCTGCTCGGCCCGACGATTCCGGAGGAATACGGCGGCCCCGGCCTCAATTACGTGAGCTACGGGCTGATCGCGCGCGAAGTCGAGCGCGTCGATTCGGGCTACCGGTCGATGATGTCCGTGCAGTCGTCGCTCGTGATGGTGCCGATTCACGAATTCGGCTCGGACGCGCAGAAGCAGAAATACCTGCCGAAGCTCGCGACCGGCGAATGGATCGGCTGCTTCGGGCTGACCGAGCCGAACCACGGCTCCGATCCGGGCAGCATGGTCACGCGCGCGAAGAAGGTGCCCGGCGGCTACTCGCTGTCCGGCGCGAAGATGTGGATCACGAATTCGCCGATCGCCGACGTGTTCGTCGTGTGGGCGAAGCTCGAAGAGAACGGCAAGGACGCGATCCGCGGCTTCATCCTCGAGAAGGGCTGGAAAGGCCTGTCCGCGCCCGTGATCCACGGCAAGGTCGGGCTGCGCGCGTCGATCACCGGCGAGATCGTCCTCGACGAGGTGTTCGTACCAGAAGAGAACCTGATGCCGAACGTGAGCGGCCTGCGCGGCCCGTTCACATGCCTGAACTCGGCGCGCTACGGGATCGCATGGGGCGCGCTCGGCGCCGCCGAATCGTGCTGGCACACCGCGCGCCAGTACGTGCTCGATCGCCAGCAGTTCGGCCGGCCGCTCGCCGCGAACCAGTTGATCCAGAAGAAGCTCGCCGACATGCAGACCGAAATCACGCTCGGCCTGCAAGGCGTGCTGCGCCTCGGCCGGATGAAGGACGAAGGCACGGCGGCCGTCGAGATCACGTCGATCATGAAGCGCAATTCGTGCGGCAAGTCGCTCGACATCGCGCGGCTCGCGCGCGACATGCTCGGCGGCAACGGCATCTCCGACGAATTCGGCGTCGCGCGCCACCTCGTGAACCTCGAAGTGGTCAACACGTACGAAGGCACGCACGACATCCACGCGCTGATCCTCGGCCGCGCGCAGACGGGCATCCAGGCATTCTTCTGATCGTCCGGATGCGGCGCGCCCGGCAGCGATGCCGCGTACGCGCAAAAAGATACGGCCCGCCCGGCATGACTGCCGGGCGGGCCGTTTTTCATCCGATATAGGATCCGCGAACCGGGCCGCCGGCCCGGTACCGCGTTCACGCGCCGATGCTTACTTGTTCGGCTGCGGCGTGAGGCGCAGATACGGACGCACCGCGTTGAAGCCCTTCGGGAAACGCTTCTTCAGCTCTTCCGGATCCTGCAGCGACGGCACGATCACGACATCGTCGCCATCCTTCCAGTTGCCGGGCGTCGCGACCTTGTAGTTGTCGGTCAGTTGCAGCGAGTCGATCACGCGCAGCACTTCGTCGAAGTTGCGGCCCGTGCTGGCCGGATAGGTGATGGTGAGCCGCACCTTCTTGTTCGGGTCGATCACGAACAGCGAGCGCACCGTCAGCGTTTCGTTCGCGTTCGGATGGATCATGTCGTACAACTGCGAAACCTTGCGGTCCGCATCGGCAATGATCGGGAAGCCGACGACCGTCGACTGCGTTTCGTTGATGTCGTTGATCCAGCCCTTGTGCGATTCGACGCCGTCGACCGACAGCGCGATCACCTTCACGTTGCGCTTCTCGAATTCGCCCTTCAGCTTCGAGGTCAGCCCGAGTTCAGTCGTGCACACCGGCGTGTAGTCGGCCGGGTGGGAGAACAGGACGCCCCAGCTGTCGCCGAGCCACTCGTGAAACTTGATCGGGCCCAGGCTCGATTCCTGCTCGAAATCCGGTGCGATGTCGCCAAGACGCAGACTCATGATGTTCCCTCCTCGAACGATGCTGGTTGAAACCGCGCGCCGTATGGCGCGGGACAGTCCATCAGCTTACGGGAAGCAATGGGCCGTGCGAACGATTATTCCGTTTGATATTCATACTTTTTTGTCATTTTTACGCGGTGTTGCGGCAAGACGGCCGGCCACGTGGGAAACTTTTCACCCGTTTGCCGCCCTGCTGATACTTACAAATCGTTTACCATGCGATCTTGCACTGCCGCCGTGCGTCTTCACGGCTCGCCAGCAGGCAGGCGTTTCGCTACGATGTGAACCTGCAGCATGACAGCACGAAGGGAGTTGCAATGTCGGAAATCAACAAGGAGAAACTGATGTCGGATATCAAAACCGTTCTCGCGGACGCCGAAGACCTGCTCAAGCAAGCCGCCAGCAGCACGGGCGACCGTGCGGCCGAGTTGCGCGAGAAAGCCATGTCGCGCCTGAAGCAGGCCAAGGACAAGGCCGCCGACGTCCAGGTCGTGGTCGTCGAGAAAGGCAAGAAGGCCGCTCGCGCGACCGACGATTACGTGCACGAGCATCCGTGGACGTCGATCGGCGTTGCAGCCGGCGTCGGCGTGCTGATCGGTCTGCTGATCAACCGCAAGTAACGCGCGCTGCGCCGTTCCGTCCCGTGGGCCGCGTCGCGCGGCCTGCGGGCGTCGAAGCCGACCGGCGGTTGCCGCCGGCCGGCTTTGTCCTAGCTGCTCACTGCACGCGCAAGCACCTCACCCATGACGACAGACACCACCTCGCAGCCATCCGGCCAAGGACCGCTGCGCCGCCTCGTCGGCTCCGCGATCGGGCTTCTGCAAACGCGCCTCGAACTGGTGGGCATCGAGCTTGCCGAAGAGAAGGAACGCCTGATGGGCGTGCTGTTCCTCGGGCTCGCCGCAATGATGCTCGCGACGATGGCGCTCATGAGCCTGACCGTGCTCGTCGCGATCGCGTTCTGGGATACCTATCGCTGGCAATCGCTCGCAGCGATCACCGCGCTGTATGCCGCAGGCGGCATCGTGTGCGCACTGAAGGCGCGCTCGAGCCTGCGCGATGCACCGACCGTGTTCGAGGCGACGCTCGCCGAACTCGATAAAGACCGCGAACTGTTCCGCGGCAAGCCGTGAACGCAGTCGTGTTCCCCCTTCCCACCTACTTCGCCGACGCGCCATGAGCCAGAACGTCACGGGCAATGCACACCGCCCCCATTCGTCGCGATCGAACTGGAGCGCGTCGCAGCATCGCGCGCTCCGCAAGGAATTGCTGATCCTGCGATCCGAAGTCGAGCGGCTCGAACTCGCGGCGGCCGCCGGCGAAATGCGCCAGGCCGTCACGCGCTTCAGCTGGCTCAAGGTATTCATCCCCGGCCTTTCCGGCAGCAAGTTCAGCCAGTCCGCAAAAAACCTGAACGCGAGCCTCGGCCACCTCGTCAACCAGTATCCGATGCTGAGTTCGCTCGCGTCGCTCGTGCTGGCGAAACCCGTTCGCTCGCTGCTGCGCGCGAGCGCGGGCCCCGCGCTGAAGTGGGGCACGCTCGGCTTCGCCGCATGGGAGGTCTACCGGATCTGGAAGCAGTCGCGCGACGAGCGCGAGCTCGACGCACACGACGACTGATACTCGGCGACCAGCGCGCACGGCCATGCGCCGTTGCGCGCCCTTCGTGCGAATTCAACGCACGCCCCAACAAGCAGCACCCTGTTCGTCGGCGCCATCCCTTCGCGCATTGCCCTTCGTCCCGTCCGAACGCAGCGTGAAGGCGCCGCACGCATCGTCGTGCATCGGGCCCGTGTCGAGCGGGCTTGCTTCCAGCTCGTAGGTGACCGGCGAGTCGTCGCCGTCCGGCCGCCTGAGCGTCAATCGATAAACGGCCCGCCCGTCCGGCGGCGCCTGCGCGAGCGCGTCCGGCAATGCCGGCGGCGGTGCGCCGTCCAGCGTTTCGAGATATTGGGCCGCCCGATACAGCGCGGACACCGCCGACGCGTGATGAACGCGCACGACATGCTCGCGATACGACGGGATGCCCCATCCGGCCAGCACCGCGACGATCGCGAGCACGATCATCAGCTCGAGCAGCGTGAATCCCGCCGATCGGTACACGGACGCGCGACCGTTCACCGAAGCACCGCCGCGACGCGCCGCCAGCGCAGCGCAACGATGCGGCCGTCGCGTATTGCGACCTGGTGTTGCAGCCAGACGGCACTCGACACGTGCGCGCCGACGCCACGCGCGGTGACGACGTAAGCGCGGCCACCGGCCGGCCCTGCTCCGCGCCACGCCTCGATCAGGCATCGCGGCGGCTGCGCGGCCATCGGCCATCCGGCGAACGGCGCGAACGCTTCGGCGGCCGCCATCGCCGGCATGCGCCGCCACGCGTCGGGCTCCGTGTGCGATTCGCCTTCGTTCACGTAGGGTGCCGAGCCACGGAGCAATCGCGCGGTGCACGCCGCAAGCGCGGCATCGGCCGCATGGAATGCAATCAGCCGATCCGACAACGCACGCGTGCGGCGCGATTCCGTCAGCGCGGATTCGAACCAAGTGCCTGTCAGTGCTGCAACGGCGGCACCGACCGCGATCACTGCGGGCAATGCGAGGCCCGCGTCGCGACGCCAATCGCGACCGGCCGACCGGAAACGTATGCGCGGCTCGCGCCGGTTCGTTGCCACGGCTCCCGTGCGCACGGCCTGCCGCAGTTCGTCACTGTTCGCCACAATGTGCCCGGGCAGGTTGCCTGCCGCAACGCATCGCGATATCTCCCGCGCGTACCTTCCTGCTTCGCTCATCGCAACACCTCGCGTGCGTGCGTTGCGTCGCGCAACGTATCGTCGAATGCGATCGCTGCATTCCTCAACGCGACGACACGATGCAGCGTCAAACGTGCACGGCCGTCCTGTGCAACCGCAGCTCGACCGTCGCAGTCGACGTGGCGGGCCGGCTCGCGCATCGGTTCGCCGCGCGCCCGCACGCAGACATGCACGGCCACGACATCGCGCCAGTCGTCGACACGCATTGCATCGGCATCGACGAACTGCATGCCGCCGCGACGAAGATAGCGCGCACGCAACTGATCGATGCCCGACACGACCGGCTGTGGCGTGCCTGGACGGCCGTTTCCTTCGCAGTACAGTTCGGGCTCGCCGGTCGACGGACTGACGTGCGCATCGAAGCGGTTCTCCACCGGTGCCCGTTCGCCGGACACGCCGGCACCCTGCCCGAGACAATCCGACACCTGGCCGCTCGCCGTCGGCCACGTCGACACGGCATCGCCGACATATCGGATCAGCAGTGCGTCCGACGAAGCGCTCGCAGGCTCGCACCGTACCTGCGCACCGTCGCCGCGCACGCGCGCCATCGAACAACCGAACACCGGCGGCAACGATGACGCGCGTTCTGCATCGAGCGGCCGGAATCCTGCCATCTGGAGCTGCTGGCCGATCAGCATCAGCGCGGTGCCGGCTGCATCGCGCATCCGGAACCCGTCTTCCGCGCGCCGCTGCGCAACGCGCTGCGCGTGGTACAGCGCACCGGCCGCCGCGAGCACGAGAAGGCCGACGGTCATCGCGATCAGCACTTCGAGCAGCGTATGCGCACGCATGCGGCGATCAGCGTTCATCTGCACCAGCCTCCCGAAACGGAATCCGGACGCAAGACGGCGGCTGCGCCGACGCACCTGCAACTTCGCATCGCGGCGAAACCGCTGCATTGCCGCCTCTCCAGCCGACAATCGCGTACCGGACGCCGGCCGGCCCGTCGTCGAGCGTCATCGCACCGCCGGGCAACGATGCAGCCGCCAGCGCCGCGAGACCGTCGTCGGCTCCTGCGCCGGCGCGCGGGCGCTCGACACGCGCATCGGCCAGCCACAGCGCGCGTTCACGCCAGATCGTCGCCCGCTGCGTGCGCGCCATCGCGAGCTGGCTGCCGGCCACCGCCAGCATCACGGTCGCGAGCAGCGCGACGGCCAGCATCGCCTCGATCAGCGACGTGCCGTGCATTGCGTTGCGCATGGTCATCACGCCGCGCCGCAACGGCCGGTGACAATGCGCGCACGGCCGCCCGCCGCAATCCGCACGCAACGCGAAGCGCGTGCGTCGTCGGCTCCGGACGGGTCGCGGCGCGGACGCAATTCGAAACGCCGGATTCCGCCGATCGCCTGGCCGACCGGCGGCGCGAAAGCCAGATCGTGCGCGGCGCCCGCGACGGCCACTTCGGCATCGCGCGGATAGCGCCGCAGCACGCGCGACTGCCCGTCGAATTGCCCGCTGACGAGCCAGTCGCACGACCATTCGGCCGGATCGCACCGCTCGCCGGCACGCAGGCAAACACCGTCGTTCCCGGCCCGGCACAGCGTGACGCGCACGCCGAGACGCGTCGCCTCGGTACGCGCAAACGACAGCGCCCCGAGCAACGCAAGCGAGCGCGCATCCACGCGTTCGCGCATGCGCCACTGGTCGAACGCGGGTGCCGCATAGAGTGCAAGCCCGGCCGCCAGCGCGATAACGACCATCAGCTCGACGAGCGTGAACCCGCCCGAGCGTCGCACCACGCTTTTCAAGAATGGGTAACGCAGTCCCATCGCAGTCGTCCTCCGCCAAGGTGATGCGACGACTGTAGCGACACGTGCGGACGCACGCCATTTGCCGAACGGCTGACTGGCGACATGCGATCGCGACCGACACAATCGGCGCGAACTGAACCAACGGAGAAGACGATGAACGGACGCAGCGCGTCAGCGCTTACGCGGGGTCTTGGTGGGAGAGGCGCGACGGAACTCTTCGATCACGTCGGCAAATTCAGAAACGTCCTCGAACCGGCGATACACCGATGCGAAGCGGACATAGGCAATCGTATCGAGGCCGCGCAACTCGTTCATCACGAGTTCGCCGAGCTTCTCGCTACGCACTTCACGCTCGCCTGTCGCGAGCAGTTGATATTCGATGCGGGCGACCGCCGCATCGATCGCGTCGGCGGCAACCGGCCGCTTGCGCAGCGCGAGTTGCATGCTGGCGACGATCTTGCGGCGGTCGAATTCCGTGCGGCTGCCGTCCTTCTTCACGACGAACGGCAGGGACAGCTCGACCCGCTCGTACGTCGTGAAGCGCTTGTCGCAAGCCGAGCAGCGACGGCGCCGCCGAATCGCGGCGCCATCTTCGGACACGCGCGAATCAACGACCTGCGTGTCGTCATGCCGGCAGAACGGGCAGCGCATCGTCGATCAGCGATAGACCGGGAAACGCTTGGTCAGCTCGGCGACCTGCGCACGCACGCGCTCGATCGTCGCTGCATCTTCCGGGTTCTCCAGCACGTCGGCGATCAGGTTGCCCACCTGCTCCGCTTCCGCCGGCCCGAAGCCGCGCGTCGTCATCGCCGGCGAACCCAGGCGCACGCCACTCGTCACGAACGGCTTTTCCGGGTCGTTCGGGATCGCGTTCTTGTTCACCGTGATGTGCGCCGCGCCGAGCGCCGCTTCCGCTGCCTTGCCCGTGATGTTCTTCGCACGCAGGTCGACCAGCATCACGTGGCTTTCCGTGCGGCCCGACACGATCCGCAGCCCGCGCTTCACCAGCGTTTCAGCCAGCACGCGCGCGTTCTCGATCACCTTTTCCTGGTACGCCTTGAACTCCGGCGACAGCGCTTCCTTGAACGCCACCGCCTTCGCCGCGATCACGTGCATCAGCGGGCCGCCCTGGATGCCCGGGAAGATCGCCGAGTTGATCGGCTTCTCGTACTCGGACTTCATCAGGATCACGCCGCCGCGCGGGCCGCGCAGGCTCTTGTGCGTCGTCGTCGTGACGAAATCAGCGTGCGGCACCGGGTTCGGGTACACGCCGGCCGCGATCAGGCCCGCGTAGTGCGCCATGTCGACCATCAGGTACGCGCCCACCGACTTCGCGATCTTCGCCAGGCGTTCGAAATCGATCTTCAGCGAGAACGCCGACGCGCCCGCGATGATCAGCTTCGGCTTGTGTTCCTGCGCGAGCTTCTCGGCCGCTTCGTAGTCGATGTCTTCGTTCTCGTTCAGGCCGTAGCTCACGACGTTGAACCACTTGCCCGACATGTTCACCGGCGAGCCGTGCGTCAGGTGGCCGCCGTGCGCGAGGCTCATGCCCATGATCGTGTCGCCCGGCTTGAGCATCGCGAAGAACACGCCCTGGTTCGCCTGCGAACCCGAGTTCGGCTGCACGTTCGCCGCTTCCGCGCCGAACAGCTGCTTCACGCGGTCGATCGCCAGCTGCTCGACCACGTCGACGTACTCGCAGCCGCCGTAGTAGCGCTTGCCCGGATAACCTTCCGCGTACTTGTTCGTGAGCTGCGAGCCCTGCGCGGCCATCACGGCCGGGCTCGTGTAGTTTTCCGACGCGATCAGCTCGATGTGATCTTCCTGGCGGCGGTTTTCATGCTCGATCGCTGCAAAGACTTCGGGATCGACGTTCGCGATGGTGCTTTGGGCTCTGTCAAACATACGGTTTCCGTTAAGTGTGTACAGGTTGACCGGGGTGGCCGAGTACGATGCGCTGCTGGCGGGACCAGCTCGACGTGGCGGAAGAATCCGGATGACGCGAGGCAGGACAGCCACCGGCAATGCACGCGACGGCGCACAACGGCTGCCCAGGCGAACGGCAAAAACGGCGCCCCGCGCTTCACGGTGGGATGCTCCACCTTGAACCCGAAGGGTTCTATCGCCAGTCACGCAGGGGTGATGAGCGCGTTAGTGTATTGGATGCGTCATGAATAGGCAACCGCACGGCAGCGCGCCGGGAGCAATTGGGGCCAGACTCTACGCGCCCGTGCCGAAACGCTTTGCCGCCTTGCCGCGGTGCGGCAATCTCAGTAGGCTTGCGGGATATCACCCGCTACTTTGTTATCGACCAGGAGCAGCAATGATCGTGTTCGTCACAGGCGCGTCCGCCGGCTTCGGCGCCGCCATCGCCCGTGCCTTCGTCAAAGGAGGCCACCGCGTCGTCGCGACCGCGCGTCGCAAGGATCGTCTCGATGCGCTCGCCGCCGAGCTCGGCGATGCCCTTCTGCCGCTCGAGCTCGACGTGCGCGACCGCGCGGCCGTCGAAGCCGTGCCGGGCGCCCTTCCCGCCGAATTCGCGGCGCTCGACGTGCTCGTCAACAACGCCGGCCTCGCGCTTGGCGTCGAGCCGGCCCACAAGGCCAGCCTCGACGAATGGCAGACCATGATCGACACGAACTGCTCGGGCCTGGTGACCGTCACGCACGCGCTGCTGCCCGGCATGATCGAGCGCGGCCGCGGCCATATCTTCAATCTCGGTTCGGTTGCCGGAACCTATCCGTATCCGGGCGGGAACGTATACGGCGCAACCAAGGCTTTTGTCCGACAATTCAGCCTGAACCTGCGCGCCGACCTGATCGGCACGCCGTTGCGCGTGACCGATATCGAGCCGGGCCTGTGCGGCGGCACGGAATTCTCGAACGTCCGCTTCCGCGGCGACGACGCGAAGGCGGCGAACGTGTACCAGAACGTCCAGCCGCTCACGTCCGAGGACATCGCCGACACGATCTACTGGATCGCGACGCGCCCGGCACACGTGAACATCAACACGATCGAGATGATGCCGGTCGCCCAGGCACCGGCCGGCCTCACGATCCATCGCGGCTGACCCATCGCGCGCAGCCGCGGCCGGCCTCCGGCCGGCCCGCGGTGTGCCGCGTCGTACTACATTCCGTTACGAAACGGTTACGAATCCGGTTCCTGCGTTCCGGTAGAATGCGCGCCATGACTCAGCCTACCCGCTCCCCGGAAGGGCGTTCCGGCTTTACCTGGCCGGTGCGCGTGTACTACGAGGATACCGATGCAGGCGGCATCGTCTTCTATGCCAACTACCTGAAGTTCTTCGAGCGCGCCCGCACCGAGTGGCTTCGCGCATGCGGCATCGACCAGCGTCGGCTCGCCGACGATACCGGTGCGATCTTCATCGTCCGCAGCACGTCGCTCGACTACCGCGCACCGGCGCGACTCGACGACACGCTGGCGATCACGAGCCGGCCCGGACGCATCGGCCGCGCATCGGTGGAATTCACGCAGGAAGCCTGGTGTGGCGACACGCTGCTCGTGGCCGGACATATCCGCCTCGGCTGCGTCGACCGTAACGGTATCCGGCCCGCGGCCATCCCGCCGGCCGTGCTCGACGCGCTGCAACGCGGGCCCGTCATCGACGCCGGGCAGACTGTATTGTCAACGAAGCTCGCATGAGCGCCGTTTAGACAAAGCCCATGAACTTGCCTTCCTGATTCGATACTAAGCAAGGTTCGGCGCCAGGCTTGGCCGGCGCGCCGCGCCGCACGCATACCGGGCGCCCCGAAGGGACGTTACTCAAACCTCTATGAACACTTCTCAAGACCTGTCGATCATTTCCCTCGTCCTCAACGCGAGCGTGCTGGCCCAGGCCGTGATGGGGCTGCTGCTGCTGCTGTCGCTGATGTCGTGGACCTTCATCTTCCGCAAGTGGTTTGCGATCCGCCGCGCACGCGCGCAGACCGAACGCTTCGAGAGGGATTTCTGGTCGGGCGGCGACCTGCAGGCGCTGTACCAGAGTGCGGCCAACAACCGCCACACGATCGGCGCGCTCGAGCGGATCTTCGAATCGGGTATGCGCGAATTCCTGAAGGCGAAGGAAAAGCGCCTCAGCGATCCGGGCCTCGTGCTCGACGGTGCACGCCGCGCGATGCGCGCGTCGTTCCAGCGTGAAATGGACGTGCTCGAAGCGAACCTCGCGTTCCTCGCATCGGTCGGTTCGGTCAGCCCGTACATCGGCCTGTTCGGCACGGTCTGGGGGATCATGAACTCGTTCCGCGGCCTCGCGAACGTGCAGCAGGCCACGCTCGCGAACGTCGCGCCGGGCATCGCCGAGGCGCTCGTCGCCACCGCGATCGGCCTGTTCGCCGCGATTCCGGCGGTGGTCGCGTACAACCGCTACGCGCACGACATCGACCGCCTCGCGATCCGCTTCGAGACCTTCATCGAAGAGTTCTCGAACATCCTGCAGCGTCAGGCCCAGTAAGGAGCTCGCCATGGCAGGAAGTCCCATCCGATCCAGCATGCGCGGCGGCCGCTCGCGCCGCGCAATGGCCGACATCAACGTCGTGCCGTACATCGACGTAATGCTGGTGCTGCTCGTGATCTTCATGGTCACCGCACCGCTCGTCGCCCCGTCGATCATCAACCTGCCGACCGTCGGCAACGCCGCGCCGCAGGAGCAGACGCCGCCCGTCGTCGTCAACATCAAGGCCGACCGCACGATGAGCGTCAAATACAAGGGCGACTCGGGCGCGACCCGGGAAGACACGATGACGAAGGCCGAGCTCGACAGCTTCATCTCGGCCCGGCAGGCCGATCATCCCGACCAGCCGGTCGTGATCGCGGCCGACAAGACCGTGCAGTACGATGCGGTCATGACCGTGATGTCGGATCTGAAGGCGCGCGGCGTCAAGCGCGTCGGCCTCCTCGTCAAATCGCAATGAACCGGCAGCAATCCCTGCGCAGCACCGGCTATCCGCCTCGGCCACCTCGCGAGCGCGGCACCTGGCGTGCATTCGCGCTCGCCGCGCTGATGCACGTGCTGCTCGCGCTGTTTCTCTATCACGGCGTGCAGTGGCAGAACAGCACGCCGGCCGGCGCCGAAGCCGAGCTGTGGACCGAAGTGCCCGACGTCGCCGCGCCGCGGCCTGTCGTGACGCCGCCCGCAAAGGTCGCGCCGCCCCCTCCCCCGGTGCGCGACGAACAGGCCGACATCGCGCTGCAGCAGAAGAAGCGGCAGCAGGAAGCAGCCGCGCGCGAAGCGCTGCTCGAGCAGCAGCGCCACGCGCAGCAACTGAAGGCCCAGCAGGAAGAGGACGCCCGGCGCGCGCAACTTGCGGCGCAGCAGGCTGCCGCGCTCGCCGCGCAGAAGGCCGCGGAACGCGACAGGCAGAAGCAGGCCGACAAGCTCAAGCAACAGCAGCTCGCCGAGCAGCAGAAGCTCGAACAGCAGAAACTCCAGCAGCAGAAGCAGGCGCAGCTCGAAGCGCAGCAGGCGGCGAAGGCGAAGTCCGACGCGGCCGCGAAGGCGAAGGCGGAAGCCCAGGCCAAGGCGAAGGCCGAAGCCACGGCGCGCGCAAAGGCCGATGCGGCGGCGAAGGCGAAGCTCGACCGCGAACGCAGCGCGCGTCTCGCGCAGATGCAGGGCCTGTCCGGCGCCGGCGAAGGTGGCGGCGAAGGCCTCGCGAAGAGCGGCACGGGTACGGGCTCCGGCGGCAATGCCGCATCGCCCGGCTATGCCGACAAGGTGCGCCGCCGCGTCAAGCCGAACATCGTTTGGGGCGGCGAGCGAGCAGGCCTGACCACCGTCGTCAAGATTCGGTGCACGCCGTCCGGTGACGTATTGAGCGCATCGGTCTCCCGCTCCAGCGGGAATTCGGGGTGGGATCAAGCCGTGGTCAATGCGATCCAGGCATCGGTCCCGTTGCCGCCCGATTCTAACGGTCGTACCCCGTCGGACATTACGATTACCTTCAAGGCGGCGGAGTGAAAGGAAATACGCTTACACTCCGGGCGTCGCTGTCGGACGGGAACGAATCGGGTATTTTTACTGTCTCTCTGCGGTTGCGCAGCGATCCAAGTCATACGGGAAGCAAGAAGCATGAGTTTGATGACAAAACTAGGTTTCAGGGCACTCGTGGCCTCGTGTCTGATTGCGGCGGGCAGCGCCGCTAACGCCCAGGTCAACGTGCTGATCACCGGTGTCGGTTCGACCCAGTTCCCCATTGCCACAGCGAATTTCGCGAACGAGGCGGGCCTGCCGCAGCAGGTCACGTCGATCGTCCGCGCCGACCTCGCCCGCAGCGGCAAATTCACCAACATCGACGCGGGCAGCACGCCCGTGCCCGAGACCGCCTCGGTCGATCTCGGCGCATGGAAGGCCAAGGGCGCGAATGCGTTCGTCGCCGGCAGCGTGAACCGCGACGCGAACGGCCAGTACAAGGTCAACTTCATCCTGTACGACACCGTGAAGCAGCAAAGCCTCGGCGGCCTGTCGCTGACGGCCACCGACACCACGCTGCGCACGGCCGGCCACAAGATTGCCGACTACATCTACCAGAAGCTGCTCGGCGTGCGCGGCGTGTTCGCCACGCGCCTGTCGTATGTGATCAAGACCGGTAATCGCTACCAGCTGCAGATCTCGGATTCGGACGGCCAGAACGCGCGCATCGCACTGTCGAGCACCGAGCCGATCATCTCGCCGGCCTGGTCGCCGAGCGGCACGAAGGTCGCGTACGTGTCGTTCGAGCGCAAGAAGCCGATCGTCTACATCCATGACCTGCCGACCGGCCGCCGCTACATGGTCTCGGACCAGAAGGGCAACAACAGCGCACCGGCATGGTCGCCGGACAGCAACACGCTCGCCGTCGCGCTGTCGCTGACCGGCAACACGCAAATCTATACGGTCAATGCGAACGGCGGCGGCCTGCGCCGTCTCACGCAGAGCAGCTCGATCGACACCGAGCCGTACTACTCGCCGGACGGCCGCTGGATCTACTTCACGAGCGATCGCGGCGGCGCGCCGCAGATCTACCGGATGCCGGCACAGGGCGAAAGCGCCGGTGCCGCGCAGCGCGTGACCTTTACCGGCAGCTACAACACGAGCCCGCGTGTGAGCCCGGACGGCAAGCTGCTCGCCTACATCTCCCGCACCGGTGGGGGCTTCAAGCTGTACGTTCAGGATCTGCAATCCGGAGCGGCGAACGCCATCACGAATACGAATCACGACGAATCGCCGAGCTTCGCGGCAAACGGCCAGTACCTTCTGTACGCTACCCAGTCGGGTGGTCGCAACGTTCTGGCTGCAGTGCCCTCCGACGGCAGCGCGCCGCCACAGATCCTGTCCGTCCAGGGCGGCTCCGTTCGTGAGCCGTCCTGGGGGCCCTTCATGCAATGACCACAAGGAGAGTAACCATGATGTCGAATAAAGCTCGTCTGGCTCTGGCCGTGATGATGATCGGCGCGCTCGCAGCGTGCAAATCGGGCGTGAAGCTCGACGACAAGGCAAACGCGGGTGCAGTCAGCACGCAACCGAGCGCCGACAACGTCGCGCAAGTGAACGTCGATCCGCTGAACGACCCGAACAGCCCGCTCGCGAAGCGCAGCATCTACTTCGACTTCGACAGCTATTCGGTGAAGGACGAGTACCAGCCGCTGATGCAGCAGCACGCTCAGTACCTGAAGAGCCATCCGCAGCGCCACGTGCTGATCCAGGGCAACACCGACGAACGCGGCACGAGCGAGTACAACCTCGCGCTGGGCCAGAAGCGTGCGGAAGCCGTCCGCCGCGCGATGGCGCTGCTCGGCGTGAACGATTCGCAGATGGAAGCCGTGAGCCTCGGCAAGGAAAAGCCGCAGGCAACGGGTCACGACGAAGCGTCGTGGGCGCAGAACCGTCGCGCCGACCTCGTCTACCAACAGTAAGTAACGGAAGAATCGCCGTATGACGCATCGTGTATCCTGGCTGCGCGTTGCCGCAGCATTCTGCGTCGCCGGCGCGGCGTGGTCGGCCGCGCCGGCGCACGCCGGCGTGTTCGACGACAACGAAGCGCGCCGCGCCGTGCTCGACCTGCGCAGCAAGACCGACAACCTGGCGAGCCAGTTGTCCGCCGCCCAGCGTACGATCCTCGATCAATCCGGCCGTCTCGACCAGCTGAACCAGCAGGTCGCGACGCTGCGCGGCGAGAACGAGGACCTGACGAACCGGCTGACGACGCTCGAGCGGCAGCAGAAGGAGTACTACCAGGATCTCGACGCGCGGCTCAAGAAGTTCGAGCCGCAGCAGGCGACGATCGACGGTGTCGAAGGCACCGTGCAGCCGGGTGAAACGGATGCGCTCAACGCGGCGCAGCAGCAGTTCCGCAACGGCAACTTCAAGGCGGCGGCGGCTTCGTTCCGCAGCTTCATCGCGAAGTATCCGCAGAGCCCCCACCAGCCGACCGCGCAGTACTGGCTCGGCAACGCGCAATACGCGCTGCGCGACTACCGCGGTTCGACGGCGACATGGCAAGGGATCGTCAGCAAGTACCCGCAACACCCGCGCGCGGCCGACGCCCTCGTGGCGATCGGTACGAACCAGCTCGAACAAGGCCAGAAGGCGGCCGCGAAGAAGACGTTCGAGCAGGTGGTGTCGCAGTACGCCGGGTCGAACGCGGCGCAGACGGCGCAGGGCAAGCTCGAAACGATCAAATAATTATCGTGGCGGATTGTTGACTCACCGAAAATCCGTCGCTATAATCTTTTGCTCTTTGGGTCGTTCGCCAAGTTGTTGGCGCAACGAACCAGCAGGTTTGAAGAACGTGGGGTGGTAACTCAGTTGGTTAGAGTATCTGACTTTTAATCAGAGAGTCGAGGGTTCGAGTCCCTCCCACCCTACCAACTATCTTTGATAGTGCAATTAAAGCCTCCCGCGTGGAGGCTTTTTTGCGTCTGCGTGTTGCCGTGTCGCGCTCCCTTTGCCCGCGCAACGATCTGCGCGCACGCATCGGCAGGCAGGCCGTCGCGCGCGGCGATCCGTTGCGCGAGTGCCGCAGGCGGCACAGTCTGCTTCGACAGCGCCGGCACGAGACGCTTCAGGCTGTTCGACGGCAGTGCGATGCCGGGGCCGCCGCGCTCGCGCGAAATGCGGGTTCGGTGATGTCTGTCATCCCGAATATCTCCATCGTCATGCGCAACGGCATCGATGAGACGACAGGATGCGAAGCCTGCTGAGCGCCGCGGACGTCGTCGCGCAACGGGCGACCTGGCCGGGCGCCCGTCCCGCGATGACGTTACTCCTGGACGGACGATGCAGAATCGGCGTCGGTGTAGCGCGGCTTCGCGCTCTGCAGGTCGCGCGTGTTCTTCTGCACGGCCACCGCGCCGAACAGCGCGAGCACGAACGACATCGCGTAGAAGCCCTTCTCGCTCAACTGCAGCGTCGCGTTGACGAGGCCGACGACCAGCAGCGCGATCGACAGCAGCAGTGCGATCCAGCTGATGCCGTAGTAGATACCGGTGACGGGAATACCTTCCGCGCGGTCGCGGACGCTTTTCTGCAGCGAGATCGCCGCATAGAGGCCGAATACCAGCACGGTAAAGTAATAGCCCTTCTCGTTGAGCTGCATGCCGGCGTTCCAGAGACCGATCAGGAATGCCGCGAAACCTGCGATCAGTGCGGCCCACGACGCGGCCACGAATGCGAACGACGGCTGCTGGATGGTGGTCTGGTTCATTGCTTTGCCCTCTCTTTCTTCTTGTTCGAAATCGTTTTCGTTGAACTGCGTTTCGCGCATGGTAGCAGCTTTGGCGCGCGCCAAGACGGCCGCGCTTGCGGTCTTACATGCCGCGCTGCGCGCGCCGCCAGCGCCCGGGCGTCGTGCCGAGCACCGCACGAAACGCCTTGCCGAAGGCCGCCTCGGATTGATAACCGACCGCCTGGCCGATCTCTGCCTGCCCACGCTGCGTATCCTGCAGCAGCGCGCACGCGTGCATCATCCGGATCTGCGCGACGAACGCGCCGACACTCATCCCGGCTTTCTCGCGGAAATGCCGTGCATAGGTCGCGCGCGACATCGCCGCTGCGTCGCCGAGCGACTCGACCGTCCACGGCTGCTCCGGCGCCTGCAGCACGGCCTGGACCGACGGGCCGAGCCGCGCATCGGCCGCGAGCGCGAGCCAGCCGGACGGCACGCGCGCGTCGCGGCCGTACGCGCGCAACGCATACGCGAGCAGCGCCTGGCCGAGCGCATTCACGATCGCGCCGGCGCCCGGCTGCACATTCGATGCCTCACTGCGCAGCACGCTCGTCAGCAATTGCAGCGGGGCAAACCCCGACGCCTCGCGCAACCCGACGTGCAGCACCTGCGGCAGCGTGCGCATCAGCAGTTCGCCCGCGCCGCGCGCATAGACGAACCGTCCGCACAGCAGGTCCACGCTCGCACTGCCCGGTTCGGCCGGATCGAGATTCGACTTGACCGGGACCACCGCGCCGCCGGCGGCGTCCGGTTCGCGCAGCGGCGCGACCGGCCGCGACCGGCCGGCCCCCGCGTCGAGCAGGTCGTGCGCGCCGCCCGCGGGCAGCAGCACGAAATCGCCGTCGGCGAGCTGCAGCGTGCGCCCGTCGGCGGTACGCAGCCGGCACGTGCCGGCCAGCAGCAGGTGGAACGCCGCCTCGCCGGGCGGCAACGGGTCGTGCGGCATCGCGAACGGCCCGTCGAGCAGGCAGCGCACGTCGAGTTCGACATGGCTGCGGCCCAGCGACAACAGTTGACTCAATGCATCCATGAGACGATCGCGCTAAAAATTGACACTCTAGCGTATCGAAACCCTCAGCGCGAACGATCAGAATAGCCCTGCATCGCCCGAGATCGCGGCGCCCGCCGCCCTCCTCACCTCTACTCGAAAGGACGCATCATGCTGAACTGGAACGAATACCGGAAGGAACTCTCGACGCGCATCGGCGATATCGCCAAGCTGTCGCCCGATACGCTGGCCGGCTACCAGGCGCTGGCAGGGGCCGGCGCCAAGACGGGCCATCTCGACGCGAAAACGCGCGAGCTGATCGCGCTCGCGGTGGCCGTCACGACGCGCTGCGACGGCTGTATCGCCGTTCACACGGCCGAAGCGACCAAGCATGGCGCGACCAGGGAGGAAGTGGCGGAAGCGCTCGGCGTCGCGATTGCGCTGAATGCGGGCGCCGCGCTCGTCTATTCGGCGCGCGTGATGGACGCGCTCGGCGACTGAGCGTGACGGATGCGGCGGCGCCGTCGCGGGCCGCCTCGCTGCGTGACGCCCGGCCGCCTGGCCGGGCGGGTTGCGCATCGCGGATGCGGATGCGTTACGTATGAGTATGCAGCGCGCTCGCACGGACAACCGTGCCGGCAGGCCGCAGACGCGGCCGCGCGGCGAAGTCGGCTACCATGCGCGAACGATTCATCGTGAGGGAGCGCTCCATGTGCCGCTGGCTCGCCTATACGGGCAATCCGATCCATCTCGAGACCGTGCTGTTCCGCGCGAAGCATTCGCTGATCGACCAGAGCCTGCATTCGGAGCTCGGCGCCACGACCACCAATGGCGACGGTTTCGGCATCGGCTGGTACGGGCACCCCGACGAACTGCCGTTCCGCTATCGCTCCGTGCATCCCGCGTGGAACGACCGCAACCTGCGCGAAGCCGCGCGCGCGATCCGCTCGCGGATGTTCATCGCGCATATCCGCGCGGCGACCGAAACGCCCGTGCAGGAAACCAACTGTCACCCGTTCCGCCACGGCCGCTGGCTGTTCGCGCACAACGGGCTGATCCGCGGCTTCCACAAGCTGCGCCGCGACCTGACGATGAAGGTCGATCCAGCATTGTTCCCGACGCTCGAAGGCTCGACCGATTCCGAGCTGATGTTCCGCCTCGCGCTGACGTACGGCCTTGAGCAGACGCCGCTGCAGGCGCTCGAACGGATGGCCGGCGTGGTCGAGGAAACCGCCGCGCGGCATCGCGTGGCCGACCCGCTCAACATGACGGTCTGCGCGACCGACGGCGAACGGATCATCGCGGTGCGCTACTCGAGCGAACGGCAATCGCGTTCGCTGTTCCACAGCACGTCGTTCAAGCACCTGCACGAGCTGTATCCGCATGACCCGCGCATCGCCGAAGTCGGCGACGACGCGTTCATGGTCGTGTCCGAACCGCTCGTCGACCTGCGCGGCGCGTGGGAGGAAGTGCCGGAGGGCATGGCAATCGTCGCGCACGGGGCGGACGTGCAGCAGCGGCCGTTCGGACCGCGGCAAAAGTAGCGGCCGCAGGCGCGGTACGCGAACCGCAAATAGAGAGATAAAGAGAATCGTTGCGGATCGAGGCGTCAGGCAAGCGTTGACCAACGCGCCAACCACCAGGCCCGTTGTCTCATGGCGCTGCGTCGGCTATAAAGGGCCCATTGATCGAGCCCCCTTACGTTCGATCTTCCCCCTTCCCTTCCCACTCCCGGAGACTCCATGCCCGATCTCGCCACCGCCCAGCAATTCCTGATGACCCGCGGCCTCGACTTCGGCCTCAACCTCCTCGCCGCGCTCGTATTGTGGTTCATCGGCCGCTGGGCGATCCGCATCGGCACGCGCCTGCTCGGCAAGGTCGTACGCCGCAGCGGCAAGGTCGACCCGACGCTCACCGACTACCTGACCTCCGTCGTCGGCGTGCTGCTGACGATCCTGCTGATCCTCGCGATCCTGCAGATCTTCGGCGTGCAGACGACCTCGTTCGCTGCGCTGCTCGCCGGCCTCGGCCTCGCGATCGGCACGGCCTGGGGCGGCCTGCTCGCGCACTTCGCCGCCGGCGTGTTCATGCAGGTGCTGCGCCCGTTCAAGATCGGCGACGTGATCAGCGCAGGCGGCGTCACGGGCACGGTGAAGGAGCTCGGCCTGTTCGGCACGACGATCATCACCGCCGACAACATCGTGACGATCGTCGGCAACAACAAGATCTTCTCGGACAACATCGCGAACTACAGCGCAACGTCGCACCGCCGCGTCGACCTGACCGCGAAGATCGCGAACGGCGTCGACGCGGTCGACGCGATCAACCGCCTGAAGACGTCGATCCAGCAGATCCCGAACGTGCTGACCGACCCGGCGCCGGACGTCGGCGTGCTGCAGTTCACGCCGGAAGGCCCGCTGCTGTTCGTGCGCCCGTCCACGGCACCCGAGAACTACTGGCAGGTGTACTGCGATACCAACCGCGTGATCATCGAGACGTTCCGCGACGCGCAATACCCGACGCCCGAAACGCCGCTCTCGCATCGCAACGCGTAACGGCGGCGCCGGACGAAAAAAAGCGTGGCAGCCGCCACGCTTTTTTATTGCTCGTGACCCGTCCTGAAATAGGTTGACACTTTTTCGCCCAAGCGAAGAGGTGCCAAGTGAAGCAAGGGATCAAGCGGA
>NZ_JBYSWZ010000025.1:0-9823 GCF_058781685.1 Burkholderia sp. FW306-1C-G01B
ATATTCATGCCGCTTTGCTTGCTCTGGCTGCCGCCGTCATCTGCTCTAGATTCGTGGATGACTTGTGTTAGCGACTCTGAGTCACTCACCATTCCAAAAATTGGAGTGGTCGAGGCAACCATTCCGAATCTGAAAAAGGTATTAGCCATGCGTGGCATTTCGACGCTCATCTCGTCGCCAATTACCTCGGGGATCTCGCGGTAAGTTGGGGCGTCGAGCATATCGAGGGCGAAGTCGTCGAGACGCGACTGAATGAAGACGGCGAAATCAAGTCGGTCCGGCTCCAATCGGGTGCGGAGATCGCGGCAGACTTTTTTGTCGACTGCTCAGGGTTCAAGGGGCTTCTGATCAACCAGGCGTTGAACAAGCCGTTCATTGATATGTCACGTTCCCGGCTTGCTGACGGCCCCTTTGGCGGAGCAAAAATCGGTAGGCCGATGGCTCGTTAAAGCAACTGCCAGACTCCATCGGCAGCAGTGACCGTGCGAAGACCCGGCAGGGACCGGCAACGATGAAAGCGGAAAGCGCGCCGGGGCTCGCTACCCACGCTGCTTTTCCTCGAAATACGGCTGACGTGCCGCGACGAGACGCAACTCGTCGAGCAACGCCGCGGCAGCACGCAACAGATCGTCGAGCGTGACGATGCCCACCAGTTGGCCGTCGTCGCCGACGACCGGAAGCCGGCGTATGCCATGCTGCCGCATGCGCTTTGCGAGCAGCCAGACATCTTCGTCGCCGTTTGCAACCGCGACGGGTTCCGACATGATGTCCCCGACGAACAGCGAGCCCGCCTCCGCGCCCGGGCTCACCACGGCGAGCACGATGTCGCGGTCGGTCACCATGCCGACCGGCAGAAGGTGCCCTTCCCGTTCACGCACCACGACCAGATCGCCAGCGTGCGCATCGCGCATCCGTTCGGCTGCCTCGACGACCGTGATCGTTTCGAAACACGTGGCGACATCGCGAGTGCAGAGCATCGCAGCATTCATGTCATCTCCTGGTTGTCCCGGGCAACGCGAATCGTCACCGCGGTTCGGACATCCTTGACCGTCGATCAACGTCTATCCTGCTCCGAACCGATCAGGCAATCGACAGTCGATCGACGACTTCGCGCACACCCCTCACCGCCCCTGCCGCGCCGCACGCGGCACGCTTTTCGGCCAGCGATGCGACCGTGCCCGTCAACGTAACGATGCCGTCGGCCGCGTCGATCGAAATCCCCGCGGATTCGCGCTGTGCGCGTCGCGCAAGCGCTTCGGCAATCCGCGCGCCGACGTCCGGCACCGTATGGTCGGTACGCACCCGGATGCGGTTCGCCACGCCGACGACGCCGATCATCCGGCTCACCATCGCTTCCGCCGCACGGCTCTGGAACGCGTGATCCACTTCGCCATCGAGCGTCACGCAGCCGTGATCGACCTCGACGCGAATCTCGTGATCGCGTAACGCGTCCTGCCAGCCGAGCGCGAACGTGATCGCGATTGCCAGCTCCTGGTCGGCGCAGGCGTTCTCCGGCGGTGCAACGTTCAGTTCGAGCACCAGCGCGCGCGCGTCCGCGACATGCAGCGCCGTTTTCTGCGCCTCGAGTTTCTGGGCCCAGCTGTCGACCGTGCCGCGCAATGTGACGATCCGGTCGCGGACGTCGACGTCGATCCGGCGCGCGTCGATCGCCGGATTCCAGAAAAGCGCCTGCTCGACATCCTGCTTGAGTGCTGCATCGGACTTCATGGCGGTCTCCCGTCGGCCCGTGTCGATCGCGAGTCTTGCAATCGGATGCGTGCCGCACCGCATTCAGCATCGCGCATGGCGGCTCGGGCAGCTTGACGAGGATCAATCATTCAACAGCGGGCTTGCCGCAGCGGGAGGCCGGCGGGCGACGCCTGAATGCATCCGTTGATACGGTTCGGTGCGCCACACGATCACGACACCGGATTCCACGAAAGCCGTGGCAACCGGAACGCTTCCAAATTCCTCTTACGGTATCGGTGTTTTCCAAGATGAAACACGGCATCGCCGCAGGTATTGAGCCAGGTCAACGGGTTCACCGCCGCGCCGCTGTAGGAAACGTCCTACAGCCCTTCCGCATCACCTACCTCATCTTCAATGCCGGCTGATTTCCCTGGCGCTGCGCGGCATCCATACTTCCCATCAAGAACAACAGACACACGTGCCTCCCGGCGCAAAGGCAGCATCACCGTCGAGACCGGCGCATCGGTCTCCTGGCCCGTCCGGTGGGGTTCTCCCTTCACGAAGGCGGCAGACACCAAGGCCGCCAGCAATACA
Source organism: Burkholderia sp. FW306-1C-G01B (assembly GCF_058781685.1). Taxonomy (NCBI): domain Bacteria; kingdom Pseudomonadati; phylum Pseudomonadota; class Betaproteobacteria; order Burkholderiales; family Burkholderiaceae; genus Burkholderia; species Burkholderia sp. FW306-1C-G01B. The sequence continues at coordinate 2,284 of NZ_JBYSWZ010000025.1, forward strand.
GCCAGCGCGATCCTGCCCGACAGCAATTCGCCGCTGCCCCACGAATTGGAGCCGATCATGGAGAGCCATGCCAATGTCTCGACGACCATGCCGTTGCACCCGTTACGCCCGTTGCGCCCGTTCATCCCGCTGCGTCCCGTCGAGCCGTCGGACCAGCCGAAGCGCGCCACGTCCCGCTGCTCGACGTGCACGTTGCGTACCGTCTGCATGCCGCCCGATCTTTCGCCTGACGATTTCGCGCGTCTCGACGCAATGATCTGCACGACGCGTCACGTCAGGCGCGGCGAAACGCTGTTTCGCGCGGGCGATGCGTTCAACAGCATCTATGCAGTGAAAACCGGTTCGTTCAAGACCACCATGATGCATCGCGACGGCGACGAGCAGATCACCGGCTTCCAGATCGTCGGCGAATCGCTCGGGCTCGACGGCGTGCACACCGGGCACCACAACGGCGACGCGATCGCGCTCGAGGACAGCACGGTCTGCATCATCCCGTTCGGCCAGCTCGAGCAGATGTGCCGCGAAGTACGGTCGATGCAACATCACGTGTACCAGATGATGAGCGGCGAGATCGTCCGCGAATCCGCGCTGATGCTGTTGCTCGGCACGATGACCGCCGAGCAGCGCGTGGCCGCATTCCTGCTGAACCTTTCCACGCGCTTCAAGGCACGCGGCTACTCGGCCGCGGAATTCGTGCTGCGGATGACGCGCGACGAGATCGGAGAATATCTCGGGATGAAGCTCGAAACGGTCAGCCGCATGCTGTCGAAGTTCCAGCACAAGGGGCTCGTCGCGGCGCACGGCAAGCAGATTCGCATCGTCGATTCGGACGGCCTCGAGCAAATCTGACCTCGCTGCGGGTGCGTCGCACGCAGGCTCCCGGGGCTCGCCGACCTCCGTACACTGGACATCCGACAGGCTCGCGCATGAGCGTTCCTGTTCAGCCAACAAGCAAGGCTTTGTCGGACCTTGCCCGGATCGCCGACCATGTAGAGCGCTTTCGAGTCAGGTCGATCGGCTGCGTCGTGCCTGTGCCGCCGACGGTCGCACGACGGCACTCGAAGCATGCCGTTACCCGTCGAATGCGGCACATCTTGCGACGACGCAGCCGCCGGAGACTCATTGGTCGTGCCCGCCCAGTTTCCGGATCACCGCCTCATACCCGATTTCCCCCGATTCGGCGTTGCAACCGTTGGCATTGGCCAAGGCACCCGTCATGAGCGTTCCATTGGCATGCGCGGCCTGATCGGATTTTTTGTAATCATCTTCCGAATCGAACGCGCGCGGCCGCAGCTTTAAATACTCATCTCGATCGACGCAACCGAACGTCACACGTCGGCATTGGCCGCCCTTGTTCCTGCCCTTGTAATAATACATCGCATCGCGCGGCTCGATGCGATCACCGGGCGTCAGTGTGCGCTCGTAGACGCGCGCGGTGGAATCGCTCGCTTGTTCCTCGCGGCACGTCATGTCGAGCCGGTCGTAGAAGCCGTGCGCCTTCACGTGCGCGGTCAACTGCATGCGAACCACCTTGTCGTCGCTGACACCCTTGGTCATGCGCTTCACGGCCTCGTTCAGGATCCGGATTCCCATCCCCTTTTTTCGCGCATCCGGCGCCACGCACAGCACATGCAGCTCGACTTGCCTGGCGATGTTGGTCGCGTTCTTCCGTGACTCGTCCGTCCGGACGGTCTCGTAAGCGAATACGCCGACCGGCTTCGCCTTGGCATACGGCGTCGCGCCGTCCGTGCCGGTATCCTTGCAAAGGTATCTGGCCAGTTTGGGTTGCTCCGACCTCGATTGGACGAAGAGGCGGGCGCCTTTGCGCTGCCGCGTTTCCTCGTTGCGGTGGAGCGGGTAATAGTTGCCATACTGCCAGTAATCGTCGGCGCGGGCCCAGTCCGGCCCACACATCCTGTTGACGATCGTGTCGGCGCCGCCGCTGCTCTTCTGAAGATACAGCTTCTTTCCCGATTTGGTTTTCAACTGTTTGCCCGCGTTCACGGTGACAGACTCGCATTCGATTTCCGCCGATGCGTGCCGAGGCATGGCCGCGCTCGCCACCGTCACCGCCACCGCAATCAGCACGCCCTGCATCGATACGCACTTACCCCAGATTCGCGTCTTCATGATGTTGCCCTCCGTTGGTTGGTCTTTGCTCCATGCCGCACGCTCACAGGCACATCGCTTTTTTCGCGATCGCCCATCGGTGCATCCGGTCTTCGAGTCCATTGACACCGCCGTTGATGCGTCTCGTCAGCGACACGAAATCGCCCGAGTCGGCGATCAGGTTGCAGCCGTGCCGTTCCCACCACCAGGCCGCCGAGCGCGCGGCCAGCGGTTCCCGTTCGAGGAGTTCGGGCTGGCGCTCGAGATCGGCACCGAGTGCGTTGCCGCATTCGCGGTAATTCGCGCGCCCGGTGATCTGGATGAGCCCGCGTCCGAGGAAGCGCCTGCCATCGCCCGCCTGAACGTTGCCGAGTTCGGCGGCCTTGCGCGACGGCGGCTCATAGGCGCGCTGTGCAGTTGTCGGCCCCCACAGCTCGCGCGTGAGCGTGAAGCCGAGCGTCTCGTGGCCGGTCTGCGCGACGAAGGCCGCGATACGCCCGGGGGTCGAGATGCCGAACTCGGCCATCGCGGCGGCAAGTGCCGGATACCAGCGTTGCGCGAGCACGGCGGATACGGCGGCGGCGGACTGGAATTCATCGGGTGTCATCGCGTTCTCCTTGCGAGGCATGGGCGAGCGAGGCCGCGCCGGACGCGCTCGGCGGTGAGGAAACGGTCGAAGCAGTCGACGCGGCAGCGTCGTCCACCTCCGAACGCGTCGGGCTGCGCGGCGAAGGCGGAACGTTGCGATGCGCAGCCGGCCCGGTTCGTTGCGATTGCGCGTCGATCGCGGCGACGATCGCGCGCAGCGACTCCGGCTTGACGCTGACTTCACCTGCGAACGGACGGTCGACGGCAAGCACGAAGAAGAACGCGAGTCCGAGCGTGAGCGCCCAGCTCGCGACGAGCGCGATGTTGAAGCGCGTGCCCGGAAGGATGTAAAGGAGCAGAAACGACACGACACTCGCGAGCAGCACGACGCCCCACAGCGTGGCCGGCATCGCGACGTCGAGCGTCAGCAGGCGCTGTTCGCGATGCTTGGCCATCTCGTTGACGCGTGCGAGCACCTCGCCGAGCAGCACGCGTTGCCGCTCGCTGCGCGGCTCGATCCGGTTGGCCATGTCGAACAGGCGATCGAAGCGGGCCGCCGCCTGCGCATCCGCACTCGCGTGCTGCTGCATCGTCGGCCACTCGTAACGGACGACACCGTCGAGATAGGCACGCAGCGCGCCCGAGGCGGCGTCGGCGACCGGATTGCCGAACGCGGCGAGATCGCGCGACAGCTCGCCGGCCGCGGTCGCTTCCGCATCGACGGTGCGCTCCGCGCTGTTGTACGCGTCCCACACGCTGATCGCCGAAAACGCGACGAGCAACGAGTTGATCGTCGTGATGACCGACACCATCGTGATCGCCATCGCTTGCTGCTCGGGATGCAGGTCGACCGGCGCGATGCGGCGGAACAGCGCGTAGCCGGCCAGTGCGGCCGCGACGGTCGAGGTCACGATGAAGAGCCCCATCAGCCATGACGGCCAGTTGTAAAGGAAGAGCATGGTCATTCCCCGATTGCGTTTGCGCCGTCCTGACGGCCCGTGCGCGGCGCGTCTGGCGACAGCATCGCGCGTGTGAATTCGGCGAGCCGCTGCTTGACCGCATCGGCCGGCATTCCCGTTTCGAGCGATTGCTGAAGCAGCAGCAGATCCGCCGCGAGTTCGCTTTGCCATTGCACGCGCTCGGTCGCCGCATGGGCGCGATGCGCTTCGAAGGTCGCTTGCGCGGCGGCCGCGGTGTCGCCGCGCACGAGCGTCTCGAGCGTTTCGACGAGCCGGTGCAGCAGCCGATGCACGGCGGTCGCCGAGAAACCGCCGAGCATCGCAAGCGCCGGCTTGCCGAAGCTGCGCGTGCTTGCGCCGTCGTACAGGTGCGGCGGCAGCAGCTCGACGAGAATCAGGCCGGCGATCACGCCGAGAATCAGCCGCGCGCCGTACGACGCGTCGTACTTCGGGTCGTATGTCGAATTCGCGACGTAGCGATGAGCCTGGAACAGCGTTGCGAATGACGCGCCGAGCCCGGCGCAGAACATCAGGAACAGCGCATTCCACAGCAGCCGGGTGCCGTGCGAATCGAGAAACCCCTGATCGATGTTCGCGACCGACACTTCCGGCGACAGCGACGTCGCAATCACCGCGACCAGAAATGTCGCGGCGGAGAGCGTCAGCGCGCGGATCAGCGGTACCGGGCCGAGCCACGCGAAGCGCGAGCGGACGCGCAGTTCGCCGTCGAGCAGCGTGACCGCCTGCGGCGTCGCGGGCGCGATCGCGACCGCGAGCCGACGATGAATCGCGGCAAGCGCATACGATGCGCCGTGCACGGACGACGCATCGTCCGCCGCGGATTCGGCCGCGGCGCGCGACGCCGCGACCATCAGCATCGACAACTGCGCGATCAGATCGGGCGCCACCGCGATTCCGTGCTGCAATGCGTAGCGCGCCATCGCATTGCATTCGATTTGCAACTGCCCGATCAGATCGCGCCTCGATGCGGCCGTGTTCGTACCGTTCGCTTCGGGCGGTGCGTCCGCCGTTGTCCGGGACCATGAACGATGCGTGCGCATGACGGTTCTCCTCGAGGTCGGCGGGCAATGCGCGCTACAGCCGCACTTCGTCGCTGCAGTTGCCGCCCGGCGCCAGGACCAGCATGCCGCCCTTGTCGCGATACACGAATACGTCGGACCAGTCGCGCAGCCGGTAGCGCACTTCCGCGAGCCGTCCGTCGGGCGTGCACAGGAACTGGACCGCCTTGTCCGCGCCGAGGAAGAAATCGTGCAGTTGCGCGTTCTTCAGCTCGTCGAGCCGCACCACCTTGTTGTCGTGCTCGTTCAGGTAGCGGCCGAGGTTCGTGAGGCCCACCGCACGCGCCATCGCGGCAAGCTCGGCGGCGTAGCCGGCGGGCGCGTAGCCTGTGCAGCTCCCGTAGCGGTTCCAGTGCTGCTGGAATGCATCGGCGCTCGCAGGCGCGATATACGGCGCGGCATCGCCGGGCAGCGTGTCGGCCGGAACCGCCGCCGTGTCGCAATCGCGCCGAGGCGTATACAGGCCGATTGCCGTGATCCGGATCGGTGTGCCGTCGGCGGCCTGGCGCGCGGACGGCGGCTGGCCGGCCGTGCATGTCTGCGCGCCGTCGCCGCCGGCGCACGAGCCGAGCTTCCAGGACAGCGACAGCGTCCAGTCCTGCGCATGTGCGCCGGCGCAGGTCAGAATCAGGCTGGCGGCGCAGGCCGCCCGGGTGATGCGCAACAGGGTCGACATGTCGAATTTCTCCTTGTGTGTGGCGACGTGCGCCGGCCGACGGAATCGGCCGGCGATCGGCGGTAGCCGGCGCGGCTCGCGCGCGGTCAGCGGGCCGCCTGCTGCAACAGCTGGCGAAGGTTCTGGATGCGTGGCAGGCCGGCGCCGAAGCGATTCGCGACGTCGTATTGCACGATCGGCGTGCAGATCATCCGGATCAGCTGAAACAGCGCGGCGACGCGCTCCGGCCGGCGCGGCCCGAGATGGCTGGCGATCTGCGGATCGCTCAACAGCAGCGCCGCGAGCCCCGTGATGTGCGGCGCCGCCATCGACGTGCCGGATTCGGCATTGAACGCCGACCCGGGCACGGTCGATACGACGCCGACGCCCGGCCCGCACACGCCGATTTGCGGACCATGGCACGAGAACGTCGGCGCGAAGAGGCCGTCGGGCGTCGCGGCCTGCGCGACGATCTGCGTTTGCTCCCACGTGTTGCCGGGCAGCTCGCGCTGCAGCCCCAGCGCCGACACCGCGAGCACGTACGGCGACGAGGCCGGGTACTGGACCGGGCCGCCCGAATTGCCGGCCGCGACGATGCATGCGACGCCGGATTGCACGGCCTCCATCAGCTTCTGCTCGACGGCGAGCGACGCCTGCGGCGCGCCAAGGCTCAGGTTCACGACGTCGATGTCGTGGTCGATGCAATAGTCGAGCGCCTGGATCAGCGTACTGAACTGGCCGCCGGGAAAGATCTTCAGCACATGGATCTCTGCGTCGGGCACGAAACCGCGCATCGCCATCTGCGCGTCGGCAGCCTGCGGACTGATTCGCGCGGCGATCACGCCCGCGCAATGCGATCCGTGGCCGATCACGTCGTCCTTCCAGGTATCCGGGTTCTGGTCGTTGGTCAGATCGGCGCCGCGCAGGATATGGTTCAACAGCGGATGCGACGCGTCCGCCCCCGAATCCACGATCGCGACGCGAACGCCGCGTCCCGTCGCCGTGGCGGGAAGCTCGTCGAGGCCCATCAGGCGCTGCCCCCACCCGAGCGGCGCACGCGGCGGCACGTTCGGGTTCGGCTGGGACAACGGCGTGAGCCGCACCACGTTCGCCTGATCGCTCGACAGCAGCGGCGCCGGCAAATAGACATTCCAGTACGTGTGGGGCGGTCGCACCGCCAGCGACTGGAGCGGACCGGGCGCCATCTGCGCGACGGTCAGCGTCGTTTCGCCTCGCGCGTCGGTGGTGCCGCTCACCGGGAAGCCGTCGCCCGCGAGCGTCACCGGCACGCCGGGCTCGGGCTGGTCGTTCGCTCCCAGCACGCGGATCGTCACCGGGCGCAAGATCACCGACGCGATGGCCGCCTGCGGACGAAGCTCGGCGCCGGACTCATGTTGCGGCTTTTTCCCATAGCCGAGCGGATGATCCTCCTCGACGATCATTTCCGGTGGCGCCGTCGCCTGCAGCACTTGCGCGTTCGCGGGATCCATCTTGACGACATACGTGTCGGTCGCTTCGTCCGGCCTCGCCGACATCATCTGCGCGTTCTTGTGGCTGTTGATCACGCGCACGACCTCGACGCCGGGGAGCCGGCCGACCGCATTGTCGAGGTCGTGAGCCGACATCGGCGTCACGGCCGCCTGACGTGCGAGCACGCCGCGCCGAGGCGCGATCAGATACTGGCGCTTGCCGCTCGTCACGTGGACCGCTTCGCCGGCCGAATCGGGCGGCGTGACGTCCGATGCGGTAGCCGCGCTGTCCGTCGGCATGGCTGCCGCCTTCGCGGCGGCGGGCTTCTTGTCCTTGTCCATCGCAATCTCCTTCGCGGCGCGGCAATTGCGACGCGTCGCGGGGTTAGTCGGTCAAAAGTAACGGGCGCGCATCCCGACGCGATCGGATCGTTGCGCGACGGGCGTCCGTCGGGTGCGCCACCGCGCGGTCACGCACGGTGGCGCAGGTCTTCAGTTGCAGCGGTCAGTGGAATGCCGGCTGGACAGGCATGACGGAGAACGGCAGAAAGCCGCCGAGTTGTCCGGCGACGGAGCCGACGGTGGGTGCGACCGACTTCAGCACGTCGCCGAACACGCCTTGCGGCGCGAACGCAGCCTGCGGTTGAACGGCAAACGGCAGCAGGCCGCCGAGTCGGCCGA
>NZ_JBYSWZ010000025.1:9922-81534 GCF_058781685.1 Burkholderia sp. FW306-1C-G01B
CTGCGGTTGAACGGCAAACGGCAGCAGGCCGCCGAGTCGGCCGAGCAGTTCGCCGATCATCGGCGCGGCGGTGCCGACAATGGCCCCGCCCACGCCCTGCGGCGCGAACGCTGCCTGCGGCTGCACCGAGAACGGCAGCAGACCGCCGAGCTGTCCGGCAACGGAGCCGACGGTGGGTGCGACCGACTTCAGGATGTCGCCGAACACGCCTTGCGGCGCGAACGCTGCTTGCGGTTGAACGGCAAACGGCAGCAGGCCGCCGAGTCGGCCGAGCAGCTCGCCGAGCACCGGCGCAGCGGTGCCGACGATGGCCCCGCCCACGCCCTGCGGCACGAACGCACCTTGCGCCACGGTCGACGCGTAAGCCGGAATGTGTCCCGTGACCGTGTGCGGTACCCCCGGCAATGCATGGTGTACATAAGTCATTTTCAAGTCCTTGATCGAGAGGAAAGAGACGGCGCACAAGCCGCAGGCGGTGCGTCGTGCGCGCCGTTCACATGCCGGCCGGCGATGCTTCCATCGACTCAGGACGCGTGCGTCGAAGCAAACATCGGAGGAATCGGCAGGTCGATTCTGCGAGTCGGGTCCTGCCGGTTCCATTCGGCAAATGCGGTATGCGTCGTTGTCATTGCGAGCCGGACGGCGGAACGGAAAATGGTTCGGTGAGCCAGCCGGAAAGCACGGCCGTATGGAGCAGCGCGCAGATATTGGTGGAGGCCGTCTTCCCGAGAAGATGCGAGCGATGCTTGCGGGCGGTCTGGTCACTGATGCCCAGTGCACGGGCAACCTGCTTGTCGCTCATGCCGGCCGCGAGCAGTTTCAGGATCTCGCGTTCGCGCGGCGAGAACGGGTCGGCACGACGCGGGGCGCCGTTTTTTTGAGCACGTCAGGAAAGAGAATGAAATAGCGAATGGTCAGCTGCGCGGATTTCCGGACGCCGAATTTGTCGAGCAGATTTTCACGATGCTTGCGCGCGGTTGATACGGAAAAGACCAGTTCGGCCGCGATTTCACGGTCGGTCAGGCCTTTCGCGACCAGGCCCAACACGACTGTCTCGCGTGTAGTGAGTTTCAAGATCGATTCCCCGTTGACCCTTGAAAGGGCATCCCCTTTTCGTCACGGGAGCGGTGATCTCCTTTGAATTTTCATGACAACCTCACCGGCGACCGGACTCCGCCCCTTACACACGCGACATGCAAAGGTGGATGCGCTCGAGACTGCAGTGATATTTCCGGCCAACCCTTTATGAAACGAATTTGCCGCGAGTATTCATGTCTGCTCGGCGGTCAAAGCAACACTGCTCGGATTATTTGAATTCGGGCGATCGGAACAATGCATCATACGCCCGCCATTCGGCTTTGCATGATGATTGATATTACCGATTGAATTGACTCAATCGACGTGCATTAAATTATGAATTTACAGGTGAATTTTTATTTTTGTTTATAATTGTCCGAATTCGACACAAACGAGAAATTCTCGATTATTTAATTACAAAACGAAGAAATCGAATTCGACGATTGAAAGCAACCTGGTCGAGGATTTGCGCTGGGCGTCTTCGTCCTTCCGAGCCGATCGTTTTTCGTTCGCAGGGCCCGCGCCCGCCAAAGGGGCGTCCGGACGGCCCTGTCGTGGCTTCGTCGAGTAACGCGGAGAGCGTGAGAATGTGAGTCGGTGTCTGCGAGCCACCCGGAAGCGGGCGCACCCACGATCAACTTCCCGGCAGAGGTGAAATCATGCGGGCGGCTCACCTGCACTACGCGTAGAAATATAAGAGAAACCCAGTTTTCTCTCGCGGATTTCCCGACAGAAATCCCGATCGCCACTGCCAACACGCAATTCCCGGCTACGTCACCACGCCGACCTGCCAGGGCACGAACTCGTTCTGCCCATAACCGTGCAACTCGCTTTTCGAATACGCGCCCGATGCGCAGTCGAGCATGCTCCTGAAAATGTCGTCGCCTAGCCGGGCGACCGTCGTCGTGCCGTCGATCACACCGCCGCAATTGATGTCGATGTCCTCTTCCTGACGCTCCCACAGCGCCGTGTTCGTCGCAAGCTTCAGCGACGGCGCCGGCGCGCAGCCGTATGCGGATCCGCGACCGGTCGTGAAGCAGATCAGGTTCGCGCCCGACGCAACCTGCCCCGTCGCGGACATCGGGTCGTAGCCCGGTGAATCCATGAAAACCAGGCCGCGCGCATCGATCCGCTGCGCGTACTCGAACACGTCGACGAGATTCGTGGTGCCCGCTTTCGCGATCGCGCCCAGCGATTTCTCGAGGATCGTCGTGAGTCCGCCCGCCTTGTTGCCGGCCGACGGATTATTGTCCAGCGCGGCGCCGTTGCGCGCGCAATAGCCTTCCCACCAGGCGATTCGCGCGAGCAGCTTCTCGCCGACCTCGCGGCTGACGGCGCGCCGGGTAAGCAGATGCTCGGCGCCGTAGACTTCCGGCGTCTCGGAGAGTATCGCGGTGCCGCCCTGGCGTACCAGGCGGTCGACCGCCGCACCCAGCGCGGGATTCGCGGAGATGCCCGAGTATCCGTCGGAGCCGCCGCACTGCAGCCCCACCACGAGATGCGATGCCGGCACCGCGACACGCGTCGTGCGGTTCGCTTCCGCGAGCATGTCCGTGACCATCGCGATGCCGCGCTCGATCGTCTTGCGCGTGCCGCCGCTTTCCTGAATCGTGAAATGCCGCAAGCGTGCGCGATCCGCGTGCCCGCCTTCGCGAAGCACATCGCCGATCTGATTGGTCTCGCACCCCAGGCCGATGAACAGCACCGAATGGAAGTTCGGATGCGCGGCGTAGCCGGCCAGCGTTCTGCGAAGAATCGCGATCCCGTCGCCGCGCGAGTCGATTCCGCAGCCGAGCCCGTGCGTGAGCGCGATCACCCCGTCGATGTTCGGATAACCGGCCAGTGCCTGCGGGCGCACATCGCGCCGGAAATGGTCGGCGATCGCGCGAGCCACCGTCGCGGAACAATTCACGCTCGTCAGTATGCCGATGTAATTGCGCGTCGCGATCCGTCCGTCAGCTCGGCGAATGCCCATGAAGGTCGCCGGTGTTTCGTCGAACAGCGTCGGACTCGCGGCCACGCCGAATTCATGCTCGCGCGCGAACTCGGCCATGCCGAGATTGTGCATGTGCACGTGCTGGCCGCGCGCGATCGCTTCGCGCGCGACGCCGATGATCTGGTTGTAGCGCCTGATCGGCTCGCCTTTCGCGATGTCGCGTGTCGCGATCTTGTGACCGGGCGGAATCAGGCCGGCGACGACGAGCGCCTCGGATGCGATCCGGGCGCCGGATACGAGCTGGCGCGTCGCGATCACGACATCGTCGTTCGGATGCAGTCGGATCGCGACCTGTTCGGTGGCGGAGGTAGTCATGATGATGATCCTGGATGGGTCGTGGGATGGCGCGCTGGCGAAGGTTATCGATGCGTGCCGACCTGCGCGCCGCCGTGCGTGCCTTCGGCCGCCGCGTGCCCCATGCCGCGCAGCGAACGCAGCAGCAGCACGCTGACGAAGCACAACGCGGCGACCACCACGAAGCCGGCGCGCGAATCGTGCGACGCCGCGTCCGCGAACGCCTTGATCTGAGGCGACACGAAGCCGCCGAGATTGCCGATCGACACGATGAACGCGATGCCGCTCGCCGCGCCCGTCCCGCCGAGATAGCGTGTCGGCAGGCACCAGAACACCGGCTGGCACGCGACCAGGCCGGGAATCGCGATGCAGAATGCGAGCAGGGTCGGCACCGGCGTATTGATCACGGACAGCGACGCGAACGCGAGGATCCCGACCGTCAGCATGCCGGCCGCGACCTGCAGATGATTGTCGCGACGATCCGCGAAGCGGGTCGCGACGATCATCGCGCCGATCGTGCACAACCAGGGAATCATCAGCAGCAGGCCGATTTTTCCATCGATCCGGGAGCCCATCGTCGCGGCGAATTTCGACGGCAGGTAGAACGCGAGCGGCGCATTGCCGATCTGGATGCAGAAGTACGCGGCAATGAACGTCAGCACGCGGCGGTCCTTCAGCACGCCGAACACGGCCGTCGACAGATGCCGGGGCTTCGCGCGCTCCTCGGCGCCGAGTGCGTGGCACAGCGCCCGCTTCTCGTCCTCGGTCAGCCAGCGCGCGTCTTTCGGCCGGCTCGTCAGGTAGAAGAACGCGATCACGCCGACCACGGTCGCCATCAGGCCCTCGACCAGGTACATCCATTGCCAGTTCCGCAAGCCGAACATGTCATGCATCTGCAACAGGAAGCCCGACAGCGGATTGCCGATCAGCATCGCGATCGGCACGCCGAAGTAGAAGAGCCCGAGCGCACGGGCGCGCCCCTTCGCCGGAAACCAGTAGGTCAGGTACAGGATGATCCCGGGAAAGAATCCGGCCTCCGCCGCACCGAGCAGGAAACGGATCCAGTAGAACTGCGTCGGCGTGTGGGCAAACATCATCGATGCCGACACGAAGCCCCACGTCACCATGATTCGGCTCATCCATACGCGGGCGCCGATGCGGTTCATGATGAGGTTGCTCGGCACCTCGAACAACGCGTAGCCGATGAAGAAGATACCGGCGCCGAATGCGAACGCCGCGTCGCTCAGGCCCGTATCGGCCTGATAGGCGATCTTTGCGAAACCGACGTTCGCGCGGTCGATAAACGCCAGCGCGTACATCAGCGTCAGGAACGGCAGGAGCCGGATCGCGGCCTTCCTGACCGCGCCGGCGAGGTGCTGCGATTGTCGAGGATCATGGTTCATCGTTGTCTCCGGGATTGTTCTCGTCGTGGGGCCGATCGCTCACGTCCGCCATTCGGGTCCGTTCGGGTAGGCAAATGCATCGAGCGACGCCTCCTTCAACTGGCAATCGCCTGCGACCATCTCATGCCAGTACGCGCCGAAGTCCGCCGTGATCTCCTCGAGCGAGCGCCCGATCACGAACAGCTTCGCGAGCGACTTCACCGCATCGACGCACAGTTCGTTGCCGCGGCCGATCGTGAAGGTCAGGCCGTGCCCGTCGATGCCGTTGCGCGCATCGGTAACGATGCGTCACATAGGTCGCCGAGTAGTCCGAATTACCGTTCATCGCGTCGGAGCCGTCCATGCTCTTCGACGTCGGGAAACGAATGTCACGTACCTGCACATCGATAATGCGTGTCGTCATCGCTGCATGTCTCGTTGTCGTTTCATCTCGTCTGATCTTGTCGCCGCGCACGGACGCCCCTGCAACGAGCCCATGCCGCTGCGGCCGTTCAGCCAAGCGCCGCAATCAGGCGCGGCTGCCCGATCGGCAACTTCAGCGCGCGCGCCATTTCGAGCACCGGGCGCAGGCGTCGCAGCTTCTTCATGTCGTGATTGCCGGCAATGTCGGCCAGCCGGTGCGCGAGGAATGGATTCGCGAACCTGTCGCGTACCTCGTCCAGATACGACAGCGCCGCGTTGCGCTCGCCGAGCGCAACGAACACCGGCATCACCTCGTCGTTCCACACCGCTTCGAGCGGTTCGCGATATGCGGGATCGTCCATCGCCGCACCGACCGTCATGTCCGCCGCACCGCCGAGCGCGAGCCATTGCTGCGCGAGCATCGTGTGTCCAAGATTGAGCAGCAGCAGTTTCAGGCGCTCGTAGCGCTCGAGATCGTCGGTCACGACGATGTCGGGGTGTTCGCACGGCAGCGTCATCCCGGCCGTGCGCCGAACCGCCCACAGCGCATACGGCTCGGCAATCGCGCCGACCGGATGGATCGGCTCCGACACGATGCGGTCGACGAGGGAATTGACCCACACGCAGCCGCCGATCAGGTAATCGACGAATGCCGCGTCCGCGCGCCAGCCCCGCGCGACGCCGACCACCAGGTCGCGCAGCGTGTCGCCGTTGCGCGCGACGAGTTCGCACGGCAGCAGCGTGACGGGCTCGCCGCCTGCCCGGAAACGCTCGTGCAGGAGCACCGCAAGCTTCGCCGCGAAGCCGCGCGGCGTGCGGCGCCCGTCGAGCAGGCCCGCGCCGTCGTCGTCGAACAGCGCATAACCGCTGTCGCCGGTGTTCGATACGATCACCCGGACGTCGTGCGCCACGCGCTCTCGCAACAGCGCCCAGTCCTCGCTCGCATGCAGCGCTTCCGTGATCGCCACGCAGTCGACCTGCCGGTCGATCGTCTCGCCATGCCGCCTGCCGCGGATTCTCACCGGATAGCGTCCGGCCGCGCGCAGCGCATCGATGCGCGCGCGACTCTCGGCGCTCGACGTCGTCTGCACGACCGTCACCGCACCGAGCGCGCGGCCGACCGCCAGCGCTTCGGACGTGAACAGGTCGACATGCGCCTGCAGGAAGCGGCTGGTACCGAATTGCAGGATCGGATTGGCCATCGGTTTGCCGTCCGCGCTCAGCATTCGACGAGCGCCTTGATCACGCCGGCGTCCGGTTCGAGCAGCTCCGCGAAGCGGTCGGGCAGATCGGCCAGGCTCAGCGCGTGCGTCTTCAGCGCATCGGTCGGAACCTGGCCGGCACGCATCGCGGCGAGCACCGTTTCGAAATCCACCGGCGTCGCGTTGCGGCTCGCGAGCAGCGTCGTTTCGCGTTTGTGGAATTCCGGGTCCGAGAACGAGATGCGCCCTTTTACGAGCGAGATCAGCACGTACTTGCCGCCGTGCGCGACGAAGTCGAGGCCGCGCTCCATCGCCGCGAGATTGCCGGTGGCATCGAACACGACGTCGAAAAACTCATCGTCGGTGAGCGCTGCGAGACGCCGCACGTCCGCGCCCTCCCCCGTCGTATCGAGCCGCACGGCGGCGTGCGCACCCAGCGCCGTCTCGCAAACCGCGAGCCGGTCTGCGCGAGCGTCGAGCACGCAAACCCGCGCGCCGCGCAGCGTCGCGAAAATCAGCGCAGCCATGCCGATCGGACCGGCGCCGACAACCAGCACGCGCTGCCCGGAGCGAACGTCGGCACGCGCCACGGCGTGTGCGCCGATCGCGAGGAATTCGATCATCGCGGCCTGATCGAGCGTGACGCCGTTCGCGTCGAACACGAATGCCTGCGGGACGGCGAGGTATTCGGCCATGCCGCCGTCCGCGTGCACGCCCAGCACCTGGATTCGCGTGCAGCAGTTCGTCTTGCCGGCCCGGCACGCGATACACGTGCCGCATGACAGGTACGGCATCACGTAGACCTGGTCGCCGGCCTTGACGCGCCCGCCCGCCGGGGCGCTCTCGACGATGCCGGCCAGTTCGTGCCCCATCACGCGCGGATAGGCAAGATACGGCTGGTTGCCGGTGAAAATGTGCATGTCGGTACCGCATACGCCGACCCGCTTCACGCGAATCAGCACATCGTCGGGCCCCGCGGCCGGCATCGGACGCTCGGCAACGACGAGGCGGCCGGGTTCTTCGCAAATGACTGTTCTCATCGGGATCTCGATAACGTATGAAAAGAGGACGGTGTTGATGCAAATTGGCCTGACCAGGCGAAGGCTATTGGCCTGACCATTTGTGGTCAAGCCAATTTCGTCAAATCCATGGAAAACACCTAGATCGCGACGCTGCCGAGAAAACCCATGACAGGCCTTGTTCGACCGTCCCATAAGGCGTTTACCGGCACACGCCAAGCAGCAGACGATGCCGTCTCGGGACACTCCGGTAAGGCCAATTCAAAGTCGAGTGCAAAGTACTCTGACGCTGGTCTCCAGAACGCCTGACAAATTGGTCAGGCCAACCAAAGTTCAGTAGACTCGTTGCTCCGGAACACACGTGCGCGATCCGCCGCGAGGGGGAGCATTGCCGGGCCCGTTCAATCAGGTGGATACCCGCCGTCTCTATCAGCGCATCGCCGACCAGATTCGCTCTCTGATCGAGGAGGGGCGCTTTGCCGACGGAGAACGCCTGCCGCCCGAGCGGGATCTCGCACAACAGCTTGGGGTTTCGCGGCCGTCCGTTCGGGAGGCGCTCATTGCCCTGGAGATCGAAGGCATCGTCGAGGTGCGGATGGGAGCCGGCGTGTTTGTGTGTGCCGTCGCGAAGGCCCCGGCCGCGCCGGCGGCATCGCTTGGCGAAAACCCGATCGAGCTGATGAATGCCCGTGCGGCGCTGGAAGGCAGCGTGATCGAGTTGGCCTGCGCCCGCGCGACGCCCGAACTGCTGGCACCTGTACGTCGCGCCGTGGAAGCGATGCGATCCGCGATTGCGGAAGGCCGCTCGCCGCTGCAGCACGATCGTGAACTTCACGTGGCAATTGCCGCGATGACGGGTAATTCCGTTCTGGTCCGACTGGTGGGCGAGCTCTTCGATGGGCGCCACAGTCCGATCTCGTCACGCGTCAGCGCACGGGCGGAGAGCAGGCAAACGTGGGCCAAAGCATTCGAGGAGCATGAATCGATCCTTCATGTGCTCGAGAATGGCGAAGTGCTGATGGCACAGGCAGCCATGCGGACACATCTTTACGCTTCGCAACGACGCTGGCTGGAGCAGGAGCGCAACTGAAGAGACTGTGCGGCGCGCCAACGGCAACCTGTCGTCAGCGGCGCGCACGCTCGGCATTACCCGCGCGCAACCGGCTTATCGTCTGCAGCGGCGGGCGGACGAGTCCACCAAGGTGACGTGCCGTCGGCGATCTGCCGGGCGATGCTCCGCCGCCATCAACCGAGCGCCACGGACTGATCCGGTGCTTGCCGCCGCCCTACGCCGGCAAACACCGCCCGAACCCGCCGCCCTCCATCACCCGACGATCACCTGCTGCCCGGGAGCGATCTCGCCCGGATTGCTCGCCAGATTCCGGTTGAGCTGCAGGATCTCGTTGAGCGCGACGTTGATCCGCTGACCGTCCGACATCCGCTGCTGTTGATCGGCCGGCACGTGGGCCGCGGCAAGCAGCGATCCTTCGTGACGTTCGGCAATCGTCCACAACGAATCGCCCGCGACCACGTTCACGGTCAGCGGCGTGGCACTTGGCGAACTCGACGGAGGCTGCGCCGGTTGCGACGGTGTCGCGGACGCGCTCGGTTGCGACGGCGTCGCTGACGCGTTCGGCTGAGCCGGCGCGGTCGTCGCGCCTGGCGACGGCGCCAGCGACGCGCCCGGCGTCGGCGTCCCGGCGTTCGAACCCGAATGATTCGTCGATGAACCGGGCGTCTTGTGCTTATCATCCGACGCCGTCGCCGAGGTAATCAGACTGATTCCCTGCATGACGCCGAAGATCGCCACCGGCGCCAGCGCGATGCCGGTCGGCAAGCGCTCCAGCCACGGCGTCGCATTCGGGAAATGCGAATGCAGGCGCCCGGCACCGAGCAGCACGCCGGACATCGTCGTCAGCGTGCCGGTATACGGATCGCCCGTCATCGCGGTATGGATGCCGCTTGCGATGCTCATCGCCGAGGTCAGGTAATCGCCGGTCGCGCTCACGGTACGCGCCAGCTGGCTGCGATTCTCGGCATTCACGCCGCGCAGGCTGCCCTTGTAAACGATGCCGGTATAGGCGGCGCTGAATAGCCCGCCCACGGCCTGCCCGCCGGCCACCAAGTCTCCCGTCGCGTACGCCCTGGCCACGTTCATCGTGATCGAGCCGGCGTAACCGCCCAGCGCAAGCACGCGGCCGATCCGGCCGATCGAGTGTCGCGGGCTGCCGTGATGCAGCAGCTTCAGCGACGTCCCGCCCACCACGCCCTGCATCTGCGCGAGCATGTCGGCGGCGATCGCCTTCGTATGCGTCACCGTATCGTCGAACGACAGTTGCCCGTCATCGTTGAGCGCGCGCAGCTGCGCAGCCTTTGCCTTGCCCTCGTACGCAATCTGCTCCAGCTGCGCGCCGCGCCCCGCCACGTCGAAACCGTTCGCCTTCAGTTGCGTCTGCAGCCCGCGCACGAGCCGGTCGACCACCCGGTCGAACACGCGCGGATCGCCGTTCTTCAGGCTGGCGACCGCGCCGTGATGCAGCGCCTGGAACACGCGACCGACCCGCAGCCCGGCATACAGCGAATTCGTCGCGGTGCGCACCGACTCCCGGCCCAGCCCGATGAGCAAGCCGGCCCCGGCGCCACCGGTCACGGCGGCCGCCGTGATGTCGCCGGCAATCCGCCGCGGCGACGGCGGCGGCCGGTTGTCGCCGATCGGCTCGTCGTGCACACGCAGCGCATGCAGTTCCGCCTGTGCGCGCTTCGCGTCGGGAATGGCGACCTGCGCGAGCTGGGCGGCCTCCCGGCGGCTCGCGCCGATCGGCTTCGTGCCGTCGTTGATCAGCGCGGGATCGCGCACGACCGCACGCCAGTGGTCGAGCGGGTCCGCCGCGGCCGGCCGCGCGCGCGTGGTCACGCGGTCGGGCACGCCGGCGCCGTACTGTTCCAGCCAGCGAGCGCCGAACGTGCGCGCGCCCCGTTCCGTCTCGTTGCGCGGCGGATTGCCGTCGGCTTCCCATAGCGGCATCGCATGCTCGATCGTCGCCTTGCGCGCCTGGTTCAGCCACACGGTCGTGTTGCCTTCGTAGAGCTGCTGACGCAGCGCGGCCACGTCGGCGGGCGTCATCCCGTGCGCCGCGCCGATCCGCTCGACTTCCGCGAACAGCAGCTGATGCTGGTTCGCCAGCGTCTGCCGGTCGACGCGCTCGAACACGCGCGTCAGCGCGTCGGCACCGTGCAGGCGTCCGATCACGTCGGGCCGGTTGCGGTATTCGACGATCAGCTTCGCGAGCGCGCCGGTGAGATCGTGGTTGCCGATGAAGTCCGCGCCGTGCGTGCCGTACGACAAGCCCATGTGCACCCACTCGAGCCCGTTGCGTTCGAGCACCGCGCGCAGCAGCTTTTCATGGCCGCCGCCCGGCACCGACTCCGGCACCGCGTCCCAGCCGTGGAACGTGACCATCACGTTCGGCGCCGCGACGCCCGGATTCGCGTTGGCCCAGCGTTCGAGCGCCGTAAACATCCGCACATAGTCGTGATAGGTGTCGTTGGTGCCCGACTGGAACCGGTAGTCGGCGCCGGATACGAGCGCGCGCGACGGCGCGGTCTCGAGCCGGATCGCGAAACCCGAGCGCGCGGCCTCGTCGAGCCAGCGATGCAGATGCGCGAGATCGTCGAGCGCGAGCGCCTTGCCGTCCGTGCCGGGCGCGGGATGGATCATTCCGTTCTCGCCGTCGAACACGGCGTTTTTCTGGTCGCCGAGCGCATCCACCGCGCGCAGGAAATCCGGATCGTGCGCCTTGCCGAGCGCCGCCGCGAGCGAATGCGGATCGACCACGAGCGTGACGACCGGCATCACGCCGCCGTGCCGCTCGACCTGCTTCGTCATCAGCGCCGGATCGTCGCTCAGCGAGAACGAACGCGCCATCGGCACCATGCGGTCCTGCAACTGCGCGTTCGAGCGCGTGAAGAACTGCCGGATGCGCTTGTCGGCGACCGTCGCCGCGCCGAACCGGCGCGTGCGCTGCCTGCCCGGCACCGGCAGGAAGCGCGACGACGACGTCGGCACGTCGCGCGCGACATACAGCTTGTTGAGCAGCGTCCGCCACATGCCCACGTCGACCATCACGGCCTGCGGCTCGCCCTTCAGCACCAGATCCTCCATGTTGCCGGCGCGCTGCGCCTGCTTGTTGAAGGCCTCGACCTGCTCGTGCGTGGGGAAGTACTGCTCGGGTTTGGCCGCGCCGTTGCGCAAATTGAACTCGACGACCGTGGTCGACGACAGCCCCGGCTGGTACGGCTCGATCGCCAGCGTCTCCAGCGCCGCGCCGTTGCGGGAGAAGCCGCTCCGCCGCAGGCGCTGCAATTCGCCGCGCACTTCGTTGTAGCCGAGCCGCGTGCGCGCCGCGAGCGCGCGGAACGGCGCGGACTGGCGGCCGCGCGCCTCCGCGTCACGCAGTTGCCCGAGCAGCGCCTGCTCGCGCGCCTCGAGCGCCGCGACGCGCGTCGGCCGCGCGGCCTTCAGGAATTCGCGCGGCGACAGTTGCGTGAGCAGGAAATGCATGTCCGCGCCGAACCGGTCGGTGCCGATCGGCATTTCGTCGAGCGCGACACCGTTGCGGCTCGCGTTGTTCGCGTCGCGGACGTTGTCGAACCAGCGCATCTCGCCGTTGCGCTCGGCGATCACGCCGCGCGGGTCGCCGAGCGCTTCCGCCACCGGGCCGTCGGTCTCGAACACGTAGATCACGTGCTGGCCGCCGCTCACCGAGCCGTTCCGGATCGCGGTCAGCAGGTGCGGCACGCTGTTGCCGCTGAAGTCGACCGCGTTGAACGCGGACTGGTCGGACGGCAACAGATGCGGATCGACGAGCGGCGAGCGCGACGCGGTGCCGCCCCCGCCCTGCTCCGCGTCCGCGCGCACCAGCGGCCGGCGGGTCGGCACGATCGACTGGAACGTGTCGCCCGCCGTGCGGCGCGGCTTCGTGTCGGTATCGGGCTCCTTCGCCGGCCGAAAGCCGCCGATCCGGTCGACGGTCTCGGGCTTGACGTCGCTGGCCACGAAGCGGATGCCGCGCCGAGGCGAGCGTCCGACCGGAATGCCGCCCCTGCGCTGCCGCCGGAACACCGCGCGCAGATCCTGTTCGGGAATCTCGGTGTCGGCGAGCGGCGCCTTCTCGTAGTACTTCCATTCGTGATCCGCGTTGCGCTCCGCGTAGCCGAGCACTTTGCCCGTCTCGTCGTCGATCACATGGATCCAGCGACGGTCGCCTTCGACCGCGCGCACGGCCTGACGCGGCCGCTTGAAGCGCGGCGCGTCCTGCAGCTTCGCGATGTCGGCGGCCAGCTCGCCATCGACTTGTCGGTTCGATGCCGCCACCGACCACGACGATTTGCCGTCCGGCGTCTTGATCGTCGACGGGCCGCCGAAGCGCATCAGTTCGTCGTGCGCAACCGGCGACACATAGAAGTCGTAGCTGCGGCGCGTATTGCGCCCCTTGCTGCCGGCATTCGTCAGCGCCTTCTTGAGCGCGTTCGGCACGCGCTTGCCGTCCAGCATCCGCACCGGACCGAGCGCGCCGTTCGCGTCGGTCTCGAGCACCGCGACGACGGTCGGCGGTGCATGTTCGGCGTCGGCGGCGGGCCGCGCGGCATGCACGGCGACCAGCACGTGCGCGTTGGGGCCGAGCCGGCGCGCGAGCCCGTCGAGGGTCGGCGCATGCGCGCCGTCGACGCGCGTCAGCGTGCGCCGCTCCAGGCTGTCGAGCCATGCGGCGGCGCTTGCCTGGGCTTCGGCCGCCGCGGCCACCGTGGCGCCCTCCGGCACGGCGGGCGCGCCCGCATGACCGGCTGCCGCGGCTGGCGTCGGCGCGCCGGACGGATCGCCGGCGGCGCCCGCGAGGCGGCCGGCGGCCGGGCCTGCCGGTCCGATCATCGGCCATGTCGGGCTGCCGTCGGCCGCGCCGACCGCGCGCGTTCCGCCGGCATGCACGGCCGCATACCCTTCCGGCAATCCTGAGCGATCCACGCCGACGAGCCGGTACGACACGTCGCCGGTTGCCGCGTCGCGGGTCCGCACGACATACATGTCGACGCCGGCCGGCTTGAACAGCTCGCCGCCGGGCGTGGTGACGCGCAGCGCGCTTGCCGGATCGTGGCCGAGCGCCGACAACAGCACGACGTCGGCCGGTGCGGCAGCATCGACGGCAGCCAGGTTCGCGGTCGCGCTGGCCGCGACGCGTTCCTGCGCCGTCAGGTCGCCCTGTGCGAAGACGGTTTCGTCCGGCAACGCATCGGCCGGCACGTACGCGTAATTGCGCGGCCCCGGATGCGCCGCATCGAGCGCCTGCCCGAGATCGTCGTGCGCGACTACCCGCGTGCCTTCGGGCAACGCGCGCTGTCCGTCGGGCGTCGCGCGGCCCTGCGCGTGCGTTGCCGCAGCCGTGGCGTCGGGCACCGTGCCGCTGAACCGGAACCAGCCGTCCTCGGGATCGAGCGCGCCGAAATCGGTGCCGCTGCCGAGCACGATGCTGCCGTCGCGCGTCACGAATTCGACGCGCAGGTTCGTCAGGCCGGCTTCGTCGAACGCCTGCATCACGCCGTCGATCACGCGGGTCGGTTGCGGGTCGTCGAGGAAATAGCTCGGCCAGTGCTGGCTCACGGTGCCGCCGGCGCGCGTGACGCGCGCGGCGTCGCCGATCACGCCCGGCCGATCGGTCAGCGCGCTGCGGAACGGATGGTCGAGCGTGACGGATTCGAACGTATCGTCCGGAATCGCGGTGAAGTCGTAGCCGGGATCGGCAAACGTCGGATCGGGCACGCGCGGCACCGTCGGCCGCGCCGGCGTGTCTCGCATCGGCCGGGCCGCCGTGTGCGTGGCGGCCGGCGACGGCTGCGCGTCCGGCGCGGCGGGGAGCGCCGGGCGGCCCGCGCGCGTCGGGTCGCCGCGGAAGCTCTGCATCGGCAGGCGATCCTTGTCGACCTGGCCGGTCAGTCGCGTCCCGCGCACGGCGGTCGAACCGTCATGCTCGACGAGCAGGATGTCCGGCGGCGCCCAGACCGAAATCGGCCGTCCCGTGATCTCGGACAGACGCTGCGCGAGCGCGGCGGCGAACGTCGTGCTCGCGGCCCGCACCTGACCGGGCGCGATGCGCAACGGATCGTGCTTGTTCGAACCGCCGAAGCACGAATACAGCGTCACGTCCTGCTCCGGTTCGAGAAGCGGCGCGACGCGCTCGGCCACCTCGCCCGGCGTCATCGGCCGGCCTTCGGGGCCGAGCATCGCGTCCGCCGACATCCCGTGTCCGAACACCACATGATGGCCGGGCGGCGACATCAGCCCGCGCGCGCCGATCGCATGCAGCGGATCGTCGGGCGGCATCAGCAGCGTGTCGGCCGGGCGCAGGAATTCGGGATGCTGCGTCGCGTCGACACCGGTTACGTCGTCGAATCCGGGCTGCAGCACCGACTGGCCGTGGACCGTCGTCGTGATGACGCCGTCGTTGACGATCCTGCGGTCCGTATAGACGCGGCTGCTCTTCGGATAAATCTTCTGCGGGATGCCCGACAGGCCGTCGTCGGCCTCGGCTGCGGTGGCCTGCCCGGTGCGCGCAGCCCATTCGTCCGCCGTGAAGATCTGCCCGGGCCCGACCTCGACGAGCGGGGTCGGCACATAAACGGGCGGCTCGCCCGCGTCCGGTTCGGGCGCAAGACGCGGATGCGCGGGCCCGCGCGGCGTCGGCCCAGGCGCGGGCCGTCCGGCCTCCTCCGGCGTGCCGGCGTTGCCGCGCCGCCCGCTGTCCGCTTCCGGATCGATCTGCGCTTCGATCGGGCGCACCGGTTCGACCGGCACGTCGCCGTGCGCAGCCGCGCCCGGCATGGGCTCGCCCCGCCGCGCGAACACCATCGGCGGTTCGTTCGCGTCGGGCGTCTCCGGGATATGCAGATAGAGCCGCGTCGACACGTCGGGATCGTGTGCCGGCACGACGATGTCGTCGCTGTTCGGATGCAGGAACAGCGCCCCGGTGCCGCGCACCGAGTTGGACGCAATCGACGCGATCACGGGCACCTGCAGCTCGTATGCGAGCTCCTGCGCGAACGGATAGCCGCCGGAGCCGAGATAGCAGCCCGTCAGCAGCACGCCGTTGCCCTCCGTATAGGCGGGATCCTCGAGCAGCTTGCGGGCGAATTCCCGCGGCGACATCGTGCTGCCGCCTTGCGTGACGGCGGCCGAGCTGTCCCAGCTCACGTCGCGCGGCTTCGTGCCGTGCGATTCGGCGATGTCGAAGCCCGACACCTTCAGGAATTGCCGCGCGGTCGCGTGGCCGAGCAGGTTCACGACGCTCGAACCCGGCACGGGCCGCAGTTCCAGCGGATTGATGCGAATCGGCTGCGCGCGGCCCGGCGAGAACTTGCCGTTCACATCGGGTTCGATCTGGAAACGCGCGAGCCGGCGGCCCGGATTGGGGATCGCGCGCCGCCACCCGGCCGCGTCGTCGTCGCCGAGCCGTCCGAATACCGGTGCCTGGATCAGGTCCGCGAATTCCTGCAGCAACGCGGGATCGGCGCCGCTGTGCGGCCCCTCCAGCGCGACCGGCACGCCCGGCGTGTAGCCCTTCCACGCCAGATCCTCCAGCGCGTGCGTCATCTCGAGCGCGCTCGCCGAGCGGCCGCTGCGCGGATTGACGATCGATCCGCGCCTCGTCAGCACGCGCCACACGTACACGCCGAGCGGCACGCGCACGTCGCCCGAGCTATCGCCGCCGCCCCAGCGGTTCGACACCGGGCGCAGCGCCACGTTGCTCCAGTTGACCGGATGCGCGCCCTGGTCGATGACCGCCAAGGCCGGCGAGAAGCGGTAGGTGCGCGGCGCATGCTGCACCGAATGGTCGGGCACCCCCGCGTAATTGGGGGCGCCGGGCTCCACCACGATGCCGCCCGCATAGCCCGAGGCGGGGCTGCCGTCGTTGCGATAGCGCGGCGAACGCCACGCGACGAAGCCGCTCGCGCCGTAAACGTCCACCCCCAGCACGTTTGCCAGCAATTGCGCCAGCGAAGTCACCCGCGTGCCCGCGCCGCATGCATAGAGGATCACCGGCGATTTGCCGTCCCAGCCGCTCTGGCGCACCATTTCCGCGAGATCGTCGGCGCTCATCGGCTTGCCGGTCGCACTCGCGAACGCATCGGCCCACGCGTGCGCATACACTGCGAAATAGCCGGGCGGCACCGGCATCAGCGGCCGTTCGCCGGCCGGCAGCAGGTTCTCGGGCTGCTGCGGGTGGGCCGAATAGATCGCGAGATCGGCTTCGCGGCGCGGATACGCGCCCCACTGCGTTTCGTTCAGGCCGAGCGGCGCGTTGATCACGTCGACGCGCCGGCCGTCCTCGCTGCGGATCAGCGGCTTGGCCGGATCGAACCCGCGCGGATACGCCACGTGCAGCGTGCGGTCGTACGCGTCGTTCATCGACAGCACGAACGCATTGCCGGCGTCGTTGAGCCCGATGCGGCCGACGACCGCCTCGGGCGGCACCGTGCCGTCCGCGGCGAGCGCGCTGCTGTCGACCAGCGCGATCCGGTAGCGGCCGGCCGCCACGCCTTCGCCGCCGACCATCAGCGCGTCGTGATAGGCCGTATAGCGGGTCACGCCGATCGTGCCTTCGTCGTCGGGCGACGCGGCCGCGCGTGCCGCTGCATCGTCGGCCGCGCGGGCGCGGCGCGCGTCCGCCTTCGCCACTTGCATGTCGTCCCACAGATTGCCCCGTTCGGTGGCGGGCAGCCCATCTTCCTCCGGCACGCGCACGTCGCCTGCCGCGTCCTCCAGTGCGTAGACGTAGTACTCGACATGCTCGAGACGGTTGCCGCTCTCGAGGATCGACCCGATCACGCTGCTCAGGATCTCCGGATCGGCGGCGACATGCGCGGGAATCGCCCACGACGCGGGGCGCGCCACCGTCCCAGGCGCACCGGCCTCGGTCGGCGCCGCCTCATCGCCCGCCAGCGCGCCGGCGACCGCCGGCGTCACCGCCCCGTCGCCCGCTTCGGCGTCGGGCGCGAGCCGCAGCAGCGTCACGTCGCCGTCTTCCGGCGTGCCCTGGGTGCGGCGCGCGCGCAGCCACGCGGAGAATCTGGACCGCAAGCCGGTTTCGGCCGGCGCGACCGGCTCGCCGTTGTCGGCCGGTTCGCCGAAACTGCGTGCCTGCTGCTCGGCGTGCTGCCACGGGTTGCCGATCTCGCCCACTGCGAGACGCTGGTTCACCAGTCCGCTGTTGAGCATCGTGTGCACGACGTCGATCGTGGTCGGCCGCGGCGCCGACGGTGCGGGCGTCTTCGTGATCGCGCGAATCGGCCGTTCCATCAGCGTGTGCGAGCCGAGGCCCATCTGCGCGACGCCGATCCCGAGGTTCAGCAACTGCTGCGCGCGATCGGAATCGGACATCGCGTCCCAGTTCTTCACCAGCGACACGCCCTGGTCGACCATCTGGTAACCG
Source organism: Burkholderia sp. FW306-1C-G01B (assembly GCF_058781685.1). Classification (NCBI taxonomy): domain Bacteria; kingdom Pseudomonadati; phylum Pseudomonadota; class Betaproteobacteria; order Burkholderiales; family Burkholderiaceae; genus Burkholderia; species Burkholderia sp. FW306-1C-G01B. Next base: position 27,797 of record NZ_JBYSWZ010000025.1, read on the forward strand.
CCGATCGCGCCGCCGGTCACGTTGAACACTGCCGCCGTGCGGCCGGTCGTCTGCGCGAGCGACTGGAACGCGTTGGCCTCCTGCGTGAAACGGCCGAGACCGGCGGCCTCGGCCGTGACGCCCTCGCCGCGCGATGCGAACGCGATGATGTCGGACATCTGCCCCGTCGTGCGCAGCAGCGACGACGCTTCCGCGAGCGACTTCGCCGCCACGCCGAGCCCGCCGCCCGCGAAGCCGGCGCCGCTGCCGATCAGGCTGATCCAGTCGCCGCGCGCCTGCGCGTTGCCGAAGCCGGTCGACTGGCCGTGATCGCTCAGGTTCTTCAGGTCGCCGATCGCGGCCGGCACGCCGACCGCCATCCCCGCGCCGATGGCCGCCATTGCGTAACCGAGCAGCGGGCCGCCGCCGATCGCCCCGATCCCGCTCGCAACCAGCACGACACCGCCGGCCGCCGCGAGAATGCCGGTGCCGATCTCGAGAATGTGTTCGGCGTGCTGGTACCACTCCGTCTTGTGCGCGTCGATCGGTTCGTATTGCCCGAGATCGACGGGCGACCCATCGAGCTTCAGGCTCTTCGGCACGTACAACTGGCCGTCGTCGGACAGCGCATTGTTGTGCTGGTAGTCGTCGACGGTGTCGTACTTCCAGCCGCGATCGTCGATCAGCTTGTACTGGTCCGGATGCCCCTCGACCTGCACCTTGAACAGCGCGCTCGGCGCGGTGCCCGTGCTCTTCGACACGTAGTAGATCGGCACCAGCGACACGACCGCGTGATCGCCGCCGACCTTGCGGATCTGGTCGACGACGGTCTGGATCATCTTCGTCGCGGCCGAATTCTGCGCGTACAGCGACTTGCTGTTCACCGCCGTGCCGTTCAGCAACTGCCCGTTGCCGACGATCATCTGCTCGAGCAGCGCCATCGACGGCACGTCTTTCGCGTCGGTCGGCACCGCGCCCGGGTCGTCGGGCTGTATCCCGAGCCCCGCGCCGACGAAGTTCGTGAGCTGGTCGGAACCGACCGTGAACGTCCGGGACTGGCCGTCGAAGTTCTTCTGGAAGTCGTTGAAGTACGCCTTCAGCTGCTTGTCCGGATCGGCCTTGAACAGGTTGTAGCTGGCCGTCGCGGCCTGCTTGTTCTGGTTGCTCTGCGCGTGCTCGGTGCCTTGCTGGTAACGCAGCTGGAAGTCGTTCGCGAAGCCCGAGCGGAACCGGTCGTCGTTCTGCATCTTCGACAGCAGCGCCTTCGACAGCGAAGGATCGACGCCGGACGAAAGCGCCTGGCGCACGCCGTCGAACCCGTATCCCGTGTCGCTGCCGCGCAGCGTGTAGATCATCGTCTTCGCGTTGCCGTTGGCGTCGAGCAGCCAGCTCGCGACGTCGTCCTCGCGATGCACGGGCTCGCCGTTCGCGGTCGGCTGCTGGTCGGCCAGCCCGACCGCCTTGCTGAGCCCCTTGTAGAACTCGGTGCCGTCCCCGTAAGGCTGCGGCGTGCCCGTGTTCGACTGCGTCCACTTGTTGCCGAAATCCTTCTTGACGGTGTCGAGCACGACGCCCGCGAATTCGGGCGGCGCATTGGCGAGGATGTCCTGCATCCATTTGCCTGCCTTGTCGGCGTTCATCCTGCCGTCGTAACGCGCCTGCATGCTCGCCTGGTCCGTCGCCTTCGAATCGGGCTTCTGCATCAGCGGATCGATCTGCGAATGGATGAAGTTCGCGTCGAAATGCGGCTGGCCGGCCTGCGTCCACAGCGTCTGGCGCTCGTCCAGCGAGAACGATGCGTCCATGTTGGTCTTCAGCACCTGGAGCGCGGCGCCGGGGTTGCTGCCCGGGTTCTGCATCAGCAGCGAGACCTGCTGCTTCGTGTATTGCAGCCGCACGTCGGGCGCCGCCGCGAGCAGCAGCTGGATCTTCTGGTACCCGGGCGAGTTCTTGTCGACGTGCGCCATCGCATACTGGAACGCGCCTCCCGGCTGGTCGATCTGATCCTTCAGCGCCTTGGCCGCGGCGGGGTCCTTCAGGTTGGCCGGATTCACCTCGACCCCCGTCAGCTTGACGAACGCCTCCGCGAGCGGGTTCTGCTTGGCCAGCGCCTGTTCCTGCGTCGACAGCTTCGGGTCGTTCGGATCGACGGTCTGGCCCGTGTCCTGCAGCAGCGCAAAGGTGACCGGATCGGACTGCGCGAGCTGCTTCATCTGCGGCGACAGCGAAGGATCGTCGGGATTGATCGTCGCGATCGTGCGGTTGAGCTGGCTTTGCTCGCCGAACGCGTCGACGAGGCCGGTGTACCACATGCCGTCGTGGTTCTGCTTCACGGACGCGACGGCCTGTTTCTGCTCGTCGGGCGTCACGTAGGTCAGCGCGGTGTCGTCGCCGCCCGCCACCACCTTGTCGTACTGGCTCTGTGCCTGCGACATCTCCCGCGTGATGTCGGCCTCGTCGGCACGGCGCAATCCGCCCGGTTCCTTCTGCCACGCCGCGTAGTCTGCCTTCGCGTCGTCAAGGCGCAGCGTCGCGGCCGACACGCTGTATTCGTGGCGCAGTGCGGTCGTCAGCGCCGTGTAGGCGGTGTCGCTGTTCGCGTCGGCCGTGCTGGCCGCCTGACGCAACTGCGCACCGGTTTCGGGGTCGGCGCGCCGGACGCCGCCCGGCAGCGCGTTGTACTGCTTCACGTCGGCATACGCGTCCTGGTCGTGCTGCACCGCCAGCGCGAACTGGAATGCCTTCTCGTTGGTCGCCCGCTGGGGCGCCGATTCCGCCGCGACCGCCTTCTGCGCGTCGTCGAGCACCTCGCCGAGCACGGGATCCTTCGGCGAGGCGTTGCGCAGATCCGATGCGACGCCCGCGATCGCCTTGTTCGTGTCGCCGCCGCCGTCCGCGGCGACGCGCATCTGGTTCTCGACGGCTGCCTGCACCGCGCCCCAGGCGCTTTCGGCCTTCTTGACCTGGTTGTCGAGGTCGGCTTGCGACGCGCCCTGGTCGTTCAGGCGCTTGAGCGCCGCCATCTCCGCCTGCGCCAGCTGGAGCAGGCGCTGCGTCTCGGCCTGCGCCGCGGCGAGGGCCTTCTGTTCGGGGGTCTGGGCCGGAGGGGCGCCGGCGGCGCCGTTGTTGTTCGTCCCGTTATTGTTCGTCGGGTTGTTGTCGTTCTGCGGCTGCGGCACGTCGACCGGTCCGCCCCCTCCCACTGCCATCAACACCATGTCCGTTCTCCCGCGGCATGCGTGACGTACCGGGCAAGCGGCAGGCCGCCACGCGCAATGGTCCATTGTGCCGAACCGACAACGCGCAAAAAGTCGCGAATTACGTAGTCGCCGGCCCGGTTACGCCGGCACCGGGAAACGTGCGCTACGAATGTGGTGCGGGCAACGGCCGTTGCTTGCCGATACCGGTTCGGCACAGCGCGAGCGGTAAATTTTTCCGTTGCCGTCCGTGCCGTCCATCCAATACTCATTGGCCTGGCGAAAGCCGCGGCAGCGGCCGCACTGAAACCGAAACGCGTCGCCGACGCCGCGACGCACTCCCCCTGCGCCACACGCGCCCCGCTCCCGATTGAATCCCGACGCCGGCGCCGACACGCCGCGATTCCGCTCGATTCCGCAGAGGACCTTTCCTGTGCAACGCCTTAATCGACCGTCGCACGATCTCCAATAATGGCCGCTCGATCCGCCGGCCAGCATGCCGGCGCGACCCACCGGCGACCGGGCCGGGCCAACGATAAAAACTCCTATGCATTCCTACCAGATGAACAAGCATGCAGGCGCGCGCGTCGCGGGGACCGCGATCGCCGCATGCCTGACCGGCTTCGCGCCGGCCATCGCGCACGCACAGAGCAGCGTGACGCTGTACGGCCTGATCGACACGTCGATCACCTACTCGACCAACCAGCGCACGCAGGGCGTCGGCTCGCCCGGCAGCGGCAGCGTCGCGATGACGAGCGGCGCGCTGAACGCGTCGCGCTGGGGGCTGCACGGCCGCGAGGATCTCGGCGGCGGCATGGCCGCGGTTTTCACGCTCGAAAACGGCTTCTCGGGCACCACCGGCAAGCTGTCGCAGAAAGGCGTCGACATGTTCGGCCGCCAGGCATGGCTCGGCGTGAGCTCGAAGACGGCCGGCACGCTGAGGTTTGGCCGCCAGTACGACCTGATCCTCGACTTCGTGACGCCGCTCGGTTCGTCCGGCCCGGGCTGGGGCGGCAACCTCGCGGTCCATCCGTACGACAACGACGATTCGAACCGCAACCTTCGCATCAACAACGCGGTGAAATACACGAGCCCGACGTATCGCGGGCTGACGTTCGGCGCGATGTTCGGTTTCTCGAACACGGCCGGCCAGTTCGCCAACAACGCGGCATGGAGCGCGGGGCTGTCGTATGCGAACGGGCCGCTGAAGCTCGGCGCCGGCTACCTGAAGATCAGCCGCGACCGCAATTCGCCGAACCCGGACGGTGCGCTGAGCACGGTCGACGGGTCGGCGACGATCACGGGCGGCAACCAGCAGATCTGGGCCGCGGCCGGCCGTTATGCGTTCGGGCCGCATTCGGTCGGCGCCGCGTGGTCGCACTCGACCACCGACGGCGTGACGGGCGTGCTCCAGGGCAGCAATATCGCGCCGCTGAAAGGCGAATCGCTCGTGTTCGACAACTTCACGGTCGACGGGCGCTTCTTCGTCACGCGCGCGTTGAACCTCGCCGCCGCGTACACGTACACGATGGGCCGCTTCGACACGCGCACGGGCCGGACGCGCCCGAAGTGGAACCAGGTCGTCGCGCAGGCCGACTATGCGCTGTCCAAGCGCACGGACGCGTATCTCGAAGGCGTGTACCAGAGCGTGAGCGGCGGCAACGGCAATCCCGCGTTCAACGCGACCGTCTGGACGCTGACGCCTTCGGCGAACAGCAACCAGGTCGTCGTCGCACTGGGGCTGCGGCACAAGTTCTGACGACGCGGCGCTTCGCCGCTTCACTGCCCGGTCTATCGCGTACGGCACGCGTTTCGAGCCCCGCTCGATCGTGGTGACTCATGCAGAACAGGCCGCGCCCGTGCGTGGCCTTTTCGCTGTGGCAGCGTGTACCGCGCGGCGCCGGCGGGAGCAAGAATGCGTCCCTGACTGTCGCGTCCGCGCAAAAAATGCGGAGAAACTGGTCGCGTTGTGACATTTTTCCTACTCTGTTTGCAGCGACGCCATGATTCGGCGTTCCGGCCGCAACACTCTTTCATATGGCGCACCACCGGCTTACGGACATGCATCGCGTCGACGGAGCCGGACCTTTCGCGCCGTTGCAGCCGGATACGTACGTGCCGATGGCACGCGCGACGCTTTCAACGCAGTCAACCGCTGGAGACGAACGATGAGCAAAACGAACCGATTTGCGATCCTGGCCGCCGTCGCGCTGCTGGCCGGTTGCCACCACGCGGCGAAAACACCCGAGAATGCCGGCATGGCGCCGACGCCCTCGAGCGAAGCCGTCGCAACGGTGACGGCGGACGATCTCGACAATCCGAACAGCCCGCTCGCGAAGCGCAGCATCTATTTCGATTTCGACGCGTATTCCGTGAAGCCCGAATTCCAGCCGCTGCTGCAGGCGCACGCCGACTACCTGCGCGGCCATCCGGCCCGGCGCGTGCTGATCCAGGGCAACACCGACGAACGCGGGACGTCCGAATACAACCTCGCGCTCGGCCAACGCCGTTCGCAAGCCGTGTTGAGCGCGCTGGAAACGCTCGGCGTGCCGGGCACGCAACTGGAAGCCGTCAGCCTCGGCAAGGAAAAGCCGGTCGCGCTCGGCCACGACGAGGATTCGTGGGCGCAGAACCGCCGCGCCGATCTCGTCTATCGTTGACCGGACGCCGCCGCGACGGCGGCATCCGCGTAAAGGAAAGCATGGCAGGCCGCCGGCCGCGGGCGCGGCCGAGCGGTGCCGTTCGGCTCGCCGGGTTCATGCGCGTCACCGTTCACGCACCCGATACGCGGCGCGGCGCGCTCAACGCCGGCGTTCGAGCCGCCGATGCAGCCAGTGCGACATCACGGCCGACGTCACGAACGAATCGAGTATCGCGATCATGTTGATGCCGCCGATTTCATCGTCGTTCAGCAGGTGGCTCTGTAGCAGCACATAACAGATCATCGAACAGGTGCCCACGACGATCCCCAGCAATACGAACCAGCGCCGCCGGATCTGCGTGCCAATCGCGCCCATGATGCCGCCAGCGACCGCCGCGGGCAGGAAATAGCCGAACAGGAACGACGCGAAGAAGATCAGCGGCACCATGCCGGCGCTGATTTTCAGTTCGTCCCATGACGGACCGTCGATCAACGTCCACGCGATCAGCATCACGCCCGGCCAGACGAGCGCCGCGACCAGCGGGCCGCCGACGGCAAATGACAGGCAGCCGAACACTGCACGGTCGGACGCACGCAACGGTTTGCGCGAAGGGCTCTCGAGGGTTGCACTCATGTTTTTTGTATTTTGTAGTCGGAATCGGAATGGCGGCGTGCCGGAGTGTACCAAGACACCGCGCGGCGCATCCGATCCGGCACCATCGCGCGCGACGATACGCAAAAAGCATGGAATAAACCGCTCGCCCGAGACGTTTCGTCATCGCGCAGACGCGCGGTTCACGCGAACCGGCCTGTCCTGCGGCCTGCGCGCTGCAAGGAGATTGCAATGAAATCGGCAACGTTGGCCGCGGCGTTGATCGCGGCGCTGATGCTTGTGCTGTCGGCGGGATGTACGCAGCCGGGCAGCGGCACTTCGCAAGGACCGGGCATGAGCCGGTACGGCGGCGGCGGCTCGGGAGGCAGCGGTGGCGGAGGCGGAGGTGGCGGCGGCTACTGAAGAACCGCCTCGAAAAGTCGGGCGACGCATCGCGCGCGAGCACCGGAAACCGGCTGCATCGCGCGCGACGCCCCGCCCTGCGGCGTGCCCTGGACTTAACGCATCGCCTTCACGTCGGCCGGCGTGACGCTCGCGGGCTGGCCGCCCCATGTCGCGCGCAGGTAGTTCGCAAGCTGTGCGAGTTCGTCGTCGCTCAGCGTGCGTGCGAAACCCGGTATCGGCTGCAGGTTCTCGAAGCCGGCAAATTTCTGCTCGTCGATGCCGTCGAGCATCGCGACCAGCAGGTTGCGCGGATCGCCTTGACGCACCGTCGAGTTGCCGTTCATCGGCACCGCAACGTTCGGCTTGCATTCGCCGTTGAAGCCGTGACAGCCCGCGCACACCGCGAGATACACCGAGCGGCCGGCCGCGAGCTGCGCGGCGTCGGCCGTCTGCGTGCGTTTGCATGCCGTCGCATCGGCTTTGCTCCGCATCGACAGCATCCGACGGGCAAGCGCGCCCCACGCATGGCGGCCGGTCTCCGGTCGGCCGCCGCACATCATTCCGTTCGCAACGATGCCGCCTTCGCCCCGTCGAATGCGCAAGAGATTCGCAGGCGTGGTGTGCGACTATCGGCAGGCGCGATGTCCAGTGCCGGCGACGTGCGCCTGCCATGCGCCCGCGCACCTCGCGCCGCCCGTGTTTCATGGTAATGTCGCGCGTATCCGGCTTGCCGGTGCCTCCGCCACGTGCCATGCGGGCGCCGCCAGCCATCGCGACTCGTGTCGAGGTCAAAAACCATGGCAGTCAGGACGTCTATCCTGAACTCCGTTCTCGCCACACCCTCCTCCGGCAACCACCGTGTCACGGCGGCGTTGCGCCCGTCGATGCTGGTCACGCTGTTCGAAGATATTCGCCCGATGGCGATGTCCGGGCTCGCGAGCGGCTTCGTCGCGGCCGTCGCGCTGATCCGGCTGCAGCAACTCTGGTGTCTCGTGTGGCTGATCGTCGACGTCGGCCTGCTCGCCGCCCGGCTTGCGATCGCGCGTGCGTACACGGTGCGCCGCGACGCCGGCGACGATCGCGCCGAATACTGGGCGAGGCGCTATGCGCCCGTGTCGCTCGCCGCATGCTACGTGCTCGGCCTCGGCGTGATGGGCTGCGTGGACGCCGTCGACGTCGAGCTCGGCACGCTGTCGGTGATGGTCGCGGGCGGCGTGTTCGGCGGGATCGCGTCGCGCAATTCGGCGCTGCCGCGGCTCGCGATGACGCAGGTCACGCTCGGCGTGCTGCCGATCGGCCTCGGCGCGTTGCTGGCGGACCGGCCGGGCGCGTGGCTGCTGCTGCCGCCGCTCGCGATCTATCTCGCGGCCATGCGCACGGTCGTCCAGCGCCATTACCGCGTGCTCGTCGCGCTGATCGCCGCGCGCCAGCGCAACGCCGAACTCGTCGCACGCTTCGACGCCGCACTCACCTACATGCCGCACGGCCTGTGCATGATCGACAGCGAGACCCGCGTGATCGTCGCGAACCGCCGCACCGCGCAGCTGTTCGGTTCGCCGCGCGAGATCATGCTCGATACGCGGCTGGCCGACGTCGTCGCGGCGCTTGGCGCGAACGCCGTGTGCGATGCCGGCGGCGCCGGTCTCGCCGCGCAATGCGACGTCTGGCTGACCCGCGACGAACCCGAGCCGTTCGACATCGCGCTCGCCGACGGCCGCCAGCTCGAACTGACGCGCCACCGCGTGCCGGACGGCAACGCGGTGATCATCGTCGAGGACGTCACCGCGCGCCGCCAGACCGAGCAGCACATCCGGCATCTCGCGCGGCACGACGCGCTGACGGGTTTGCCGAACCGCCACGAACTGCATGCCCGGCTCAAGCGGATGCTGTCGCACCGGCCGCACATGCCGGGCGCGTCGCTCGCCGTCATGTATCTCGACCTCGACGGCTTCAAGGCGATCAACGACCGCTTCGGCCACCAGGCCGGCGACGAGGTGCTCACGCAGGTCGCCGATCGGCTCGGCAAGACGCTGCCGCCCGGCGAGCTTGCGGCGCGCATCGGCGGCGACGAATTCGTCGTCGCGATCGACGATACGACGATGCACGCATGCTCGATCCTCGCCGCGCGCATCATCCGGCAGATCTCGGCACCGTATACGCTGTCGATCGGCAAGATCGTCAGCCTCGGGATCAGCATCGGCATCGCGCTCGACGACGGGCACGGCTCCCCCGACGAACTGATCCGTCAGGCCGACAGCGCGCTGTACGACGCGAAGTCGGCCGGCAAGGGCATCTACCGCTTCTATTCGAACGGCAGCCGCCGCGTGGCGCCGGTCACCGCCAGCTGATCCGACAGCACGCGCGGCCCGTTCATCGTCGTTTCCGCCGACCGCCGCATCCCTCCCGACGATTCAATCTCGAAACGCTTTGCGTGGCCGCACGCCCACGTGTCACGTGACGTGTTCCGTAACATCGCCGCTCGCCCCCCGTTACGTTGACCGCAGAAGCCTGCACGATCGATGCAGCGGTCGACATTTCGTGGTTGGCATTCTTATTGCTCCTTGATGGGAAAGAACGTTTCAGGGAGCCCAACATGAATACCGTCGAAGTCCTCGCCAGAACCGAAACGATCGACGAACAAACCGTGATCGACGGCGCGTCCCTGATCCGGCGGCTCGTTTTCGAGCGCCGCACGCCCGCCCGTGAAGCCGCGTGCGTCGACAATCCGCCGCTGACGCTGTACGGCGCGTTTCGCCAGGGCGTCACCGATTACGGCGCGCGACGCGCGAATCCGTATCGCGCCGGCAGCCGTTTCTGGGCATTGTGGGAAGAAGGTCGTATCGAAGCTGAAACATCGGGTCGCTGAGCCGACCGCGTGCGCCGGCCCTGTTGCGGCAAGGGGTCGGCACGAAATTTGACGCATGAATGCGGCCGGCCCGCGCGGCCGCATGCGTTCACCGATGCAACATCGCGCGCGGTTTCGTGTATCGGCAAGCCGGCTCGCCCATGCGCATCCACGCGCATGCCGGTTGACGGCGGTCGGCGTTGCGCGCTCCCCGCGCGCCGCGTGGCGGTCGTTTCCCGATAAGATGGCAGATTCCGTTCATCGAACGATGCCGCCATGACCGCCCCTTCCTCACAGCGAAACCCCATCCACTGCGAAATCGATCTCGACGCTCCAGGCAAGCATGCGGGCTACCTGCGGCTGCCGCATTCCGTGCACCGCTCGGCGTACGGGTGGCTGCCGATCCCGATTGCGTCGATCCGCAACGGCGACGGCCCGGTCGCGCTCGTGATGGCCGGCAACCACGGCGACGAATACGAAGGCCAGATCATCGTGTCGCAGCTGATGCGCGAGATCGAACCCGAGATGGTCAGCGGGCAGCTGATCCTGCTGCCGATGGCGAATTTCCCCGCTGCAGACGCGGGCCTGCGCGTATCGCCGCTCGACGAAGGCAACCTGAACCGCAGCTTCCCCGGCGATCCAACCGGCACGCCGACGCAGATGATCGCCCACTACATCGAGCACGCGCTGCTGTCGCGTGCGCAGTATCTGGTCGACCTGCATTCGGGCGGCAGCTCGCTGCTGTACCAGGGCGGCAACATGCTCGCGATCGATCCGCTCGACGCGGACGAAGCCGCGAAGCTCAACGGGCTGCTGGTCGCGTTCGGCTTGCCGAATGCGCTGCTGCACGCGCCGAACCCCGTGCATTCGGCATCGGCGGCGCGCCGCCAAGGCGCGATCTCGATCGTGACCGAACTGGGCGGCGCGGGCATGGCCGATCCGTCGCTGATCCGGCTCGGCCGCCACGGGCTGCTGCACTACCTCGGTTATATCGGCCTGCTGCGCGGCGCGCTCGTGCCCGACGCACCGCCGACCGTCACGCGCTTCATGCGCGTCGACGGCGACCGCCACTTCGTCTATGCATACGAGCGCGGGCTGTACGAGCCGCTCGTCGAACTCGGCGACCAGGTGAAGGCCGGACAGCCGGCCGCGTGGGTGCATTTCCCCGATACGCCGCTGCGCGAACCGATGCTGCACCGGTTCAACGGCGACGGCGAAGTAGTGTGCAAGCGCGTGCCCGCGCAGGTGCGGCGCGGCGATTGCCTGTTTCAGCTGGCGGAGTTGTCGGCTGCGCCGAGCGTCGGCCAATGAGTCGGATCCTATCGTTCTGGAAATCACGAACATGAAATGTCCTGCCTGCGGTGGCGCGCAACTGATCCGTGACACACGCGATATTCCGCACACCTGCCAAGGGCGCTCCACGGTCATACCGCGCATCACCGGCGACTTCTGCCCTGCATGCGGGGAATTCGTGCTGGACCTTGAAAATGCAAGCCGCCTCGGCGAAGCCGTGACACGGTTCGCAACACATATACAAGGCCGATCGACGTAGCCGCGCGACATCCGTCGCCCCACATGCATCAAACGAGTGCTTCTGCACGGAGCGCCCCATTCGGCTGACCCCACCCCACTCCCGCTGCAAGCCTTCTGACGCCTGCCGCGAAATCCTTATCGAAATTGCTTCGTTCGCCTTTGCCGGCCGCGCCGCTAACGTGTTCGAAACGGCGGCGGCCGGCCGCATGCATCGCAGGATGCGCATCGGCCGCCGTCATCACGACAACCGCGCCGCGATAACGGAACAGACCGGACGGGCCGCGTGCCCGCACCCCGAAAGGAACGTCCGCATCGCGCGCCCTTCGCGATGCCCATGGCCACGAACGACCGCCTCATCGACACGACGCCGCTCGACGTCCGCGCGCAACCGCTGATCGACGCGCTGATCGACGAGTATTCGACCCGTTACAACGCGTACCGCCCCGACAGCCGCGCATCCGCGCGCGACGAACTCGCGCGCTACCCGGCCGAACTGTTCGCGCCGCCCGAAGGCGCCTTCGTGCTGCTGCTGCGCGACGGCGAAACGATCGGCGGCGGCGCGTTCAAGCGCTACGACGCGCAGACCGCCGAGCTCAAGCGCATCTGGACGCGCACGGACCTGCGCCGTCAGGGCCTCGCGCGGCTCATCGTCGAAGCGCTCGAGCTGCGCGCCGCGCAGCAGGGCTATCGCCGCCTGTACCTGACCACCGGTTTTCGCCAGCCCGAAGCGTGGGCGCTGTACGACCGCACCGGCTATACGCGGCTGTTCGATTCGTCGATCGACCCCGAAGCGTATTTCCACCTGCGATTCGGCAAGGATCTCGCCGATCCGTCGCGCACGTCGACGCTCGCCGACCTGTGGGCGCCGTTACCCGAGCCGGTGCTGCCGCGCTGAGCCCACCGCTCCACCCGACTCCGCTCCCTACGACACAACAACAGGACGTTTTCATGCAACGAGCCGTACCGCTTTCTTCCCGTGCCATCCGCACGCTGGCCGCCGCGCTGATCGGCCTGACCGCGTTCGCCGCGGCCGCCGCGACGTTCGACCTGAGCCCCGAGCAGCGCGGCCGCCCGCGCGGCGTGGCCGATGCGGCCGTCGAACGCGCAGTGCCCGCGTCGTTCAAGTTCGCCGAGCCCGGCACGCTGACGATCGGCATCGCGCCGAGCCTGCCGCCGATCAGCTCGTATGCGACCGACGCGCGCACGGTGGTCGGCTTCGACGCCGACGTCGGCCAGCTCGTGTCCGACAGCCTCGGCCGCAAGCTGAAGATCGTCGCGCTCGCGTGGGCCGACTGGCCGCTCGCGCTCGAATCCGGGAAAGTCGACGCGGTGATCTCGAACGTGACCGTCACCGAGGAACGCAAGCAGAAGTTCGATTTCTCGTCGTACCGCCACGATCTGGTCGGCTTCTACGTGCGCAACGACAGCAGGATCCAGGCGATCCGCGAGCCGAAGGATGTCGCGGGGCTGCGCGTCGTGACCGACGCCGGCACCAACCAGGAAAAGATCCTGCTCGCGTGGGACCGCGAAAACGTTGCGCACGGGCTGAAACCCGTGCAGATCCAGTACTACGACGACCAGGCGATGCGCATCGTCGCCGTGCAGTCGGGCCGCGCCGATGCCGTGTTCAGCGTGAACTCGGTGCTCGCGTATCAGAGCGCGCAGCAAGGCAAGACGCGGCTCGTCGGCGCGATCAGCGGCGGCTGGCCGCGCACGGCCGACATCGCGATCGCGACGCGCCGCGGCAGCGGGCTCGCCGAGCCGCTGACCGTCGCGCTGAACGGGCTGATCAAGAACGGCCGCTACCAGCAGGTGCTCGACCGCTGGAACCTCGCGTCCGAGGCGATCGACCAGTCGCGCACGAATCCACCGGGGCTGCCGAAGAGCTGAGCGCCGCGCGCGCCCCCGTCCATCCACGCCATACGCAGGAACGCCGCTCACCATGTCTTATTCGCTTTCGTTGCTGGACAAGAGTCCGATCGCCGACGGCGCGAGCGCCGCCGACGCGCTGCGCTTCACCTCGACGCTCGCGCAGCGCGCCGAACAGCTCGGCTACGAGCGCTTCTGGGTCGCCGAGCATCACGGCACGCCGGGCTTCGCGAGCTCGGCGCCGGAGATCGTCGTCGCGCACCTGCTCGCGCACACGTCGCGCATCCGCGTCGGCTCGGGCGGCGTGATGCTGCAGCACTACAGCCCGTTCAAGGTCGCCGAATCGTTCAAGCTGCTGGCCGCGCTCGCGCCGGGCCGCGTCGATCTCGGCATCGGCAAGGCGCCCGGCGGGCTGCCGCTGACCACGCGCGCGCTGCAGTGGTTCCACGACAAGGCGCGCAAGCCCGACTTCGCGGGCCAGCTCGCGGAGCTCGACGCGTTTCTCGGCTGGGGCGTCGCCGAAGATCATCCGCTCGCCGGCGCGGTCGCGATGCCGGTGCCGCCGCAGCCGCCCGAACGCATCCTGCTCGGCGGCTCGCCGGACAGCGGCGCGCTCGCCGCGCGCAACGGCTGGCGCTTCTGCTACGCGGGGCATTTCAACGGCGACGACGCGAATCTCGAACGCTCGCTCGACGCGTACCGCAGCGCGGGCGGCACGCGGCCGCTCGTCGCGCTGTACGCGGTGGCAGCACCGACGCGCGACGAGGCCGAGCAGCTGATCGGGCCGCTGAAGATCTTCAAGCTGCAGTTCGCGGGCGGGCAGAGTTTCAACCTCGCGAGCGCACAGGCGGCCGCCGAATTCGCGCGCCAAAGCGGCGCGTCCGACTACCGGATCGACGAACTGCGCCCGACCGTGCTGGCCGATACGCCCGAGCGCGTGCACCGTGCACTCGATGCGCTGAGCCGGCGGCTCGACGTCGATGCATTCGTGATCGATTCGCCGGTGACCGACTACGCGGCGCGGCTCGCGTCGGTCGAATGGCTCGGCGGCGCGCTGTCGGCCACGCCGCTGCAAGCGGCCCTCGCGGCCGACCGCTCCCTTTCCCCTGACCAGAACGCGTGACGCTCCCATGACGACCCGACGATCGATCCCCTTCGGCCTGATGCTGCAAGGCGCAGGCAGCCACATGAACGCATGGCGGCACCCGAGCAACCCGCCGGACGCGAGCATCAACCTCGACTTCGCGATCGGCATCGCGCGCAAGGCGGAAGCCGCCGGCATCGCGTTCGCGTTCGTCGCCGACGGCCTCTACATCAACGAGAAGTCGATCCCGCACTTCCTGAACCGCTTCGAGCCGCTGACCGTGCTGTCGGCGCTCGCGGTCGCGACGAAGAAGATCGGGCTCGCGGGCACGATCTCGACGTCGTACAGCGAGCCGTTCACGGTCGCGCGCCAGCTCGCGTCGCTCGACGCGATCAGCGGCGGGCGCGCGGGCTGGAACGTCGTGACGACGCCGCTCGAAGGCACCGCGAAAAATTTCGGCAAGGCGCATCCGGATCACGAACTGCGCTACGAGATCGCCGACGAATACCTCCACGTCGTCCAGGGCCTGTGGGATAGCTGGGACGACGACGCGTTCGTGCGCGACCGCGCGACCGGCCGCTTCTTCGATCGCGACAAGCTGCATACGCTCGATCACCACGGCCGCTTCTTCCAGGTCGCGGGCCCGCTGAACATCCAGCGCTCGCCGCAGGGGCAGCCGGTAATCTTCCAGGCCGGCTCGTCCGACACCGGCATCGGTCTCGCCGGTAAATACGCGGACGCCGTGTTCACGCATTCGCCGTCGCTCGACGAGACAGCCGCGTTCACGCGGCGCGTGAAGCAAAGCGCGGTCGAGCACGGGCGGCAAGCCGACGACGTGAAGATCTTCCCCGGCGTCGGGCCGATCGTCGGCCGCACGGCCGCCGAGGCCGAAGACAAATACCAGGCGATCCGCGACCTGCTGACGATCGACGAGGCGCTCGCATATCTCGGCCGCTATTTCGATCACCACGATTTCACGCAATACGCGCTCGACGCGCCATTCCCGGAACTCGGCGAGCTCGGCCGCAACAGCTTCCGCTCGACCACCGACCGGATCAAGGCCGACGCGAAGACCAAGGGCCTGTCGCTGCGCGAGACGGCGCTCGCGGTCGCGACGCCGCGCCCGAACTTCATCGGCACGGCCGAGCATGTCGCCGACGAGCTGATCCGCTGGCACGACGCGGGCGCCGGCGACGGTTTCATCCTCGGCTTTCCGGTGCAGGCGCAAGGCGTCGACGATTTCGTCGAACTCGTGATTCCGGTGCTCGAGGCGCGCGGCCGCTACAGCCGCGACCTGCCCGGCGCGACGCTGCGCGACCACCTCGGCCTGCCGCGCAAGGCGAGCCGCCACGCGGTGCCCGGCGCCGCGCAGGAAACGGCGGCCGACGCGCACGCCTGACCCACCGCGGCCCGGCCACGGGCCGACGCGCCGCGCCGCCCGGGCGCGGCGCTTCCGACCGATTCGAGGACATCCAACGACATGAGCGACACGACCCATCTCGGCGGCGCACTGCCGCCGCTCTCTTCCCCCGGCGCGCGCGAGCCCGGCACGCGGTTCCGGATCGTGCCCGCGCGCCACCGGGCGCGCACGGCCGGGACCGTGCTCGCCGTCGTGCTGATCGCGATCGCGCTGCATTCGATCCTCGGCAACCCGCAATGGGGCTGGCCGGTGTTCGCCGAATGGTTCCTGTCGCCGCCGGTGCTGTCGGGGCTCGCGCGCACGCTGGTGCTGACGCTGCTCGGCGCGGTGTTCGGCTTCGTGCTCGGCGCGTTCGTCGCGCTGGCCCGGCTGTCGCGTTCGCGCCTGCTGTCCGCGAGCGCATGGACCTTCGTGTGGCTGTTCCGCTCGATTCCGCTGATCGTGCTGCTGCTGATCCTGAACAACCTCGGCTACCTGTACGAGCATGTGCGGCTCGGCGTCCCGTTCACCGGCATCGTGTGGTTCGAAGCGCCGACGACCGACCTGATCAGCCCGTTCCTCGCGGCCGTGCTCGGCCTCGCGCTGAACCACGCGGCGTTTTCCGCGGAAGTGATCCGCGGCGGCATTCTCGCGGTCGACCAGGGCCAGCTCGAAGCGGCCGCCGCGCTCGGGCTGCCGCGCAGCCGCCAGACCGCGCGGATCGTGTTGCCGCAGGCGATGCGCGCGATCCTGCCAACCGCGTTCAACGACCTGATCACGCTCGCGAAAGGCACGTCGATGGTGTACGTGCTCGCAATGCCGGAGCTGTTCTACACGGTGCAGGTGATCTATCGCCGCAACCTCGAAGTGATTCCGCTGCTGATGGTCGCGACCGTCTGGTACCTGATCATCCTGACGGTGCTGTCGGCGATCCAGGTGCAGGTCGAGCGGCACTATGCGCGCGGCGCGCTGCGCAATCCGCCGCCGTCGGTGCTCACGTTCGCGCTCGCGCGCTTCGGCGTGCTGTGGCGGCGTGCCGCGTCGCGCCATTCGGCGTCGATCGTGCGGGCCGCAGGCGATACCGATACCGTGGCCGCCGCCGTGCCGCGTGCGGGCGGCGAAGTGGCCGTGCATGGCGTGTCGAAACAGTTCGGCATGCAGCGCGTGCTCGACAACGTGTCGTTCGTCGCGCCGCGCGGCAGCGTGACCGCGATCGTCGGGCCGTCGGGCTCGGGCAAGTCGACGCTGCTGCGCACGATCAACCATCTCGAACGCGTCGACGACGGTTTCATCGACATCGACGGTGAACTGATCGGCTATCGGCGCGACGGCGACGTGCTCTACGAGCTGAAGGAGCGCGAAGTGCTGAAGCGGCGCACCGCCGTCGGGATGGTGTTCCAGAATTTCAACCTGTTCCCGCACCTGACGGTGCTCGAGAACCTGATCGAGGCGCCGGTCGCCGTCGCCGGCGTCACGCGCGATGCGGCCGAGCGCACCGCACGCACGCTGCTCGCGCGCGTCGGTCTTGCGGATAAAGCCGATGCGTACCCGCGCCAGTTGTCCGGCGGCCAGCAGCAGCGCGTCGCGATCGCGCGGGCGCTTGCGTTGCGTCCGAAGGTGCTGCTGTTCGACGAGCCGACGTCCGCGCTCGACCCGGAACTCGTCAACGAGGTGCTCGAC
Source organism: Burkholderia sp. FW306-1C-G01B (assembly GCF_058781685.1). NCBI lineage: Bacteria > Pseudomonadati > Pseudomonadota > Betaproteobacteria > Burkholderiales > Burkholderiaceae > Burkholderia > Burkholderia sp. FW306-1C-G01B. The sequence continues at coordinate 45,021 of NZ_JBYSWZ010000025.1, forward strand.
GTGATCAAGGAGCTCGCGCGCTCGGGCACGACGCTCGTGATCGTCACGCACGAGATCGGCTTCGCGCGCGAAGTCGCGGACAACGTGCTGTTCATGGAGCGCGGACGCATCGTCGAGGCCGGCCCGCCGGCCGTCGTGCTCGACGCGCCGTCGCATCCGCGCACGCGCGCGTTCCTGTCGCGGGTGCTGTGATGCGCATCCCTGCCGATAACCGGGGCGCCGCACGATGATCGATCGACGTCAATTCATGACCGCCGCGCTGGTCGCGGCATCCGGCAGCCTGCCGTCGCGCATCGCGCACGCGGCGGCCGCAACCGCCGACCTCGACCCGCGCCAGGCCGGCCGGATTCGCGCGTCGCGTGACGACGCGGCCATCCGCGAGGCAAGCGGCTACCGCTGGGTGCGCGACGGCGCATTCACGGTTGCGATTTCACCGCACGCGCCGCCCGTATCGACCTACGCGACCGACGCACGCACCGTGGTCGGCGCCGATCCCGACTACGCGCAGCTCGTCGCCGATGCGCTCGGCCGCACGCTCGTGCTGGTGCCGATCGCGTGGGCCGACTGGCCGCTCGGGCTGACGTCCGGCAAGTACGACGCGGTGATCTCGAACGTCGGCGTGACCGAGAAGCGCAAGGAGAAATACGATTTCACGACGTACCGGCTCGGGCTGCACGGCTTCTATGTACGCACCGGCAGCCCGATCGCGAAGATCGCCGAGCCGAAGGACATCGCGGGCCTGCGGATCATCACCGGTGCCGGCACGAGCCAGGAGCGCATCCTGCTCGAATGGAGCCGGCGCAACGTCGCTCAAGGATTGACGGCGACCGGGTTGCTCTATTTCGACGACGATGCGACCGCGCGCGTCGCGCTGCTGTCGGGCCGCGCCGATGCGGAGCTGAACCCGAATGCGTCGCTCGCATACGAGGCCGCGCGCAGCGGCAAGATCCGCCGCGTCGGCGTCGTCAATGCGGGCTGGCCGAACAATGCAGATGTCGCGATCGCGACGCGTCGCGGCAGCGGCCTCGCGCCTGCACTGACGCTCGCGACGAATGCGCTGATCGGCAGCGGCCGCTACGGGCAGGCGCTCGCGCGATGGGGATTGCAGAGCGAGGCGATCGCGCGCGCGGAGACCAATCCGCCGGGGTTGCCGTCGTTCTGAAGGCGTCGATGCGTCGATGCCTGAGTGACATCGCCCCGGCATTCCACGATGGAAGTACCGGGGCGAGTCGAAGCAGGGCCGTTCGTCGCCGAGTCGTGCCTACGCCGTCACCGCCGCTTGATATCGGTCGAGCTCCGCGACCTGCGCATGAATCGCCGGAATCAGGTCGCGGCCGTAGACCAGCGCATCGTCGAGCGGATCGAACCCGCGAATCAGGAACGTCGACACGCCGAGCCGGTAGTACGCGCCGAGCGCCCGCGCGACCTGTTCGGGCGTGCCGACCAGCGCGGTCGAATTCCAGCGCGCGCCGGTCAGGTTCGCGACACCCATCCACAAGCGCTCATCGAGCACGTCGCCCTGCGCGGCGGCGGCCATCAGCCGTTGCGAGCCCGCATTCTGCGGCGCGTGGCCGGCGATCGGCTGGCCGTTCGCGACCCGCGCCGCACGCACGCGCTCGCGGATCGCCTCGGCCTTCTCCCACGCGGCGGCCTCGGTATCGGCGACGATCGGCCGAAACGACACGCTGATGCGCGGCGCGCGCCCGAACGGCGCGGCGGCGGCCCGCACGCGCGCGATCTGCTCGCGCACCGATGCGAGCGGCTCGCCCCACGTCATGTAGACATCCGCGTGCTCGCCCGCGACCGCGAGCGCGGCCGGCGACGAGCCGCCGAAATAGATCGGCACGTGCGGCCGCTGCGCACCCTTCACGAGCGGCGACGCGCCGCGCAGCCGGTAGAACTCGCCGTCGTGGTCGACCGGCGCATCGGCCAGCCAGATCCGCTTCAGCACGTCGAGATATTCGCCGGTGCGGCGGTAGCGCGCATCGTGCGGCACGAAATCGCCGTCGCGCTGCAAGTCCGTATCGTCGCCGCCCGACACGACGTTCAGCGCGAGCCGGCCGCCGCTGAACACGTCGAGCGTCGCGATCTGCCGCGCGGCGGCCGACGGCACGATCACGCCTGGCCGGTGCGCGAGCAGGATGCGGATGCGTTCGGTCGCGGCGGCCGCGAACGAGGCGACGATGAAGCCGTCCGCGGCGTTGCTGAAATGGCCGACCAGGATCTGGTCGAAGCCCGCCGCCTCGTGCGCCTGCGCGAAACGGCGCACGTAGTCTGGCTGGACGGCCGCGCCGCCCGGTACGTCAACCTCCGCGCCGGGCGTCGCGGTGATCATGCCGATGATGTCGACTGGCATGTCGGGATGTCCTTCTGGTTCTCGATCGGGAATCGTGGATGCGACGGCGCGATTACTGCGCGGCGGCCGTCTTTTGCGCAGGCGCCGCGAACGCGCCCGCATACGAGCGGTCGAGCAGCTTCGACGTGTCGTACGCGGCCGGAATCACGCCGGCCTTGTGCAGGAAGTCGGCGGTGTTCTGCGCGTCCTTCGCGGCCGTATCGTCGACCGGGCCCACGCGCTGCTTCGCATTGTCGAGCCAGCGATACGCGACGTCGGGCTCGAGCTTCGCGCGCTTCGCCCACAGGTCCGCATACTCGCGCGGATGGCTGTCGACCCACTGGCGCGCGGCGACGACGCGCTTCAGGAAATCGGCGATCTCCGCACGCTTGCCCGACGCGGCCTGCTCGTTCGCGGCGACGAAGCTCAGCGCGGGCATCAGCCCCTGCGCGGTGGTGATGGGCCGCGCGCCCTGCCGCAGCGCGAGCGTGCTGACGAACGGCTCCCACAACGACACGGCATCGACCGACCCGTTCGCGAGCGCGTTGGTCGCGTCGATCGGCATCAGGTACGCGTACTTGACCGAATCCGCGCGCAGGCCCGCGTGTTCGAGCGCGCGCAGCACGAGCTGCTGGCTCCAAGCGCCGCGCCACACGGCGACGGTCTTGCCCTGCAGGTCGGCCACGGTGCGCACCGGCGAATTCTTCGGCACGAGGATCGCGACGCCGTCGAGGCTCTGCCGCGACACCGCGACGACCTTCACCGGCGCGCCGCGTGCGGCCAGCGTGAGCAGCGCGGAATCGCCGAGAAAGCCGATGTCGATCGCGTTGCCGTTCAGGCTCTCGGCGACGGGCGCGGCGGCCTGGAAGTGCTTCCACTCGATCGTGTAAGGCAGGTCCTTCAGCACCCCGGACGCCTCCATCGACGCCTGGATGTTGAAGTAGTTCTGTTCACCGACGCGCAGCGTGACGGTGTCTTTCGCGATGCCCGGCTGCGCGGCAAGCGCCAGCAAGAGCGCCGTGACGATTCGGCTCGGCAACGTAATCTCCCGGATGGTTGGCGGGCTGCCGCACGACGGCGGCGCCTCGTTGTCCGCCTTGCGCGACGGCCGGCGGAACGGATGGAACCGATGAAGATACGGCGATCCTCTTCATGAGACAAACGCAATATTCTGCTATGCAAAGATGCAAATATTTTATGGGACGAGCCGCGTCACGCGACGCCGGACGCCGCCTTCCGCAACACAGCCTTCGAATGATTCCTCGACATATATTTCGTGCACGAAATAAATCTTGGACTATATTTCGCATACGAAATAATCACCTGGAACGAGGACGGCCATGACCTCCCAACCGATCGAGTTCTCCGCCATCGACGGCTATCCGCTGCGCGGCACGCTGTGGACGCCCGATGCCGAACCGCGCGCGCTGGTGCTGATCCATCCGGCGACGGCCGTGCCGGAGCGGCTGTATGCGGGCTTCGCGCGCTTCCTGACCGAACGCGGCTTCGCGGCATTGACCTACAACTACCGCGGCATCGGCGCGTCCCGGCCCGCGCGCCTGGGCGCGCTGCGAGCCCGCATGCGCGACTGGATGGAGCTCGACGTCGGCGCCGCGACCGCATGGGCACGGCACGCGTACGAAGGGTTGCCGCTGCTGGCGGTCGGGCATAGCGTCGGCGGGCACGCGATCGGGCTGTCCGCGAGCACGACGCACCTGCGCGCGGCCGTGCTCGTCGCCGCGCATGCAGGCAGCACGCGACTGATCGCGCAGGCGGCCGAGCGCCTGAAGGTGCGGCTGATCCTGCGCGTGCTGGGCCCGCTGATGTCCGCGCTGCTCGGCTACGTGCCCGGCAAGCGGCTCGGGCTCGGCGAGGACCTCCCGGCCGGCGTGTTCCGCGAATGGAGCCGCTGGACGACGCTGCCGCACTATTTCTTCGACGATCCGACACTCGGCGCGGCCGATCGTTTCTCGAAACAGCGGCTGCCGATCCTCGCGCTCGGCTTCGACGACGATCCGTGGGCGAACCCGGCCGCGATCGACCTGCTGGTAAGCTATCTGACCGGCGCGGCGGTCGAGCGCCGCCAGATCGATCCGCACGCGGCGGGCAGCGGCCCGGTCGGGCACATGGGCTTCTTCCGCAGCCGGCCCGGCGCCGTGCTGTGGCCCGACCTGGCCGACTGGCTCGCGCAGGCACTCGACACGCCGCGCGCCGCGGGCCGTCCATCCCTTTCCATTGCAGCCGGGAACCCAGCTTGAGCGAAAACCGACGACTGTTTTTCCTGTTGAACATCGGCCAGCGGCGCGTGCAGCGCTGGGTCGACCGCAAGGCCGAGACCGATACGCGCGCGAGCGCCGCGCAGGCCGGCGTGCTGTTCTGTCTCGCGAAGCAGGACGGCGCGCTGATCGGCGAAGTCGGCGCCGCGCTGCAGCTCGCGCCGTCCGCGATGACGGGGCTCGCCGACCGGATGGCGAAAGCCGGCCTGCTCGCGCGCCACGCCGATTCGGACGACGGCCGCGCGACGCGCCTGTACCTGACCGACGAAGGCCACACGGCGCTCAAGCACGCGCGCGTGCTGCTGCGCGAGCTGAACGGCAAGCTGTGCGACGGGTTTTCCGACGCGGAACTCGATATCGTCGCGCGCTGGCTGCACGCGCTGCAGGACCGGTTTCCGGCGGAGCGCTGAGCAGCGGCAACGCGGACGCCGCAGCGCCTGCCGGCAGCGCATCGATTCGACAAAACCGGCTCGCGCCGGCTGCAATCGAAAGCGATTGCGATTCGCCTTTTCGATTCGATTTCCACGCACTCGCGACGGCAAATTTTGCGTTCGCGCCGCGCCGCTCCGGCAACGCTTTCCGGCTACGCTCTGTTACAAAAAATTGCCTGCCGCGCCGCATCCGGATCATCTACATTGCAATCCACTTCTACGCATTCTTCGCCTGCCCGAACCGGCCTCCCAGCCGGGCTGGCATCAACGACACATCCGTCACAAGCAATAAAACGAATAGGAGTCTTGACCGAAGTGCTGGCGGTATCCAGCGCACGCGGATTGCGATGGCTGAAGCGGCATCCTGAACGACACCGGCGGCACGCATCGGGTGCGGCGCCGCAACACCCCGACACCGGCGGCCTGTGCCGCCGCACATCGGCTCGCGCTGCCTCGTTCCGCCGCACCATCGCGGCCGCACGTCAACGAGGAGCAGTCCATGCGACGCATTATCGTGTCCCACCCGCTTTTCACCTGCCTGCCCGCCGTGATGGCGCTGGCCTGTGCCGCCGCGCACGCCGATCCCGTGCTCGTGTCCGGCCCCAGTCCATACGCCGCCTGCACCATAGGCGGCCCCGGCACCGTCTATGTGAATGCCGAGGTCGAACCCTGGCTTTCGGTCAATCCGGCAAACCCGACGAACATGATCGGCGTATGGCAGCAGGACCGCTGGTCGAACGGCGGCGCGCACGGGCTTGTCGCCGGTTATACGTTCGACGGCGGCGCGACCTGGGCGCGGACGACGCAGCCGTTCAGCGCATGCGCGCCGGGCGGGCTCACGTACGAGCGCGCGTCCGACCCATGGGTGTCCTTCGGCCCGGACGGCACCGCGTATTCGGTATCGATCTCGTTCAACCAGTCGAACAACAGCAACGCGGTCGCCTCATCGGTATCGACCGACGGCGGGCAGACCTGGAGCAGCCCCGCAGTGCTGATCGCGGACAACGAACCGACCACGCAGTTCTTCAACGACAAGGAGTCGGTGACGGCAAACCCGGTGAAGGCCGGCACCGCATACGCGGTATGGGACCGCCTCGAACTGCCGAACGGCAACCCGTACGCGAACCTGCATACGCAGGCGTTCCGCGGGCCGACGCTGTTCTCGAAGACGACCGACGGCGGCAAGACCTGGAGCAAAGCGAAGGTCATCGTCCACGTGCCGTCGCGCCAGCAGACGATCGGCAACCAGATCGTCGTCGATCCGAAGAGCGGCACGCTGTACGATTTCTTCAACCTGATCCAGCCGCCGTTCAGCAAGGCGGCCGGCAAGGTCGCGTTCATCAAGTCCACCGACGACGGCGCGACGTGGACGAAGCCGCAGGTGATCGCCGGGCTGCAGACGGTCGGCGTGACGGATCCGAACACCGGCGAACCCGTTCGCACCGGCGACATCATTCCCGAGCCCGCGATCGATCCCGCGTCGGGCCAGCTTTACGTCGTATGGCAGGACAGCCGCTTCAACGGCGGCAAGTACGATGAAATCGCGCTATCGACGTCGACGGACGGCGGCGCGTCCTGGAGCGCGCCGCTGCAGGTCAACACGCCGACCGGTCGGCCTGCCTTCAATCCGTCGGTGCGGGTCGACAACACGGGCGCCGTAATGGTCACCCACTACGACTTCCGCGACCTGCTGGCCGGGAACACGACGACGCTGCCGACAGGCTTCTGGCGCAAGATCTCGCACGACGGCGGCGCCTCGTTCGGCGACGAGCGGCGCGTCGGCGGACCGTTCGACATGAAGCTCGCGCCGATCGCGGAAGGCTTCTTCATCGGCGACTATCAGGGCCTCGACGTTCGCCCGTCGTCGTCGTTCCATCCGTTCTTCGTCCAGACCAACTCGGGCAACCTGACGAACCGCACGGACGTGTTCTTCGCCCAATGACGCGAACCGGGCAGCACGGCCGCCGTCGCGACGCGATCCGTCGCGCGGCGGCCGCCCGCGTCACTGCATCTCGGTCAGCACGATGCGCCCGTCGACCTTGCCTTCGCGCAGCTTTGCGAACACGTCGTTGATGTTGCCGAGCCGGTCGCGATGGATATGCGCGCGCACCAGGCCGTCGGCCGCGAAGTCGAGCGATTCCTGCAGGTCGCGGCGCGTGCCGACGATCGACCCGCGCACGGTGATGCCGTTCAGCACCGTCGAGAAGATCGGCAACGGGAAATCTCCGGGCGGCAGCCCGTTGAGCGCGACCGTGCCGCCGCGCCGCACCATCCCGAGCGCCTGCGCGAACGCGCTGCGCGACACCGCCGTGACGAGCACGCCGTGCGCGCCGCCGATTTCCTTCTGGATCACCTTCGCCGGATCGTCGACCGATGCGTCGATCGTCAGTTGCGCGCCGAGCTGCCGCGCGAGCGCAAGCTTGTCGGACGAAATGTCGATCGCCGCGACGTGCAGGCCCATCGCGCGTGCGTACTGCACCGCCACATGCCCGAGCCCGCCGATGCCGGAGATCGCGAGCCACTGGCCGGGGCGCGTATCGGTGACGCGAATGCCCTTGTAGACGGTCACGCCCGCGCACAGGATCGGCGCGATCTCGTCGAACGCGACCTGCGCCGGCAGATGGCCGACGTAGTCGGGATCGGCGAGCACGTATTCCGCGTAGCTGCCGTTCACCGAATAGCCGGTGTTCTGCTGGTCGTGGCACAGCGTTTCCCAGCCCGTGTAGCAGTACTCGCAATGTCCGCAGGCCTTGTAGAGCCACGGCACGCCGACGCGATCGCCCTCGCGCATGTGCGTGACGCCCGCGCCGACCGCCGCGACGATGCCCACGCCTTCATGCCCCGGAATGAACGGCAGCGACGGCTTCACGGGCCAGTCGCCGTCGGCCGCGTGCAGGTCGGTGTGGCAGACGCCCGACGCCTTGATGTTGACGAGGATCTGGCCTGGGCCCGGCGTCGGCACGGGCACTTCCTCGATACGCAACGGTTCGCCGAATGCGTGCACCACGGCCGCTTTCATGGTTTGCGTCATGCGTCGCTCCTGTCTGGTCATTGAGCGACCCAGTATCCGGTTTCGGAAGCGGAGAACGTTGATGCGTGTCAACGCGATGCGCGCCATCCGCCAATCGCGGCTGCATCATCGCGTCACACGGCGGCGCGGCGCGGTCGGGCGCCCGGCGCTTCGCTCCACGCCGTACCGGTCGCACTCGCAGGCGATCATCGGCCGGAACGCCTTCCGCTCAAGCCGATATTTCGACGACCAGACGGAAGCCGGACGCACCGCCGACATTCGGCTTGGAATTTGAAATGATATAACATATCATTTCGCGTGCTCGTCCGCCTGACTCCGTTCCACTGTGGGTGGCCGAGCGTCGCCGAGCCATGTTCCAACGGGTCACCGCGCGTCGTTGACGCAACAATATATCGTATCCAGCCGTGACCCGCATCGCTCGTTATCCGATCCGATTCCAACCGATTCACCGACCATGCGCGACCTCCCTCGTCTACCGCTTCGCCCGCTTTCGCCCCTTTCGCTGATGCTGCTCGCCGCCGCCGCGCACGCGCAGACCGATGCACCCGCCGCGTCGGGCACGCCTTCGGCAACCGCGCTCGCGCCGATCTTCGTGACCGCGAACCCGCTCGGCGACACCGAACTGATCTCGCCGACCGTCCAGCTTTCCGGCGACGCGCTGACGCGCCGCCAGGCCGATTCGCTCGGCGAAACGCTGAACGGGCTGCCCGGCGTGTCGACCACCACCTACGGGCCGATGGTCGGCCGCCCGATCATCCGCGGCATGGACGGTGACCGGATCCGGCTGCTGCAGAACGGCGTCGCGTCCTACGACGCGTCGTCGCTGTCGTACGACCATGCGGTGCCGCAGGATCCGCTATCGATCGAACGCGTCGAGATCGTGCGCGGCCCGGCCGCGCTGCTGTATGGCGGCAACGCAGTGGGCGGCGTCGTCAACACGATCGACAACCGGATTCCGCGCGAAGCGATCGAAGGCGTGACGGGTGCGCTCGACGCGCGCTACGGCGGCGCGAATTCCGTGCGCGCGGGCGCCGTGCAGGTCGAAGGCGGCAACGGCCGCTTCGCGTTCCACGTCGACGCGTTCGACCGCGAAACGAGCAAGCTGCGGATTCCCGGCTACGCACGCAGCAGCGCACAACGCGCGATCGACGGCCCCGACACGCCGCAGCCGGAAGGCAGCGTGCCGAACAGCGACGGCCGCGTGCACGGCGGCGCGGTCGGCGCGTCGTACACGTGGGCGGACGGCTTCGCGGGCCTGTCGTACAGCGGCTACGAATCGAACTACGGGTCCGTCGCGGAAAGCGACGTGCGGCTGCGGATGCGCCAGGAACGCCTCGCGCTCGCGTCCGAGGTGCGCAACCTGAGCGGGCCGTTCACGAAGCTGAAATTCGACTTCGCGTACACCGACTACCGCCACAAGGAAGTCGACAACGGCGAGACGGCGACCACCTTCCGCAACCGCGGCTACGAGGCGCGCATCGAGGCGCGGCATCGCAGGATCGGCCCGTTCGAAGGCGCGATCGGCGTGCAGTTCGGCCAGAACACGTTCTCCGCGCTCGGCGACGAATTGCTCGTGCCATCCACGCGCACGAACAGCGTCGCGCTGTTCGGCCTCGAGGAATGGCAGGTCGTCCCGGCGCTGAAGCTGTCTCTCGGCGGCCGCTTCGAGCATGTGAAGGTCGATCCCGATCCGGCCGGCGTCGAGAAATTCGCGGGTGCGCAGCCGCGCGATTTCAACGCGGGCAGCCTGTCGGCCGGCGCGCTGTTCTCGCTGACGCCCGTGTGGTCGGTCGCGGCGAACGTCGCGTACACCGAACGCGCGCCGACCTTCTACGAGCTGTATTCGAACGGCCCGCACGATGCGACCGGCCAGTTCCTGATCGGCAACCCGAACGCGTCGAAGGAAAAGGCCGTATCGACCGACCTGTCGCTGCGCTATGCGAGCGGCCCGAACCGCGGCAGCGTCGGCGTGTTCTACAACCGCTTCTCGAACTACCTGACCGAGTACAACACCGGCCGTGTCGTGAACGGTGACGACGAGCCCGTCGCGCCCGGCACCGACGGCTCGCTGAACGAAGCGATCTATCGCGGCGTGCGCGCCGAGTTCTACGGCATCGAGCTGGACGGCAAATGGCGCGCGTTCTCGCGGCGCGGCCATACGGTCGACCTGGAACTGACGGCCGACTACACGCACGCGCGCAACGTCGACACGGGCCAGCCGCTGCCGCGCATCGCGCCGCTGCGCGCGACGCTCGCGGCCGACTACGGCTACGGCCCGTTCGGCGCGCGTGCGCAGGTCACGCACGCGTGGTCGCAGCATCGCGTGCCCGACAACGACTTCTCGACGGACGGCTATACGTCGCTGGGCGTGATGCTGACCTACAAGTTCCGCGTCGGCGCGACGCACTGGCTCGCGTACCTGCGCGGCGACAACCTGACGAACCAGGAAATCCGCTATTCGACGTCGGTCGTGCGCGGCTTCGCGCCCGAAGGCGGCCGCAGCGTGATGGCCGGATTGCGCACCACGTTCTGAGTGCCGGGCGGCCCGCCGCCCCTTGCGCACGCGGCGTTCGCCCGCGCAAGGTGCGGCCCCGCCCGTCGCGAGATGCGGCGCACATCGTGCCGCATCTCGCCGTTTCCCCTGCGCCGATGCAGACTTTTAAAACTGGCGAATGACGAGTATCCTAAAAAAAGCACTCCCCGTTCGGACGGCGAATCGCGTGCCCTGATTCCCGTCCGATCGCATTGCGGCCCCATCGCATCGCGCGCAGCGCGCCGATGGCGGCGTCCGCTTCGCGCCCCGGCCGCACGAACCTTCCCCCAACAATCGTCAGGAGAGCTGGTGAGCCGTCTCGTCGTCGTATCCAATCGCATCGCAGATCCCCGTAAAGCCGCGGCCGGCGGCCTCGCCGTCGCCGTGAAGGACAGCCTGCAGGAAACCGGCGGCGTCTGGTTCGGCTGGAGCGGCAGGCTGCGCGGCGCCGACGATCAGCCCTCGCAGGGCGAAGAGGTGCAGATCCAGAACGTCGGCGGGATCCAGCTCGCGACGATCGACCTCGACCCGCAGGACTACGACGCTTACTACCTCGGCTATTCGAACAACGTGCTGTGGCCGGTGTTCCACTACCGGCTCGATCTCGCGCAGTTCGACCGGCGCTTCGCCGACGGCTACCGGCGCGTGAACCAGCTGTTCGCGCGCAAGCTGCGCACGCTGCTGCGGCCCGACGACATCGTCTGGGTGCACGACTACCAGCTGATTCCGCTCGCCGCCGAACTGCGCGCGATGGGCTGCACGAATCCGATCGGCTTCTTCCTGCACATCCCGATGCCGCCGCCGCCGATCATGGCCGCGATCCCCGAACACGAATGGCTGATGCGCTCGCTGTTCGCGTACGACCTCGTCGGCTTCCAGACCGAATCGGATCTGCTCCACTTCGAGCATTACGTCGAAGCGGAAGCCGGCGCCGCGCGGCTGCCGGACGGCCGCCTGCGCGCGTTCGGCCGCACGCTGTCGGCCGGCGCGTTTCCGATCGGCATCAACGTCGACGAGTTCGAGTCGCTCGCCCGCGATCGCGACGGCCTCGACATGTTCGACCGGATGCGCGATGAATATTCGCGCCGCCAGTTGCTGGTCGGCGTCGACCGGCTCGACTACACGAAGGGGCTGCCGCAGCGCGTGCATGCGTTCCGCCAGTTGCTCGAGCAGTATCCGGAGAATCGCAACCGCGCGACGCTGATCCAGATCGCCGCGCCGAGCCGCGAGGATCTCGGCGCATACGACGACCTGCGGCGCGAGATGGACAGCCTGTGCGGCGCGATCAACGGCGACTACGGCGAACTCGAATGGATGCCGATGCGCTACATTCACCGCACCGTCGCGCGCAAGCGCTTGCCGGGCCTGTATCGCGCGAGCCGCGTCGCGCTCGTCACGCCGCTGCGCGACGGGATGAATCTCGTTGCGAAGGAGTTCCTCGCCGCGCAGGACGCGGCCGACCCGGGCGTGCTCGTGCTGTCGCGTTTCGCGGGTGCGGCCGAGCAATTGAAGCCGGCGCTGCTCGTCAATCCGTACGACACGCAAGGCACCGCGCAGGCGATCCAGCGCGCGCTGACGATGCCGCTCGACGAACGCCGCCAGCGCCACTCCGCGTTGATGGCGATCGTGCGCAAGACCGACGTGCACTGGTGGCGCACGCGTTTTCTCGAAGCGCTCGCCGAAGCGGCCGAAGTCGCGGCGGCCACCGAGCACTGACCGCACTCACATGTCCGTCGCCGCGTATTCGAGCGCCGCGCCGTTCACGTCGCACACATCGACCGAGATCGGGATGCCCGCACGTATGCTCTCGGTCACCACGCAATACGCATCGAACTGATCGAGCACGCGCGTCGCCGCCGCGAGATCGGCCCATGTCTTGCCGATCGACAGCCGCACGGCCATCGCGCTCACGCGCACCCTGCCCGCTTCGTTCTGCGCCATGTCGACGTCGATCCGCGCGGTGACCGGCTCCGGATCGACATGCTGCCGGTTCAGCGCGAACAGCAGGCTCGCCGCGAGACAGCTCGCGACCGACGCGGCAAGCAGCCGGATCGGGTTCGGCCCGCGCCCGTCGCCGAGCGGCGGCGGTTCATCGATGAGCACCGGCGACAGCGTCGTGCCGGCAAACCTGACTTCGAAGCCGAATCGCGCCTGCTGCGCGACTTCGACCGATACGTGCGCCTCGCTCATGGCGACTCCGTAGCTGGAAAGAGGGAAAGGAATTCCGGCGCATCGCCGCATCGACACGCGCCGGCCGCAGGATTGCGGCGCGTTCAGCGTTCGGGTTCGCGCGGCGGCCCGTACGCGACGAAATCGCGCTCGACCGCCGACGCCTGCTCCGGCGCGAGCGCGTCGCCGCGCGGACCGGCATCGCCGTCGGCTGCCGCCGCCGCGGACGACGGTTCGATGCGAGCGTCGATCAGCGCCTGCAGCGCGTCGCGTTCGAGCACTTCGCATTGCAGCAGCCGTCGCGCGATGCGTTCGAGCGCATCGCGACGTTCGCCGAGCGTCGCCGCGACCCGCGCATGCGCGTCGGCCAGCAGCGCGTGCACCTCGTCGTCGATCATCCGGGCCGTGTGCTCGCTGCAGCGTCCGGCGCCCGCATGCCATGCGCCGGGCATGCCCTGGCGCGTATCGCCGTCGTCGAACGTCGCGAGCCCGATCTTCTCGCTCATCCCGTACTGCATGACCATGTGGCGCGCCATCGCGGTCGCGCGTTCGAGATCGTTCTGCGCGCCCGTCGACACGTCGCCGAACACGAGTTCTTCGGCGACGCGCCCGCCGAGCAGCGCGTCGATCCGGTCGAGCAGCTCGCTCCTGCGCAGCACGTAACGATCCTCGGTCGGCACCTGCTGCGTATAGCCGAGCGCGGCGACGCCGCGCGGAATGATCGACACCTTCTTCACCGGATCGCAGTGCGCGCGGCTTTCCGCGACGAGCGCATGGCCGGCCTCGTGATACGCGATGGTCAGCTTCTCCTGCGCGTTCATCACGCGGCTCTTGCGCTCGAGGCCCGTCAACGCGCGGTCGATCGCCTCGTCGAAGTCGGCCATGCCGATCGCCGGCTTGCCGAGTTCGGCCGCATGCAGCGCGGCCTCGTTGACGACGTTCGCGAGATCGGCGCCGACGAAGCCCGGCGTGCGCGACGCGAGTTCGCCGAGGTCGACCTCGGCCGCGAGCTTCACGCGCTTCACGTGCACGCCGAGGATCTGCCGGCGGCCGTTCACGTCGGGCCGGTCGATCGCGATGTGGCGATCGAAGCGGCCGGGCCGCAGCAGCGCGGGATCGAGAATCTCCGGCCGGTTCGTCGCGGCCATGATGATCACGCCGGAGCCGGCCTGGAAGCCGTCCATCTCGACGAGCAACTGATTGAGCGTCTGCTCGCGTTCGTCGTTGCCCGACATCGGGCCGACGCCGCGCACCTTGCCGAGCGCATCGAGCTCGTCGACGAACACGATGCACGGCGCCTTCTGCTGCGCCTGCTCGAACAGGTCGCGCACACGCGCGGCGCCGACGCCGACGAACATCTCGACGAACGCCGAGCCGCTGATCGAGAAGAACGGCACGGCCGCCTCGCCGGCCACCGCGCGCGCGAGCAGCGTCTTGCCGGTGCCCGGCGCGCCGACGACGAGCACGCCCTTCGGGATCTTGCCGCCGAGCCGCTGGTAGCGGTCGGGGTTGCGCAGGAACGAGACGAGCTGCTGCAGCTCGGCCTTCGCCTCGTCGATGCCCGCGATGTCGTCGAACGTGATGCCGGTTTCCTGCTGCACGTACACGCGCGCGCGACTCTTGCCCATCCCGGTGAAATCCTGCAGCCCGCCGCGCCTGCGCAGCATCATGTTCCATACGAACACGAACAGCACGAGCGGCAGCAGCCACGACGCGAGCGACGCGATCCAGCCCGTGTCGGGCGTGCCGTGATAGCGAATGCCGGCGGCGGTCAGCGTGTCGGTCAGATGCTCGTCGGTCACGCGGTTGGTCGTGAAGCGCCACGGCGCGCCGGCCTGCTGCACGGCCGCGGCTTCGGACGCCGGCAGCATCGTGCCGGCCTGCGGCATCTTCAGCGTGCCCGTGATCGACGTGGGGCCGACCTCGAGATCGTCGACGAGCCGCGCGGCGACGAGCTGGTGGAAATCGCTGTATGCGATCGACGCCGACGCCGGGTGCAGCATCAGCAACTGCGCGGCGAACAGCACGAAGAAGCCCGCCGCGATCAGCAATCCCGGGTAGTCGAATTTCCTGTCCATGGCATCGGACCAGCCGCACGCGCGGTGCGGCGCGCACTCACTCCGACAACCGCACGCGACCGGCGCGCGGCATCGGCAGCCATGCGGAAGCGGCATTCATCCGCGTCATCGTCGTCTCGCTGTGTCGCCTCGGTTCGTCGCATCGATGACGCCGCGGCGGCGCCGTCGGCCGGCACCGTCGGGCGATCGTCGCCCGGGCGGCACGCCGCGACGCGCCGCCCCTGAATTCAGTCTAGCTCGCGCGCGGGCGTCGCGCATCGCCCGCCGCGCAAGTCGAATCGTCCGACAAACACCTTTCGTCGGCGGCACCCGCCGCGTTATAGTCGCGTTCATGACATTTGTGTGACAGTTGCATCGCACCTGCTTTTGCGCGACGCCGGCCGTTGCTGTCCGTTTCGCATCGCGGCAGCCCGAGCGACGCGGCCGGTGTATCGATCCACACCGCCAACCTGCCCATTCGAGGAGCCCACGACGTGACCGACACCCCCGATCGCCCCGACGACCTTCCCGCCGATCCCGACCGCCGCCGCGTACTCGGCGGCCTCGCCGCGCTCGGTGCCGGTGTCGCGCTCGGCGGCTGTGAAACCACGCCGGGCAGCGCGCCGCGCTCCGCCGCCGACCAGCGCATCGACGAAGCGTTGCGTCAGCGCGTGCGCCACATCGTCGTGATCTATGCGGAAAACCGCAGCTTCGCGAACCTGTACGGCGATTTCCCGGGTGTGCGCCATCCGTTGAGCGAGGTGCGGCCCGAGCACGCGCAGCAGCTCGACCGCGACGGCAGGACGCCGCTGCCCGTGCTGCCGAAGATCTGGGGCGGGCTCGTGCCTCAGGCGCAGGAAGTGGACGGCAAGCGCTACGCGATCGCCGAGCGCGACATCGACAAGCTGCCGAACGCGCCGTTCCGGATCGCCGACGCACAGGGCAAGCCGCTGCCGAACGGCGTGATCACGCGCGACCTGTGGCACCGCTTCTATCAGAACCAGATGCAGATCGCGGCCGGCCGCAACAACCAGTTCGCCGCGTGGGCCGATTCGGGCGGCCTCGTGATGGGCCATTACCGCAATTCGGCCGACACGCTGCGGCTGTGGAATCTCGCGCGGCAATACACGCTGTGCGACAACTT
Source organism: Burkholderia sp. FW306-1C-G01B (assembly GCF_058781685.1). Lineage (NCBI taxonomy): Bacteria > Pseudomonadati > Pseudomonadota > Betaproteobacteria > Burkholderiales > Burkholderiaceae > Burkholderia > Burkholderia sp. FW306-1C-G01B. The sequence continues at coordinate 60,997 of NZ_JBYSWZ010000025.1, forward strand.
CTTCATGGCGGCCTTCGGCGGTTCGTGGCTGAACCACATGTTCCTGATTTCCGCGCAGGCGCCGCTGTATCCGGACGCGCACAAGCATCCGCATGCGGCGAAGCTGCTGTCGAAGGTCGAAGGCGACGATCCGGCCGGCACACGCCTCGCGCTCGCCGCCGATTCGCCGGCATCCGCGCTCGACGGCCCGCCGAAGTTCGCGGGCGACGGCCCGCTGACACCCGACGGCTACGGCGTGAACACGATGGCGCCGCCGTACCAGCCGAGCTACGTGCCGCCGCCCGACCCGGGCAACGCCGCGTATGCCGATCCGGACGACCATCGCGTACTGCCGCCGCAGGGCTACGCGACGATCGGCGATCGCCTGTCGGAGAAGAACATCGACTGGGCGTGGTACAGCGGCGCATGGCAATACGCGCTCGAGCATCGCGACACGGGCACCGTGCCCGATTTCCAGTACCACCACCAGCCGTTCAACTACTTCCGCAACTACGCGCCGGGCACCGCCGCGCGCCAACGGCACCTTCGTGATGCCGGGCTCGGCGACGAACCGTCGACGAACCGCTTCATCGCCGACATCGACGCGGGCCGCCTGCCGGCCGTCACGTTCTACAAGCCGCAGGGCAACCTGAACATGCATGCGGGCTACGCGGACATCGAATCGGGCGACCGCCACATCGCGACCGTGATCGACCATATCCGGCGCGGGCCGCAATGGGACAACACCGTGATCGTGATGACGCACGACGAGAACGGCGGCTGGTGGGATCACGTCGCGCCGCCGGTCGGCGACCGCTGGGGGCCGGGCTCGCGGATTCCGGCGCTCGTGATCTCGCCGTTCGCGAAAAAGGGCTTCGTCGATCACACGCTGTACGACACGAACTCGATCCTGCGCTTCATCAGCCGCGTGCACGGGCTCGCGCCGCTCGACGGCGTGGCCGCGCGCAACAACGCGTTCGCCGCGCGCGGCGAGACGCCGCCCGGCGATCTCACCAACGCGCTCGATCTCGGCTGACGGCGGGTTGGCCGCTTGGCCGTTTCACCGGTTCACCGTTTCACCGCTTGAATCGACGACGCCCCGGGCAATGCGATCGATTGCCCGGGGCGTCGTGCATTTGCGGCCACGCTACGCGGCGCTGCGCAATGCGTCGCGCACCGCGTGCGCGGCGTATGTCCGTCGTGGACAGGCCCGCCGCGTCGCATTTCGCGAGATGCGGATGGAGAAACGGCATCGATGCAAAAACGTCCCGCCGCCGGCGATGGAAGCCGGCGGCGGGACGTCAGGGTCAATGCGTCGTTGCGAATCGTCAGCCGCCGAGGCGCTGCTCGATCTTCTTCATCGTGTCGGTCATTTCAGCCGGCAAGCGCAGCTTCAGCATATCGAACAGCGCCGCGTGCAGCTTCAGCTCCTCGCGCCATTCGTCGGCGTTCATCGACGTCACCGCGGCGAACTGCTCGCGCGTGAAATCAAGCCCGTCCCAGTGCAGGTCTTCATAAGCGGGGGACACGCCGAACGCATGTTCGCCGCCGCCACCGGTGCCTTCGAGACGGTCGAGCATCCACTTCAGCACGCGCATGTTCTCGCCGAAGCCAGGCCATACGAACTTGCCGTTCGCGTCCTTGCGGAACCAGTTCACGCAGTAGATCTTCGGCAACGTGGCGCCCGCGCCTTCGAGCTGCTTGCCGAGCTTCAGCCAGTGCGCGAAATAATCGCTGACGTTATAGCCGCAGAACGGCAGCATCGCGAACGGGTCGCGGCGCACGATGCCCTGCTGGCCGACTGCCGCGGCGGTCGTCTCCGAGCCCATCGTCGCGGCCATGTACACGCCTTCGACCCAGTCGCGCGCCTCGGTCACGAGCGGTACCGTCGTCGAGCGGCGCCCGCCGAAGATGAACGCATCGATCGGCACGCCGGCCGGGTTCTCCCAGTCCGCGTCGATCGACGGGCACTGCGCGGCCGGCGCCGTGAAGCGCGAATTCGGATGCGCGGCCTTGCGGCCGGTTTCCTTGCCGATTTCCGGCGTCCACGGGTTGCCCTGCCAGTCGGTCAGCTTCGCGGGCGGCGTGTCGGTCAGCCCTTCCCACCACACGTCGCCGTCTTCCGTCAGCGCGACGTTCGTGAAGATCACGTTTTCCTTCAGCGTCGAGATCGCGTTCGGGTTGGTCTTCACGCCGGTGCCCGGCGCGACGCCGAAGAAGCCGGCTTCCGGGTTGATCGCATACAGACGGCCGTTACGGCCCGGTTTCAGCCACGCGATGTCGTCGCCGATCGTCGTGACCTTCCAGCCGTCGAAGCCCTGCGGCGGAATCAGCATCGCGAAGTTGGTCTTGCCGCACGCGGACGGGAACGCGGCCGCGACGTGATACTTCTTGCCGGCCGGCGACGTCACGCCGAGGATCAGCATGTGCTCGGCGAGCCAGCCCTGGTCGCGGCCCATCGTCGACGCGATGCGCAGCGCGAAGCACTTCTTGCCGAGCAGCGCGTTGCCGCCGTAGCCCGAACCGAAGCTCCAGATCTCGCGCGTCTCGGGGAAATGCACGATGTACTTGACCGGGTTGCACGGCCACCGCACGTCTTGCTCGCCTGCTTCGAGCGGATGGCCGACGCTGTGCACGCACGGCACGAATTCGCCGTCCTCGCCCAGCACGTCGTACACGTCGCGGCCCATGCGCGTCATGATCCGCATGTTCACCACAACGTACGGACTGTCGGACAGTTCGACGCCGACGTGCGCGATCGGCGAGCCGAGCGGGCCCATCGAAAACGGCACCACGTACAGCGTGCGGCCGCGCATCGAGCCGCGGAACAGCTCGTTGAGCGTCTCGCGCATTTCGGCGGGTGCGACCCAATTGTTGGTCGGGCCGACGTCGTCGCGCGATTCCGCGCAGATGAACGTGCGATCTTCGACACGTGCAACGTCGGACGGATCGGATTGCGCGAGATACGAGTTCGGGCGCTTCGCCGGGTTCAGGCGCGTAAGCGTGCCCTGGTCGACCATGGCCTGGCACAGCGCGTCGTATTCCTCCTGCGAACCGTCACACCACACGACGCGATCGGGCTCCGTGAGCGCCGCGATGCGCGACACCCAGTCGATCAGCTTGCGATGCTTGACGAAAGCCGGCGGAGCGATCAGCGGGCCGTACGTTGCTTCGGCCAGATTGTTTTGCGACATGGGGATGTCTCCAGATTATTGGACGGGAATGCGGAACGCGGGGTGAACCCGCCAGATGGGGAATGCGATCGGAATGCAGGACGCAGCAACGCGCAACGCGGGGCACGCGAGCTGTGCGCGTGTCGATGCCGCGATGCGGGCGAGAGGATGTGATGTCTCGTTAGAAGATGCGAACGCGAGTTTCGCCATGCCAGCAACCTGCCTTACAACTTCCATGCCGGCCAGCATACCATCGCCGTTATCGAGCGGGCGTTGCGTTGCAACAAGAAACAACTGTCACGACGTGCAGGCACATGTGTTGCAGGAAAGTCATTTCGACTGCGTCGATGCGATCGCTGCCGGGGACGAAACGCGGGGAACGTCCGTCGGACAAGCGTTTGGCGAAAGCGGCAAGTTCGTCCCGCCGGCTGCGCGGATGAAAATTGCACATGCGCGCCCGGCGAATTCTCGTTTTCGCTACTCAGGCAAACCCTGAATTAGGTTGCGTACACAAACATCGTGCTCCAACGCGTGATGTACGTCCCTGCTCAAAACGGCGCGCCCGGCAATCCGGGGTAATACGACGCTTCGTCGCTCGCGAGGAACAGCGTCGCGCGTGCGATCTCGTCGGGCAGGCCGATGCGCTGCAGCGGCACGTTCGCATCGTGCTTGTTGATCTCCTCGAGCGGCGCGCCGGTCGGGTTCGACATCGCGGTGTTGTTCACGCCGCCCGGATGAATCGAATCGCATGCGCGCGCGGCTTTCGTCCGAACAGACGATGTGATGCAGGCGCCTTCGTTCCTGCCATCGAACGACACCACCACGAGATGCGGCGATGGAAGACACGACCCGCACGCTCCATGAAACGCGCAGATCCGGCAGCTGAAGTACCGGTATTTCCGCGCGGTCGATACGCATGACTGGTCGTTGCTCGCCGATTGCCTGGCCGAGGACCGCGACGCGCGGCTGTATGGCGGCCGCTATGCGTACGACGGCGGCGACGCGTTCGTGTCGAGCCTGCGCGAGCCGATCGGCAAGCCGACCTTCCTGACGATGCATCACGGCCATCGCCCGGAACTCACGCTGGTATCAGCCGATCACGCGTGCGATGTGCGGTTTCTCGAGGATCATGCGATCAATCCAGAGGACAACTACCTGATGCACGGAACCGCGCTCTGCGACGACCAGTACGTGAAACGCGACGGTGTGTGGCGCATTCATGCGACGCGCCACGAGCGGCTGTTCGAAACCGTCACGTCGCCGATCCCACCGTCGTTCACGCTTGCCGCAAACCGGTTCGCGCCGGGTGCACATGGTGCGCATAGTGCACATGGCGCGGCCGTCACAACTTCCTGAACCCCGGCGGCAGCGCCGCCGACCTCGTGATTTCCCTCTGGAGCCGGAGCAATGGAGAAAGTCATGTACGTGTTGTGGCGCGACGCACAGGCCGCGCCCGATCAGTGGAGCCGCACGGTGTCTCCAGACACACAAGGATGCGCGGCAGCACGCCAAGTCCAGTCAACCACGCGTAGATTCGCGAAGGAGTTTCCGATTGCCGATGCAGCCGGCCAGGTCGCTGGGGACACGAACTCCGCGTCAGCGGACGGTGATGTTGACGGTCACGATTTCGTATCCGGGGTCGGCGTTCTCGTTCGCCGCTTTTTTCGCTTCCTCATACGACAGAAAGGACATGGCGTCTTCAATCACCGGTGCCATGCCGATGTCGCCATCCTCACCGGTGCAGAGGAACTGCTCACCGGTCTTCACGACATAGATGGTCGTCATGGTCGTCATGCCTCCCTCCATGGTTTGCATGGGGAACTTCCAGTCTAGCTTCCACGATTCCGTATGCAACCCCGGCAGTCGAATTGATCTGCCGTCAAGATTCGTCGTCCTCCGTGATCGCAGTTACGCCAAAGGTCATCCGGCATGCGTCAAAGGACCAGCTCAGCGATAAACGCTTGCCATCATGACAAAACGTCTATAATTGGACAATCCATCGACCAACTCGCCCGGAACGACATGAGCGACATGAACGACTACCCCGTTTTCGACACGCTTTGCGACCTGCTGACCACGTCCGGCGCCCGTTTCCGCGTGCTGGAGCACCCGGCGGAAGGTAAATCCGACGTAATCGCCGCAATCCGCGGCACGCGCCCCGAACAGGGCGCGAAGGCGATGCTGTGCACGTTCAAGGACGGCGGCGACACGACCGCGCTCGCCGTGATCCCCGGCCACCTGAAGATCGATTTCCGCAAGGTCGCCGATGCCGTCGGCCGCCGCAAGGCGACGCTCGCGTCGCCCGATGTCGCGGCCGCCGTTACCCGCTGCGTGATGGGCGCCGTGCCGCCGTTCGTGTTCGACGGAAACGTGGCGCTCGTCGTCGATCCCGCGCTGGTCGAACGCAACGACGAGATCGCGTTCAACGCGGGCCGCCTCGACCGCTCGGTCGTGCTCGATGCGGCCGACTACGTGCGGATCGCGCGCCCGTTGCTGGCCGACATCACGCGGCCGGAAACGACAGCCGACCAGGAACACGCCGGGTGACCGTTTCCCGAAACCGTCGCATCGATCCGAAACCTGAACGCGAGCCCCTCATGACCACCACCCGAAACAAAGCGCAGTCGGAGCAGGCATCGCTGATCGAACAGGTGCAGCGCATCGCCGAAGGGCTCGGCGAGATGTTCGCGCCGTTCACCGAGGTCGTGGTCCACGACCTGCGCACGCCGAAGCACGCGATCCTCGCGATCCACAACAACCTGTCCGGACGCGCGGTCGGAGACCCCGCGACCGAGCTCGGCCTCGCCCGCATCGAGGACGACGATTTCCCGCAGGTGCTCGCGAACTACCCGAACCGCTTCGCCGACGGCCGCACCGCGAAAAGCACGTCGATCGGCATCAAGGATTCGACCGGGCGCTACGTGGCCGCGCTGTGCCTGAATGCCGACGTCACGCTGTTCCGCGGCTTCCAGGGCATGCTGAACCAGTTCTGCAGCACGGACGGCGAAACCGTCGCCGAAACGCTCGACCCGGCCGGCGCGGACGCGATCCGGCAACGCATCGACGCGTTCGCGACGCGCCTCGCGACGACGCCGCGCGAACTGAAGACCGACCAGCGCCGCGAGCTGATGCAGACGCTGAAGGCCGACGGCTTTCTCGAAGTGCGCCGCGCGATGGAGATCGTGTCGCAGCACCTCGGCGTATCGCGCGCGACCGTGTACAACGATGCGAAATGAGGCAAGCGCGCTGCTTTCATGTTGACTAAACTTTCCGACCCTCGAACGACCATGAACTCTCCGACTCTCCCCACGTACGACGACGTTGCCGCCGCCGCGGCCCGGCTCGAAGGCCATGCGCACCGCACGCCGGTGATGACGTCGCGGACGATCGACGAGGCGCTCGGCGCGCAGGTGTTCTTCAAGTGCGAGAACCTGCAGCGCATGGGCGCATTCAAGTTCCGCGGCGCATTCAACGCGCTGTCGCGCTTCGACGCCGAGCAGCGCCGCCATGGCGTCGTCGCATTCTCGTCCGGCAACCATGCGCAGGCGATCGCGCTGTCGGCGCGCATCCTCGGCATCCCGGCGACGATCGTGATGCCGCAGGATGCGCCGGCCGCGAAGATGGCCGCGACGCGCGGCTATGGCGGCAACGTCGTGACCTACGACCGCTACACCGAGGATCGCGAGCAGATCGGGCGCGATCTCGCGGAGAAGCACGGGCTCACGCTGATCCCGCCCTACGACCATCCGGACGTGATCGCCGGCCAGGGCACGGCGGCGAAGGAGCTGTTCGACGAAGTCGGGCCGCTCGACGCGGTATTCACGCCGCTCGGCGGCGGCGGGCTGCTGTCGGGCACCGCGCTGGCCACGCGTGCGCTGTCGCCGCACGCGGCGTTGTACGGCGTCGAGCCGGAAGCCGGCAACGACGGCCAGCAATCGTTCCGGTCGGGCGCGATCGTGCATATCGACACGCCGCGCACGATCGCCGACGGCGCGCAAACGCAGCACCTCGGCAACCTGACGTTCCCGATCATCCGCCGCGACGTCGACGACATCCTGACCGCGACGGACGCCGAACTCGTCGACTGCATGCGTTTTTTCGCGACGCGTATGAAGATTGTCGTCGAGCCGACCGGCTGCCTGTCGTTCGCCGCCGTGCGACGGATGAAGGACCAGCTGCAAGGCAAGCGTGTCGGCGTGGTGATCAGCGGCGGCAACGTCGATCTCGAGAACTTCTGCGCGCTGGTATCGACATCGGCATGAACGTCGCGGCGCGCATGAACGTCCTGTCATCTGCGCGCCGCCGCTCCTTCACGTCGCGTTAAGTTTCGCGCCCTAGACTGATTACGTTGTCCTGAAGTCAGTCGTGAAGGAGTCACCATGAACACGCACGCGATCGTCGCCGCCGCCCTGGCGGCCGTTTCCCTTTCGGCGTTCGCTCAACCGGGCGTTACGTCAGCCGGTTTTCCCGCCGCATCGCCGCACGACGCAGTCGCGCAGGCGCCCCATCGTTCGCCCGGCGCGTTGCCGGCCGCCGGCTTCGTGCTCGCGAAGATCGATCAGAACAATACGCCGCCCGACCGCGGCGGCGACCCGAGCGGCCGCACGCACACCGGCACCCGCATGTAACGGCGCGTGCCGGCCGGCGCTGCCGCGCGCGGCCGTCATTGTCGGAACGACGGCAGCGACGCATCGCGCGCAGCGAGGATGTCGTCGATGCGCCGCTGCAGTGCGCCGTCGAGCGTCTCCGGTTGCGGAATCAGCCAGTAGCGCCCGGCGCGGATGCCGTCGAACACCCGCTCGGCGAATGCGTCGGGCGTGAGCCCGTGCGCGTTCAGCATCGAGCGCATCGTGTCGACGAAGCCGCGCGGCTCGGGCCGGTCGTGTGCGGCGCCGAACGGATCATTGAAGATGCCGGACTGCACTTTCGGGCGGCCGTGATGCTCGAACTGCTCGCGCATCTGCGGACGGCTGTCGACGACATCCGGTCGAAAGGCGATGCCCCGCTTCAGGACTAGACAAGGCCGCGCACGCCCGCGACCACCTGGATCGCGCCGAATGCCGCGACGACGACGGCCGACACGCGCGACAGCCCGTGCATGAACGCGAACGACATCTTCGTACGCAGCGCGGCGGTCGCGCCGCTCAGGCACAGCCACCAGGTTGCGGAACCGATGAACACGCCGGCGACCATCAGCGACACGGCCGGCCACATCGCGCCTTCCCGTGCGCCCGACAACGGGCCGAGCGCCGCGAAAATCCCGACGAACGACAGGATCGTCATCGGGTTCGACAGCGTGAGGCCGAACGTCGTCAGGAAATCGCGCAGGACGGTCGTGCGCGGCAGGTCGCGTTGCAGCGCCGACACGGCCGGCGCCTGGCGCGCGATGGTCCATGCGAGCCACACGAGGAACGCGCCGCCGCCGATCTTCAGGCCGACGGTCAGCATCGGGAATGCGGTGACGATGCCCGCGATGCCCAGCGCGCCGAGCAGGCCGTAGATCGCGTCGGCGCACGCGGCGCCGACACCCGTCGCGAACCCTGCCTGAAAGCCGCGGCTCAGGCTGCGCTGAATGCACAGCATGCCGATCGGGCCGACGGGCACCGCGATCGACAGCCCCATTACGACGGACTTGATGAACAGCATCGCCTGCTCCTTGCGACATGCAACGGGTTGAACAGGCATCGTAGGGAAAGTCCGGTCGCCGCTGAATGCGGTTTTTAAGGAAAAATAGCCGTTCCGCCTTAAAAAAAACCGCCGCGATGGACGATCTGGACTGGAAGATACTCGCGCTGTTGCAGGCCAACGGCCGCATCAGCTATACGGAGCTGGCCCGCCAGGTTCATCTGTCGGTGCCGGCGGTGACGGAACGCGTGAAGCGACTTGAAACGGCCAGCGTCATCGAGGGCTACACGGCCCGGATCAATCCGGCCGCGGCCGGCTATCCGGTGAGCGCGCTTATCGGCATCACGGTGCCGCAGCCGGCGAAAGCGAAATTCCTCAAGTTGCTGGAGACGATTCCCGAAGTCGTCGAATGCCATCATGTGACGGGCGCCGACTCGTATGTCATGCGGTTCGTCGCCACCAGCATGACCCACCTCGAACAGCTGATCGAACGCATCAACCTGTACGGCGAAACGCGCACATCGATCGTGATGTCGACGCCGCTGCCGGTGCGCGGGCTGGCGCGGCCGCCGTCGAAGTTCGACGACGGCCGCAAGTAGCCGGCCGGGTTTTCATGGCCGACCGACAGATCCCGGCCTGAACCTTTGGCGGCCGGTGACGGCCGCCATTCGGTCATTCGGCCGTTTGCCTCCGTGACGTTCGGCGCCGATCGGTTATTTGCCGACCGCGCCGCCGAGCAGGCCGCCCACCAGCGACGTCACCGGCGCGAGCGGATTGGCGAGACTGCCCGACGGCGTGCCGCCGCCGGTGCCGGTGCCGGTAGCGGAACCGTCATGCACGATCCACGGCATGCCGCCGGCCACGCTCGTCACCAAACCGGCGATCGGCACCGCGCCGTTCGCGCCGCTCGGGTTCACAAGCCCACCCACATTGCTCACCGTGTTGCCAACCGCTCGGACGAGTTCGCCGACAGCGCTAACGACCGGCTGCGGCGACGCGGATGTCACCTTCCATCCGGCCGACGTGATGGCCCCGCCGACCTGCCCGAGCAGGCCGGCGACCGGCTGGCCGAGGCCGGTTGCCGTGCCGACCTGTTGCGTGAGTTGGCCTGCTGTCGTCACGAGCGGGGTGATCGCGGTGCTGAGCGCCTGCGTCGCCTGCTGGACCGGGCCCGACGACAGGGCCGAGCCGAGCATGGTGCCGCCCGACTTCAGACCGCCGGCCACCGTGTCGAGCAGGCCACCGACCGGCGTCGTGATCGGCGCCAGCGGCGACAACGGGCCGGTGCCGAGCACCTTCACCGTTTCGCTGAAACCATTAACCGGGTTGCTGGTCGAGCCGACGATGGTGCCGAGGCCGGCGACCGTCGTGCCGACCGGGTTCGCCGTGAAGCCGATCTGGCCTATGCCGCTGCTCACGGCGTCCGAGGTATCGCGGACGAGCGTGCCGACGCCCATGAGCGTGTCGGCCGGCCCGGCGGTCACGCCCTTGCTGACGCCGCCGGGCAGGCTCGCGCCGCCTATCGTGACGCCCACGTCCGCGACGATCGAGCCGACGGAGCTGACGATGCCGTTGGTGCCCGGCGTGCCGCTCGTTCCGCTGGTGCCTCCGATTCCGCTGGTGCCGCTGGTGGTTCCGCTTGTGCCACTGGTTCCGCTCGTGCCACTGGTCCCGCTTGTGCCACTGGTCCCGCTTGTGCCACTGGTCCCGCTTGTGCCACTGGTCCCGCTTGTGCCACTGGATCCGCTTGTGCCACTGGATCCGCTTGTGCCACTGGTGCCACTGGTGCCACTGGTGCCACTGGTGCCACTGGTGCCACTGGTGCCACTGGTGCCACTGGTTCCGCTGGTTCCGCTGGTTCCGCTCGTCCCACTCGTCCCACTCGTACTCGTTCCGATGTTGTTACCGGCCAGTTTCGGCGCCGTAACGTCATTGCCGCCGCACGCTGCCAGCGCACACGCCGTGGCAATGGCGGCGAGCGCAACGTTCGCCTTGATGAAATGATTTTGCATGGAAGTCCCCGTCAGCCATTCAGCGCGAACATTCCAGCAAGCATCTACCGTGCCATCTTCGTCGGCTTCGTTAACAATTCCTCAACCGCGCCGCGGCGGCTTTCCTGACGGCACTTTCCGGCACGACGCATCGCATGCGAGTCCAGCCCTGCGGTTCGATCCGCCCTCGCGTCCCCGCGACGCCGACGTAACACCGGCCCTGCGTTACGTAGCACGAGCGGTGAAAAACCGGCCGCGACCGCACCTCGCTTGCTCCCGCCCCGGCACCTCGCGCATGCCGCCGCTTCATCGAAAATCTCCCGTTACCTCGAAGACGCTTCCGCTGCGTGTGGAAGTCGCGCATCGCGAATGACTTGCGAACTCGGATGCCCCGTTCAAACGATCAACGTCGCACCGGCCCAGGCGATCAGCACGACGCCCAGCAAGCGCCCGACCAGATCTCCACCTGGCAGGATTTTTTCCGCGAACACGAACAGCGACAGCGCGGCAATCCAGACGACATTCATCACGCCGCCGACGAACAGCAGCGCCATCAGCAACCAGCAGCAGCCCACGCAATACATGCCGTGGCGCGCGCCGAGCAGGAAACTGCCGACGACGCCCGGACGCCAGTGCGAGACAAGAAAACCGGCCGGCGCGCGGCATTGCCGAAGGCACGCGCGTTTCAGCGGCGAGAATTGATAGAGCCCGGCCAGCGCGAGAACGACTGCGGAAAGAACAGCGCTCTTCGACCACAGCATCATTGCGGAGATCAGCCCGGCCGGCTGCAGCAGCGCCTGAAGCAACGCCGCGCCGATCGAGAACGCGAGCCATGCGGCCAGATAACCGGCCAGCAGCGACACCGACGTGAACGCGGCACCCGAGCCGTCCGCGCCGCGATCCCGCAGCACGCGCCGGTACAGCATCACGAGCGGCGCCGCGCTGGGCGTCATCATCGCGATCATCATCACCCACCACATCGCGATCACGGTCGGCAGCGACGGATCCATGCTGCCCATCCCGGCCGCCAGTCGATGCGGAAAGAGCGCGACCGTCGTCATCTCCAGCGCCGACATGCCGGTTCCCGCGCCCGTCCACAAATAGAACCAGCACGCGCCGACGAGCGCGGCCATGCCGAGCAGCGTGACGACGCGCTCGCGCCCGAGCCAGGTGTCGAACGGAGTCATGCCGCAACGCGATGCCGGATCAGCCCGTGGTTGTTCATGTGCAGCCGCGCGAACTGCGCGTAGGTTCCGTCGAGCGTCAACGCGATGTTGCCTTGCGAGCGCCCCGTGCCCGAACCGATCTCGGCAAGCTCGTATTCGAAGCCGTTCGGCAGGTCGATTCGCGCGCGATGCTCGGCGCCCGTCACCGGGTTAAGAATCGGATCGCCCGCAACGTCGAACACGCCGTCGACATGAATCCGGCCGCGCCGCGCATCGACATCGACGTCGAAATCGATCTTCGTGAAGATCGGCTCGAACGCATGCTCGAGCGTCGACGCATACACCGAGAACATCGTCGCAAACGGATCGGTATCCTGACCGGTCATGATCTTCAGCACCGCTTCGCGCTGTGCCGGGCTGGCGCGCTCGTCGACGATCGGCTGGCACTTGCCCCTGCCTTCGTGGACCGCCCCCGGCCACTGAAACACGACAGCGATCCTGACGCCGTCGAGCACCACGTCGCCGTAGTGGCCGCTGTCGATCGAAATCGCGCCCATCGCTTCGCAATTTCCGTTGGTCGGCAACGCACTGAACTGGCAAGGACAACCGTATGAGCAATTGCAACTGATCAATTCGGTGCCCTGAATCTCCCACGGAGTCATGACTCCACCTCGCGCTCGGTGACATATGAACGCTTCGAATCTAGTGCACGGCACTGGGGAAATCAAAGCCGGAATGGAAGCCCGGTTCGACGCGTGAAACCCGTGCGTTCCAGCCTTACGCGTGACGGTCCGAACTACTCGACGAAGGCGGTTCCGGCCACCGTCGTCGCACCTCGGATCTCACACGAGCAGCGATGCGACGATCGCACACCACGCGGCGCGCGCGCCGCACGGAAACACTCGCCGAGGATCGCCGTGATCTCTTCCGCCGGCAGCAGCTCGCGAGTTCATTTCCGGTTCGATTGAATCAGGAGCGGCTTCGCCGCTGGCCAGCGAATACGCGTAGTCACGGATTGACAGAGTCGTTTCGATCGAGCGCCATGTTGCAGCTGATTCGTCGAACACGAACACGGGTGTCGCCCGTTAATCCGGCTTTCTCGCCGCCTCTGCGACAGCCACCCAGCCCATCACGGCGCCGGCGACCCAGCAACACGTGACCAGCAGGTCGAGATCCATCCAGCCTTCGAAATTCGCGCTGTTTTCGAAGCTGCAGCGCTGATGGCCCCTGACCCACATGCAACCGCTGATGAACTGCTGAATGTGCATGTAGACGTTGAACACCGCAAAGGCGGATGTAATGACGGCGACCTGCAGGCGTATGCTCGTTTTCATTGGCGCTGAAGGCGTGGGATGAACTGCTGCCGATCTTAAGCCAACGGCGACGTGTGACGCAATCGATCCGGTATCGGCCCGATCATCGTGGCTTGCGCGCCGCGATATTTGCCGGCGCGGCCGCTCAGTCGACGGGTGCGGCGGTAGCGGCAGTCAGCGTGCAGCGCGCGCGGCAGGCGGCGCGACGCGTCGCGGCCTGCCTCACGCACGCACCGGCTTCACACTGCGCCACCCGTGCGCCGCCATACCCGTCAGCGATGCTTCCCGCCATGCCGGCGCCGCCGGCGCTCCGCACGCGCCTGCAGCAGCGTCGGCATCAGCTCCTCGATGTATTGCCGCGCCTGCCCCCGCGTCACGATCTCGCTGAAGCGCAGATGGGCGTTGTCGTGACCGACCAGCGCCGCATGCGCTTTCTTCAGGATGTGTAGATAGGCGATCAGGCTCGTGCCGTCGCGCACGGGCAGCGCGTCACGCGGGTCCGGGGGCGTGCTCATGATCCAATCCTTTGCGGGCAGTCGGTGCGGCAGGTGGTCGTCACGAGCGCCAGCAGGTCGTTGGCGAGGCGGTCGCGATCGGTCAGCGGCGCGAGGCCGAACAGCCGCTCGAGCGTCGCGGCGACCGACGCATGATCGTACGGCGTGTGGTCGACCTTCCCGGCCGCGACCCACGGCGAAATCACGATCGCCGGTACGCGCACGCCATACACGTCGAAGCCGAAGCCGCTCGCATTCAGCGTCGCGGCCGCACCGTCGTTCGGCGGCGGCGCGGCGCCCGGCCTGACCGAATCGTAGAAGCCGCCGTGCTCGTCGTAGACGATCACGAACAGGCTGCTGTTCCACACCGGCGAATTGCGAATCGCGTTGTACACGCGCGCGGCGAGCTGGTCGCCGCCGGCCAGCCCGTCCATCGGGTGTTGCGAGCTGCCGTTCCGGTAGGTGCCGTGCACGATATCTCCGTAGCTGGGCTCGATGAACGTGTAGCGTGCCGTGTAGCCGGCCGCGAGATCGGCCTCGAAGTGCGCGAGATCGTCGACGTCGACGAAGCTCACGCCCTTCAGCGACGCGACCTGCGGCACGTGGCCGAGCGGATCGCCCGACTGATCCTGGTAGATGCGCCAGTTGTCGTCGCCGAGCGCGCCGAAGATCGAGCCCTTCGGATAACGGAAGCCGTCGAACGCCTCCCACCCGCCCATTTCTTCCCTGGTCGGCGAATGGTCGAGCCCGGCCGACGACGCGCCGTGCAGGAAGAAGCGGTTCGGCCAGGTCGGCCCCGGCATCGACGCATGCCACGCGTCGCACAGCACGAACGCATTCGCGAGCGCGTACAGCGACGGCGCGTGCGTCCGCACATCGGCGCCCTGCATGATCTTGCCCGCGTCGGCCGGCTGAGGCGGCGTGCCTTCGGAATGCGACGTCGCGTAGTTCGACACGAATCCCGAATTATTGACGCCCGGATAAGCCTGCCCTTTCACGAACGGCACGCCCGCGCCGCAGAGCTGTTCGAGCACGTCGGTGAATTCGTGGCACGGGTCGGTCGGCATCCGGTCAGGCGCGCCGCCGCCGAACGGATAGACGGCGCCGCCGTACGCATTGCTGTCGCCCGGCGACGCGGCGACGATGTCGGCGATGCCCGACAGCGCGAACAGGTGATCGAACGAGCGGTTCTCGAGCATCAGCACGAACACGTGCTGGATGCGGTCCTGAACGGGTGGGGATGCGGGGGCTGCGTCTGCACTCATGGCGCCTCCTGGCGTCGCGCGACGAATGTCCGGCTGGCACGGTCGTTGGCCTGCTGAAAGCGACTGAAGGATTTGAAAGCCATGCGCGCGGGCCGCGAATTGCCGACGAGTGTACGACCGTGCCGGCCCGCGCGTAAAGCCGCACGCGAACCGCGTTGCTGCGCGTGCGTTCACCCGCCCGTCGGCGCGCTTTTCAGTGTAACGACATCGGGCCGATGATCGCGTCGCTGCTATCGGACGACAACCGCTGGGTCAATGCGCAGCGCGTCGAGGTGTCGAGCGGGATGGCGCGCTGAACGTTGACTTTCGCGGGTCGGCCCGATACGATCGATGCACTTTCAAGACGCCCTCCCGGTCCGCCGGGAGGGCGTTTCGTTTTGGTTCCCGGACCAAAAGGAAACCCCTTGAAATGAACCGTATCGACACCTTCGCCTCCTGCCCGAACGCCGACCTCGACGGCCTCGGCTACCTGCGGCACGGCACCGGCCCCGAATGCGTGATGGTCATGCACGACTGGCTCGGCGACAGTACGAACTACGCGGCGCTGCTGCCGTATCTCGACGAAACGGCCTTCACCTACGTCTTCGTCGACCTGCGCGGCTACGGGACCTCCATCCACCTGAACGGCGCCTGCACCGTCGACGAGATTGCAGCCGATTGCCTCGCGCTCGCGGACCGGCTCGGCTGGCAGCGCTTTCACGTCATGGGCCATTCGATGACCGGCATGGCGACGCAGCGGATCGCCGCCAACGCGCCGTCGCGCATCAAGAGCGCGATCGCCGTGTGTCCGGTGTCGGCGTCCGGCAATCGCCTGAACGACGACGCGCGCGCGTTCTTCGCGAGCACGGCCGTGAGCGACGACGCGTTTCGCCGGCTCGTGCGATTCGTGACGGGTGGACTGTCGGCGCGATGGGCCGACGTGAAACTGCGGCAGAACCGCGAGCGCGTGGCGCCGGGTTGCCGGCTCGCCTATCTCGACATGCTGACCGGAACGGATTTCGTCGACGATATCCGCGGGCTCGACACGCGCTTTCTGGTGATCGTCGGCGACAAGGATCCGGGGCTCGACGAAGCGGCGATGCAGGCGACGTTCCTGGCCTGGCACCCGAACGCGCGACTCTTGAAGATTCCGAATTGCGGGCATTACCCGATGCAGGAATGTCCGCCGTATTTCGCGACGGTCGTCGAGGATTTCCTGAGAGACGTGGCCACCTGAGCGTTGAATACGCGCGGCGATCGGAGAAGATAGTGTTGGCCGCCGCGGCGTAACGACGCCGCCGGCGACCGACAAACGGCAAACGGCACGACCCGTGCCGTCCATCCGGTTCGTCCGACCGCACGGCCGGACGGGAGTCGATCGGCGCCGTGCTGCGCGCGATCCTGACCGCTTAGCGGCGCGGTCCGCTGTTGCGTTGCGGACGCGGAGAATTCGCGTCCTTGTGACGGAAGTTGATGCGGCCCTTGGTCAGGTCGTACATCGACAGTTCCAGCGTCACGCGGTCACCCGCGAGAATGCGGATGTGGTTCTTGCGCATGCGGCCCGACGCATACGCGCCCACCACCACGCCATTTTCCAGCGTGACACGGTATTTGCTGTCCGGCAGCACTTCGTCGACGATTCCGTCCAGTTCCAGCAGTTCTTCTTTTGCCAAACCAATTCCTCCAGACAAGGTGATTGACCGCGGCCGCGGCGATCTGCCCGGCGCCGTTTCCCGCAACGGGACGACGGCCGGCAGGCTGCCGGGTATCGGTTCGTTCAGACGGGCCACGGGCCTGTCTTGCGATCGGAGCCCGGCGCGTTGCGGCGTTCGGGCGGTCGGTGGCGGCGGCGCGATGAGCGCCGCGCAAGTAGTCGGGACCGCGCCGGCTGCTACGGCATGGCGGCGGTCTGCTCGGGTTGATGCGTTAAAGCGGTGATGCGCTGGCGAAGCGGCGCTCGCTTCGCGAGGGCGTTGTGTCGCACGCGGGTCACGCATGCGATGGGGAGGCGTCACGACCGATGCATCGTGAATGTCGCGATGCATCGGTCGTGCGCATCGGAACGCGCAGGCCACCGGAACCGCAGCGGCGCCCCGCGCGAAACTCCATCCGGCACCCGCCGCCGATCGGCGGCCGATGCCGATGCGGCTTACTGCGGCGTGATGTTCGACGCTTGCAGACCCTTCGGGCCGCGCTTCACTTCGAAGCTGACCTTCTGGCCTTCGGCCAGGGTCTTGAAGCCCGTGCCGCGAATTTCCGAGAAATGGGCGAACAGATCGTCGCCGCCGTTGTCCGGGGAGATGAAACCAAAGCCCTTGGTTTCGTTGAACCACTTGACGGTACCGGTATCCACAAATACTTCCTTAATACGAATAATTGAACATGCGCCCGCGACGGGCACAGAAAGAATCAAAGAGGGAGAGACCAACGACTGCCGCACACGGAGTGCGGCCAATGATGAGCAATCGAACTTCTTGAAGACTTCGGTCACGGACACTACGCGGTAGCGGCCGCCCCGTCAAGCTCTTTCGGTGCGACGCGCGCGCACGGGCGCCGCGCGCGCCTTATGTGGCGGGTGTTGCCGGCCGACGGAGCATATTTCGATGCCCCCCCGATTTTCGGCTGGGCCGCCGTTTTTTTGCCGCGGCTCCAACACGTGCTGCAGCGCCGGCGGCGAGGCGCCTTCGCGAATCCGCATTTCGAATGTCTCGCGCGCGACGCACGTCGCGCCACACGTCGGCCATGTCCAGGTAGAACCGCGAATACCAGTCGCGCATCTGGTACAGCGGGCCGTCGCCTTCGCACAGCAGCGGGTTGTCGATCCGCGTCTTGCTGTGCCAGATGTCGACGTCCTCGTAGAACGCGCGCTGCGCTTCCTTCACGTACGCGTTCGCGATCTCCAGGTTCTGTTCGTCGGTCAGCCCGGCCACCTTCTTCACGATCACGCCGTAACGCAGCTCGAAGCTGTTCATGCCGATCGGCACATGGCAGTTCAACAGCACCGAATGGATCGGCTGCCCGTTGCTCTGCCCTGTCATCTGCGTGATGTGCACGGCCGTCCCGAAATACGTCGACAGCGCGCTCAGGCTGTCGCCGCCGAGCTTCTCGCTGCGGCCGACCATCAGTTGCGTCGCCTTGTGATCCTCGAACAGGTTCGCGAAATAGTCGATCGGCGCGCGGTGCACGGTCGCGAAGTGCGCGACGTCCGAGATGTTGTCGACGAGTTCGCGGCAGTTGGCCTGGATCACCATCTTGTCGACGACCCAGTCCGACCATTCGCCGGAGAAGCACACATCGACGCGCGGAATCGCGACTTCCGCCGGCGGCGCGCTCGTCCATCTTCAGGTACAGCGCGCCGTCGGGTGCGTCGAGCGCCTGCATGCCCAGCACGTCTTCCGCGTAGCGGCGCCACGCATCGACGCGCGTCGCCTCGACGACGACATAGCCAAGCGCACGGACATCGATCATGTCGGCCTCCTCCTGGTTCAGAATCCGTTGTTCGTGAAAGGATTCTGGCCGGTCGGGGGTGGCGTTACATCGTCTGTTGGGACGAGAGGCGGAGAGGAAACGGACGGGGCGGGCCGTGGAGGCGGTGCGGCGGGTTGGGTCAGCCGGGGGGCGTTCGGTAGGTTTGTGCGCCGGCACGCTGGCATCGGCTGAACGCGCGACCGACGGCGGCAAAAAGGCGGCCGCCCGGTCCAGACACATCGGCTTCGCGCCACCGTTCCGGTTGAACTCGTATGCGGTTTTCGAACCGATTCCCTCGATTGAATCTCGCGGCGTGGATTTGAAACGATGCAAGTTTTAATTCCATTAATGCCTCCGGATTTATTCGCACCCGACAATCACATTTAAATCAACCGGATTTCATTAAATTATAAAAAGTAATAAAGCTTATTATATAATGTTATACCATTGAGTCGATTTATAAGGTGTAAATTTGATTTGTTCTTTATTTCATCCAAACAAAATTCGCATTACATCCACTGCATTTTTGTTGATTCTTACCGACCACACCGGAGATGGCCCCAAGAAATTAAATTGGCGCACGATTTGCATTCCAATCGGCGAAAAACATTAACCAATCAATTAAAACAAAGCCCCACCCATTCCACCGGCTCGATTGCTCAGCAACAACAAAGAGAGTTCATTGGAAGCATTTTCACGCAATGTCCTCGCAGTTTATTTAATTCGCCCAGCATAATTTTCGTGCTATCTGAGGGGCACCTCAATGTTCGACAGATATTTCGAATCTCAGAAAAACAACTCATAAGTTCGAAAGGAGATTCAAATGAGCAAACTGATCAGTAAAATCGCTGTTGTTGCTTTCGGTTCGTTGATCGCAACCAGCGCGCTGGCCCAGCAGATCAGAACGCAGGGAGGCGTGACGCAGATCACGTTACCCGAGCGCGGTCTCCAGGTGGCCACAGTCGATTTCAAGCACGCTCTGCCGATGCCGCTGCCAAGACCGCTCGTTGCGCCGCCTACCATGCTGGATTCACTGATGTACAACGCCAGGCCGGCGCTGGGCGTGCCGGGCTATGCGCAAGGCGGCGTTGGAGACGGCAGGCAAAGGCCGGTGCGACTGGTCGCGCCAGTCGATTTGAGTCAGTCCGGGGTCGAACCGCAGGAATACGGATCGTCGAATCAGCCGTATACCACTAGCCAGGTGAATGCAAGCGGCGACAATACGCAGTATTACTATCCGTTCCGCGCAGCCGGCAAGCTGTTCTTCAACATCGGCTCGGCGACCTATCTGTGCTCTGCCTCCCTGATCAAACCGGGAGTGGTCGTCACGGCTGCGCACTGCGTCGCGAATTTCGGTCAGCGGCAGTTCTACTCGAACTGGGTATTCGTTCCGGCCTACAGTAACGGAACCGCGCCCTATGGCACGTGGAACGGAGCATCGGCCACCGTCATGACTTCCTATTACGACGGCACCGATCCATGCGCTGTCGCCGGTGTCGTCTGCCAGGACGACGTGGCCGTGATCGTGCTGTCGCCGCAAGCCGGATCGTATGCGGGCAATAGCACCGGATGGTATGGCTATGGTTGGAACGGCTATAGCTACACCCCGTCAGGACTCGCGCTGATCGACCAGCTCGGCTACCCGGTGGCCTTGGATAGCGGCGTCTACATGGAGCGTACCGAATCGCAAGGTTTCGTGTCCGCCAGCAACTCGAACAACACGATCATCGGATCGCTGATGACCGGGGGTTCGAGCGGCGGCCCGTGGCTCGTCAATCTTGGCATGCCGCCGACACTCAACGGCACGACCTTCGGCAACGCAGCCTTGCACAATATCGTGGTCGGCGTGACGAGCTGGGGTTATACGAACTCTGCGGTGAAGCAGCAAGGCGCGTCGCCGTTCACGAGCAGCAACATCGTGACGCTCGTGAATACCGTATGCGGCAGCACGCCGGCAGCGTGTTGAGGGCTGCCTGACGTAACGCGTCGCGCGTGGCATTGCGCTCGTCGGACCTATCCGTGATTTCGTGGGCGGGGCATATCATGAGGTGTAAAGGTCATGGATATGCCAATGAAGAAGAAAAG
>NZ_JBYSWZ010000026.1:0-76862 GCF_058781685.1 Burkholderia sp. FW306-1C-G01B
GCGCCGCAGGCTGCGGCACAACCGGCACGGCGTGCCGCGCCGGCGTCGCATGCGGCCACGTCGGCGGCGGCGGGCGCAGCGGGCGCAAGCCAACCGAAGCGCGCGGCGGACCCCGATGCGCGTACGCAGAAGGAAGCACCCGCGTCCCGGGGCGCCGCTGCAGGCGGCTACGGGCCGCGTCTCGCGAAGTCGGCCGCCGCCCCGGCGGACAAGCCGGCCGCGAAGCCCGCGCTCGTGCGCCCCGCGCTGAACGGCGAGAAGCCGGCGCTGGCCGCGGCCGGCACGTCCGACGACGACTGGGAGACCTTCTAAGCCATGCCGAACGCGCGCGCGCCGTTTCGACCCGATGCACCGGATGCCTCGCCTCGCGCGGGCGAGCCGGGGCGCGACTTCGCGTTTACCGGCGCGGATTTCGCCCGCATCCGCGCGCTGATCCACCAACGCGCGGGGATCTCGCTGTCCGAGCACAAGCGCGACATGGCGTACAGCCGTCTCGCGCGGCGGCTGCGCGCGCGCGGCCTCGACACGTTCCGCGACTACCTCGACCTGCTCGAGCAGGAAGACGATCCGCTCGAGTGGGAAGCGTTCACCAACGCGCTGACGACCAACCTGACCGCGTTCTTCCGCGAGTCGCATCACTTCCCGATCCTGTCGGCGTTCGTGAAGGGGCGGCCGGCGCCCGTATCGGTATGGTGCTCGGCGGCGTCGACCGGCGAGGAGCCGTACTCGATCGCGATCACGCTGATCGAGGCGCTCGGCGAATCGGCGGCGCGCGGCGCGTCGATCCTCGCGACCGATCTCGACACGCAGGTGCTCGCGAAGGCGGAAGCCGGCATCTATACGTACGACCAGGTCAAGCACCTGGCGCCCGAGCGGCTGAAGCGCTTTTTCCTGAAGGGCACGGGCGCGCAGGCCGGCCGCGTGAAGGTGCGCCCCGAGCTGCGCGCGATGATCCGCTTCGAGCAGCTGAACCTGACCGATGCGGACTACGGGATCGCGAAGCCGTTCGACGCGATCTTCTGCCGCAACGTGATGATCTATTTCGACAAGCCGACGCAGGGGCAGGTGCTGTCGCGTTTCGAGCCGCTCGTGAAGCCGGGCGGGCTGCTGTTCGCCGGCCATTCGGAAAACTTCACGTACGTCACGCAGGCGTTCCGCCTGCGCGGGCAGACGGTGTACGAACTGACTCGCGACGCCGCGCAGGGTGCGCGGCCGCGTGGCGCGCAGGCGCCTGCGGCGGCCGCCATGCCGTCGCGCGTGCCCGCACGGGCCGCGGACGCCGCGCCCGCCTATGGAGATCGCGGATGAGCGCACTGCCGATCGCGACCAATCGCTATTTCGACAACCACTTCGGCCGTCCCGGCGTGAAGCTGTTGCCGAACGAGTTCTACACGACGTCCGAGGACATGGTGCTGATGACCGTGCTCGGCTCGTGCGTCGCCGCGTGCCTGCACGACCCGTACGCGGGCATCGGCGGGATGAACCACTTCATGCTGCCCGACGACGGCGCCGATCCGGGCGCGGCCGCGTCGGAATCGATGCGCTACGGCGCGTACGCGATGGAAGTGCTGATCAACGAGCTGATCAAGGCCGGCGGGCGCCGCGAGCGCATCGAGGCGAAGGTGTTCGGCGGCGCGGCCGTGCTGGCCGGGATGACGACCATCAACATCGGCGATCGCAACGCGGATTTCGTGCGCCGCTACCTCGCGCTCGAACGCATCCGCATCACGGCGGAAGACCTGCAGGGCGTGCACCCGCGCAAGGTCGCGTTCATGCCGCACACGGGGCGCGCGATGGTGAAGAAGCTGCGGCTGCAGGTGCCGGGCGTCACCGAGCGCGAAGCCGCGCTCGCGCGCGAGGCCGAGCGCGCCGCACGGTCGCGCGCGCACGTCGAGCTGTTCGCGGCGAAGCGGCCGGCCGCGCCGCAGCCGGCGCGCCCGCGCATCGAGCTGTTCGGCGCGCGCGGCGCGAGCCCGGGCGGCACCGGCAGCGCGGGCAGTGCCGCCGGCGTGCGGGCGGCGAACCCGTATGCCGGGAGCCCGGGCGCCGGAAGCGCGTACGCGGGGAACCTATCGAAAAAGCAGGAGGCATGACCGCAGTGCAGAAGATCAAAGTATTGTGCGTCGACGATTCGGCGCTGATCCGCAGCCTGATGACGGAGATCATCAACAGCCAGCCCGACATGACGGTGTGCGCGACCGCGCCCGATCCGCTCGTCGCGCGCGAGCTCATCAAGCAGCACAACCCCGACGTGCTCACGCTCGACGTCGAAATGCCGCGCATGGACGGGCTCGACTTCCTCGAGAAGCTGATGCGCCTGCGGCCGATGCCGGTCGTGATGGTGTCGTCGCTGACCGAGCGCGGCTCGGAGATCACGCTGCGCGCGCTCGAACTCGGCGCGGTGGATTTCGTCACGAAGCCGCGCGTCGGGATTCGCGACGGGATGCTCGACTACGCGGAAAAGCTCGCCGACAAGATCCGCGCGGCGTCGCGCGCACGCGTGCGCCAGGCGCCGCAGCCGCAGGCCGCCGCGCGCACGGCGGACAGCCAGCCGGCCGCGCCGATGATCAACAACCCGCTCGTCAGTACCGAGAAGCTGATCATCATTGGCGCGTCGACGGGCGGCACCGAGGCGATCCGCGAGGTGCTGACGCCGCTGCCGCCGGATGCGCCGGCCGTGCTGATCGCTCAGCACATGCCGCCCGGCTTCACGAAATCGTTCGCGCAGCGGCTGAACGGCCTGTGCCGGATCTCGGTGAAGGAAGCCGAGCACGGCGAGCGCGTGCTGCCGGGCCACGCGTACATCGCGCCGGGCCATGCGCACCTGCTGCTCGCGAGAAGCGGCGCGAACTACATCGCGCAACTGTCGGACGAGCCGCCGGTGAACCGTCACCGCCCGTCGGTCGACGTGCTGTTCCGCTCGGCGGCGACGCACGCGGGCAAGAACGCGATCGGCGTGATCCTCACCGGGATGGGCCGCGACGGCGCGGCCGGCCTGCTGGAAATGAAACGCGCGGGCGCTTACACGTTCGCGCAGGATGAAGCGAGTTGTATCGTGTTCGGGATGCCGCGCGAGGCGATCGCGCTCGGCGGTGCGGACGAGGTTGTGCCGCTCGCCGACATGAGCCGCCGCGTGATGGCGCGACTGGCAACGATGGGCGATCGCGTGCAGCGCGTGTGAATGGAATGTCACGGGGCGCGTGCCACGATACGCGTCCCGACGGAAACGAATCTGGAAAGGAACGACGATGGACAAGAGCATGAAAATCCTGGTGGTGGACGATTTCCCGACGATGCGCCGGATCGTCCGCAATCTGCTCAAGGAACTGGGCTACACGAACGTCGACGAAGCGGAGGACGGTGCGGCCGGTCTCGCGCGGCTGCGCGGCGGCGGCTTCGAATTCGTGATCTCGGACTGGAACATGCCGAACCTCGACGGCCTCGCGATGCTGAAGGAAATCCGCGCGGACGCGACGCTCACGCACCTGCCGGTGCTGATGGTCACGGCCGAGTCGAAGAAGGAGAACATCATCGCGGCCGCGCAGGCGGGCGCGAGCGGCTACGTCGTGAAACCGTTCACGGCCGCGACGCTCGACGAGAAGCTGAACAAGATCATCGACAAGATGGCGAAGACCGGGAGCTGACGTGAACGAGCCGATCCATGCGGCGCTCGCCGGCGCGGGGTTCAGCGCCGACAGCCACCCCGAAGGCGCCGATCTCGCGAGCGACCGGATCCTGGCGCGCATCGGCCAGGTCACGCGCGCGCTGCGCGATTCGATGCGCGAGCTCGGGCTCGACAAGCATGTCGAGCGCGCGGCGGAAGCCGTGCCCGATGCGCGCGACCGGCTGCGCTACGTCGCGACGATGACCGAGCAGGCCGCCGTGCGCGTGCTGAACGCGATCGAGATCGCGAAGCCCATGCAGGAGCGCATCCAGAACGAGGCCGAGGCGCTCGACACGCGCTGGGCGCAGTGGTATGCGGCGCCGATCGAGCACGCGGAAGTGCGCGAGCTGATGGACGACACGCGCACGTTCCTGCGCACGTTGCCCGAGTCGGCGTCGGCGACCAGCGCGCAGCTGCTCGAGATCATGCTCGCGCAGGATTTCCAGGATCTGACCGGGCAGGTGATCAAGAAGATCATGGACATGGTCTACCTGATCGAGCAGCAGCTCCTCACCGTGCTCGTCGAGAACATTGCACCCGAGCGGCGCGAGCAGTTCGCGGCCACCGCGGCCGCGCTGGCGGCCGAGCAGATGAGCTCGACCGGCAGCCCCGAGTCGCTGCTGAACGGCCCGCAGATCGCGCCGGAAGGCAAGTCCGACGTGGTCCAGGACCAGGGGCAGGTCGACGACCTGCTCGCGAGCCTGGGCTTCTGAGCTTGCTGCAGTGCATCGGCGCGCTCCGTTCCGCGGGGCCGCCCGATGCGCGTCACGCCGTTCCCGCCACGTTTTCCCACGCTCGCCGCGCACGCGCGCGCTGTTCGGGCTGCGTCGAATTGACACTTAGACACACTCAGCAGGCATACTACGCGTCAGCAGTAATGGAGCGTCATTCGTACGAATTCATATGTTGACCGGTGGCGCGGGCACGATGGCTGCGCCGCCGGCAACGAAGCCAGTCCCTTGGGGGGGAACGTGAAGCTGAAACGCTTGGGCTGGGCCGTCGCACACGCGACGGCTGCAATGGGTGTGCTGTGGACCGTCCACGCACACGCGGAACTGGGCGGCGCGCCGATGTCGCCGCCGGCGGACGATCGGGCTGCAACCGTGCGCGCGATGCAGCGCGCGATGCGTTCGGCCGACGGCGTGCAGACGAGCACGGCCGCCTATACCGTTCGCGAGATCACGCTCGGATCGGGCACCGTCATCCACGAATACACGTCGGCCGCCGGCAGCGTGTTCGGCCTCGCATGGCGCGGGCCGACGATGCCGGATCTCGCATCGCTGCTCGGCAGCTATTTCCCGCAGTACACCGCCGGCGTCCAGGCGGCGCATGCGGCGCGCGGCTGGCGTGCGCCCGTGTCCGTCTACACCAGCGGCCTCGTGATCCGGACGGGCGGCCACATGGGCGCGTTCTCGGGCCAGGCGTGGCTGCCGGCGGCGCTGCCTGCCGGCCTCGCCGGCAACGACATCCAGTGACAGCGGGAGAGCGATCTTGAGAATTCCTCGTACATTCAAGCGCTGGCTCGGCGTGCTGGGCCTCGCGGCCGCGACGGCCGTGCTCGTGACGGCATGCGGCGGCGGCGATGACGGCGGCAGCTCCGGCAACAACGGCGGCAGTAACGGCAACGGTTCGACCGTGTCGGACGGCAATACCGCGAACACGGCCGTCATCACCGTCGGCACCGGCGTTGCGAACGTGATCAACATCCCGACCGTCAACGTGAAGGTCTGCGCGCCGGGCACGTCGAACTGCCAGGTGGTCAGCAACGTGCTCGTCGATACCGCGTCCTATGGGCTGCGGCTCGTCGGCAGCGCGGTGTCGGGCGTGCTCGGCAACCTGCCGCAGGTGACGAGCGGCGGCGCGCCGGTCGCCGAGTGCGGCAAGTTCGTGTCGAGCTACACGTGGGGCTCGGTGCGCACGGTCGACCTGTCGATCGGTACCGAACAGGCGAACTCGCTGCCCGTGCAGATCATCGGCGACCTCGGCACGACGAGCGTGCCGAGCTCGTGCACGAACGGCGGCGCGTCGGCCAACTCGGCGAGCGCGCTCGGCGCGAACGGGATCCTCGGCATCGGGCCGGCGCCGGTCGACTGCGGTACGACCTGCGCGACGTCGACGTCGTCGAACAACAACTACTACGCGTGCCCGAACGGCAATGCGAGTTGCGCGGTCGCGCTCGTGCCGGTCGCGCAGCAGGTGGCCAACCCGGTTCATCATTTCGCGACCGACAACAACGGCGTGATCGTGCAGATGCCGAACATCTCGAGCAGCGGGCAGGCCAGCGCGAAGGGCCTGCTGATCTTCGGGATCGGCACGCAGGGCAACAACGGGCTCGGTGCGTCGACCGTCATGACGTCGACCACGACGGGCGACGTCAGCGCGTCGTTCCTCGGCAGCACGGTGACGGCTTTCTTCGATACCGGCTCGAACGCGTATTTCTTCAACGATTCGTCGCAGACGGTCTGTTCGAGGAACTCGCAGTTCTACTGCCCGTCCTCGACGACCACCTATACGGCGACGCTGACCGGCCAGAACAGCGCGAGCGGCACCGTGTCGATGCCCGTCGCGAACGCGGATACGCTGTTCTCGAACGCGTCGACGTTCGCGTTCAACGACATCGCGGGCCCGTTTGGTTCGCCCGGATGGCTCGACATCGGCATGCCGCACTTCTACGGCAAGACGATCTACTTCGGAATGGACAAGCGCTCGAGCGGCGGCGCGGCGCCTTTCGTCGCGTTCTGACGCGGCACGGCCGCAGGCAGCAAAGAGGGGGGGGCGAGCGATCGCCCCCCTTTTTTTTGTCGGGAGGCCGCGCGCGAACTACGGATCGGATCGCCGCCGTGCGCGCGCGCAGCGCCTACGATGTAAAACCGGCACCGGTGCCGGCACGACATCGAGGAGACAGCGCCATGAGCCCCCGCATACAACGCATCACGCCGTTCCTGTGGTTCGACCGCGACGCCGAGGCGGCCGCCGGTTTCTACGTGTCGGTGTTCGACAACGCGCGCATCGTGCACGTCGCGCGCTACGGCAAGGCCGGCGCGCATGCGTCCGGACAGGCGGAGGGCACGGTGATGACGGTTGCGTTCGAGCTCGACGGGCAGGCGTTCGTCGCGCTGAACGGTGGCCCCGTGTTCCAGATCACGCCGGCCGTGTCGTTCGTCGTCAACTGCCGCGACCAGGACGAGATCGACCGCTACTGGGCGCGCCTGTCCGAAGGCGGCGACGAGCGCGCGCAGCAGTGCGGCTGGCTGCGCGACCGCTTCGGCGTGTCGTGGCAGGTTGTGCCCGTGCAGATGTCCGAACTGATGACGGGCGATCCGGCGCGCGCCGAGCGCGTGATGGCGCAGGTGATGACGATGAAGAAGCTCGATCTCGGCGCGCTGCAGCGGGCAGCGGCCGGCTAGGGCCTGGACCGAAGGCCGGCCGGTGCTTACCGCCGTCGTATGGTCGGGAAAGCGGCGGCCGGGCCCATACGCGGTGCTTTCGATGCGCGCCGAGTCGGCCGGCGCGACGGCGCGCCCGCCGGCATCGACCGACACCGATTCGATCTCGACGACCGGCACGCACCAGGCCGCGCGAGTGCGTTCCGTGGGTTGGCCATGCGCGTCGAAACAGCGGAACGCGAAGCTCGCGGCGACATCCTGTGCGCGCCAGGTTTGCGTCGCCCCGTTCCACGCATATCGCACGACGATCGTGCCGGGATGCGGCGCGTCCGGCGCCTGCGCACCGGGCGGCAGGTCGGGCGTACCCGGCTTGCCCGCGCAGCCGGCGGCGAGCGCGCAGGCGAGCGACAGCAGCGGAGCGAGCGGATGACGGAATACGGTGCGATGCGAGCGGGATCGGGAATGGCGAAGGGTAGCGCGACTGGCGCGCTCGCGTCATGCCGGTTGGCCGGTAAATCGAATGCCGCACGACCGGATCGATTATCGATCGCGTCGGGATTCATTCGGTTGTAATCAAACGCCGGATTATCTGAAGGTGTGGTTTCTGTCAGATTTTCACGATTATTAAAATGACGCGGCATGCAAGCCGGCGGCGCCGCATTACGCTGTGACAGCCGTTCCGAGCCGGTGCGACGGGGTTTCGCTTGGCCGGTATGCGAAAAGAGATGGAGCCTGTCGAAATTCGAACATATAATTCCCGCGTTGTTTCCGGGGTCGCCAATATAAAACAGGAGGGTAATAAAATGAATTTTTCCGAGGCTGTTCGTTCCGTACTCAATCAATACGCGAAATTCGAAGGCCGTGCGCGTCGTGCCGAATACTGGTATTTCGCGCTGCTGAGCTGCATTCTTTCGGTCGCCGCCCAGGTGCTCGGCGCGATCGGCCGCGACGCGGGCCTGATCGCGCTGCTGCTGCTGGGCGCGATCTTCCTGATTTCGCTGGCGCTGATCATTCCGGGCATCGCGGTCAGCGTGCGCCGCCTGCACGATACGGGCCGCTCGGGCTGGTTCCTGCTGCTCGGGCTCATTCCGGTCGTTGGCCCCATCCTGCTGCTCGTGTGGATGTGCTCGCGCGGCACCGCAGGCCCGAACCGCTTCGGCTCGGATCCGATCCCGGCGGCCTGAGCGCCGCCTGCCCCGACGCGCGATGCCGTCGCGTCGGGGCCTGACTTCCTCGTTTTCTCCGCTTCACCGTTCCCCGCTTCACTCCGCCACCGTCCCGTCCGGGAACCTTGCCGGAAACCTCGCTCCACCGTTGCGCCGATCGCCGTGTTTTTCCGCCGCATCGCACCGCGTCGCGCGCCGCTCCGTCCCCCATCCAGCCTCGTTCGCACCGGCTCGCCCGATTCCCCGAAATACCCCCCTTTCCCGGCTTTGCTCGACCGATCGGCGTTTGACGCCTCCATGAATAATCGGTGTCACTGGAAAGCGGCATTCCGCCGTACCCGACTGGAGGCCCCGTGGCAGACGAGAGCGATCTCGACAAGACCGAAGCCGCCACTCCCAGACGCCGCGAGAAGGCGCGCGAGGAGGGGCAGGTCGCGCGTTCGCGCGAACTGGCTTCGTTCGCGCTGCTCGCGGCCGGGTTCTACGGCGCGTGGCTGCTCGCGGGCCCGTCGGGCGCGCATCTGCAGGCGATGCTGCGCGGCGCGTTCACGTTCGATCGTGCAACCGCGTTCGACACGAACCGGATGCTGTCGGCGGCCGGCAGCGCGAGCCTCGAAGGCTTCGCCGCGCTGCTGCCGATCCTCGCGCTCACCGGCCTCGCGGCGCTGCTCGCGCCGATGGCGCTCGGCGGCTGGCTGATCTCGCAGAAAACCTTCGAGCTGAAGTTCGACCGCCTGAACCCGATCTCGGGCCTCGGCCGGATCTTCTCGATCCAGGGGCCGATCCAGCTCGGGATGTCGCTCGCGAAGACGCTGGTCGTCGGCGGGATCGGCGGCATCGCGATCTGGCGCAGCAAGGACGAACTGCTCGGCCTCGCGACGCAGCCGCTCGGCGCGGCGCTGCCCGACGCGCTGCATCTCGTCGCCGTGTGCTGCGGCACGACGGTCGCCGGGATGCTGGTGGTCGCCGCGCTCGATGTGCCTTACCAAATCTGGCAGTACAACAAGAAGTTGCGCATGACGAAGGAAGAAGTGAAGCGCGAGCATCGCGAGAACGAAGGCGATCCGCACGTGAAGGGGCGGATCCGCCAGCAGCAGCGCGCGATCGCGCGCCGCCGGATGATGGCGGCCGTGCCGAAGGCCGACGTGGTCGTCACGAACCCGACGCACTTCGCTGTCGCGCTGCAATACACGGACGGCGAGATGCGCGCGCCGAAGGTCGTCGCGAAGGGCGTGAACCTCGTCGCCGCGCGCATCCGCGAACTCGCGGCCGAGCACAACGTGCCGCTGCTCGAGGCGCCGCCGCTCGCGCGTGCGCTGTATCACAACGTCGAAATCGAACGCGAGATTCCCGGCTCGCTGTACTCGGCCGTCGCCGAAGTGCTCGCGTGGGTCTACCAGCTCAAGCGCTTCCGTTCGGAAGGCGGCGCGTTCCCCGCGGTGCCGGTCGATCTCGACGTGCCGGCCGAACTCGACAAGGGCACGTCGGTGCCCGCCGACGATGAGCGCGAGGAAGCCGAGGACACGCTCGGCACGCAAGGCGCGCAAGGAGCCTCGTGATGATTAGCCCCCACGCTCACATTCGTTCGCTGCCCCCCAAGGGGGCGACTGCCTCCCTTGGGGCGGCCCGGCGGGAGGCAGCATGAGCACCCCGACCGGCCTGTTCGCGAAGCGCACGAACCCGTTCGCGGGCACCAACCTGCGCGCGCTCGCGGGCCCGATCCTCATCTGCATGATCCTGGGGATGATGATCCTGCCGCTGCCGCCGATGCTGCTGGATCTGCTGTTCACGTTCAACATCGCGCTGTCGGTGATGGTGCTGCTCGTCAGCATGTACACGATGAAGCCGCTCGACTTCGCGGCGTTCCCGAGCGTGCTGCTGTTCTCGACGCTGTTGCGCCTGTCGCTGAACGTCGCGTCGACGCGCGTCGTGCTGCTCGAGGGCCACACGGGCCCCGACGCGGCCGGGCAGGTGATCGAGGCGTTCGGCCACTTCCTCGTCGGCGGCAACTTCGCGGTCGGCATCGTCGTGTTCGTGATCCTGATGATCATCAACTTCATGGTGATCACGAAAGGCGCGGGGCGGATCGCCGAAGTGTCCGCGCGCTTCACGCTCGACGCGATGCCCGGCAAGCAGATGGCGATCGACGCCGACCTGAACGCCGGCCTCATTAACGAGGAACAGGCGCGCAAGCGCCGCCTGGCCGTGTCGCAGGAAGCCGAGTTCTACGGGTCGATGGACGGCGCGTCGAAGTTCGTGCGCGGCGACGCGATCGCGGGCCTGATCATCATGGCGATCAACGTGATCGGCGGGCTGATCGTCGGGATGGTCCAGCACGACATGAGCTTCGCGGCGGCCGGCACGAACTACACGCTGCTGACGATCGGTGACGGCCTCGTCGCGCAGATCCCGTCGCTCGTGATCTCGACCGCGGCCGGCGTGATCGTGTCGCGCGTCGCGACCGACGAGGACATCGGCACGCAGATCACCGGGCAACTGTTCACCAACCCGCGCGTGCTGACGATCACCGGCGTGATCATCGTGATCATGGGGCTGATCCCGGGGATGCCGCACTTCGCGTTCCTCGCGCTCGGCGGCGGCGCGATCTGGCTGGCCCGCACGCAGACGAAGCGCGCGGCGGCCCGCAAGGCGGCCGGCGACGTGACCGACATCGCGCCGCCCGCCGCGCTGCCGTCCGACAGCCACGAGGCGACCTGGGACGACGTGCAGCTGATCGACCCGCTCGGCCTCGAGGTCGGCTACCGGCTGATCCCGCTCGTCGACAAGAACAGCGACGGCGAGCTGCTCAAGCGCATCAAGAGCATCCGCAAGAAATTCGCGCAGGAAATCGGCTTCCTGCCGCCGGTGATCCATATCCGCGACAACCTCGAACTGCGGCCGAACGCATACCGGATCGCGCTGAAGGGCGTCGAGATCGGCGTCGGCGAAGTGTTCCCGGGCCAGTGGCTCGCGATCAACCCCGGCCAGGTGACGGCTGCGCTGCCGGGCGCCCTGACGCAGGATCCCGCGTTCGGGCTGCCGGCCGTGTGGATCGACGTCGCGCTGCGCGAACAGGCGCAGGTGTACGGCTACACGGTGGTCGACGCGAGCACGGTCGTCGCGACGCACCTGAACCATCTCGTCGTCCAGCACGCGGCGGAGCTGCTCGGCCGCCAGGAAGTGCAGGCGCTCGTCGAGCGCACCGGCAAGGACGCGCCGTCGCTCGTCGAGGACCTCGTGCCGAAGACGATCTCGCTGACGACGCTGCAGAAGGTGCTGCAGAACCTGCTCGAGGAAGGCGTGCCGATCCGCGACATGCGCACGATCCTCGAGGCCGTGTCCGAACATGCGGGCCGCGGCGACGCGTTCGAGATCACCGCCGCGGTGCGGCTCGCGCTCGGCCGCGCGATCACGCAGCAGTGGTATCCGGGCGCGGGCGAGATGCAGGTGATGGGCCTCGACTCGAATCTCGAGCGCGTGCTGTCGCAGGCGCTCGCCACCGGCGCGAATCCGGGCCTCGAACCCGGCCTCGCGCACAACCTTCTGACCGGCACGCAGCAAGCGATGCTGCGTCAACAGAATCTCGGGCTGCCGCCCGTGCTGCTGGTGCAGCACGCGCTGCGCGCGATGCTCGCGCGTTTCCTGCGCCGCAGCCTGCCGCAATTGAAAGTGCTGTCGTATGCCGAAGTGCCGGACACACGCACGATCAAAGTCGTTAACGTCATCGGGGGTTCCGCTTGAACATTCGCAAATTCACCGGCGCAACGAGCCGCGACGCGCTTCGTCTCGTGCGCGAGGCGCTCGGCGCCGACGCGGTCGTGCTGTCGAACCGCACGCTCGATGACGGCAGCGTCGAAATCGTTGCACTGGCCGATTCGGACCTGGCCGCGGTGACGCCGCCGGCCGCCGCACGGCCGCGGATCGCCGCGCCGCGCGTGCCGGAATCCGTGCCGGCCGCCGCGGTGCCGGGCATCGTGTCGCGCCCGGGCGCCGCGTTCGCGCGCCCGAGCGTCAATCCGTATGCGGCGGGCGATGGCGGGCTGCCGGACGTGTTTTCGTCGGTGTTCGGCGCAAGTGCCGAAGCGAACGAAACGGACGACGCGGACGAGACGGCGGCGCAACCTTCGACGCTCGACGCGGACGCAGCGGCTGCGGCTGCGCCGTCGACCGCCGCACCGGCCCCCGGATGGCCGGCCCCCGGTACGCCGGCCGCCGGATGGCCGGCCGCCGCTTCCGAACCCGCGCCGTGGCTCGTCGAGCACGCGAAGCGCCTGACGCAGCAGCGCGACGCGCTGATCGCGCGCACGCAGGCGACGCCCGCCGCGCCGCAAGCGAGCGCACTCGCGCCGCAGGGTGCCGCGAGCGCATCGTCGCCCGACTGGGCACGCGACATCGTGCGCGATGCCGAACGCCGGATGCCGGCTGCTGCCCCGCGCAAGCCCGACACGAACGCCGCGAACGCCGCGAAAGCGGCCGAGCGCACGCGCCTGTCCGCCGATACCGCCGCCGCGGTGGCCGATGCGGTGAAATCGCGCGTCGAACGAATCGTCAACGACACGGTGATGCACGAACTCGGCGAACTGCGCGGGATGATGGAAGAGCAGTTCGACAGCCTGATGTGGCACGACCGCCAGCGTCGCAGCGCCGTGCACGGCGCGCTGACGAAGCACCTGTTCGCGGCCGGCCTGTCCGCGCAGCTCGTGCGGATGCTCGTCGACAACCTGCCGTCCGGCGACGGCGCGCAGACCTTCGAGCAGGCCGTCGAATGGGCGCAGTCGGTGCTCGCGGCGAACCTGCCGGTGCTCGACAGCGAGGACGCGCTGATGGAGCGCGGCGGCGTGTTCGCGCTGATGGGGCCGACGGGCGTCGGCAAGACCACCACCACCGCGAAGCTGGCCGCGCGCTGCGTGATGCGCTTCGGCGCGAGCAAGGTCGCGCTGCTGACCACCGACAGCTACCGGATCGGCGGCCACGAGCAACTGCGCATCTTCGGCAAGATCCTCGGCGTGCCGGTGCACGCGGTGAAGGATGCGGGCGATCTCGCGCTCGCGCTGTCCGAACTGCGCAACAAGCACATCGTGCTGATCGACACGATCGGCATGAGCCAGCGCGACCGCGCGGTGTCCGACCAGATCGCGATGCTGCACGGCGCGAACGCACCGGTGCAGCGCCTGCTGCTGCTCAACGCGACGAGCCACGGCGACACGCTCAACGAAGTCGTGCAGGCGTACCGCAGCGCGGGCGAGCATCCGGACCTGGCCGGCTGCATCCTCACGAAGCTCGACGAGGCGACCCACCTCGGCGGCGTGCTCGACACGGTGATCCGCTACAAGCTGCCGGTCCATTACGTGTCGACCGGCCAGAAGGTGCCGGAGAACCTGTATGTCGCATCGACCAAGTTCCTGCTGAAGAGCGCGTTCTGTGTGCCGCGCGACGGCTCGCCCTTCGTGCCGCAAGACGAAGACATGCCGACGCTGCTCTCCGCACTGACCGCACGTTCCACCGCCGAGCTGCACGAGGTGCGATTTGGATAAACGAATCATCGACCAGGCCGAAGGGCTGCGGCGCTTGCTGGCCGGGCGCGCGTCGCGCATCGTCGCGGTGACGGGCGGGCCGGCGGGCGTCGGCTGCACGTCCACCATCGTGAACCTGGCGGCGGCGCTCGCGTCGCTCGGCAAGGATGTGCTCGTCGTCGACGAGCGCGCCGACGTGCATTCGGCCAGCGCGACGCTCGCGGGCGCGTGGCTGCGCGACGGCGAGCGCACGCGGGTGGCCGCCGGCTTCGGCCTGTGCGCGGCCGCGCGGCTCGCGCGCGCCGGCTACAGCGACACGCAACTGAGCGACTTCATCGACGGCCCGGCCGACATCGTCCTCGTCGACGCGCAGCTCGGCGCCGACGGCTCGTTCTCGGCGCTCGCACGCGAAGCGCACGACGTGCTGGTCGTCACGCGGGTCGCCGCGCAGGCGATCACCGAGGCGTACGCGTGCATGAAGCGGCTGCATTTCGCGCACGCGTTCGCGCAGTTCCGCGTGCTGACCAATCACGTCGGCAGCCATGCGGATGCGAAGACGGCCTTCGACAACCTCGCGGGCGTCGCAAGCCGCTACCTGACGGTGTCGATTGCCGACGCGGGCTGCGTGAGCGCCGATCCGCTCGTCGAACACGCGCGCGAGCTGACGCATGCGGTGGTCGACGCGTTCCCGTCGGCGGCGGCCGCGCGCGACTACCGGCAGATTGCCGCCGACCTGCTGTACTGGCCGATGCGCCCGCGTTCGGGTGCGGACCGCGCCGTCCACGCGGGCGGCAAGCCGTCGTATCAGGCGGGCGCGGCACACGCCGCGTGAGCGCTACCGGAAGGAGAGAGCCATGATGTACAACGCTCAAGGAAAGATGTCCCAGGCCGACGTGCTCGCGCAATATGCGCCGCTCGTGCGTCGCCTCGGGCTGCAGCTCGTCGCGAAGATGCCGGCGAGCGTCGACCTCGACGACCTGATCCAGGCCGGCATGATCGGCCTGATGGACGCGGCCGGCCGCTACAAGGAAGACCAGGGCGCGCAGTTCGAGACCTACGCGACGCAGCGCATCCGCGGCGCGATGCTCGACGAGCTGCGCAGCAACGACTGGCTGCCGCGCAGCCTGCGCAAGACGTCGCGCGAGGTCGAGCACGCGGTGCACCAGGTCGAGCAGCATCTCGGCCGCTCGGCGAGCGAGACCGAGATCGCGCAGCACCTGAACATGCCGCTCGACGAATACCAGGGGATGCTGCAGGACCTGCACGGCAGCCAGCTCATCTACTACGAGGATTTCGACCGCGCGGCCGACGACGAGCCGTTCCTCGACCGCTATCGCGTCGATCACGCCGATCCGCTGTCGTCGCTGCTCGACGAGCATTTGCGCGAGGCGCTCGTCGAGGCGATCGAGCGGCTGCCGGAACGCGAGAAGCTGCTGATGTCGCTGTACTACGAACGGGGTCTGAATCTGCGCGAGATCGGCGCGGTGCTCGAAGTGAGCGAATCGCGCGTGTGCCAGCTGCACAGCCAGGCCGTCGCGCGCCTGCGCGCGCGGCTGCGCGAACAGGCGTGGGTCGGCGCGGAGTCCTGACCCTTTCCAGACGGCAACGCGCGCCGACGCCGCGCGCTTGCGCATTTTGCGCGCCGATTTGCTACAATCCCTCCCGTTTTCCGAGGAGCGTTGCGACGGACCACTCTGCGTCCGCCAGGCTCGGAAGGCTTCACCAAGCAGCCGTGCGGCGCGCGTTTCGCGACCGTCGCGCCGGCTCCGCTTCCTGAACGGCGCTCACGTCACCAATCTAGAACTTTTTTAGAAAGGAGGGCGTGATGAACGCCATTATCGATTCGCAAGCTTCCAAGGATTACGTCGTCGCCGACATGGCGCTGGCCGGCTGGGGCCGCAAGGAACTGAACATCGCCGAGACCGAAATGCCGGGCCTCGTGCAGATCCGCGACGAATACAAGGCGCAGCAGCCGCTGAAGGGCGCGCGCATTGCCGGTTCGCTGCACATGACGATCCAGACGGGCGTGCTGATCGAGACGCTGAAGGCGCTCGGCGCGGACGTTCGCTGGGCCTCGTGCAACATCTTCTCGACGCAGGACCACGCAGCGGCCGCGATTGTCGAAGCCGGCACGCCGGTGTTCGCGTTCAAGGGCGAATCGCTCGACGAATACTGGGAGTTCTCGCACCGTATCTTCGAATGGCCGAACGGCGAATTCGCGAACATGATCCTGGACGACGGCGGCGACGCAACGCTGCTGCTGATCCTCGGCGCGAAGGCCGAGAAGGACCGTTCGGTGATCGCGAAGCCGACCAACGAGGAAGAAGTCGCGCTGTACAAGTCGATCGCGAAGCACCTCGACATCGACGCGACCTGGTACTCGAAGCGCCTCGCGCACATCAAGGGCGTGACCGAAGAAACCACGACCGGCGTGCACCGCCTGTACCAGATGGAAAAGGACGGCCGCCTGCCGTTCCCGGCGTTCAACGTGAACGATTCGGTCACGAAGTCGAAGTTCGACAACCTGTACGGCTGCCGTGAATCGCTCGTCGACGGCATCAAGCGCGCGACCGACGTGATGATCGCGGGCAAGGTCGCGGTCGTTGCCGGCTACGGCGACGTGGGCAAGGGCTGCGCGCAGTCGCTGCGCGGCCTCGGTGCGACCGTGTGGGTCACCGAAATCGATCCGATCTGCGCGCTGCAGGCGGCGATGGAAGGCTACCGCGTCGTGACGATGGAATACGCGGCCGACAAGGCCGACATCTTCGTGACGGCGACCGGCAACTACCACGTGATCAACCACGATCACATGAAGGCGATGCGCCACAACGCGATCGTCTGCAACATCGGCCACTTCGACTCGGAAATCGACGTCGCGTCGACCCGCCAGTACCAGTGGGAAAACATCAAGCCGCAGGTCGACCACATCATCTTCCCGGACGGCAAGCGCGTGATCCTGCTGGCGGAAGGCCGCCTCGTGAATCTCGGCTGCGCGACCGGCCACCCGTCGTTCGTGATGTCGAACTCGTTCGCGAACCAGACGCTCGCGCAGATCGAGCTGTTCGTGCGCGGCGGCGAGTACGAGAACAAGGTGTACGTGCTGCCGAAGCATCTCGATGAAAAGGTCGCGCGCCTGCACCTCGCGCGCATCGGCGCGAACCTGTCCGTGCTGTCGGACGAGCAGGCTTCGTACATCGGCGTGCAGAAGGACGGCCCGTTCAAGCCGAACCACTACCGCTACTGATGCGCCGCCGCCGCCGTGCCGTGCGCGCCCTGCTTCGGGGCACACGGTGCGGCGGCGGCACGGCGCCGGATCGCCGGCCTTCGCGTTGCGCCTTCGGGTGCGCGCGGCGGCCGGCGGCGGCCACTGATCGCACAGATCGACAACCGAACCGGAGCACTCCATGAGCGTCATCCTCACCTGGGTCATCAACGCGCTCGCGCTACTGATCATCACGTACCTCGTGCCGTCGATCCACATCAAGAGCTTCGGCACCGCGCTGATCGTCGCGGTCGTGCTCGGCCTGATCAACACGGTGATCCGCCCGGTGCTGATCCTGCTGACGCTGCCCGTCACGATCGTCACGCTCGGGGTGTTCATCCTCGTCGTGAACGCGCTGTGCTTCTGGTTCGCGTCGTCGCTGCTGAAGGGCTTCGAGGTGTCGGGATTCTGGTCCGCGTTCTTCGGTTCGATCCTGTACAGCATCGTGTCCTGGCTGCTGTCCGCGCTGATCTTCGGCCAGCGCGACATCGGCTGACTCCTTTCGAATCATGAAACCGATCGAACTCTCGTTTGAATTCTTCCCGCCGAAGACGGCGGACGGCGTCGAAAAGCTGCGCGCAACCCGTGCGCAGCTGCTGCCGCTGAAGCCGAAATTCGTCTCCGTGACGTTCGGCGCCGGCGGCTCGACGCAGCAGGGCACGCTCGATACCGTGCTCGACATGCAGAAGGACGGCCTCGAGGCCGCGCCGCACCTGTCGTGCATCGGCTCGTCGCGCGACAGCCTGCGCGCGATCCTCGACCAGTACCGCTCGCACGGCATCCGGCATATCGTCGCGCTGCGCGGCGACCTGCCGTCGGGGATGGGCGCGGTGGGCGAGCTGCGCTATGCGTCCGAGCTCGTCAGCTTCATCCGCGCCGAGCATGGCGACTGGTTCCACATCGAGGTCGCAGGCTACCCCGAGTACCACCCGCAATCGCGCTCGCCGAAGGCCGATCTCGAGAATTTCGCGCGCAAGGTGAAAGCCGGCGCGAATTCCGCGATCACGCAGTACTTCTTCAACGCCGACGCGTATTTCCGCTTCGTCGACGATGTACGCAAGCTGGGCGTGGACGTGCCGATCGTGCCGGGCATCATGCCGATCACGAACTTCTCGCAGCTGATGCGCTTCTCCGAGATGTGCGGCGCCGAAGTGCCGCGCTGGATCGCGCGCCGGCTCGAGAGCTTCGGCGACGATCGCGACGCGATCCGCGCGTTCGGCGCGGATGTCGTCACCGATCTGTGCCGCCGCCTGATTGACGCGGGCGTGCCGGGGCTGCATTTCTACACGCTGAACGCAGCGACCGCGACGCGGACGATCTGCGAACGGCTCGCCGTGTAAGCGCCGCCGCGCGTTTTGCATGCGCAAAAGCCCCGCCGGTCTTGCCGGCGGGGCTTTTTTTCGATGCTTGCGTCAGCGCTGTGCCTGCATCAGCGGCGGGCGGCGGTCGAACCACGGCCGTGCCTGTTCGAGCTGCCGCGCGAGCCTGAGCAGCAGCGCGTCGTCGGTGTGGCGCGCGGCGAACTGCACGCCGATCGGCAGCCCGCGCGCGTTCCAGTAGAGCGGCACCGACATCGCCGGCTGACCGGTCAGGTTGAACAGCTCGGTGCAGCCGGCCCACGCGAACGCCTTCTCCGACGACTTCGCGAGCATTTCCTTCAGCAGCGGCTTCACCGGCAGCGCGGCGAGCAGCTTCATCTGCGCCGATTCGAACGGCGTCGGCTGCAGTTCGCCGATCTTCACCGGCGGCCCCGCGAGCGATGCGCACAGGATCGCGTCGTAGCGCGACACGAGGCCGGCCACCTGCACGGTCAGCTGGCGCTGCCATTCGAGCACGTCCGGCAGGCGCGTGCGCGCGAGGCGCCGGCCGACCACGGCCATCGCCCACGTCGCCGCTTCGAATTCGCCGCGCCGCGGCGCGCGGCCGGTCAGCGCGCGCGCACCGAGCACCATCTCCTCGGCGATCGTCGCCCACAGCGTGAGAAAGGTTTCGGCCGCGCGCGCGTAGTCGACGTGCAGCGTCGCCGGCTCGACATGGTGGCCGAGCGATTCGAGCAGTGCGGCTGCGTCGTCGAGCGCCGCGCGCGTGTCGTCGGCGAGCGCCGGCGCGAGCATCGGATCGACGACGAGGCCGATCCGCAGCGGGCCGGGCGGCGTATCGAGTTCGCCGAGGAACGTGCCGGGCGCGCCGTGCGGCAGCGTCTGGCCGGTCGTCACGTCGAGCAGCAGCGCGCTGTCGCGCACGCTGCGCGAGACCGCATGCTGGACGACGAGCTCGCCGTTCGACGGCTGGTCGACGAGCATCGGGTTGCGGCTCGGCTTCAGGCCGAACAGCCCGCAGCACGATGCCGGAATGCGGATCGAGCCGCCGCCGTCGGACGCATGCGCGAGCGGCACGATGCCGGCCGCGACGGCCGCCGCCGCGCCGCCGCTCGAGCCGCCGGGCGTGTGGTCGAGATTCCACGGGTTGCGGCACGCGCCGAACAGTTCGGGTTCCGTGTACGGCATCTGGCCGATCTCCGACGTGTTGGTCTTGCCGAACACGTTGAGGCCCGCCGCGCGGCTGCGCGCGATCACCGGCGAATCGTCGCCGGGCACGAAGTACCGGTAGTGCCGGCTGCCCATCGACAGCGGCAGCCCGGCGACCGCCGCGCCGAGATCCTTGACGAGATACGGAACGCCCGCGAACGGTGCGTCGGCGCCGGGTTCGGGCGCGGAGGCCGCACGCTGGCGAGCGGCTTCGTAGTCCTGCAGCACGATCGCGTTGATCGCGCCATTGACCGCTTCGGCCTGGCCGATCGCGGCGTCGAGCAATTCGCGCGGGCTGGCCTTGCGGTCGCGCACGAGCGCGGCGAGGCCGATCGCGTCATGCGCGAGATAGTCCGAGTGCATCGCTGTCACCCCCGTTGTGACTCGTGGCGATGAAGGGAGAATAACGCGGGCCCGGCGCGATGGGCCCGCGGCGGGGCGTTTTTACAGGTGCTCGGCGAGGAACGTCAGCGTGCGGCCGTGCGCGAGCGCCGCCGCGCGCTGGTTGTACGACGCGCGATCGGTGCAATTGAAGCCGTGCTCGGCGCCCGGATACACGTGGAACGATGCGTGGCCGCGGCCGGCGAACGCGGCCTTGACTTGATCGACGGCCGCGAGCGGGATCCCGTGGTCGTTTTCCGCGTAGTGGAACAGGATCGGCTGCGTGACCTTGCCGGCCAGATCGAGCGCGTTCTGGATGCCGCCGCCGTAATAGGCGACCGCCGCGTCGAGCTTGCCGGCCGCGGCCGCACGGTACGCGAGCTGGCCGCCGAAGCAGTAGCCGATCGCGGCGAGCTTGCCGGCCACTTCGGGGCGCGCGCGCAACGCGTCGGCCGCCGCGCCGATGTCAGCGACCGCGAGGCCCACGTCGGTCTTTTTCAACAGCTCGATGCCCTTGTCGCGATCCGCGCCTTCGTAGGTCAGCTCGACACGCGGCTGCGTGCGCCAGAACACGTCCGGCGCGAGCGCGACGTAGCCGTCGGATGCGTACTGGTCGGCGACCGCGCGGATGTGCGAGTTCACGCCGAAGATCTCCTGGATGATGATGACGGCAGGGCCCTTGCCGCGCTTGGGCAGCGCGAGATAGCCGCCGAAGCTGTCGTTACCGGTCGGGATGTCGATCCATTGGGCAGTCACGTTTTGAACTCCTGGCGAACGGGGAGCGCCGCGCGCGCCCCGGGGTGGAAGAGGGCGGCCTAGTGTGCCACCAATCGTCTGGTGTTGCAGGGCACGCGCAACGCGTGCGCCCGCCGCGCACGCCCGCTTCTCGCGCAGCGATCGTTTCGATCTCGATTATTCATTTTTCGGCGACGAGCCGCTTCGATAGAGTCGATGTGCCGGCTTTTACAAAGCGCTTTCGCGCATCGTCATCGAAGGATTCGTCATGCCTGCCTGTCCGTATTCCACGCCCTTTTCCGAACGCTTCGGCCTGCGCCTGCCGCTCGTGCAGGCGCCGATGGTCGGTGCGACCACGGCCGCGATGGTCGTCGCCGCATCGAACGCCGGCGCGCTCGGCAGCCTCGGCGCCGGCGCGTTTGAGCCGGATCGTCTCGCGACCGAAGTCGCGGCGATCCGCGCGGCGACCGATCGCCCGTTCGCGGTCAACCTGTTCGTGCTGCCGGACGCCGCGCCCGACGCGGCGACCATCGCGCGCGCACTCGCGGCGATCGACCCGCTGAACGCGACGCTCGGGCTGCCGCCGGGCGCCGCGCCCGCGCGCTACGCGCCCGACTTCCGCGCACAGCTCGATGCGCTCGTGTCGCTGCGCGTGCCGGTCGCGAGCTTCACGTTCGGCGTGCTCGACGCGGCCGACGTCGCGCGGCTGAAGGCCGCCGGCACCTACGTGATCGGCACCGCGACGCACGTGGCCGAAGGGCTCGCGTGGCAGGCGGCCGGCGCCGACGCGCTGTCCGCGCAGGGCGCCGAGGCGGGCGGCCATCGCGGCACGTTCATCGGCGCCGCCGAAGACGCGCTGATCGGCACGTTCGCGCTCGTGCCGCAGCTCGTCGACGCGACGG
Organism: Burkholderia sp. FW306-1C-G01B; assembly: GCF_058781685.1. Classification (NCBI taxonomy): domain Bacteria; kingdom Pseudomonadati; phylum Pseudomonadota; class Betaproteobacteria; order Burkholderiales; family Burkholderiaceae; genus Burkholderia; species Burkholderia sp. FW306-1C-G01B. The sequence goes on from NZ_JBYSWZ010000026.1 coordinate 21,538, forward strand.
GCCTGCCCGTACTCGCCGCGGGCGGCATCATGGACGGCCGCGGAATCGCGGCCGCGCTCGCGCTTGGCGCACAGGGCGCGCAGCTCGGGACCGCGTTCCTCACCTGCACGGAAAGCGCGATCGCGGCGGACTGGAAGGCACGCTTGCTGGCGAGCGCGGATACGTCGACGCAGGTCACGCGCGCGATCACCGGCCGCCATGCGCGCGGGTTGCGCAACGCGCTGATGGCGCGGCTCGGCGAACGCGTGGCCGACGCCGCGCCGTACCCGGTGCAGAACGCGCTGACGCAGCCGCTGCGCCAGGCCGCCGCGCGCGCGAACGACGGCGACTACCTGTCGCTGTGGGCCGGGCAGGGCGCGCCGCTCGCACGGCGGCGCGGCGCTGCGCCGACGACGTCGCAGCTCGTCGCTGCGCTCGACGCCGAATGGCGCGCGTCGGCGGCCTGAACGGGTCGTTTCATCGACCGCCTGAACCGTTCATATCGAACGACGAAACGCGCGTGTTGTCACGCGCGTTTCATTCAATGATCACGGGCACAAAATACCGAATCGAAATGCCTCGGGAATCCTTTGAAGCGACCTTTCGGCGAGCTGCCGAAAATTAGCGGAAACCCTTATCCGGCGGGGCTTGCGGCGGCTTTCGAGTCATCATTCCAAAGTGCGCATATCGGTAGTGTTACCACTACCCCAAAAAAGTCCCACAAATTAATTTGATCACCTACACTTGCGCGCAAGTACGGACGGGCGGTTGCTAAAAGCGGCTGTTTACACGTGCTTGAGGCCAAGTGCATAAACGATGCAACCGGCGAATCGTCCAGTGATTGCAAACACAGGGATGGCAGCGGGGCACCGGGCGATGGCGTTTATTGGGACCGAAACTGGAGACTTACATGAATATCAAAATGCAGAAGCTGTTGCCGATCACCGCAGCGGCGATGCTGTGCGTTGCAGCTGCAAGCAACGCTGCCGCCGATCAAGTCGTCAAGATCGGCCACGTCGCGCCCTTGACGGGCGGCATTGCACACCTGGGCAAGGACAACGAAAACGGTGCGCGTCTCGCAGTCGAGGAGATCAACGCGAAGGGTCTCACGGTCGGCGGCCAGAAAATCACGCTGCAACTCGACCCGCAGGATGACGCGGCCGACCCGCGGCAGGCCACGCAGGTTGCGCAGAAGCTCGTCGACGACAAGGTCGTCGCCGTCATCGGCCACCTGAATTCGGGCACGTCGATCCCGGCCTCGAAGATCTACAGCGATGCGGGCATCGTGCAGATCTCGCCGTCGGCGACCAACCCGGCCTACACGCAGCAAGGCTTCAAGACCACGTACCGCGTGGTGGCGACCGACGCGCAGCAGGGCCCCGCACTCGCGAACTACGCGCACTCGAAGGGCATCAAGAGCGTGGCGGTGGTCGACGATTCGACCGCATACGGCCAGGGTCTCGCGAACGAGTTCGAGAAGAAGGCGAAGGCGCTCGGCCTGAAGGTGATGTCGCACGACGCGACGAACGACAAGGCGGTCGACTTCCGTGCGATTCTGACCAAGATCAAGGGTGAGAATCCGGACGCGATCATGTACGGCGGCATGGACGCCACCGGCGGCCCGTTCGCGAAACAGGCGAAGCAGCTCGGCCTGCGCGCGAAGATTCTCGCGGGCGACGGCGTGTGCACGGAAAAGCTGGCCGACCTGGCCGGCGACGCGACCGACAACGTCGTGTGCTCGGAAGCCGGTGCTTCGCTCGAGAAGATGCCGGGCGGCGGCGCGTTCAAGGCGAAGTACGAGAAGCGCTTCGGCCAGCCGATCCAGATCTACGCACCGTTCACGTATGACGCCGTGTACATCGTCGCCGACGCGATGAAGCGCGCGAACTCGGCGGACCCGGCGAAGATTCTCGCGGCGATGCCGGCGACGAACTACACGGGCGTGATCGGCACGACGACCTTCGACTCGAAGGGCGACCTGCAGCACGGCGTGATCTCGCTGTACAACTACAAGGGCGGCAAGAAGTCGCTGCTCGACGAAGTGAAGATGTAACGCAACAGGCGGTCAACAGTAGGGGCGAAAGCGCGCATGCGGCAACGCATGCGCGCTTTCTTTTTGGCCGACGGGCGCGATGCCGTCAGATCTTCAGGTGCGCGAGCACCTTCGGTGCGACGGCCGCGACGAGCGCCGCGCACAGCGCGACGACCGACAGGCCGATCGTCAGGTTCGCGGCCTGGGCGACCGCGCCGATCACGACCGGACCGAACAGCAGTCCGAAATACGCAAGCCCGGCCACATGCGCGAGCCCTTCGGCCGCGTGGATGCCTTTCACGCGCGCGGCGGCCGCGAACAGCACGGGCATCATGTTCGCGAGGCCGAGGCCCATCAGCGTGAAGCCGGTCAGCACGGTGACCGGATAGGGCAGCAGCAGCGCGCCGATCATCCCCGCGCACGCGAGCGACGCGCTCGCGAACACGAGTTGCGGCGCGCCGAAGCGGGCACGCACGGCGTCGCCCGCGAAGCGCGCGATGGCCATCCCGCCCGAGAACGCCGCGTACGCGGCGCTTGCGAGCGCGGGGCTCGCCGCGACGACGTCGCGCATGTAGACCGTCGCCCAGTCGTACATCGCGCCTTCGGCGATCAGCGCGACGAGCGCGATGCCGCCGAGCATCCACAGCGCGGGCGAGCGCCAGCGGTTGCCGCCGCCGTGCGCGTGTTCGTGGTGCGGCACATGCGGCAGCACGGCCGGGCTCGCGGCCACGAGCACCGCGGCGCTCGCCGCCGCCGCGAGCGCGAGATGCACGGCCGGCGCCATGCCGGCCGACAGCAGCGCGCCGCCGGCCGCCGCGCCCGACATCCCGCCGATGCTGAACATGCCGTGCAGCGACGACATGATCGGCTTGCCGAGCGCGATCTCGACCGCGCTGGCCTCGGCGTTCATCGCGACGTCGAGCGTCGCCATCGAGAAGCCGAACAGCGCGAGCACGCCGAGCAGCATCCAGTAGTCGGGCACGACGAGGATCAGCGCCGCGCACGCGGACATCACGAGCCCGCCGGCGAGGCACGCGGTGCGCGAGCCGACGCGCGCGATCCAGCGCGCGATGGTCAGCATCGCGGCGATCGAGCCGCCGGCGACCGCGAACAGCGCGATCGACAGCAGCCCGGGGCTCAGCGCGAACTTGTCGCGCACGGTCGGCACGTGCACGCCCCACGACGCGTACATCATGCCGGCGACGAAGAACAGCGCCATCGACGCCGTGCGCGCACGCTGGCGGGCCGGGAGCGGCAGCACGCGATGCGCGTCGGGCGGCGCGGCGAACGGGGACGACGATTCGGGGGAGGCGGATTCGGACACGGAAGGCTCGTCAAAGGATGCATGGACGCACGCGGCGTCCGTCGGATTCGTCCGATTCTATCGAACCGCTTACGATCCTGCCGGGCGCTGCCCGTTCGGTGGATGAACCGGCGATCCGGCGAACCGGCGATCCGGCGATCCGGCGAACCGGCGATCCGGCGAACCGGCGAACCGGCGAACCGGCGAACCGGCGAACCGGCAACCGGCAACCGGCAACCGGCAACCGGCAACCGGCAACCGGCAACCGGCAACCGGCAACCGGCAACCGGCGAACCGGTCACGTCGCGGAAGCGCGCCGTCCGTCCGGTGCCTGGCGCCGTATAGGCCGTTCGGCCGATACGCGGCGCGCGGCGCCCGCGGGTAACATCGAAGGGCACGCGGCGTGCCCGAAGCGCCGCCCTTCGACCGCAGGAGTCCTCTTGAACATCGATCCCGCCTTCGCCCTGCATCTGCTGCACCGCTGCGCGCTCGGCACGCTTGCCACCCATGCGCGCGATCCGCAGGGCTTCCCGTATCCGACGGTCGTCCCGTTTGCGCCCGATGCAAGCCATCGGCCCGTGATTCTCGTGAGCGGCCTCGCCGAACACACGCGCAATCTCGCCGCCGATCCGCGCGCGGGCTTCCTCGTCGTCGATGCGCCCGACGGCGACGTGCTGAACGCCGAACGCGCGACGCTGCTCGGCCGCTTCGTGCCGCTCGGCGACGATCCGCACGTCACCGCGCGATACCTGCGCTACGAGCCGGACGCCGCGCGTTATCTCGCGCTCGGCGATTTCACGTTCCGGGCGCTCGATATCGAGCGGCTGCGCTATATCGGCGGCTTTGGGCGCATGGGCTGGGTCGACGGTACGCATCTCGATGCGCTGCCGCCGCTCGGGTTCGACGAGGAACAGGCACTGTGGGACGCGTACGATGCCGGCGACGCGCGCCGCGACGGGCTCGACCTGCTCGGCGTCGATCGCCATGGCGCCGACTGGCGGTGCGACGGCCGCCGCGTACGCACGCCGTTCGACGCGCCGCTGGCCGATGCCGGCGCGCTGCGCGACCGGCTGATTGAATGCGCGCTGGATGTGGCGTGACGTCGCGGGTTGCCGGTTTGTCCGTTCAGCAAGTCGAGCCATCCGATTTTCACAAACCTGTCGTCCTATGAAAGCTTTGATTTTTCTTATGCAGGGTAATTGCGTATATTGATAGATCTAATCGGCAATCGCTAATGTCCTAATCTCTGTGTAGGAACGTAAAAATTTGAGAAAAGGCCGCGGCCGGTCAAAATGACATGTGCGAATTACAATTGATCTCGGGATTTTCATGAATCTCGCTTCTATCAAATCTTTTTTGTGCTAATCTCTGCCTTCGAAAATCCGAGGCACATATATTTCATGAATGGTGAGCTGGCTGCAGACCGGCGCCATTAGTCAGATAGAAAGGGAAACTATGTCTTCTTACAAGGACCTGCTGGCCCAGCGGGAGAAGCTGGAGAAGCAAATCGAAGAAGCGAAGTCGCGTGAATACGCTGAAGTGCTGAATGACGTGAAGCAGAAAATTGCCGACTACGGCTTTTCGCTCGCCGAACTCGGCCTCAACCGCGCGAAGGCAGGTAAGGTCGGCCGTCCGCGCGCAGGCGTGGCCGCGAAATACCGCGATCCGGAAACGGGCGCGACGTGGTCGGGCCGCGGCAAGCCGCCGCGCTGGATCGCCGGCAAGAACCGCGAACAGTTTTCGATTTAAGCGCCTGTTTAAGTCGTCTGCCTCAAAAGAGCCGCGTGTCCGTTCGGGAGCGCGGCTTTTTTGTTTCCCGACACTCGTCGGTGCGCGGGGATTTGTCATGAAAATGTAACAATCCAGCGTGAATGAAAATGCGACACGTTCGTATAAGCGATTGATTTGAATGAGAAATTTGTTGATATTGGCGAGTCTCGCGGGGCGCTTTTGATAGAATTGCGTATCGCACACCGATATCTCATATTTCATGTCCACGTTTTCCGGCGACGCGCAAAGCGCAGATAAGCACGCAGTTGCGCGCAAGAGCACGCTCGTCAGTATTGTGCTGAATGTCGTGCTTGCGACATTTCAGATCGTCGTCGGCACGATTGCGCATTCGCAGGCGTTGATTGCCGACGGTGTGCATTCGATTTCCGATTTGATCTCGGATTTCGTCGTGCTGGTTGCGAATCGGCATAGCGGTGCATCGCCGGACGCCGACCACAATTACGGACACAGCCGCTACGAGACGGTCGCGTCGCTGTTTCTCGGCGCTATCCTGATTGCGGTCGGAATCGGCATGCTCTGGCGCGCCGGCGACCGCCTCGTTAATCTCGAAAACATCCCGGCCGTGCATTTTTCCGCACTGGTCGTCGCGCTGACGGTGCTCGTGTCGAAAGAAGCGCTGTTTCGCTACATGTTGCGCGAGGCGCGGCGCGTGCGCTCGGCGATGCTCGTCGCGAACGCATGGCATGCGCGTTCGGACGCCGCGTCGTCGCTCGTCGTCGCGATCGGCATCGTCGGCAGCCTGGCCGGCGTGCGGCTGCTCGACCCGATCGCGGCGGCGATCGTCGGCTTCATGGTTGCGCGGATGGGCTGGACGTTCGGCTATGACGCGCTGCAGGACCTGTCCGACCGCGCGCTCGACACGGCCGACACGGCCGAGATCCGCGCGCTGCTCGCGGCGACGCCCGGCGTGCGCGACGTGCACGACCTGCGCACACGCAAGATGGGCGATGCCGCGCTCGTCGATGCGCACATCCTCGTCGATCCGAAGATCTCTGTCTCCGAAGGGCATTACATCGCCGAGACCGCACGCGCACGCGTGCTGACCGACCCGCGCGTGCTCGATGCGCTGATCCACGTCGACCCCGAGAACGACGCGGCGCGCCGTCCGGCGCTCGCGCTGCCGCCGCGCGGCGAGATCGCGGCGCGGCTCGAAGCCGCGCTCGCGCAGCGCGGGCTGCGCGCGGCGGCGATCAACCTGCATTACCTGAGTACCGGGCTCGAGATCGACGTGACGCTCGCGAGCGATCCGGGCGACACCGATGCGGCGCTGGCCGGCCGGCTCGACGCCGACGCGCTCAAGCGCGAGTTCGGTGCGCGCCGGATCGACTTCACGCGCGCGATGCCCGCGCAGGCGTGACGCGATGCCCGCGAGCGCGGGCCGTCCGCACGGGGCCGCGCGTTACAGCGGCAGTTGCGTGTCGAACTTGATTTCGCGCAGCACGACGCTCGTGCGCACCTGCGACACGGCCGGGATCTTGAAGATGCGTTCGTGCAGGAACACGTCGTAGGCCTTGATGTCGGGCGCGACGATCTTGAGGATGTAATCGGCTTCGCCGGTCGTGCTGTAGCACTCGGTGACTTCCGGGCAGGTCGCGATCTCGCGCTCGAATTGCTCGACGCCGCCTTCGTTGTGGCGGGTCAGGTGCACGTGCGCGAGCGCGCACACGTGCAGGCCGAGCTTCTCGCGATCGAGCAGCGCCGTATAGCGCTGGATCACGCCCGACTGTTCCATGTCCTTGATGCGGCGCCAGCACGGCGTGCTCGACAGCCCGACCTGGTCGGAGATTTCCTGTACGGAACGGCGCGCGTCGAGCTGCAACAGGCGAAGGATTTTTTGCGAAAAGGAATCGAGCGTCACCTGCGCCTCCATGCGGCAGCTACAACACGCTGAATGTTAGAGGTCCGGGAAAGGAAAGGCAATCTGGCGCGGCGCTGTTGAGCGGGATTCGCTAATTTGCTCGCGGATCCGTGGGGTTTTGTCCCGTCCCCGCGTTTTCCGACCGATCGGTATCCGACACGGCGAGGCCCGCGAGCGCGGCTTGCTGCCGGCGCAGGTCGGCGAGCATGTTGCAGAACAGCGCGCCTTGCTCGATCGCGTCGTCGAGCGCGACGTGCGTATGCGGATGGTCGTCGAACCAGTGCTTCGGAAAGCGCGGCTTGATCGCCTTGCGGTACGGCAGGCCCGTCATCGCGAACGCGAGCGTCTTGATGTCGAGCGCCGACCACGAGAACGGGCAGCGCCCCGCGAAGCGCATCATGTACCAGAACATGAACGTGAAGTCGAAACCGGCCGGCATCGCGACGAACACGGGCTTGCCGGGCAGCGCCTCGACCCAGTCGACATACGCGACCAGCGCCGCCTCTGGCGCCTGCAGGTCGCGCCGGCACGCGGCCCACGCTTCGGGTTCCGTCTTCCACCATGCTTCCTGCACCGGATGCGCCTGTGCGCCCGGCAGCGTCTCGAGGTTCGCCGAGAACGTCGCGATCAACTGCTTGTCCTCGGTATAGGCGGCCGATGCGAAGCTCAGCATCGAGTGCGGGCCCGGAATCGGGCCGTCGGCCTCGACGTCGGTGCTGACGTAGATTTCCTGGATGGCGGTCTGGTTCATCCGAATACCTTGTCGGACACGAACGGGTTCGTGCGGCGCTCGTCGCCGAACGTCGACACCGGGCCGTGGCCCGGCACGAACGTGACGTCGTCGCCGAGCGGCCACAGTTTTTCCTTGATCGAACGGACAAGGTCTTCATGATTGCCGCGCGGGAAATCGGTACGGCCGATCGAGCCCGCGAACAGCACGTCGCCGACGATCGCGACGCGATGCGCGCGGCTGAAGAACACGACATGGCCGGGAGTATGGCCCGGGCAGTGATAGACCTCGAGCGTTTCGTCGCCGAACCGCACGGTGTCGCCGTCGTTCAGCCAGCGATCCGGTTCGAAGGCTTCGGCGGCCGGAAAACCGAAGCGCTCGCTCTGCGTCGGCAGCTTCTCGATCCAGAAACGCTCTTCTTCCTGCGGCCCCTCGATCGGCACGCCGTAGTGCGTCGCGAGCGTCTTCGCGCCCGCGCAGTGATCGATGTGCCCATGCGTGAGCAGCACCTTTTCGACCTGCACGTTCTGCCGCGCGACTTCCTGTTCGATCCGGTCGAGATCGCCGCCCGGATCGACGACGGCGGCACGGCCCGTCTTCTCGCAGACGAGCAGCGAGCAGTTCTGCTGGAACGGCGTGACCGGAATGAGCGTGACTTTCATGGAGGCACCGGCGGCTAAAAGGAGCGATTGTACCGGTCGCGCGCGCTGCCTGCCGCCCATGCGGCGCACCGCGCGACGCGCGTCTGCGGGCAATCCCGGAGCATATCGATTGTTACCGCCATAGTGAGAATCAATGGTCCGGCCGGGCCGCCTTTCGAGATGGTGTTTTGATTTATGTATAATGCGCTCCATTGCGCGTGAGTTTCACGCAATTCGCTGGTGTTTCGACCCCGTTAAAAGAGGCGTCGAATTCACCGTCAAGCATCAGCCGCCGGGGAGTCCGGCGGTGTATCCAGCACCGAGCATTCGGTGCTCACGTCTTGTCCGGCCGGGTGCTGCGCGCCCGCCTGCGGCCCTGCTGCCGCGCCGCCGGATGAGGCCTGTGCCGCCGTTCCTGTGCGTTGGTCGTATCGACGCGCGCGAACGTGAAGCCATGTTCGATGGCGGCATGTGGGGTCTGGTCAGGCTGTTGGGGACAGGTTGCGCCAGACGTGAAAGCTAATCAGGACGGTTGCGGCATAGACGAAAGCCGCGCCCATGCTAGCCGCCTGCTCGCATTCGAGCGGGGCGTGCACGCATTTGCCGTCCGGGCCGCGTATGTGCGCTGTGAAACAGCGTCGTGAAGGAGCGGCCCGAACCAGAAGGCGACACGTCGATGAACGTACGATTTCCGAGTCGATTCGGGACCATTGCATTATTTTTTGCGCTGACGGGCTGTGCGGTGCCACCCAGCCAGACCACCGGAAGCGCGAACCAGAAGAACGCGGTCGACAAGACGGCCGCTGCCGCGAAGGCGGACAACAACAAGCAGCAACTGAATTTCGATTCCGCACTGGCGTCGATGCCGGCCGCCGACAGCAAGGACGCGAAGAAGCCGTCGCTGGCGGACGCCGAGCCGATCGACGGCAAGGATGTGTCCGACTTCCGCCAGACGGGGCGCGCCTCCTGGTACGGGAGGGATTTCCACGGCCGCCGCACTGCGAACGGCGAGCGTTTCAACATGAACGCGCTCACCGCCGCGCACCGCACGCTGCCGCTGTCGTCGTACATCAAGGTGACGAATTCGTCGACCGGCAAGTGGGTCGTCGTGAAGGTCAACGATCGCGGGCCGTTCAAGCGCGGCCGTGTGCTCGACCTGTCGTACGCGGCCGCCAAGGTGATCGGCCTCGTGCACGCCGGTACGGGCCGCGTGAAGATCGAAGGGCTGTCGCCGCAGGAAGCGCGCGACGCGCGCGACGAAATGCTCGCGTCGGTCTCGGCGAAGTAACGCGGCGGATCGTCCGCTCATGCACAAAGGGCTGCCTTCCGGCAGCCCTTTGTCGTTTCCGCGCGGCGCCGTCGCGCGTCAACCTTCCTTCAGCGCGAGCGCGCGCGCATACAGCGCGTTGCGCGACGCGCCCGTCAGCGCGGCCGCGAGCTTGGCCGCGCTCTTCACCTGCACTTCTTCCAGCAGCAGCCTGAGCAGCGCGTCGTGCGCAGTGTCGTCGGCTTCGCCGCTCGCCGCCGGCGCGCCTTCGACGACCAGCACGAATTCGCCGCGCTGCCGGTTCGCATCGCCGGCGAGCCAGGTCTGTCCTTCGGCCAGGGTGCCCTGGAACAGTTGCTCGTGTAGCTTGGTGAGTTCGCGCGCGATCAGCAGCCGGCGCGCGGGGCCGAACGCGTCGGCGAGTGCAGCGACGGTTTCGGCGATCCGGTGCGGTGCTTCGTAGAACACCAGCGCGTACGGGTGCGATACCAGCGCCTGCAGCGCGGTCGCGCGCTGTTTGGCCTTCGGCGGCAGGAAGCCCGCGAACGTGAACGCGCCGGCCCAGCCGCCGGCCACGCTCAGCGCGGTCACGGCCGCGCTCGCGCCCGGCAGCGGGATCACCGCGAAGCCGGCCTCGCGCACTGCATCGACGAGCCGCGCGCCGGGGTCCGAAATACCGGGTGTGCCGGCGTCCGATACGTAGGCCACGCGTTCGCCGGCGCGCAGCAGTTCGATCACGCGCTGCGCGGCTTCGCGTTCGTTGTGCTCGTGCACGGCGACGAGCGGCTTCGAGATCCCGTAGCGGGCGAGCAGCTGGCCCGTGTTGCGGGTGTCTTCGGCCGCGATGCGGTCGACGAGGCCGAGCACGTGCAGCGCGCGCAGCGTGATGTCGGCGGTGTTGCCGATCGGCGTGGCGACCACATAGAGCGCGGCGCTCGGGTAGTGCTGCGTATGCGCGAGTTCGAGGAGGGCAGTCATGGCAGGCAATGCGCGCAATCGCGGCGCAGGCGGAACAAGGACGGCATTGTGCCACGCGGCGCCGGCGCGGCCGGATGGCGTGCGCGGTTTGCCGCGCGCGGGCGACAACTTTTCCGGTGCGGCGCGATCCAAACCGGTCGGCGCGGCATTCGAGCAGCGTGCGCGGCAGTTTCTCGAACGCCGCGGCCTCGTGTGCGTGGCGGCGAACGTGACGATGCGCGGCGGCGAGCTCGATCTCGTGATGCGCGAGCCCGACGGCGTGCTCGTATTCGTCGAAGTGCGCGCGCGGCGCAGTGTCCGGCATGGCGGCGCGGCCGCGAGCGTCGGCTGGCGCAAGCGGCGGCGTCTGGTTGCCGCGGCGCTCCAGTTCTGGGCGCGGCACGGTGCCGGCGCCGCGTGCCGTTTCGACGTCGTCGCGTTCGAGGCCGGGCGGCTCGCGTGGCTGCGCGACGCATTTCGTACCGACGATGCGTAGCGGCGAGCTGTGACGAGATGTAAAGAGTTCTTGCCGGACCGCTGGAGAGGGTGCCGGAGTACGGTAAACTCGCCGCACCCACGATGTCGCGCGATGCGTGCCACGCGCCCAGTTCACCAGGAATCGATGTCAGTCGAACGTATTCAGCAACAATTTCGCGACAGCGCCGCGCTTCATGCCGAAGCGGCCGACGCGCTGTCGTTGCCGATCGCAGCCGCGGTCGACGCGATGTTCGCCGCGCTGGCGAACGGCAACAAGATCGTCGCGTGCGGCGACGGCCCGTCGGCCGCCGCCGCACACTATCTCGCGGTGTCGCTCGTCGGCGGCTTCGAGCGCGAGCGTCCGGGCCTGCCCGCGATCGCGCTGGCCACCGATGCGTCGCAGGCCGGCCTCGCGGGCGCGGCGGCGGCCGGGCAACTGTTCGCGCAACAGGTGCGCGTGCTCGGCCAGACCGGCGACATCCTGCTGGTGCTCGACCCGACCGGCGCGTCGCCGCGCGTGCTGGCGGCCATCGACGAAGCGCACGAGCGCGAGATGACCGTCGTCGCGCTGACGGGCGGCAACGGCCACGCGGTCGCGGCCGCGCTGTCCGACACCGATATTCCGATCAGTGTGCCCGCCGTTCGCGCGGCGCGCATCCACGAAGTCCATCTGCTGACCATCCACTGCCTGTGCGACGGCATCGACGCGATGCTGCTGGGTGAGGATTGAACGAAGGAGAGCCGTCGATGAATCAAAGCCGCGTCAAACAGACGCTCGTCAGAACCACGCTGCTCGCCGCGCTGACGGCGGGCCTCGCCGTGTCGCTGCAGGGGTGTGTGCTCGGGGTCGTGGGTGCAGCGGCCGGCGGCGGCGCGCTGATCGCGACCGATCGCCGTACGCTCGGTGCGCAGACGGAAGATCGCGAGATCCAGGTCAAGGCGCTTTCGCAGATCAACAACGGGCTGCCCGACCAGTCGCACGTGAACGTGACGGTGTTCAACCGCCGCGTGCTGCTGACGGGCGAAGTGCCGAACAATGCGTCGAAGCAGCGCGCCGAGGAAATCGTGCGCGGCATCAACAACGTGAACGGCATCGTCAACGAGCTGTCGGTCGAGCCGGCGGCGTCGCTGTCGTCGCGTGCGAACGACTCCTACCTCGAAGGGCGCGTGAAGTCAGAGCTGATCGCGACGAAGGGCATTTCGGCGAACTACTACAAGGTCGTCAGCGAGCGCGGCAACCTTTACCTGATGGGTCTCGTGACGGTCGACGAAGGCAATCGCGGCGCCGAAGCCGCGAGCCAGGTGCCGGGCGTCGAGAAGGTCGTGAAGGTGTTCCAGTACGTCAAGCCGCAGGACGCGCAGGCGCTGCAGGCCGCGTCGCCCGCGAGCGGCGCATCCGGCACGCAGGCTGCCGCCGCGCCGGCGGACACCGCGACGGTCGGTGCGGTGCCCGACGCGTCGGTGCAGTCCACGCCGCTGCAGCCGCCCGCGCCGATCTCGAATTCGTCGAACGTGCACCCGGGCAACCCGAAGGCCCCGTCGCAATGAAGACCGCGCAGATGAGGCAGATGAAACAGTGGATCGTGCAGGGCGCCGCGGCGGTGGCGCTCGTGGCCGGCCCGCTGGGCGCCGCGCACGCGGACGTCGGCGACGGCTTGAAGGTGGCGCGCGGCAACGCATGCATGGGCTGCCACGCGGTCGACCGCAAGCTGGTCGGCCCGTCGTTCAAGGATATCGCCGCCCGCTACAAATCCGATCCGCAGGCCGTGGCGAAGCTGTCGAAGAAGGTGAGGGAAGGCGGTTCCGGCGTCTGGGGGGCAATTCCGATGCCTGCGCACCCGCGCATGAGCGACGCCGACGTCCGTTCGGTGGTCGAATGGGTGCTGGCCGGCGCGCCGTCAAAGTGACGCTTCGGGGCTGCGCGAAGCCCCTATTGCCAAGCGCGGAAATGCGTGTGTATGATGGTCGCCTGTTGGGGCGGTAGCTCAGCTGGGAGAGCGTCGCGTTCGCAATGCGAAGGTCGGGAGTTCGATCCTCCTCCGCTCCACCAACGAAATTCGAAGGGCTCGGTCGCAAGATCGAGCCCTTTTTGTTTTTTTTTGCGTCCCCGGCGACGCGTGCGTACCGCCTACGACGTGTCGCGGCGACTGCGGCTAGGTCGCCAACTCGTGGATGAACCGGAATGCCGGCACCGACAACGCGGCGAACCCCACCGTGATGACCGCGAGAATCGCCGTTCTCTTGCGCAGCAGCGCGAAGATCACGAGCGACAGCGTATAGAACGCGCAGGTCAGCAGGATCACCCACCAGAACGTCGCATACCCCGCGCCGCCTTCGAAGTTCGACACGTTGCGCGTCATCCTGGGCGCGACATAGCCTGCGACGGTCATGCTCGCGGGCAGGCACAGCACCGAATACAGAACGAAGAGGATGACCTGTCGCGGCGTCGGGTCGGGAGACGTCATGGCGAGCGTTTCTTTTTGAGTGGCGGGGGCGCTGAACCGTTCGCCGCGCGGGCAGGTTCAGGCAGCCGGCAGGATGCGGCTGTTTTCGGCGTTTGGCAACCGCCGGCGCGACGCGGCATGCGGTCCGGATCGCGCCCACCGCCCACCGCCCGCCGCCTGCCCTCCCGTCACCCCCGCCCGAAACTCGGCCGCTTCGGATCGTACGTCCACCCCGGCACGAGATAGCGCATCGCGACCGCGTCATCACGCGCGGTGCCGCCCACCTCGTTGTACAGCGCATGCGCGGCCTCGACCTGCGCCATGTCGAGTTCGATCCCGAGCCCCGGCCGCTCCGGCACGGCCACCTTGCCGCCGACGATCGCGAGCGGCTCGCGCGTGAGCCGCGCGTCGCCTTCCTGCCAGATCCAGTGCGTGTCGATCGCGGTGATCGTGCCGGGCGCGGCCGCCGCCGCATGCGTGAACATCGCGAGCGACACGTCGAAGTGGTTGTTCGAGTGCGAGCCCCACGTGAGCCCCCAGTCGCGGCACAGCTGCGCGAGCCGCACCGAGCCCTGCATCGTCCAGAAATGCGGATCGGCGAGCGGGATGTCGACCGCCTGCAGCCGCACCGCGTGATCCATCTGCCGCCAGTCGGTCGCGATCATGTTGGTCGCGGTCGGGATGCCGGTCGCGCGGCGGAATTCGGCCATCACCTCGCGGCCCGAATACCCGCCTTCCGGCCCGCACGGATCCTCCGCGTACGCGAGCAGGTGGCCTTGCCCGCGGCACAGCGCGACGGCCTCGTCGAGCGACCATGCGCCGTTCGGGTCGAGCGTCGTGCGTGAGTCCGGGAAACGCGCCTTGATCGCCGCGATCGCCTCCATCTCTTCGGCACCGGCCATTACGCCGCCCTTCAGCTTGAAGTCGGCGAAGCCGTAGCGCTCGACCGCGGCCTCGGCCTGCCGCGCGATCGCGGCCGGCGTGAGCGCCGCTTCGTTGCGCAGCCGGAACCACGCGTCCGATGCGTGCGTCTCGTCGCGATACGGCAGATCGGTGCGGCGCCGGTCGCCGATGTAGAACAGATACGCGAGCATCGGCACCGCGTCGCGCTGCTGGCCTTCGCCGAGCAGCGCCGCGACCGGCACGTCGAGATGCTGGCCGAGCAGGTCGAGCAGCGCGGCCTCGATCGCGGTGATCACGTTGTCGAGCCGCAGGTTGATCTCGTGCGGCTGGCGCAGCACGGCCGCTTCGCCGGCCGACGTCACCTCGTGCCGGATCGTGCGGCCCGCACTCGCACTCGCGCCCGCGCCGGACAGCGCCGCGCGCACCGCGTTGAGCGTCGCCTGGTAGCGTCCGATCGACTGGCCGACCACGAGATCCGTCATGCGCTCGAGCGCGTGGCGGATCCCTTCGCCGCCCGGCACCTCGCCGACGCCGGTATGCCCGCTGCTGTCGTCGAGGATCACGAGGTTGCGCGTGAAGCAGGGTGCGTGTGCGCCGCACAGGTTGAGCAGCATGCTGTCGCGGCCGGCAACGGGAATCACCTGCATGCGCGTGACGCGCGGGGTGCCGGCACGGCGGGATTCGGACATCGGTTCGCTCCTGGTTCCGGTGGCGCGCGGGCTGCCGGACGCGCCGGCGCGGCCCGCGCCGTTCAATGAAGCTCGACGCGGCGGATCTCGCCGACGACGAACAGGTAGCAGATCACGGCGACGAGCGCGTGCGCGACGACATAGACAAGCGCGCCGTTGAACGAGCCGCTGCGGTCGACGATATAGCCGATCGCGATCGGCGTCGTGATGCTCGACAGATTGCCGCACGTATTGAGCAGCGCGCCGCTCAGCCCCGCGATCTGGCGCGGCGCGGTGTCCGCGTTGACGGCCCAGCCGAGCGCGCCGAGCCCCTTGCCGAAGAACGACAGCGCCATGAACAGCACGACGAGCACGTGCGAATCGGTGTAGTTGCAGACGATCATCGACATCGACAGCAGCATGCCGACCACGATCGGCACCTTGCGCGCGACCGACAGCGACCGGCCCTGCCTGAGCAGCGCGTCGGACACGACGCCGCCGAGAATCCCGCCGAGGAATCCGCACACGGCCGGGATCGACGCGACGAGCCCCGCGTTGAGGATCGACATCCCGCGCGCCTGCACGAGATAGACCGGAAACCACGTGATGAAGAAGTAGGTGAGCGCGTTGATGCAGTACTGCGCGACATACACGCCGATCAGCATCCGGCTCTTCAGCAGCGCCTTCACGTGACGCATCGACGGGCCGCCGCCGTGCTCGCCCG
The DNA here is from genome assembly GCF_058781685.1 of Burkholderia sp. FW306-1C-G01B. Classification (NCBI taxonomy): domain Bacteria; kingdom Pseudomonadati; phylum Pseudomonadota; class Betaproteobacteria; order Burkholderiales; family Burkholderiaceae; genus Burkholderia; species Burkholderia sp. FW306-1C-G01B. Next base: position 37,312 of record NZ_JBYSWZ010000026.1, read on the forward strand.
TCGCCTGATCGATGTTGACGAGCGCGCCGCCTTCGGCAAGGTAGTCGAGTTCCGCGCGATTGATGTTCGGGTGGTCCTTCGGGTCGTACATCGTGCGGTTCCACACCGCGACGAACGCGATGCCGAGCACGCCCATCACCGCGAACACCGACTGCCAGCCGAACGTGTGCACGAGCCAGCCCATCAGCGGCGCGAACACGACGGTCGCCGCGTACTGCGCGGCGTTGAAGATCGCCGACGCGGTGCCGCGCTCGGCGGCCGGAAACCACGCGGACACGATCCGGCTGTTGGCAGGAAACGACGGCGCCTCGGCCGCGCCGACCAGGAAGCGCAGCCCGAACAGCAGCGCGAACGCGGCCGCGCCGCCGAAGAAGCCGATCGCGCCCTGCAGCAGCGTGAACAGCGACCAGAAGAAGATGCTGAACGCGTAGACGATGCGCGACCCGTAGCGATCGAGCAGCCAGCCGCCCGGCAGTTGCGCGACCACGTACGACCAGCCGAACGCCGAGAAGATGAAGCCGATCTGCACGTGGCTCAGGTGCAGCGCGCGGGCGAGGCTTGGGCCGGCGATCGCGATCGCCGCACGATCCGCGTAGTTGATCGTCGTGACTGCGAACAGGACGGCCAGCACGAGCCAGCGCACGCGCGTGCGCCGGGCCGTTGCCGACGCGGACGCCGGCAGCGCTTGAAGCGGATTCATGACTGTCTCCTCCGAAAGGCGGAAGGTTGCCGTCGTGCGGCAGGCGCGTCGGGTGCGCGCGTTATGTGTTCAGGCGCCGCCGGCCGAGGGCCGGGCGCCGGACGCCGATGCGGGCAGGGCGTCCGGGCCATTCTGTCATGTCGATATTTGCACTTTCATGCCAATTGCTGACTTGATCGATTCAGCATTTGAATCGATCAAGTCATTCGATCGCTCGGGCATGCGCGTCGTCCGCCCCGACTCGATGATGGCGCGCCACGTGCCGCGCGAGAAACTCGACGGTGGTGCGCACGCCGGGCAACTGGCCGCGCCGGTGCGGCATCAGCAGCGTCGTCGTGACGGTGCCTGCCCGCCAGCCGGGCAGCACGCGTGCGAGCGCGCCGGACGCAAGCGCATCGCCTGCGATCCAGTCGGGCAGGCAAGCGATGCCGAGGCCGGCCGTCGCAGCCTGCAGCAGCAGAGTCGATTCGTCGGCCTGCAGCCGGATGCGCGGCGCCACTTCGACGGTGTCGCCGCCGCGCTGCAGCCGCCACGGCTGCTGACCCGGGTGGAGCCCGTCGTGCCGCGCGAGGTCGGCCGGCTCGTCCGGTACGCCGGCGCGCGCGAGATAGCCCGGCGACGCAACGACGATGATCGGCGACGTCGCGAGCGGCCGTTGCACGAGCGCGGAATCGGGGAGCGGGGCGAAATGGCTGCGCACCGCGATGTCGAAACCTTCCTGCGCGATGTCGACGAGGCGATCGCTCGCATGAATCTGCAGCAGCAGCTTCGGGTGCGCGATGGCCAGCGCCGGCAGGCATGGCGCGAGGATGTGCTGCGCAATCGGCACCGAACTCGTGATCCGCACGATGCCGGCCGGTTCGGCGGCCTGCCGCAGCACCGCGTCGCGCGCGCTTTCGGCCTCGATCACGGCCGCGCGCGCATGCTCGAAGAATTCGGCGCCCACCGGTGTCAGCCGGAAGCTGCGCGACGTCCGATGCACGAGCCGCGCGCCGAGCGTGCGTTCGAGCTCGGCAACGCGCTTGCTCACCGTCGATTTCGGCAGGTCGAGCCGGCGCGCGGCCGCCGACATGCTGCCCGCGTCGACCGCCTGCACGAACAGATAAAGATCGTTCAGATTCACTGTCAGCGTCCACAAAAAGAAACGACGGGTTTCGATTCTAGCGGCTACCGCATCATCGTTCGCCATGGGAGCATGATCGCTCGTTCAACTTCCGCGGAATACCACGATGTCCCCGATCCTTCTCTACGGCATTCCCGCCGGCTGCTCGTTCGGCTCGATCGTCGCGCTCGAATGGGCCGGCCACCCGTACCGGCTGTCGCGCATCACGATGCCGGGCCTCGTGACGAGCGACGCGTTCCTCGCGCTGAACCCCGTCGCCGAGACGCCGGCGTTCGTGACCGCGAACGGCGACGTGCTGACCGAAAGCCTCGCGATCCTCGGCCACGTCGGCGCGCAGGCGCTCGACAGCGGCCTCGCGTTCCGCCAGGGCAGCGCGGATTTCGACCGGCTGAACCGGATGCTGGCCTGGTTGAACACGACGTTCTTCAACGCGTTCGGCGCGCTCTGGCATGTGTACGAACACGGCAGCGAAGGCGCCGAGAAAGCGGCCTTGCAGGCATACGGTCGCGGCAAGGTGCTGAAGGCGCACCGGCAGCTCGAGGCGCTGCTCGCACGAGGCGAGGGCCCATGGCTGCTGGGCGCGCGTCGCACGCTGGCCGATGCGTACTTCGCCGGGATCGCCCGCTGGGCCGACTATCACGCGGTGTTCGAGCGCGACGCGTTCCCGCGCATCGCTGCGCTGCGCGCGCGGCTCGCCGACGACGCGGGCGTGCGCTTCGCACACGCAGTCGAGGAAAACCTGCCACTGCCGGCGTCGTCGGCGTTCGAAGGCCATGTCTCGCTCGACGACGTGCTCGCAAGCGCGCGCGGCCTGGCGATTCCGGCCCGGACGATCTGACCGCGCAACGCGGTCGCCCAACGGGCGGGATGCGGGCGATATTTTTTACCCGGGTGATATTGACATTCAATTTATACCCGGATAAAAATAACGCCATTCCGATTCCTGCCTGCGGGCGACCACGATGACAACCTCCACGTTTCTTCCTTCGTACACGGCCTTCGACGGCCACCGGCGGCTCGCGTCGGGCCCGCTCGCGACGGTCGCGCTCGCGGTCCGGCAGGCTGCCGGCGACGCAATGTCCGGTGCGATCCTGATCTTCGACGACGCGACGGGCCGCTCGATCGACCTCGACCTGCGCGGCACGGCGGACGATATCCGCGCGCGCTATGCGCCGCCGCCGGGCGACGCGTCCGGTGCCGCCGGCGAGCCGGCCGGCGCGGGCGAGCAGCGCGGCCGCGGCCGGCCGAAGCTCGGCGTCGTGTCGCGCGAGGTCACGCTGCTGCCGCGTCACTGGGAATGGCTCGGCGCGCAGCCGGGCGGTGCGTCCGTCGCGCTGCGCAAGCTTGTCGAGGACGCGCGGCGCACGCATGCGGCGGCCGACCGGCGCCGCGACGCGCAGGCGCGCGCGTACCACTTCATGTCGGCGATGGCGGGCGACCTGCCCGGTTTCGAGGAGGCCGCGCGGGCGCTGTACGCGAACGACGCGGTACGGCTGGCCGAGCTGGTCGCCGGATGGCCTGACGACGTGCGCGACCATGCGCTCGCGTTGGCGCGCGGCGACCTGCCGCCGTCCACCGAAGACTGCTGACGGAACGCGCGACGCGATGACCACATTCGATCTGAACCGCGGCGCGATCGCGCCGGTTGCCGACGAAGTCGACGTCGTCGACCTGCGCGTGACCGGCGCCATCCCGCGCGAACTCGACGGCACGCTGCTGCGCAACGGCCCGAATCCGCCGGGCGGCCGCTTCGAAGGGAACGACGTGCTGTCGTGGTGGCCGGAAGCCGCGATGCTGCACGCGATCGCGTTCGAACGCGGCCGCGCGGCCGGCTACCGGAACCGCTGGGCACGCACGCGCCGCTGGGCCGCCGTGCATGCGCCCGCGCAGGCGCCGCATCTGCCCGACACCAATCCGAACGTGAACGTGCTGCAGCACGCCGGCGAATTGCTCGCGCTGGCGGAGGGCGGCGCGCCGTTCGCGATCACCGCCGCGCTCGATTCGCTCGGCGTGCCGGAGCGGCATGCGGGTTTCGATGGCGGGATGACCGCGCATCCGAAGGTCGATCCGGAAACGGGCGAACTGATCGCGTTTCGCGCGGACTGGCGCGCGCCGTGGCTGCGCTATGGCGTCGTCGACGCGCAGGGCGTGCAGCGCGTCGACCTCGCGCTCGACGTGCCCGCGCCGTCGATGATGCACGACCTCGCGATCACGGCAACCCGCAGCCTGCTGCTCGACCTGAACGTCGGCTACGACTTCTCGATGCTGAAGCAGGGTCACCGGATGCCGCTGCGCTGGCACGACGACCGGGCCGCGCGCATCGGCGTGATCGCGCGTCACGGCGGCGACGTGCGCTGGTTCGGCATCGAGCCGTGCTTCATCCAGCACGTCGTGAACGCGTACGACTGCGACGCATCGTGCATCGTGCTCGATGCGGTGCGCTATCCGTGGTACCTGCGGCTCGACGCGCGCACGGGCCGCTTTGCCGACAACCCGGTCGGCGAGCTGTGGCGCTACGTGATCGATACGGCGAACGGGCTGATCGACGAAGGGCCGCTCGCCGACGGCGGCATCGAACTGCCGCGCATCAACGAAAGCCGGACCGGGCGCCGCTACCGCTATTTGTATGCGGCCGAGCAGCCGAACAATACGGAAATGCGCGGCGTGATGCGCTTCGACCACGTGCGCGGCACGACGACGCGCTACGCGGTGCCGGCCGGCGACCAGAACGGCGAGCCCGTGTTCGTGCCGCGCCCGGGCGGCGTCGACGAGGACGACGGCTGGCTGCTGGTGATGGTCTACCGCGCGGCGACGGATACGAGCGACGTCGTGATACTCGATGCGCGCGCGATCGATGCGGGGCCGGCCGCGACCGTGCACCTGCCGCGCCGCGTGCCGGCCGGCTTCCACGGCGCGTGGGTGCCGCGCGTGCGCTGAGCGGCCGTGCGCGTCACTGCGCGCGCAGCGCGTCGACGATCTTCAGCCGCGCGGCGCGCATCGCCGGCAGGAACCCGCCGACGAGCCCCATCACGAGCGAGAACAGCAGCGTCTTCACGACGATCGCGGGCGTCAGCACGAAACGGAACGACAAGTCCGCGAAAGTCTGGAAGTTGGTCGTCGAGAACGACGCGAACTGCATCAGCGACGCGCACGCGAGCCCCGCGACGCCGCCGACGAAGCCGAGCAGCAGCGCTTCCAGCAGGAACGCGGCGAGCACGTTCATGCGCTTGAAGCCGAGCGCGCGCAGCGTGCCGATCTCGGCGACGCGGTTCGCGACCGACGCGTACATCGTGATCATCGCGCCGATCATCGCGGCGATCGAGAAGATCGTCGACAGCGTGATGCCGAGGATGTTGATGAACTTCGACAGCGCCTTCGACTGGTCGCCGTAGAAGGTCTGCTCGCGCTTCGCCTCGTCGGTCAGCCGAGGGTCGACGTCGATGTCGGCCTTGAAGCGCGCGAAGCCGTCGGCGCTCGGGATGCGCAGCACCATCGACGAATAGCTGGTGCGCCGGAACGACTGCATCAGCTGGTCGACGTCGCCCCAGATCTCCGAATCGAAGCCGCTGCCGCCCGCGTCGAAGATGCCGACGATGGTCCAGTCGCGCTGCGCGAAATGCAGGCGGTCGCCGAGCTGCGTGCTGCTGAAGCCTTTCGCGATCGCGCTGCCGACGATGATTTCCGACGAGCCGGGCACGAACATGCGGCCGGCCACCAGCTTCACGTGCGGCCGCAGCGCGAGGCCGGACGGCGACACGCCGCGGATCACGACGTTCGACGGCTTGCCGCTCGACGTCTTCACGAGCGAGATCAGCACCACGGCTTCCTTCGACACGAGCGGCCGGCCGTCGGGGCCGAGCGCGACGGCCGGGTGCATCTCGAGCGCGTTGGCCTGCTGGTGGTCGATCGAACTCTGAATCTCGGTTTCGGCGCCCTTGCGGATCACCACGGCGTTGTCGGGTTCGCCGGTCGACACGAGCGTCTGCGTGAGCCCCGCGTCGAGCATCTGCACCGTCGCGAACACGAAGATCACGAGCGCCATCCCGCCCGCGGTGAGCGCGGTGGTGAGCCGCCTGGTCCACAGGTTGCGCGCGATGTAGGTGAGCGGGATCGTCATTAGGGTCTGTTTCCATATGGAACGTGCATGCGTTGCCACGAGAACGGCCGCTCGCGAGGCGCGCGACGCCGCGAATACTGGACGTATCGCCAAGGAGCGCAACGCGGCGAGCGGCCGTTCTCGTGGCAACCCCAAATTAAAAAAATCATGTCACGGGAATGCCCGGAATCGCCCGTATGGCGGCGTTGTTCGTCGCTTGTTTGGCGCGGCCAAACGGCGCTCCTCACTCCTTGCCCTACGAGCGATTTCGGGCATTCGCATGCACGTTCCATATGGAAACAGACCCTAACCTACCCGATCGCCCGCAGGCCTTCGACGACGCGCACGCGCGCCGCCTGCCACGCCGGCACGATCGCGGCCGCGACGCCGACCGCGACCGAGCACGCGGCCTGCAGCGCGACCGTCTCGGCCGACACCCTGAACACCGGGAAGATGCTGCCGGCCGCCTGCTTGAACAGGCTCGCGGCGGGCGGCGTCGCGAGGATCCCGAGCCCGCCGCCGGCCACCGCGATCACGACCGATTCGCCGAATACGATCAGCGCGAGGAAGCCGGGGCCGAAGCCGAGCGCCTTCAGCGTCGCGTATTCGGCCGTGCGTTCGCGCGCGCTCATCGCCATCGCGTTGGCCATCACGGCCATGATGATCAGGATCACCACGTACGACACCAGGCGGATCGCCGCGATGATCTGGTTCGACATCGCGACGAAGCCGAGCTGGAACGCCTGCTCGGTCTCGGTCAGCGTTTCGGCGAGCGAGTTCTTGAAAACGGCGTCGACGTTGCGCGCGATCGCCGCGCCGTCGTCGGGATTCGCGACGCCGAGCACGAATACGCCGACCTGGTCGGCCTGCTTCGGCGTGCGCTGCCGCACCGTCTCGTTCAGGTAGTCCCAGTGGAACACCAACTGGCGCGTGATCGTCGAATCGTCGCGGCCGTCGAGGATCCCGCGCACGACGAAGTCCCACGTGCCGGGATAGATCGTGCCCTTCAGCGGGATCACGTCGCCGATCCTGAAGCCGAACTGCGTCGCGAGCTGTCGTCCGACCAGGCAGCCGCGGCGGTCGCGGTTATAGTCGGCGCGCTGCTGCGCCGGGATGATGAATTCCGGATACAGGTCGAGATAGTTCTCCGACACCGCGAAGCTCGCGAAGAAGTTCTTCGGGTCGCGGTAGATGCCGCCGAACCAGTTCGAGCGGACCACGGCCGTCACGCCTTCGATGCCGCGTATCCGGTTCTCGTAGCTGACCGGCAGCGGAAACACGAGCGAGATCGCATTGCGCGTGACGAGCCGTCCGCTGGACGCGGCGGCCGCGCCCGCGTACCACGCGTCGACGACCGTGTGCAGCAGCCCGAACGCCAGCACCGCGATGGTCAGCCCGAGCACGGTCAGCAGCGTGCGCAGCCGGTGCCGCAGCGCGTTGCGCGCGATCAGCTTCAGCACGTACATCGCGCGCGCTCCCGCAGCCGGTCAGCCGGCGTACCCATCGATCAGCTCCCCTTTTTCCAGATGCACGAGCGACCGCGCGGCGCCGGCCGCGTGCGCGTCGTGGGTCACCATGATGATCGTCTTGCCGAGCTCGGCGTTCATCCGCTGCAGCATCGCGAGCACGTCGGTGGCCGACACGCGGTCGAGGTCGCCGGTCGGCTCGTCGGCGACGATCAGCACGGGATCGGTGATCAGCGCGCGCGCGATCGCGACGCGCTGCTGCTGGCCGCCCGACAGCTCGGACGGGTAATGGGTCATCCGGTCGCCGAGGTTCACCATGTCGAGCACGAGCTCGACGCGCTCGCGCCGCTCGCGGCGCGACAGGTGCGTGAGCATCAGCGGCAGCTCGACGTTCTCGAACGCGGTGAGCACGGGCATCAGGTTGTAGAACTGGAAGATGAAGCCGACGTTCGCCGCGCGCCATTCGGCCAGCTGCGCCTCCGCGAGCTGCGAGATGTCGAGGCCGCCCACGCGCAGCTCGCCGCTGTCTGGCCGGTCGATGCCGGCCACCAGGTTCAGCAGCGTGCTCTTGCCGGAACCCGACGGCCCCATCAGCGCGACGAAGTCGCCTTCGCCGATATCGAGCGTGATGTCGGTCAGCACGGGCACGATCTGGCTGCCGCGCCGGTACGACTTCGCGACGTGGCTGATCTCGACGAGGGGCGGCGGCGCGTCGTTCACGCTGGCGCTACTTCTTCGCGACGGCCACTTTCGCGCCGTCCTTCAGCTTCGCGCCCGGCGCGAGCACGACCGTATCGCCGGGTTTCGCGCCGCGGATCGCGACCAGCTCGCCGATTCGCATGCCGGTGGTCACGGCCGCTGCGCGCACGGTGTCGTCCTGCACGACGAACACGACCGGCCGGCCGTCGCGCTCGACGACCGCGCTCGCCTGCACGGCCGTCACGGGCTGCCGGTCCGGCGCCGACACGGGCTTCGACAGGAACGCGATCTTCGCGCTCATGTCGGGCAGCACGCGGTCGTCGCGGTCGACGAAGCGCACCTTCACGAGCACGGTGGCCTTCGAGCGGTCGACGGTCGGCACGATGCGCGACACGCGGCCCGCGAAGCGCAGGTCGGGCAGCGCGTCGAGCTGGATCTCGCACGGCTGCTCGGCGCGGATCTTCGCGATGTTCGATTCGGCGACGTCGGCCTCGACTTCGAGCGTGTCCATGTCGGCGATCGTCACGACCGCACCCTTGCTGTCCGACGCGGACGAGAACGGCGTGATGTTGTCGCCGACGTTCGCATGCTTTGCGAGCACGATGCCGTCGAACGGCGCGCGGATCACCGTCTGGTCGACCGCGACCTGCGCGGCCTGCGCATTGGCGTCGGCGGACGCGATCGCGGCCTCGCCGCTGCTGAGCGACGCGCGCGCCTTGTTCACGCGGGCCGTGTCGATGTCGAGCTGCGCGGCCGGCACGGCGCCCTTCGGCGCGAGCGCCGCGGTGCGGCGCAACGCGATTGCGGCGTCCTTCAGCTCGGCCTGCTGCACGCCGAGGTTCGCGCGGGCGACCTTCGCCTGCGCGAGCGCCTGTGCCAGCGACGCCTCGACGTCGCGGCTTTCGAGGCGCGCGATGATCTCGTCCTTCTTCACGCGCGTGCCCTCGAGCACGCCGAGCCATTCGACGCGCCCCTGGCCCTTCGACGCGACCGCGGCCTTGCGCTGCGGCACGACGTAGCCGGTCGCATTGAGTTGCGTGTCGTTCTGGTACGGGTAGGCGGACGTGACGGACGTGGTTTCGACCGTCGGCCGGCCGGTGAGCGCGACGCCGGCGACGATCGCGACGATGACGAGCGCGGCGGCGACCGCATAGCGGACCCACCGGCGCCGCCGTGGCACCGGCGCGATCGGACGCCGGTCGATTTTCAGTTTGTCCAGATTGTGATCGGGCAATTTGAGCGCCTCGCGACGGCGGCGGTCTGGCGACCGGCCGCGATCCGGTTTCCGGGGAAAGGGACGGATGGACGCCCAGTATAGCGTCGCAGGGCAGCGCGCGAGAGCCGGTTTGCCGGGCCGCCGCGGCCGCCGGCGGACGGGCCGCGCGATGCCGGATATGCATGCCGGGGCGGCCGGAAACCGGCGTCGTCGGGGAAAACCCGAGAGGCGCAAGCCGCGTGTCAACTTGCCGCGAAGGCGGCGCGTTATGGAGCCAGTACGTCAGTCTTTGTCGCGGCGAAACGGCGCAAGCCGGCCGCCCGGCGGCGACCGGAAACCCCGGCGCGACTGGCGTTCCGATGCGAATGCCTCGCATCTCTTACCGGTACGTTTGACTTTTTCTCCGCTAAAGGAAGAACAATGAAGAAGACGCTCGCTTCGATCATGACCGCAGCATTCGCACTCGCATCGGTTTCGGCATTCGCACAGGAGACGGCATCGGCGCCGGTGGGCGACGCGATGGCTCCCGCTTCGGCACCGATGAAGAAGGATCACAGCAAGCCGAAACACCAGCTGAAGACCCACGGTTCGGCGAAGGGCAAGGCAAAGGCCGCTGCCGCTTCGGCTGCTGGCACGAACGACAAGGGCACGCAGAACTAAGCGATTCGCCCGGGGCCGGTGCTGCCGGCCACCCGTCGAAAAACCCCGCATGCTTCGGCATCCGGGGTTTTGTTTTTTCAGGCGTCGCCGGGGCTGGCCGGCGGCGCCGGCGCGCGCATCTCGTCGACCACCGAACGCATGCGCCGCCAGTGCGAGCCTTCCCAGAACACGCGCCGGCAGACGTCGCACGCGGCAAAGCGCCGGTGCCGCTGCCGGACCCCGTCCGGCACGCGCGGCGCGGCGGCCTCCGCGTCGAGCGGATGCAGCGGCGCATTGCAGCGCAGGCACAGCCGGAACGGCCGCATGTGCGGCGCGAGATCGAGCCGTTCGAACAGTTCGCGCAACTGGTCGGCCGGCTGCACCGCGTGCAGGTAGCAGCCGCGCGCGACCGCGCGCCGCTTGAGCAGCTCGCGGTCGCGGGTCAGTACGACCCGGCCCTCGCGGCCGGCGAGCGCCGCGAGCTCGTCGTCGCGGTAGTGGTTGTCGTAGCAGGTATCGAAGCCGGCGAGGCGCAGCAGTTGCGCGAGGCCGCCGAGATGTGCGTCGGCGACGAAGCGCCATTGTTCCGGTTGCGGCGCGGTTGCACCGTTGGCCGGCTGCGCGCGTTCCGGAAAGGCTTCGACACGGTCGCCGTCGTCGAGCGGCCGGTCGAGCGCGGCCGGCGCGTCGTTCACGCGGAGCCGGCCGATTTCGGTATGCGGGACGCCAAGCGCCTCGATCGCATGCTTCACCGTCGCATCGCGCGCACACGCGTGCCCGAACGCGCGGTCGCGCTGCGCGTGCGGGAGAAAGGCGTTCAGTTCGCCGTGGAAGCGGAAGGTCGCGGTCGTCATCCGTGCAGTATCGCACCGCGCCCGGCCGGCGGCAGGCGCTGCAGACGGCCGGCATCTGTGTTTAACTCGCGGCTTCACCGAACGAAGGAGCGGGCAATGGATCTCGGGTTTATCGGGCTGGGCGAAATGGGGCAGGCGATCGCGACGAACCTGCTGAAGGCGGGGCACACGGTGCGGGTCTGGAACCGGTCGCGCGAGCGGGCCGAGCCGCTCGCGGCATTCGGCGCGCAGATCGTCGACACGCCGGCCGACGCGTTTCGCGGCGACGCGGTGTTCTCGATGCTCGGCGACGACGCGGCCGCGCGTGCCGTGTTCGACGATGCGCTGCTCGCGCAGGCGCCGCGCGGCCTGATCCACGTGAACATGGCGACGGTGTCGGTCGCGCTCGCCGAATCGCTCGCGCATGCGCACGCGTCGCGCGGCATCGACTACGTCGCCGCGCCGGTGATGGGGCGTCCCGACGTCGCGGCCGCCGCGCGCCTGACGATCATGGCGGGCGGTCCGGCCGAGGCGATCGACCGCGTGCAGCCGTTGTTCGACGCGATCGGCCAGAAGACCTGGCGGTTCGGTTCGCTGCCGCAGCACGCGAACGTCGCGAAGATCGCGGCGAACTTCACGCTTGCGTCGGCGATCGAGACGCTCGGCGAGGCGTCCGCGCTGCTGGGCGCGCATGGCGTCGCGATGCGCGACTTCCTCGACGTGATCACGAGCAGCGTGTTTCCGGGGCCCGTCTACGAAGGCTACGGCTCGATGATCGCCGAGCGCCGCTACGAGCCCGCGCGCTTCAAGGCCCGCCTCGGGCTGAAGGACGTCCGGCTCGCGCTGGAGGCCGGCGACGCCACATCGGTGCCGCTGCCGGTGGCGAGCGTCGTGCGCGACAGCCTGCTCGATGCGCTCGCGCACGGCGGCGGCGAGCAGGATTTCGCGGTGCTCGGCGAAGTCGCGCTGCGCCGCGCGGGCCGCTGACCCCGGGCGAGACAGAAGCGCGGCGCGCACGGCATAATCGGCGTTTCGTCTTTCTACCTTCTTTCACGCAGAGGCGGGCATGAACTTGCATACGTGGTGGCTTTTCGTGGCGACGGTGTTCGTCGTGTCGGCGATTCCGGGCCCGAACATGCTGCTCGTGATGACGCATGGCGCGCGGCACGGGCTGCGGCGCTCGTCGTCGACGATGGCCGGCTGCCTCACCGCGCTGGTGCTGATGCTGTCGGTGTCGGCGGCGGGTCTCGGCGTGTTTCTCGAAGCGTGGCCGGCGATGTTCAACGCGCTGCGCTTCGCGGGCGCGGCCTACCTGATCTATCTCGGCGTGAAGGCGTGGCGCGCGCGCGTCGACGAAGCGCCGTCGGCCGCCGACGTCGAAACCGTGTCGCGCCAGGCTGCGGCGGCATCGCGCTGGGTGCTGTTCCGCAACGGCTTCCTGGTCGCGGGCAGCAACCCGAAGGCGATCCTGTTCGCGGCCGCGCTGCTGCCGCAGTTCATCAACGCGGCCGAGCCGACGCTGCCGCAGTTCGGCGTCCTCGTCGTCACGTTCGCGGTGATCGAGGTGAGCTGGTACCTCGTTTATGCATCGTTCGGCACGCGCATCGGCGCGACGCTGAAGAGCCAGAGCGTCGCGAAGATCTTCAACCGGCTGACGGGCGGGCTGTTCGTCGGCTTCGGCGCGATGATGGCGCTGGTCCGTCACTGATTCCGGACTGATTCAGGCGTTCGTCTTTTTGCGTCCGCTTCACGTTCGCTCATGCACGCGGGCCAGTCGGCGCCGTCGCGCCGGCCCGGCGCCCGGACGAGAGGCCGAACGCGGCCGCCGCACCGGCGAACGCGAACCCGACGCCGCACACCGCGCTCCATCCGCCCCATGCCCACGCGCTGCCCGCCAGCGCCGCACCGAGCGCGCCGCCGACGAAGAACAGCCCGACGAACAGCCCGTTCAGGCGCCCGCGCGCGGCCGGGTTCAGCAGGTTGATCTCGCGGCGGCCGATCGTCTGGTCGACGATGACCCCCGCGTCGAGTAGCGCCGCGCCGCCGGCAAGCAGCGCCAGGCCGAGGCCGCGATGCGCGTGCGCGTCGAAGCCGAACCAGCCGGCGCCCGCAATCCCGAGCACGACGAGCGCCGCGAGCATCGTGCCGTGCGCGATCCGCTGCGCGGCCGGGCCGTATCCGCGATCGCCGGCGCGGCCGGCGAGCGGCGTGACGATCGCACCGCTGGCGCCGGCGAACGCGAACAGCGCGATGCCGTGCAGGTCGAGGCCGAACGGCGGCTGCGCGAGCCGCAGCCCGACGGCGGTCCAGAACGCGCTGAACGCGGCCATCGCGAGCGCGGCTGACAGCGCATGCCGGCGCAGTACCGGTTCGTCGGCGAGCAGGCGCCCCATCGACGCGAGCAGCGCGCGGTAGCCGGCCGTGGTCGATGGCGTGCGCGACGGCAGGCGCAGCGCGAGCACGACGGCGATCGCCGCGTTCGCGAGCGCGGCCAGCGCGTAGAACGCGCGCCAGCCGGCCGAGCCCGCGATCAGGCTCGCGAGCGGCCGCGACAGCAGGATGCCGAGCATCAGCCCGCTCATCACGTTGCCGACCGCGCGGCCGCGCAGCGCTTCGGGCGCCATCGACGCGGCCATCGGCACCAGCATCTGGATCACGCTCGACGCGGCGCCGGCGGCGAGCGTCGCCAGCAGGAACACGGTGCCCGACCGCGTGAACGCGGGCAGCGCGAGCGCAGCCGCGCATGCGACGAGCGTCGTGACGATCAGGCGGCGGTTTTCGAGCAGGTCGACCAGCGGCACGAGCAACACCAGCCCGGCCGCGTAGCCGAGCTGCGGCAGCATCGCGACGAGGCCGGCGAGGCCGGGGGGCAGGTGCAGGTCGGCGCTGATCGGGCCGGTCAGCGGTTGCGCGGCGAACAGGTTCATCACGATCACGCCGACCGTCGCGGCGAAGAACAGCGTCATGCCCGCGCTCAGCGCGGGCGGCGCGTCGGCGGGCGTGCGAACGGCGGCGGGACAGGAGTCGGCAGGGCAGTTCATCGGAAGCCTGGGGGGGCGGGTCGAGGGAATTCCCATCGTAGGCGGCCGATGTTTATGCGACAATTGAAATATGTCTAACATGATTATGCGAGTTTGTTTTGAATACGCGTGATCTCCTGGCGTTCGTCGCGGTGGTTGACAGCGGGTCGATGGTCGCCGCGGCCGCAAAGCTCCACCTGACGCAGCCGGGCCTGACGCGGCGTGTGCAAAACCTCGAAACGCTGCTCGGCATGCCGCTGCTCGAACGGCAGAGCAAGCCGCTGAAGCCGACCGCCGCCGGGCGCGACGTCTATGCGCTCGCGCGCAACGTGCTGGGCGCGGTCGATGAACTGATGGCGGCGGGCGCGCCGGACAGCGAGCCGTCGGGCGAGCTGCGCATCGGCGTCCCGCCGTTCCTGTCCGAGCTGGCGCTCGAGCGGCCGATCGACCGGCTGCGCGACGCGTTCCCGCGCCTGACGCTGCGCGTGACGGCCGGCTGGTCGCCGGCGCTGATGCAGGGCATCGAGCGCGGTGCGCTCGACGTCGCGGCCGTGATGGTGCCGGCGAGCGCGGCGCTGCCCGACGCGTTCACCGCGACGCTGCTCGCCACGCAGCCGACGGTGCTCGTCGCCGCGCGCGACTTTCCGCTGCCGGACGGTCCGCTGTCGCTCGACACGCTGTCGGGTTTTCCGTGGGTGCTGAGCCAGGACGGCTGCGGGATGCGTTCGGCGCTGAGCCGCGCGCTCGGCGCGGCCGGGCTGCCGTTCGACGTCGCGGTCGAGGCGTTCGGCTCGGAGCTGCAGCTGTCGCTCGTCGCGCGCGGCGCCGGCATCGGGATCGCGGCGCCGAACGCGCTGGCGCGCAGCGCGCATCGCGATGCGCTGAGGGTGGTGGAAACGGCGGGGCTGGAGACGCGGATCAACGTATGGATCGTGCACGGCGCGCTGCCGGGCCGCCTGGTGCGGCCCGTCGCGCTGCTGCGCGATGCGCTGGCCGAAGTGCTGGAAGGGGAGACCGGGAAGGGGTCAGAAGCAAACGAAGCGAGTTAGAGCGGGTGTTCGAGGGAAAATCCTTATTTTCTCTACGGAAATGTTGCGTTGCGGAAATTGATTCGCTATAGTGGCACCTGTCTCCTCCATGTCTCCTCTGATATGGATTCAGCCCGCCTCTTAGGCGGGCTTTTTTTTGCCTGCGATTTTGCCGCGGCGTTCCATTCGTCGTCCGTCGCCGGGCTCAGAACTTGTACGTCATCCCGACGTAGCTGATGATCGGGTCGGCCTTCAGGTCCGATTTCGACTCGGCGAGCACCGAACCGTCGGCCGCCTTGATCGTCACCGTCGACGTCGTCTTCAGCGGGATGTACGTCACCGACGCGATCAGCCCGAAATGCTCGGTCATGTTGTACTGCAGGCCCGCGTTGAACACCGGCTGCCATGACGACGACGCCTTTGCCTCCACCGATGTCGTACCCGGCTTGCCCGCGCCCGCCGCGAGAATCGCGCCGAGGTTGTCCTGCGTCTGCTTGATGAAGTTCGTGTTGAGCTGCAGGTCGCTGAACCAGTTGTACGACACGCCGAGGCCGAGGAACGGCCGGAACTTCGCGGTCGCCTGCCCGAAGTAGTACTGCAGCAGCACGGCCGGGCTCCACTGCCGCACGCTCTTCACGATCGGGTTGACCGACGCCAGCCCGATGTTCTGCGTGCCGAGCGCGCCGGCCGGGCCGGGCGGCTTGATCGTGCCCTGGCCCGACACCTTGAACACCGGCGGCACGCCCGCCACCGACGTGACCGCGATATGGTCGGTCAGGAAGTGGCTGATCGTCAGGCCGACGGTGTCGGCGCCGCTCGTGCGCAACCCGGTGCCCGGCGACGTGAACGACGGCGGCAGCCGCAGCGGCGTGTTGATCGGCGTCGGCGCGACGTTGGTCGTCATCGGCGTGCTGCTCTGCTGCGGCATCACGTGGAACCAGCCCAGCGTGACGACGTTGCTGCCGGCGCTCTGCGCGTGCGCCGCGAGCGGCGCCAGTGCGGCGGCGCCGGCCGCCGTGCAGAGAAGGGTTTTCTTCATCACGGCTTCCCCCGCTTACTGGACGAACGCGCCGATCGTGAAATACGGCGTCGATCCCGCGTTATCGAGGAAACCGAACACGCCACCCGAGAAGATGAACTTGCCGGTCGGCGACGTGCTGCCCGAACCCGTGTGGGTCGTCGTGACCGTGCCCGGCACCTTCTGCGTGTAGTCGAGGTCGAGCACTCTCGTGAGCGACGCCTGGGACGGCTGGAACGGATCGAGCAGCGTTGCCTGGGTGTTGATCAGCGCGGTGGTCCGGTAGTTGAACTCGCTGTCGACGCCGATGTACTCGCCGTTCTGCGAGCCGGCCGCGACCGCCGTCTGCGGCGCGAGGATCGAGATGCTCGATTCGTCGTCGGCGGTGAGGCCCGGCACGCCGTTGCTGTCCGGTGTCGGGTTCGGGTTCGCGACGCCCGTGCGCACGAGGATCGGCACGAGCTGGTTGCACAGCTTGCCGACGATCATGAAGCCCTTGCCCTGCGGCGTCGCCGACAGCGTCGGCTTCAACTGGCTGCTGTAGTTGTTCGACTGGAACGCGCCGCTACCGTCCGCGGACTGCACGAAGTTCGTGCCCTGCTGCGTGCACGCGCCGCCGGCGAACTGGCCGGTCGTGTCGCACTTGGTCCACGAGCCGTCCGCATTGATCGTCACCTTCGCGTCGATCGACGCGGGCGCGAAGTTCTGCGACGGCACTTCGCCGAAGCCGACATGGCTGTACGTGCCCGCGACTTTCGCGATGTCGGTCTCGATCGACGAGAAGCCGATGAACGGGTAGTACGGGAATTTCGTGTCGGGCACCGCGGCCTGGCCGAGCACGCCGCCGAACTGGATTTCCTTGCCGGGAATCGTGCCGCCGGCGACGCCGAAGCCGACGAAGATCCGTGCCGGGCGCGTCGAGTCGAGGCTCGCGCCGTTCAGGCGGAACGCGCACTGGTTCAGCTTGTTGGTCGGCAGCAGCGTTTCCTGTGTGAGCGTGCCGCTGTCGACGGTGCCCGCGCGGGTCGGCGTGACGGTGCCGGTCGTGCGCGGTACCGCCGATTCGACATACGTGACCTGCCAGGTCATCTTGGTCGTGTCGAGCTGGACCTTGGCGAGTTCGCCGCTGCCCGCGCCGCCGGTAAACACGGTGCTGTAGTCGAGCGACGCGGGACAGAGCCGGTCTTCGACGAGCGGGGGCGGGTTGTCGCTGCCGCCGCCGCAGGCGGAAAGAAGGGGGGCGGCAAAGGCCGCCGCCAGAATGAGGTTGCGCTTCATGTTGCTCCTCCAGATTTGTCTTGTGTGGCGGCCAGCTCCCTGTCGGCCGCTTCTGTTGCTTGTGCTCGTCCTGCGTGCGCGGTGCCGCGCGCTTCGTCCGCCGCGCGGCGGCGGGTGTGCCGCCGCCGCGTCCTCGATCGCTACTTGCTGATCTGCGCGCCCACGCCGAAGTACGGTGTCGACGAAGTCGTCGAGTTCGCCGACGTCGACGTGACGCCGCCGTTCACCGTGCCCTGCACGAGTGCCGCGTACAGCCCGCCCGTCGCGATCACCACGCCCGATGCGGACGGGTAGGTCGCGCCGCTCGGCGGCGTCGTCTTCGCGTTCAGCAGGCCCGGTGTCGCCTGGCCGTAGTCGAGCGTGAAGCCGTCTTCCTCGGCCTGCGTGGTCGGGTTGATGAACGATGCGTTGCTGCCGCGGATCAGGGCGGCCGTGTACTTGAAGTTCGAATCCGCGCCCGCGTAGCCGCCGTCGATCGAGCCCGACGTGATCGCCGTCGCCGCGCCGAGCACCGCGATGCCCGATTCGTCGTCGACCTGCGCGTCGGTGTGCAGCGGCGGCGTGCCGAGCTTCACGTTGCCCGTGCGCACGATCACCGGCACCGTCGCGCCGTTGAGCTGGCCGATCACCATGTGCGCGGTCGCCGATTTGCCGGTCGCGCCGACGATCGGCAGTTGCGTTTGCGGCAGCGTCTGCGGTGCCTTCGTGCTGTCGAAGTAGCCGCCGTTCGCGCTCGCCTTCCACGGATCGCCGGTCGTCTGGCAGCCGCCCGAACCGGTCGACGTGCACGCGCCGTTCGCATCGAACGTCTCGCTCGAGTTCGATCCCTTCGTCGCGTAGTTGCCCGATGGCACGAGGTGGTAGATCAGCGCGTTGTACGTGCCCGGCAGCTTCGACAGGTCGGTCGTCGTGTTCGCGAAGCCGAGGAACGGATAGAAGTCGAAGTGGCGGTTCGGCACCTGGCCGACGTTCTGCACGACGCCCGGGATGATCGTCAGCCCGTCGTACTGGATCGTCGCGCCCGGAATGCCGCCGCCCGCGACGCCCATGCCGACGAGCAGCATCGGCGGGTTCGCCTGGTTGAAGTCGGCGGCCGTCGAATAGGTCGAGCCGTCCGGCGCGGGGCCCGTGCCCGGCGTGAGGACGAACGCGCAGCGCGTCTGCTCGGCGGTCGGCAGCGCACCGGTCGGCGGGTGGATGACCTTGCCGGTGATCGTCGTGCCGACGCGGCTGGGCGTAACGGTGCCCGTCTTCAGCGGAATCGGCGATTCGAGCCACTTGAGCGTGTACGTCATCGCGACCGCGTCGATGTTGACGCTGACGATCTCGCCGCTACCGGCACCGCCGAGATACGTGCTCTTCACGATGTCGGCGTTGGCCGGACACAGCGAACCGTTGACGGGCTGTGACGGCGGCGGCCCTTGCGTGCCGCAGCTCGATCCGGAACATTGGGGCGCATTGATCGGCGCGAGCGCGCCGCCGGAATCCCCCCCACCACATGCAACCAGGAAAGGGGCAATGGCAAAGGCCGTTGCCACCCCCTTCGATAAGGCGTGCGACATGCCGCTGTCTCCAATCGTTTAATTGTGCGAGCTAATGTCGCCGCCTTGATTTTTGCTGTCAATTGATGAACCCGTCTAAAAAAGGCGATTGAAACGGATGTCGTGTTTTAAATCCTTGTCTGACACGGCATTCAGTAAGAATTAAAACGTGCGAGGGGCTGGCAAAAGCTGCCGGAGTGGGGGATGTGCCACGCGCGGAAGGCTGTCGAAGAACCTTCCCGCGCACAACGGCAGTGTTTAAAGCGGCGGTATCCGGTTTATCCCTATTCGGGATTGACTGGAGAAAGAAGGGGGGAGTTAATTCGCTGGTAATCGCGCAATGGAAAGCTTGTAAATATTTGTAAATGCGCGAACAGGATTTTATTTATTGCCTGATATGGGTAAATAAAAAGCCGGCCAGCGGCCGGCTTTGCATCGCACGAGAGGATGATCAGCGCGTGAGGCCCGCATCCTCGGCCGCGCCGATGGCGAGGTTCATGCACTGGATCGCGGCGCCCGACGCTCCCTTGCCGAGGTTGTCGAGGCGCGCGACCGTGACGAAGCGCTCTTCGTTGCCGAACACGAACAGGTCGACACGGTTCGTGTCGTTGTTCGCCTGCACGTCGAAGAAGCCGCCGTCGAGGTTCGCGTCCGCGTTGAACGGCGCGACGCGCACGAATGCTTCGTCCGCGTAGTATTCGGCGAACACGCGTTGCACGTCTTGCGGCGTCGCACGCTTCGCGAGCTGTTCGGGCGTGAAGTAGGTCGTCACCGCGAGACCCTTCAGGAACGGGCCGACGATCGGCGTGAAGATCGGCGGGTTCGCGAGGCCCGTGTGCGCGGCCATTTCCGGCAGGTGCTTGTGCGTGAGGCCGAGCGCATACGGGCGCGGGCTCGCGAGCTTGCCGCCCGGCGCCGCGTTCTCGTAGTCGGCGATCATCGACTTGCCGCCGCCGCTGTAGCCGGTGATCGAGTAGCTGTGCGCGGCGAACGTCGGCGCGACGATGCCCGCATCGACGAGCGGACGCATCGCGAGCACGAAGGCCGATGCGTGGCAGCCCGGCACCGCGATACGCTTCGACGTGCGAATCTTCTCGCGCTGCGCGCGGGTCAGTTCGGGCAGGCCGTAGGCCCAGTCGGCGCTCGTGCGGAACGCGGTGCTCGCGTCGATCAGCGTCGTGTTCGGGTTCTCGACGAGCGAGGCCGATTCGCGCGACGCGACGTCCGGCAGGCACAGGAACGTGACGTCCGACGCGTTGATCAGGCGGCGGCGCTCGTCGACGTCCTTGCGCTTCGCTTCATCGATGCGCAGGATCTCGATGTCGTTGCGCGCCGACAGGTATTCGAAGATCTTGAGGCCGGTCGTGCCTTCCTGGCCGTCGACAAAAACTTTGGTGCTCATTTCGCTCTCACTGAATGAAACGGGGGCCCGCGCCCGGAGATCGCCATTTTAAGACGTCATCCGGCGCGCCTGCACCGCGCGGGGCGAAAAAAAGACGGCCGGCGGGCCGTCTTGTGTCCCTTTGACGCCCGCCGGCGCGGGCGCCCGGGGCCGGCTCAGCGGCTGCCGGCAACCCAGCGGGCCGTCGCTTCGGCGACGCGCCGGCCAAATGCCTTCCCGGTCTCGAGGTCGCCCGGCAGCGGGCCCTCGTCGGGCGTCGCATCCGCCGGCGATTGCGCGAGCAGGCCCGTGGAGCCGCCGAGGTAGTTGATGTCGTTGCGCGTGGCCGCCTTTGAGTTGGCCGGCATCAGGCTCGTGCCGACCCACACCATCCCATGCTGCATCGACAGCGTGACGAAATATTGAATCGTCGAGAACTTGTCGCCGTTCATCGTCGCGGAGTTCGTGAAGCCCGCGGCGATCTTGTCTTTCCACTTCTGCGTGAACCACGCTTTCGACGTCGCGTCGGCAAACTGCTTGAACTGTGCCGACGGGCCGCCCATGTAGGTCGGCGCGCCGAAGACGATCGCGTCGGCCGCGTCGAGGGCGGCCCAGCCCGCGTCGTCGAGGTCGCCGACGGCGATCAGGCGTACGGTCGCGCCGGCGTCCTGCGCGCCCGCGTGAACGGCCTCGGCCAGTTTCTGCGTGTGACCGTAGCCGCTGTGATAGACGATGACGATGTTCGACATGAAGCGTTCTCCGGAAAGGGACGGGAACGGCGGCCGCAGCGGCCTGCCGCGTCACGCGTCGCCGGCGGGCGGCGCGACCGATGCGCGGCGTATGGGGCCGCGACCGGTGACGACGAGTCTAGCAAGCCGAAATGACGGGAAAACGCGCGCATGCGGCGCACTGAAATTCGCGTCGGCCGGCAATCGCGGCGTGGCGTCGCGTGGTGCCCGCTACTGCCGTCACTGCCCGTAGCTAACCGTGAATTGTGCGGTGCCGATCGCGAGCGTGCCGATCTCGTGCTCGAACATCGGCGCGGGGCGGCCCTGCGCGACGCGCAGGTCGCTGCCCTTCAGCGCGTAGACGGTGATCACGTAGCGATGCGGCTTGCCGGGCGGCGGGCACGGGCCGCCGTAGCCGTCGATCCCGAAATCGTTGCGCGCCTCGCTCGCGCCGATGCGCCGCAGGAAGCCGGACGCGCTCGCGTCGGCGGGCAGGCTCGTGACCGTGGCCGGGATGACCGCCACGGCCCAGTGCCACCAGCCGTGCCCGGGCGCGTCGGGATCGAAGATCGTGACCGCGTAGCCGCGCGTGCCGGGCGGCGGGTTGTGCCAGCTGAGTTGCGGCGAGCGGTTCGCGCCCTTGCAGTCGCCGCGATCGAACACGTTCGCGGCGCGGACGCGCCCGCCGGGCGTCAGGTCGTCGCTCGACACGGTGAACGGGCCTTCCGCATGAACGGGCAGCGTCGCGAAGACGGCGGTGCAAACGAGGAGAGCGATGAACGGAGACGGGCGACCCGATGGCGCAGGCGGAGTGATCCGGCGATCCACACGCATATGGCGCTTCTCCCGTCACGTGGGCCGGACCGATGCTCCCGGCGTTGTTGGCGTTGTGCGTTGCCCGCGTAGCTGATGGCGACGATGAATCAAGTCTAGCATTAGGGTTCGATGAGCGATGCACACCGCGACCCGCGGTCGCGACCGGTTCTTGCGCGGGGGACGACGGACGAAAAAAAGCCGCCTGCGATGAAGCAGGCGGCTTGTTCAGCCAGTGCGCCGGCATGCATGCCGGCGCGCTGTCACTCCTGGGCGCCCGTCGCGCCGCCGTGCGCGGCCGACCACTCGGCCGGCGCGTGCAGGAATTTCTCGACTTCGTCGAGCGTCTTCGTCTCGAAGTAGCCCGATGCCTTCGCGACGCGCAGCACGTCCCACCACGTCGCCAGCGCGTGCAGGTCGACGTCGATGTCCTTCAGGACCGACACGCTTTCCTTGAAGATGTCGTAGTGGAACAGCACGAAGCAGTGGTTCACGGTCGCGCCCGCGGTACGCAGCGCATTGACGAAGTTGATCTTGCTGCGGCTGTCGGTCGTCAGGTCTTCCACCAGCAGCACGCGCGAGCCTTCTTCCAGATGGCCTTCGATCTGCGCGTTGCGGCCGAAACCCTTCGGCTTCTTGCGCACGTACTGCATCGGCACCATCATCCGGTCCGCGATCCATGCCGCGAACGGGATGCCGGCCGTCTCGCCGCCCGCCACCGCGTCGATCTGCTCGAAGCCGATGTCGCGCGTGATCGTCGTTTCCGCCATTTCCATCAGCGCACGGCGCACGCGCGGATACGAGATCAGCTTGCGGCAGTCGATATAGACGGGGCTTGCCCAGCCGGACGTGAAGATGAACGGTTTTTCGGCGTTGAAGTGCACCGCCTGCACTTCGAGCAGGATTTTGGCGGTCGTATCCGAGATCGACTGACGATCGTAGCCTGTCATGGGCATTCCTTGGGTGATGAGCGAGGAGCGGGCGCGGGCCCGTGGCGCAGCACGGGAACCCGGCCGGGGGCCGGGGGCGCGATCGGAAGGCCGATCGCATCGCTGCGCGCGTAGCCGGCTATTTTACCCGATTCAGGCCGGTTTTCGGCGGAATTCGCGCAGGTTCGCGATCCCGCTCACCACCGGCGAAACAAGCGGGGGCGGATCGCTCCGATGCGATGCCGGGGATGCGGCGCTGCACCAACATGCGTCATGCGCGGGGTGTACACTAGGCGACCCTTAGAAATCGTTCAGTACTTTGTACTTTCCTCTTGCCACCCGCCAAGGTTCGATGGCGTGCCGACCCGGCGCGTCGCGTGCCGTCTCGCAGTCGACCATCCCCTCGATTCAAGCAGACGCGGCCGAAGGTGCTGTGTACTGAACCGTCAAAATTTCGCATGTCTCTCGCAGGTCAATCATGGACGAACAACTGAAGCAGGCCGCTCTCGCTTATCACCTGAACCCGAAACCCGGCAAGATTTCGGTCACCCCGACCAAGCCGCTGTCGAACCAGCTCGATCTGTCGCTCGCGTATTCGCCGGGCGTCGCCGCCGCGTGCGAGGCGATCCACGCCGATCCGCTCGACGCGCAGAAGTACACGTCGCGCGGCAACCTCGTCGGCGTCATCACGAACGGCACGGCCGTGCTCGGTCTCGGCAACATCGGCCCGCTCGCCGCGAAGCCGGTGATGGAAGGCAAGGGCTGCCTCTTCAAGAAATTCGCGGGCATCGACGTGTTCGACATCGAGCTGTCGGAGTCCGACCCCGACAAGCTCGTCGAGGCGATAGCGATGCTCGAGCCGACGCTCGGCGGCATCAACCTCGAGGACATCAAGGCTCCGGAATGCTTCTACATCGAGCAGAAGCTGCGCGAGCGCATGAAGATCCCCGTCTTCCACGA
Source organism: Burkholderia sp. FW306-1C-G01B (assembly GCF_058781685.1). NCBI lineage: Bacteria > Pseudomonadati > Pseudomonadota > Betaproteobacteria > Burkholderiales > Burkholderiaceae > Burkholderia > Burkholderia sp. FW306-1C-G01B. Next base: position 60,780 of record NZ_JBYSWZ010000026.1, read on the forward strand.
TGACCAGCACGGCACCGCGATCATCGCGTCGGCCGCGATCCTGAACGGCCTGAAGGTCGTCGGCAAGAAGCTGTCCGAAGTGAAGCTCGTGTGCTCGGGCGCCGGCGCTGCGGCCATCGCGTGTCTGGACCTGCTGGTGAACCTCGGCCTGACGAAGTCGAACATCCTCGTCGCCGATTCGAAGGGCGTGATCTACGAAGGGCGCGGCAATCTCGATCCGTCGAAGCAGCGCTATGCGGCCACGACCGACGCACGCACGCTCGCCGATGCGATTGTCGGCGCGGACGTGTTCCTCGGCTGCTCGAGCGCGGGCGTGCTGAAGCAGAACATGGTCAAGACGATGGGCGACCGGCCGCTGATCCTGGCGCTCGCGAACCCGGAACCGGAAATCCGCCCGGAAGACGCGAAGGCCGTGCGCCCGGACGCGATCGTCGCGACCGGCCGTTCGGACTACCCGAACCAGGTCAACAACGTGCTGTGCTTCCCGTTCATCTTCCGCGGCGCGCTCGACGTCGGCGCGACGACGATCACGGAAGAAATGAAGCTCGCGTGCGTGCGCGCGATCGCCGAGCTGGCGCAGGAAACCGACCAGAGCGAGGAAGTCGCGAAGGCGTATGAAGGCCACTCGCTCGAATTCGGGCCGGAATACCTGATTCCGAAGCCGTTCGACCCGCGCCTGATCATCAAGATCGCGCCGGCCGTCGCGCAGGCGGCGATGGATTCGGGCGTCGCGACGCGTCCGATCCAGGACATGGACGCGTACCGCGAGCAGCTCGGCGCGACCGTCTACCGCACGGGCATGGTGATGCGCCCGGTGTTCGCGACCGCGAAGAAGAAGCAGGCCCGCATCGTGTACGCCGAAGGCGAGGACGAGCGCGTGCTGCGTGCCGCGCAGTTCGTGCTGCAGGAAAAGATCGCGCAGCCGATCATCGTCGGCCGGCCGTCGGTCGTCGAGATGCGTCTCGCGAAGATCGGCTCGAAGCTGAAGGCCGGCGTCGATTTCGAAATCGTCAATCCGGAAGACGACACGCGCTACCACCGCTACTGGCAGGCGTACCACGACATCGCTGCGCGCGACGGCGTGACGCCGGAAGTCGCGAAGGCCGCGATGCGCAAGTTCAACACGCTGATCGGCGCGATGCTCGTGCATCTGGGCGACGCGGACGGGATGATCTGCGGGATGATCGACACGTTCCACAGCCACCTGAAGTTCATCGAGCAGGTGCTGGGCCGTGCGAAGGGCGCCGAGCACTTCGCGGCGATGAACCTGCTGATGCTGCCGGGCCGCAACCTGTTCCTGTGCGACACGTACGTGAACGAGCAGCCAAGCGCCGAACAGCTCGCCGACATGACGATCCAGGCCGCGGCCGAGATCGAGCGCTTCGGCATCACGCCGAAGGCCGCGCTGCTGTCGAACTCGAACTTCGGCAGCGCGCCGTCGTCGTCGTCGCGCCGGATGGCCGAGGCTCGCAAGCTGATCGTCGAACGTGCGCCGAACCTGGAAGTCGACGGCGAAATGCACGGCGACGCGGCGCTGTCGGAAGTGATCCGCAAGCAGGCCTTCCCGGGCACGACGCTGTCGGGTGAAGCGAACCTGCTGATCATGCCGAACGTCGAAGCGGCGAACATCGCGTACAACCTGCTGAAGATGGTCGGCGGCGAAGGCGTGACGGTCGGCCCGTTCCTGCTCGGCGCGGCGCAGCCGGTCCACATCCTGACGCCGGCCGCGACCGTGCGCCGGATCATCAACATGACGGCCGTTGCCGCCGCGAACGTGAACACGAAGTAAGTTCGCGCCCGTGTGTGCCGCGCTTCGGGCGCGGCGCAATGAAAAACGCCACGGAACCTGCGTTCCGTGGCGTTTTTTTATCGTGAATCGCTACCGGCGCGGGCGGGCGTCCGGGCTGCGAACGCCCGCCGCGCGCCGTTACGCGACCTGCTGGTGCGACTGGCCGCCCGTCGGCGAGCGCCACTTCGCGAGCAGCGTGTTCCACTTCTGGCGTACCGCGCGCAGGTTGTTCTCCTTCACGTGGCCGTAGCCGCGAATGCCGTCCGGCAGCGCCGCGAGCTCGAGTGCGAGCGGGCGGTTGGCCGCGTTCAGCTTGGCCGTCACTTCGTCGATCAGCGCTTCGTATTCGCCGATCAGCGCACGCTCGGCGCGGCGCTCCCCGGTGCGGCCGAACGGGTCGAGCCCCGTGCCGCGCAGGAACTTCGCCTTCGCGAGCAGCCGGAACGCCGACATCATCCACGGGCCGTACGCCTTCTTCACGAGATGGCCGTGCGCGTCCGTCTTCGCGAACAGCGGCGGCGCAAGGTGGAACTTCAGCTTCCAGTCGCCTTCGAACTGCGCGGACAGCCGCGCGAGGAACGCGGGGTCGGACTGCAGCCGCGCGACCTCGTATTCGTCCTTGTACGCCATCAGCTTGAACAGGTTGCGCGCGACCGCTTCGGTCAGTTGCTCCTGCACCGTATCGCCGTCCGCCAGCGCGCGCTCGGCCGCGCGCACCTTGTCGACGAATGCCGCGTAGCGCGATGCGTACGCGGCGTTCTGGTACGCGGTGAGGAATTCCACGCGCTTTGCGATCAGCGCGTCGACCGCCTTCTTCGTGTGCAGCGCGATCACCGTGGCGCCTTGCGCGGGGCGCGCATCGCCGGCCGCGGCCTGCTTCACGCTGGCCAGGTCGTACGCGGCGCGCCGGCCCCAGTCGAAGGCCGCGCGGTTCTTCTCGACCGACACGGCATTCAGCTCGATCGCGCGTTCGAGCGATGCGAGCGTGAGCGGCAGCCAGCCTTTCTGCCACGCGTAGCCGAGCACGAACGGGTTCGTGTAGATCGCGTCGCCGAGCAGCGCGACCGCGAAGCGGTTCGCGTCGATGAAATCGACGGCCTCGCCTGCCGCCGCGCGGATGTCGTTCTCCGCGGACAGGCCGGGGAACGCCCAGTTCGGGTTCTTGATGAACTCGGCGGTCGGCGTCTGCGCGCTGTTGACGACCACGCGCGTCGCGTCGTGCCGCATCCGCGACGTGCACTCGTCGCCGGCCGTGACGATCGCGTCGCAGCCGATCACGAGGTCGGCTTCGCCCATCGCGATCCGCGTCGCGTGGATGTCGGTCGGCGCGTGCGAGATCTGCACGTGGCTCATCACGGCGCCGCCCTTCTGCGCGAGGCCCGTGACGTCGAGCACGGTCACGCCCTTGTTCTCGAGGTGCGCGGCCATCCCGAGCAGCGCGCCGATCGTGACGACGCCCGTGCCGCCGACGCCCGTGACGAGCACGCCGTACGCGCGGTCGATGTCCGGCAGCGTCGGTTCCGGGATCGGCGGCAGCGCAGTGCCGTCGACCGAAACCGCCTTCGGCTTCTTCAACTGGCCGCCCTCGACCGTGACGAAGCTCGGGCAGAAGCCCTTCAAGCACGAGAAGTCCTTGTTGCAGCTCGACTGATTGATCTGGCGCTTCGTGCCGAACTCGGTTTCCAGCGGCTCGACCGACAGGCAGTTCGACTGCACCGAGCAGTCGCCGCAGCCTTCGCACACCGCTTCGTTGATCACGACGCGCTTTGCCGGGTCCGGATAGGTGCCGCGCTTGCGGCGGCGGCGTTTCTCGGTTGCGCAGGTCTGGTCGTAGATCAGGATCGTCGTGCCGGCGATCTCGCGCAGCTCGCGCTGCACGTCGTCGAGCTGGTCGCGGTGATGGATCGTCACGCCCGGCGCGAGCAGCGCCTTCTGGCCGTCGTACTTCTCCGGCTCATCGGTGACGATCACGATCTTCTTCGCGCCTTCGGACGCGAGCTGGTGCGTGATCTGCGGCACCGTCAGCACGCCGTCGACCGGCTGGCCGCCCGTCATCGCGACCGCGTCGTTGTAGAGGATCTTGTAGGTGATGTTCGCTTTCGACGAGATCGCCGCGCGCACCGCCAGCAGGCCCGAGTGGAAATAGGTGCCGTCGCCGAGGTTCGCGAACACGTGCTTCTCGTCCGTGAACGGCGCCTGGCCGATCCACGGCACGCCTTCGCCGCCCATCTGGCTGAAGGTGCTCGTGCTGCGGTCCATCCACACGGTCATGTAGTGGCAGCCGATGCCGGCGATCGCGCGCGAGCCTTCCGGCACGTTGGTCGACGTGTTGTGCGGGCAGCCCGAGCAGAACCACGGCTTGCGCTCGGTCTGCACGTGCGGCTTCGCGAGCGCCATTTCCTTCGCGTTGATCACCGCGAGCCGCGCGGCGATGCGCGCGCGCACGTCGGACGGCAGCTCGAACTTCTCGAGGCGCGTCGCGATCGCCTTCGCGATGATCGCGGGCGACAGTTCATAGTGCGCGGGCAGCAGCCAGTTGCCCATCGGCACCGACCATTCGCCGCCGGCGCCGTCCTTCTCGTCGAACTTGCCGAACACGCGCGGCCGTTGCGCGTCGGGCCAGTTGTACAGCTCTTCCTTGATCGCGTATTCGAGGATCTGGCGCTTTTCCTCGACCACCAGGATTTCGTCGAGGCCGCGCGCGAATGCCTGCGCGCCCTGCGCTTCGAGCGGCCACACGCAGCCGACCTTGTAGAGCCGGATGCCGATCCGCGCGCAGGTTTCGTCGTCGAGACCGAGGTCGGTCAGCGCCTGGCGCACGTCGAGGTACGCCTTGCCGCCGGTCATGATCCCGAAGCGCGCGCCCGGCGAATCGATCTCGATCCGGTCGAGCTTGTTCGCGCGCACATAGGCGAGCGCCGCGTACCACTTGTAGTCGAGCAGCCGCGCTTCCTGCACGAGCGGCGGGTCGGGCCAGCGGATGTTCAGGCCGCCGTCCGGCATGATGAAGTCGGTCGGCAGCACGATCTCGGTGCGATGCGGGTCGATGTCGACCGACGCCGACGATTCGACCACGTCCGTCACGCACTTGAGCGCGACCCACAGGCCCGAGTAGCGGCTCATCGCCCAGCCGTGCAGGCCGAAATCGAGATATTCCTGCACGTTGGACGGGAACAGCACGGGCAGCCCGCAGGCCTTGAAGATGTGCTCGGACTGGTGCGCGAGCGTCGACGATTTCGCCGCGTGGTCGTCGCCGGCGAGCACCAGCACGCCACCGTGCTGCGACGAGCCGGCCGAGTTCGCGTGCTTGAACACGTCGCCGGTGCGGTCGACGCCCGGGCCCTTTCCGTACCACATGCCGAACACGCCGTCGTACTTCGCGCCGGGGTACAGGTTCACTTGCTGCGAGCCCCACACGGCGGTGGCGGCGAGATCTTCGTTGATGCCGGGCTGGAAGACGATCTGGTGGGCCGCCAGGTACTGCTTGGCCTTCCAGAGCGACAGGTCGAGGCCGCCGAGCGGAGAGCCGCGATAGCCGGAGATGAAGCCGGCCGTATTGAGACCGGCGGCGCGGTCGCGTTCCTGCTGGAGCATCGGCAGGCGCACGAGGGCCTGGATGCCGCTCATGTACGCGCGGCCGCGCTCCAGTGTGTATTTGTCATCAAGCGTGACGGACTTCAGCGCGGCTTCTAGCGACGCGCGTTGGCCTGCGTCTAGCGGGGCATTCATTAACAGTCTCCTCCACCCAGTTTGGGATCACCAAAACTCGACTGCTCCGGCGTCTTGTGAACGCGTCGACAGTGGCCGGCATATTGGCCGGTTTTAAGCGATGGTAGCACTGGGGCAAACCCGCCGCCCACCGGCCGGAATGCGGCGGCGCACCAGGAAAAAGGGCTTGATCATGCGTTACATCATGTAAATGCATGTAAAGCGGGCCCCATCTGCGGGCAAATGCCGTTAATCTTGTCGGCCTGCCGGAGGTGCCCGGCCGCGTCGGTTCGTTTCGACGCAATCGGGGAGGCGCCGGCAGTTTTACAGGAGGTGCAATGAACACACGTCATATCCAGAGTTTCCTGATCGTGTCCGCCGCGTTTTTCGCGATGACCGGCCCGGTGCGCGCGCAAGGCGCGAGCGCACTGGCGGCAGCCGGCGTGCAGATGCGTCAGATCGTGCCGGCCCAGGATGCCGTCGCGCAGCCGGCGGCCGAGCGCGTCGTCGAGTCGAAGGCGAACGCGCGTTGATCCGGTCGCGCGGCCTGCGGGCCGCGCCGGAAATGCCAAAAGGGCGGGAATCGTCGGATTCCCGCCCTTTTTTTTGTGCCGCCGGATCGTGCGGCCGGCCCGGTTGCCCGGGCCGCCGCGCGCCGGACGCGTCAGGCCTTGTCCTGCACGACGCCGCGACGGATCTGGTCGAGCTCGATCGATTCGAACAGCGCCTTGAAGTTGCCTTCGCCGAAGCCCTGGTTGCCCTTGCGCTGGATGATCTCGAAGAAGATCGGCCCGATCTGGTTCTCGGTGAAGATCTGCAGCAGCAGGTCGTCGCGCGCGCCGTCGATCAGGATCTTGCGCTTCTTCAGTTCGTCCAGCGATTCGCCGTGGTTCGGCACGCGGCGGTCGACCAGCTCGTAATACGTGTCGATCGTGTCGAGCAGCTTCACTTCCTTGCCGCGCAGGCCGTCGACCGCGCCGTAGATGTCGTTCGTGCCGAGCGCGATGTGCTGGATGCCTTCGCCGTGGTACGCATCGAGGTATTCCTGGATCTGGCCGGCCGTGTCCGAGCCTTCCTCGTTGATCGGGATGCGGATCTTGCCGCACGGCGACGTCATCGCCTTCGACTTCACGCCCGTCACCTTGCCTTCGATGTCGAAGTAGCGCACTTCGCGGAAGTTGAACAGGCGTTCGTAGAACTCGGCCCATTCCTGCATGCGGCCGCGATGCACGTTGTGCGTCAGGTGGTCGATGTAGGTGAGGCCGTGGCCGACCGGGTTCGGGTTCGCGCCGGCGATCGGCTCGAAGTCGACGTCATAGATGCTGATGTCGCCGATCGAGCCCGGCTGCGCGCCGTTCTTGCCGCGCCAGCGATCGACGAAGTAGATCAGCGAATCGCCGATGCCCTTGATCGCCGGGATGTTCAGCTCCATCGGGCCCGTCTTGTTGTCGAAGCCCCATGCGCCGAGTTCGAGCGCGTGCTTGTATGCCTTCGCGGCGTCCTGCACGCGGAACGCGATCGCGCAGATCGACGGGCCGTGCAGGCGCGCGAAGCGTTGCGCGAACGAATCGGGTTCGGCGTTGATGATGAAGTTGATGTCGCCCTGGCGGTAGACCGTCACGTCCTTGTGGCGGTGGCGCGCGATCGCGGTGAAACCCATCCGTTCGAACAGTTGTCCGAGCGCTTTCGGGTCCGGCGCCGTGTATTCGATGAATTCGAAGCCGTCGGTGCCGACGGGGTTGTCCCAGTTGGGGATCTGCATGTCGTGTCTCCTGTGCGGGGCGATCGGCCGGGGCGACGTGTGCGTGCCCGGCCCGGTTCGATGTCGAACGCGGCGCACGCGTCGGCGTGCGCAGCGAATCGGTACGTGCGACAAAGTGTAGCGGGCGGCCGCGAGCGGAAACTTGCGAACTTAATCGTCCATGCCTACGATGACGCAATTTCCAGTCTCTAAATAATCATTGGAGGGCAGAAGATGGCGCAAGCCGAATTGGATGCCATCGACCGGCGGATCCTCGCGATTCTTCAGGAGAACGGGCGCCTGTCGAACCAGGAGATCGCCGAGCGCGTGAACCTGTCGCCGAGCCCGTGCCTGCGGCGGATCCGGCGGCTCGAGGAGATCGGCGTGATCACCGGCTATGTCGCGCTGCTGGATCCGCAGAAGCTCGGGCTCGACCTGCTCGCGTACGTGAGCGTCCGGCTCGAGAAGCGCGGCGGCCTGGCGCCGGTCCGGGCCGACGAGACGTCGGCGCGCGCGGGCGCGACCCACGCGGAGCTGTTTCGCGCGGCCGTGCAGACCTGGCCGGAAGTGGTCGCGTGCCACGCGATGACGGGAGACATGGATTACCTGCTGCGCGTGCAGGTCGAGGACATGGCGCATTTCTCCCGTTTCGTGCAGGAGCATTTGCTGCATCACCCGTCGGTGATCGACGTGAAGACGAGCTTTTCGCTCGAATGCTTCAAGGAGACGACGGCGTTGCCGATTCGTTCGGTGCGCTAGCGCGCCCGGCGGCGGGAGGAGGGAAAAAGGGGCCGGGCGCGCCGCAGCGGCGCGCCCGGTCGGCCGATGTTACGCCGTCAGCGCGGCGGGCATCAGCGATTCGATGAACTTCGACGTGCGGTGCGCCTGGCGCTTGAGCGCGTAGTCGAACACTGCGGCCTGTTCCTGCAGCATCTCGGCGATGATCGTCGAGTGGTCGGCCGGTGGCAGCGACAGGTACGCATCGGCTTCGCCGTACGCGTACTCGATGCGCATCCCGGATTTCTTCGCGATGTGCATCATCGTCGCGTTACGCGACAGGCAGTGCATGTACAGCATCGTCACGTGCGTGTTGCGGCTGCGGATCGCCGCGCGCTCGAACAGCTTCGAGCCGACGCCGTGGCCGCGTGCGCTTTCGAGCACCGACACGCCGAACTCGGCCGTGCGCTTGTCGCCCTCGGCCGGCAGGTAGGCCAGGTGGCCGACGCCGATCAGTTCGAGTTCGTGGTCGAACACGCCGAACACGGTGTCGCGACCGAAGTCGATCGTGCGGACATAGTTCTCGATCACGTGGTCGGGCACCATCTGGCCGAAGCGCAGCAGGCGGTCCTCTTCGTCGAGCGAGAGAAAGTGGGTGAGCATCTGCTCACGGTCTTTGGAAGCCAGTTCCCTGACGAGAACCGGCGCACTACCGGCGGTGCCGACGACATCGGCATTGCCGTTCAATTGCGTGTTCATCGTGGGTTCCTCAATATGTGACCGTACAGCGGGTTGTGCAACGCAACAGCATTTTACCCGACCGTCGGCCCCCGGATTGGGGAAAACCCGTATTTAACCTTATTTATGCTGGAGGATGAATTCTAAATCCGCTTAGTTAATCCTGTATCTATATGATTTTTAACGGATTTAAAATTCATCGTATGAAATGCGCGACGGGCCGCCGCAGTGTGCCCGTCCTACAACGCTTGCTGCTGTGCGGCAATCAGGCCGCCGTCGACAGCCCGCGTTCGATCAGGTCGATCACCTGCTCGGCGAAGTCGCGGTAGCCGAGACGGCCGCCCGGCTTCAGCCACGTGAACGTCCAGTTGATCATCCCGAACACCATCATCGTCACGGATGTTTGGTTTTCCTTCGAGATACGGTCAGGGTACGCGCGCGCGAGCTGCCGCGTGAACGCTGCGACGATATCGCGCTGGCGGTCGAGCACGATCTCGCGCTGCGCGTCCTCGAGATACTTCACGTCGTTGAGCAGCGCGACGTGACGGCTGTGCGACGTCTCGTATTCGGAGAGGAACGCGCGCACGAGCTCCGCGAACGCGTCGCGCTCGCTGAGGCCGCGCCGCTGGCTCGCCCCTTCGACCTCGGCGATGATCAGCATCAGCCGCTTCGTGTAGCGGTCGAGCAGGTCGAACAGGATCGCTTCCTTGCTCTCGTAATAGTGATAAAGGCGTGCCTTCGACGTGCCGCTCGCGGTCGCGAGATCGGACATCGACGTGCTCGGGTAGCTCGTCTGCGCGAATTTCTCGGCGGCGAGATCGAGGATCTGCTCGCGCTGGGATTCGTGGTCGGGCGCTCGGGTACGGGCCATGGTCGAATGCGGAAGATTAGCGGTGCGCGATGGCCGTGCGGGCCGCGCGCACCTGCGTGGAAGAGAGGGCGGCGGGTGCGTCGTCCTGCAGCTCGAGCCGGCCGGCCGCCGCGAGTTCGCGACAGCGCCACCAGGCGATCGAGTCGCTGACGAACAGGCCGCCGCGGTCGGCGTCGGCCATGATGCCGCCGACGAGGCGCCGCGCGGGCAGCCAGTCGGTTTCCGCGCGCGCGACGATCAGCGCGTCGAGATCGGCATAGTAGCCGCTCTTGATCGTGTTGCTGACCCAATAGCGAAGTTCGGCGTTCAGGTGCTTCGCTTCCTGCCATTCGAGTGCGAGGCGGCCGATGCGCAGCACCGAGATCGGCGCGGCCACCGGCCGTTTGCGCGCCAGTTCCGCGGGCGAGAACATCCCGGTCGTGCATGCCTGGTCGGTGCGCGACAGCGATGCGCGTTGCGCCGAGTCGAGATCGGCGGCCGACAGCCGCACCTCGTTCAGGCGCTGCGGGACATTGCGCAGGTGATAGGCGACGCGGCGCAGCAGCAGCTTGTCGCCGACGCTCGGCGCATGCCACACGACCACCTGGCCGGTATCCATCGCGAGCTGGTCGAGGCGCGCGAACTCGCCTTCGATTTCCGCGTTCCAGTCGGGGATCTGGTCGCCGAGCACGTGCTGCCAGAAGGCGGCACGCGTGTCGGGCGTCTCGTCGGCGCCCTTCAGCGGCCCGACGCCGAGATCGTCGAGCAATCCGACGACGCGCTCGTCGCGTCCGGCTTGCGCGAGTGCCTCGCGCAGCGACGCGGCGGCGGTGCCGCCCTGAATCACATGAATGGTACTCATCGGCCTGTCGTCAACAAAAGAAAGCCGCCGGCCGGGCGGACGTTGCGATGTCCAGCCGGCCGGCGGCCCCTAGTGTAAGCGAGATGTGTGACGGCGAGAAACCGTCCGGCGCCGCGACGCGATGCCGCTCAACGCTCGTCGAAGCTCACGACGACCTTGTCGCTGATCGGATGGCATTGGCACGTGAGCACGAAACCGTCCTTCACTTCATGCGCCTCGAGCGTGTAGTTCTTCTCCATCCGCACTTCGCCCTCGATCACCTTCGCGCGGCACGTGCAGCACACGCCGCCCTTGCACGCATACGGCAGCGCGAGGCCCGCGCGCAGGCCGACATCGAGCAGGCTCACCCCTTCGTACGGCAGGCGCAGCTTGCGCTTCTTGCCGTCGAGCACGATTTCCAGGTCGGCGGCCGGCGTCTGCTCGGTGATCTCCACGACCGGCGCGCCGGCCTGCGGCAGCGGCGTGCCGAAGCGCTCGACATGCACCTTCGCCTGCGGCACGCCAGCTTCCTTCAGTGCCGCTTCGGCCGCGTCCATCATCGGCGCGGGGCCGCAGATGAACGCCTCGTCGATCGCGTCGGCCGGCATCAGCGTGGCGAGGAATTCCGCGCATTTCGCCTGGTCGAGCACGCCGTTGAACAGCTCGACGTCCTGCTGGTCGTCCGACAGCACGTGATAGAGGACGAAGCGGTTCATGTAGCGGTTCTTCAGGTCCTCGAGCTCCTCCGCGAACATGATCGCGTCGACGCTGCGGTTACCGTAGATCAGCGTGAACGTGCTGCGCGGCTCGAGTTCGAGCGTCGTCTTGATGATCGCGAGCACGGGCGTGATCCCCGAGCCGCCGGAAAACGCGACGTACTGCTTGCCGTGGTCCGCGTTCAAATGCGTGAAGAAGCGGCCGTCCGGCGTCATCACGTCGATCGTGTGGCCCGGCTTCAGCGTATCGAATGCGAAATTCGAGAAGCGGCCACCGCGCACGCGCTTGATGCCGATGCGCAGTTCGCCGTCGCGGTCGTAGTCCGTCGTGCCGACGCAGATCGAATACGAGCGGCGCGTCTCCTCGCCGTCGATGTGGGTCTTCAGCGTGACGAACTGGCCCTGCGTGAAGCGGTAAGCGTCGCGCAGCTCGGGCGGCACGTCGAACGAGACGGTGACGGCGTCGGCGGTCTCGGGCCGCACGTCGCGGATACGCAGCGGATGAAATTGCGGGGTCGTCGACCCCCGCCTGGCCGCCTCGCGCGACGGATCTGCTTCCGGGGGATGGGGGAGCTGCGCCCCCCCAGGCGAACGAAGAGAGCGTGGGGGCTGTTTCATTTCAGTAGGGTTTGAAGTAGTCGAAAGGTTCGCGGCAGTCGACGCAGCGATACAGCGCCTTGCAGGCCGTGGACGCGAATTGCGCGAGACGTTCGGTGCGGGCGGAGCCGCAGCGCGGGCACGCGGGCGCCGCGACCGGTCGCGGCACGAAGCGCACGACGTTTTCCCGCGGCGCGGCGCTGCCGCACCGGCCGACCGGCGGCGCGATGCCGTACGCGCGCAGCTTGTCGCGCGCTTCCTGCGTGATCCAGTCGGTCGTCCACGCGGGCGCGAGCACCGTTTCGATCCGGTGCGGCGGGAGGCCGGCGGCCTGCAAGGCGGCGGCGACGTCCTCGGCGATCTGCGACATGGCCGGGCAGCCCGAGTAGGTCGGCGTGATCACGACTTCGAGCATGCCGTCGTCCGTGCGGCGAACGTCGCGCAGGATGCCGAGCTCGCGGATCGACACGACCGGGATCTCGGGGTCGGGCACCGCTTCCAGCACGTCCCATGCGCGGGCGAGCAGCGGATCGTCGTGACGCGCGGCGGGCGGGGCGTCGGCGGGGGCGGCGGTCTGGACGGACATCGTCGGGCTCCGTGGCGTTGGCCGGTTACCAGGTCGCGCCGGGGTGCTGGCGCGCGAGGCTCTGCATTTCGGCGAGCAGGTAGCCCATGTGCTCCGAGTGCTCGCCCTGCTTGCCGGTCGTCACATGCATCACGGGCGCCGGCAGCGTGAGCGTCGCCTCGGCGAGCGCGTCGTCCACGTCCGCGCGCCATGCGGCTTCGATCGCGGCCGGTGCCGGGCCGATGCCCGGTGCGGCGATCGCGTCGTCGATCGCATCGGCTGCGAAGAATTCGCGTGTGTACGGGGTCAGGTAGTCGAGCGCATCCTGCGCGCGACGGTGCGATTCGTCGGTGCCGTCGCCGAGGCGAACGAGCCATTCGCGCGCGTGCTGCACGTGATAGCGGGTTTCCTTCAACGATTTCGCGGCGATCGCGGCGAGTTGCGTATCGGTCGACGTTTCCAGCGCGGTCCATACGTGCAGCATCAGCGCCGCATAGAGGAAGTTGCGCACGATCGTCACCGCGTAGTCCTTGTCGGCGTGCGCGGTGCCGGAGACCGGGCCGTAGTGCGGCAGCTCGGCGAGCGTGAAGTTCGCGAACTCGCGCTCGGTACGGAAGTACGCGTAGTCGTCCTCGGTCTTCGTCGCGCCGGTGAGCTGGCGCTCGAGTTCGGCGGCGTGCGTATACAGCATGCGCGCCTGGCCGATGAGGTCGAGGCTCATGTTGGTGAGCGCGATGTCTTCCTCGAGGATCGGGCCGTGGCCGCACCATTCGGCGTTGCGCTGACCGAGGATCAGCGCGTTGTCCGCGAGGCGCAGCACGTAGGAGAGGTGTTCGGGCGTGATCGTCATGGCGCGGGCGTTACATGTGGTTGACTTCGTCGGGCAGCGTGTAGAACGTCGGGTGACGGTAGATCTTGTCGCCCGCCGGCTCGAACAGTTCGGCCTTCTCGTTCGGATCCGATGCGGTGATCGCCGACGACGGCACGACCCAGATGCTCACGCCTTCCTGGCGGCGCGTGTAGACGTCGCGCGCCATGCGCAGCGCCATCGATGCGTCGGCGGCGTGCAGGCTGCCGCAATGCTTGTGATCGAGCCCCTGCTTGCTGCGCACGAACACTTCCCAGATCGGCCATTCCTTGTTCATCACTTTCTCCTGATTCCTGAATTCGATGGTGCCGCTCAGGCGGCGTGCTGTTCGGCGCGGGCGCGGCGCTTCGCTTCGTGCGCGAGCGCGGCTTCGCGCACCCATGCGCCGTCCTCGTGCGCTTTCACACGGGTCGCGAGGCGTTCCTTGTTGCACGGGCCGTCGCCGTTGACCACGCGCCAGAATTCGTCCCAGTCGATCGTGCCGTAGTCGTGGTGGCCGCGCGCGTCGTTCCACTTCAAGTCGGGATCGGGCAGCGTGACGCCGAGCACCTTCGCCTGGTCGACTGTCGCGTCGACGAACTTCTGCCGCAGGTCGTCGTTCGAGATCCGCTTGATGCCCCATTTCGCGGACTGGCTGCTGTGGACCGAATCGGCGTCGCTCGGGCCGAACATCATCAGCACCGGCCACCACCAGCGGTTCACGGCCTGCTGGACCATCGCGCGCTGCGCGTCGCTGCCCTTCATCATCGACAGCAGCGCGTCGAAACCCTGGCGCTGGTGGAACGACTCTTCCTTGCACACGCGGATCATCGCGCGCGCGTACGGGCCGTACGTGCAGCGGCACAGCGGGATCTGGTTCATGATCGCGGCGCCGTCGACGAGCCAGCCGATCACGCCGACGTCCGCCCAGGTCGGCGTCGGGTAGTTGAAGATGCTCGAGTATTTCGCCTTGCCTGCGTGCAGCGCGTCGATCAGCGAATCGCGTGACACGCCTAGCGTTTCGGCCGCGCTATAAAGATAGAGGCCGTGGCCGGCTTCGTCCTGGACCTTTGCGAGCAGGATCGCCTTGCGCTTCAGGCTCGGCGCGCGCGAGATCCAGTTGCCTTCCGGCAGCATGCCGACGACTTCCGAATGCGCGTGCTGCGAGATCTGGCGAACCAGCGTCTTGCGATAGGCGTCGGGCATCCAGTCTTGCGGTTCGATCTTGCCGTCCGCGGCCATCACCGCATCGAACCGCGCCTGCTCGGGCGACTCGGCTGCGGCGTCGAGCGGCGCGACGTTGCCGGGGATGTCGAGGGATTGCGTGTACATGGCGAGATTCTCGTCCGGTTGAATGTGTGCGCAGTATAAACCAACCGACCGGTCGGTTAATAAATTTCTTGCGGATTTGCGGCGAGGTTCGGGTAAACGAGCGATGTCGGGGCACGATCGGGCGGTGTGAGCGTGGGCCGCCGCGTGAGTCTCGCGTCTTCTGCGGCACAATGCCCGCTTTCCGATGAGGATTTTGTCGATGTCATTCCGAAGCAGTTTCGCCGCGGCCGTGCTGGGCGCGGCCGTTTTCGTGTCGCCGCTCGCGGCTTCGGCCGCGCCGGCAGGATGGGTCGCCGCGTGGGCGACCGCGTTGCAGCCGATTCCCGACCTTGCCGCACCGCCGCCGCTTTATCGCGCTCCCGACGTGGCCGGGCGGACCGTGCGCCAGATCGTCTACCCGACGGTGTCGGGACGGGCGGTGCGGATTCGCGTCAGCAATGCATACGGTCACGCACCGCTGGTCGTCGAGGCGGCGAGCCTCGCACGTGCCGGCGACGGCGCCGCGCTCGCCGGCGGCGCGGCCGTGCCGGTCAGGTTCGGCGGCAAGGCGTCGGTCACGCTCGCGCCGGGGCAGGAACTCGAAAGCGATCCGGTGGCGATCGACGTGACGGCCGGACAACCGTACGCCATCAGTCTGCAGATGGGACCGAACCAGCGGATGACGGTCTGGCACCGCGTGTCGAACCAGTTCAACTATGTCTCTGCACCGGGCGATCACGTGAACGATCCGGCCGCCGCCGCGTTCCGTACCCGTTTTACCCAATATGCATGGGTGACTGAGCTGGCCGTCGAGGTTGGTTCCGCGCGAGCCAGCGTGGCCGCGATCGGCGATTCGATCACCGACGGACTGCGTTCGAGCGTGAACCGGAACCGCCGCTGGCCGGACGCGCTGGCGCGCCGGTTGACGGCGTCGGGCGCCGATTCGATCGGCGTCGTGAATCTGGGCATCAGCGGGAACCGGCTGCTCAGCGATTCGGCGTGCTACGGCACGTCGCTGGCGTCGAGGTTCGAGCGCGATGCGCTGTCGCGCGCGGGCGTGAAGGCCGCGGTTGTGCTGATCGGGATCAACGACATCAACTTCGCGGCGATGCCGCCGCGCACGGGGCTCGATTGCGACCATCCGCATACGCAGGTCACGGCCGCGTCGCTGATCGACGGCTATCGCCGGCTCATCGAGGCGGCACACCGCCAGGGCGTGAAGGTCTTCGGCGCGACGCTCACGCCGGCAGGGTTGCCGGCTGGACGCGAGGCGATCCGGCTCGAGGTGAACCGGTGGATCCGGAGCGGTGGCGGGTTCGACGACGTGGTCGACTTCGATGCGGTGCTGCGCGATCCGGCGCACCCGAGCGTGCTGCAACGTCGATACGACAGCGGCGACGGCATCCATCCGAGCGACGCGGGCTACACGGCGATGGCCGACGCGGTGCCGGTCGAGCAGTTGCGGGCTGCCGTGGGCAGCAGGTGACGCGCTTCTATATATAGAAGAAGCGTTGCCGGCGGTCTGGATGCCAACGGCGACACCCAGCCCATTCTGTTCAAAGCCTCCGTGCGCGTGAGCGCACGGAGGCTTTTTCAAAATAATTTCACAAAAGGGCTTGCGGAGACGGGGGCGGGTGCATAGAATCACGCCTCTTTCGCGCTA
>NZ_JBYSWZ010000027.1:0-75872 GCF_058781685.1 Burkholderia sp. FW306-1C-G01B
GTTCGGCGAGCGATTTATGCAGGCACGCGGATAACGCGCTGTTCAACCGCCTCGCCCACAAAAATGCGGACAGGTTCGATTTCGCAGCGTCGTGGCCATGCGAGCAACCATCAACTGCCCGAGGATTTGGCGCATCGTGCCTTGAGCCTGGTTCGCGAGCGCTACGCCGATTTCGGGCCGACGCTGGCCTGCGAGAAGCTGTGGGAATGGCACAGCATTCGGTTGGTGCTGCCGTTCGCATACGAGATGCCGGTCAACTGGTTTGCCACATCATAGCTGTAGGTGGCCACGATCCCGTTGGGCAAGGTCAACGTCGATCGCCGGCTGGCGGCATCGTACGTGAACGCTACCTGCGCACTACCTTGCGTAATACCGGTAAGGCGATTCGCGTTGAACGGATTCACGAGACAAGAGGTAGCCGCGGCGCCATTCCCCTTGCCTGTCAACCGTCGCCGATCCGGAACACCTACGCTGAACGCTGGCCGAGCAGCACGGCGACATCGCGCTCGGCCAGCGCGGCGATCGTGCGCGACGGATTCAGCCCGAGCGCACGCGGGATCGTCGCACCGTCCATCACGTAGAGCCCGTCGTAACCGAATACCTTTCCGTCCGCGTTCACGACGCCATCCTCGCGCGTGAGTCCCATGTTGCAACCACCGAGCGGATGCGGGGTGATCAGCCGGTGGAAGTCGCTCCATGTCGGCGGGACGAAGGGTTCGCCGCCCGTGGCAATCGACAGGCGGCGGTGCGCATCGACCATCGCATCGACGACAGCCAGGGATCGCGCGTACGACCAGTCGAGCCGCAATATGCGATGCCATGGCGCAAACCAGCGGCGGCCGAGACGCATGTGCCCGTCCCCCGGATCGATCGCTTGGCCGAACCAGGGC
Source organism: Burkholderia sp. FW306-1C-G01B (assembly GCF_058781685.1). Lineage (NCBI taxonomy): Bacteria > Pseudomonadati > Pseudomonadota > Betaproteobacteria > Burkholderiales > Burkholderiaceae > Burkholderia > Burkholderia sp. FW306-1C-G01B. Next base: position 891 of record NZ_JBYSWZ010000027.1, read on the forward strand.
ATCATGTTCTCGACCGGGTCATCGCAATCGAAATGGCGCGCGAAAGCGCGCCAGAACGCGTGCATCACCCCACCGTGCGAGCGCTGCAGGTGGCGGCGCACGAAATCATGCGCAAGATTGGGCACGCCGCCGTCCTCCACGAACAGTGGCTGACCATTGTCGTCAGCCCTGTCGAGAAGGTCGATCGCAGCGGAGATGGTGACGCCGTGCGACGGAGAGATCTTCCGGTGACTGTAGAAGGCCGGCGTGACGAAGTCGCCGTTGAAGGCCCAGCCCCAGCCGAGCCTCGGCGATAGATTCGGCAGCGTGCGATGTTCGTCGCGACAGCGGAGCAGCAACTCGGTACTGCCGATCGATCCGGCGCTGACGATCACCCTGGCCGCCGTGGCCGTTCCGGGCATGACACTACCGGCGGCGGGATCGATGACGTCGAAATGCACGCGCCATCCCGCGCCGAGCGGCTCGAGCTTTTGCACAAGGTGCAGCGGAAGGATTTTTGCGCCATGGCGCTCGGCCACGGCCAGATAGTTGAGGTCGAGCGTGTTCTTCGCCGACACCTGGCACCCGATGTCGCAATTGCCGCAATGCACGCACGTGCCTTGCGATACTCCATGCACGTTGACGTGCCTGACAGAATGCCGGTCGTCGCGCGCGCCGGGCAAGGACGGATCGTAGGTCGGCGAGAACGACACGGCGAGCGGCAACTTGCGATACCGATCGCCCCAGCCGCAGGCGTCGGCAGCGTCGCGCAACAAGCGGGTGCGTTCGCTGATCTGATTGTCGGGCACCTCCTGGACCGACAGCATCCAGCCCACGCGCTGGTAGTAAGGCTTGAGTGCCTCGTACGTGATCTCGGGCGGCCAGCCCTGATCGAAGGCGTCGGGCTTGGCCTCGACCGAGACGTTGGCATAGATCAGCGACCCGCCGCCCACGCCCGCGGCAGCCACCACCGACATGCGGGAAAAAACCCGCAGGTCGGCCCAGCCATGGAATCGTTGCGGGTTCTGCTGGTCCCAAAGCCACGGGTCGGTCTCGTCGCGCGGATACGTCTTCGGGGTCCAGCGGCGACCACGCTCCAGCACCAGCACCCTCCATCCCGCCTCCGCAAGGCGGCAGGCCGCCACCGCTCCGCCGAAGCCGCTCCCGACAACGATGACATCGTATTCAATCGCGCTCATGACGACGATCTCCTGACGTAGGTGCGTCACGGTTCCGATGCGAAAAACCTGACGAATCCTCCACGCTCCGAAGGCATCACGATCCCGAACGGGGCTGGCCCGTCAGACCGCTTTCGTGTTGGCTGAAGTGAAACAGCTACCCGGGAAATCGTTTGGACAAACCCGACACCGCCTTTTACCGGTCGTGCTCGACGGGTCCGGCGAAACGTCGTCATCCCGATGAAATTACCTTTGTTTTCATTAGGTTAAGCACCCATCAAGCGCGCATGAGTCGAGCTGGCACGTCCTGTGCATTTGTAGCTGCGAGCGCAACGCAAACGTGCTCTCTTCCAAACCGCAGCAAACCTAGGAGATTTATCATGTCCGCACTGATGATCAACGACCTGTCCCGCGCCCACGAACTCAGCCGCAAGGAAATGGCGGCCGTCAGCGGTGGTAGCGTGTTCCAGAACCTCGGAATCAACAACATCGCCACGGGCAGCGGATTCTCGTTCGCCAGCCCCAATACCATCACGGCCCCGGTGACCCAGGTCGATGCATCGACCCACCTGGATCTCACCAGCGTGACCAACTCGATCAACAACCTTGGCGGTCTGGTGGTCGCGAAGCTGGGCCTGTAAGTTTCGCCCGCCTTCCTCGCAATGGCAGCCGTATCCGATAGCGTCGTACCGAAACGCTCCAGTCCGCCGCGGGGTCGTCCTCGCGGCGTTCAAAAGCCCGCCAGCCGTGTCCGTTGGCGGGCTTCCTTGCATGATAAAGACGCAGCCGGCATGAACAGGCAGATTGGCTGACGACACGTCAGCCGCGCCGCCCTCTCCCATCCGCGGCCGGACTGATCCCGACGCGCTTTCGGCTTCCCTTCCCTGCACATAGATTCGCTCCACGTCGTCGAGGTTGATGACACCGCGGTGCCAGTCAAGGAACTGCGTCGTCGCATCGATGCGCCGTTGGCCATCGGCGCGATATTCCCGATGCGTCCGGCCGCTCTGCAGGTACGCAGAGAATTCAGTTATGCGAAACACATGGCTCCCGATCCTGGCGTCGATTCCGCTTGCGGCCGCCCGTCGGCGCATCGTCGTATCGGCGTTCGCCGGCGGCAAGCGCGTGTCGCTCAACTGCCGGGCGCCGCGCACGATCGCGCGCGCGTGGGCGGCCTTTTCGCGCCGAAGCGTCCACCCCGCTGCCGCACATGGATGCCCGCGACGCGAATCGCGAGCGCCACGCCTCGCTTCATGTTGGCCGAGACAGGACAGCCGCCACGGAAATCGTTTGGAAGAATCCGACATCGTCGTGCTTCGATCGTGCTCGGCGGTCCCGGCGAAACGTCGGATGCCAGATCGAATCGCTTTTGTTTTCATGAGGTTAAGCGCTCCTCATGCGCGCATGATTCGACGCTGGCACGCCCCGTGCATTTGTAGCTGCGAGCGCAACGAAACGTGCTCTCTTCCAAACCGCAGCAAACCCAAGGAGATTTACCATGTCCGCACTGATGATCAACGACCTGTCCCGCGCCCACGAACTCAGCCGCAAGGAAATGGCGGCCGTCAGCGGTGGTAGCGTGTTCCAGAACGCCGGTATCAACAACATCGCGACCGGCAGTGGCTTCTCGTTCGCCAGCCCGAATACCATCACGGCTCCGGTGACCCAGGTCGATGCATCGACCCACCAGGATCTCACCAGCGTGACCAACTCGATCAACAACCTTGGCGGTCTGGTGGTCGCGAAGATGGGCCTGTAAGTGTCGCCATGCGGCCTCGCAGTGGTCGCCGTATTCGCTAGCGTGGTACCGAACGACCGAAGTCATCCAGTCCGCCGCGGGTTTGTCCCGCGGCGTTTCAAGCCCGCCAGGTTCCGTCTCCTGGCGGGCTTCTTTGATCGGGATGACGCGAACCTCGACGGCAATCGCGCCCGCGCGCAGGCCGGAAGCGATGGCAAAACGCAAGCCGTCGCCTGTCGCGGGGTCGAGATAGCCCGCCGCATCGCCGCATACGATATAGCCCGGTCCCTCAGCCTGTCGCACGCGATGTCAGCGCCTGCACTCGCGCCACCCCGGTCCGCAACGCGTGAACCTCATCGACAAGCATCAACAACCTCCGGTGGGTGGTGCATGCGAAGCGATCGGCACGATGCGCTTCGCGTCCCGGAAGCCACGGACGTCCCTCGGGCTATAGCAGGCCGCGTCTTCAGCGCTTGTTTCAAACGAACATCACTTTCTGGTTCTCGGTTGCCGATATCAGTGACTAATATAGGTGATTGCAGCAGCAATGAAATGTCGGATTGTGTTTGAAACATTGAATTGTCGAGGCACGTGGGTGTGGTTCGCCGAATGCGCCGTGACTCGACCAACACATGTCGGCGGCCACATCATGTTGAAGCGCAGAACCTTCCTGTTGGGCGGTGCGGGAGCGGCGGGCATGCTGGTGGTCGGTTGGGCATGGTGGCGCCCCGACGACCGGCAGGAAATACCCGCGCAGCTGGAGACGTCACGCGTCGATGTGCCGCTGAACGGCTGGGTGATGATCAGTTTGTCTAACGACGTGACGATCGTCATGAGCAAATCCGAAATGGGCCAGGGGATACATACCGGCTCGGCCATGTTGCTGGCGGAGGAGCTCGATGCGGACTGGCCCCGGGTCCGCATCGTCATGTCTCCGCTCGACACGATCTACAAGGACCGTGAATCCCTCGCCGAGGGCCTGCCATTTCGCCCCGACGACGACAGCCTGATCGCTCGCGGCGCGGCGGCATTGGCGCGCCATGGCGCACGCTACCTGGGTTCGATGGTCACCGGAGGATCGACGAGCATGATCGATCTGTGGGGGCCCATGCGCGAGGCGGGCGCCACGGCCCGCGTCATGTTGTGCAGCGCCGCGGCGAAGCTTTGGCAGGTGCCCGTCGCGGAATGCGAGACGAAAGCCGGCGTGGTGCTGCATCGGTCGGGACGCTCTGCGACGTACGGTGAACTTGTCGAGCTCGCGCGGGACGTGCCGCGCCCGCCACATGTCGACCTGAAGGACCCAAAGGCGTTCACGCTGGTCGGGAAACGGCTGGGCCGCATCGAGGCGCACGCGAAGCTCGATGGCAGCGCGCGCTATGGCATCGATGTGCTTCCGGACAAGCTCCTGTATGCGAGCGTCACGATGTGCCCGACACTCGGCGGAAATGCACTGGATTTCGACAAGTCCGGGGTCGCCAGCCTGAAAGGCGTGACCGGCATCTTCAGGATCGAGCCATCCAACGGTGGAACGGGAGGCGTTGCCGTCATTGCCGACAATCCCTTCATCGCGATGCGGACGTTGTGCCGGTTGTCGGTCACATGGGATCACGGGCCGGCTGCCGGCGTGAATAGCGTGGATGTCCGCACGGCGTTGGCGCACGCCCTCGACGGCGACGAGGGCCGCCACGTGTTCTACGCCATCGGCGACGTCGATGCGGCGCTGGGCCGCGCGAAGCCGTTCGTCGCGCAGTACGAAGTGCCGTACCTGGCTCACGGGCCGCTGGAACCGATGAATTGCACGGTGCGTGTCGACGACGACGCGGCAACGATCTGGTGCGGCACGCAGGTCCCGATGGTGGCACGCAAGGCGGTCGCCGCGCTGCTGGGCCTGGACGAAGACAAGGTGGTCGTGAATCAGCAATTGATCGGCGGGGCATTCGGCCGGCGGCTCGAGGTCGACTTCATCACGCAGGCGGCCGCCATCGCGCTCCATGCGAAGGGGCGGCCGGTACAGACGATCTGGTCGCGCCCGCAGGATATGACGCACGACTTCTACCGCCCGGCTTGTGTGGCGAGATACAGCGGCGCCATCGATGCGAGCGGCAGGCTGGTCGCCTGGAAGGGCATGTCGGCAAGCCAGTCGATCAGCGCGCAGGCGATGCCTCGCACTTTCGGCATGCCGAGCCTCGCCGCGAAACGGTTGCCCGACGCCACCACGGCGGAAGGCGCGTTCGACCTGCCCTATGAATGCGACAACATGCTCGTCCAGCACACTACGGTGACGCTCCCGGTTCCGGTTGGCTACTGGCGCTCCGTCGGGCACTCGCATCAGGCATTCTTCGTCGAGAGCTTCATCGACGAGATGGCCGCGCTGGCACGGAAAGACCCGATCCAGTTTCGCCTCGACCTGCTCAAGCAGCCGGCGCACCAGCGCCATGCGGCCGTGTTGCGGGCGCTCGTCGCGCTGTCCGGCTGGCGTTCGCCGCTGGCATGGCGTGACAAGACCGGCGCGCGGTGCGCACGCGGCGTGGCGATGCATGAGTCGTTCGGCAGCGTGGTCGCGCAAGTCGCCGAAGTCCGGCAGGAAGGTGACGGCTTTCGCGTGACGCGCGTGGTCTGCGTGATCGACTGCGGGCTGGCTGTGAATCCGAATCTGGTCGAGCAGCAGATGGAAAGCGGGATCGTCTTCGGATTGTCGGCCGCGCTCGAGCAGGCGATCACGATCGAGAACGGGCAAGTCGCACAGCGTTATTTCGACAGCTATCCGCTCGTCAACATGGAGACGTGTCCCGAGATCGTCACGCAAGTCGTGGCAGGCGGGACCGAGCCGCACGGCGTCGGCGAAGCGGGCACGCCGCCGATCGCGGCGGCCGTGGCGAATGCGCTGTATTCGCTCACGGGCGTGCGCCATCGCACGCTGCCGTTCGTCAAGCCGATCCCACCCGACCAAGGAGACGACCGATGGTGTCAGTCCGTATCAACGGGGAAACCGCTCATGTCGATTCCGAGCCCGCCACCCCGCTGCTCTGGGTGATTCGCTGCGAACGCAAGCTGACCGGCACGAAGTTCGGCTGTGGCGTCGGGGTCTGCGGTGCATGCACGGTGCTCTTGAACGATCAGGCCGTGCCCGCCTGCCAACTCCCGGTCGGGACGCTGAACGGCGCGCGCATCACGACCGTCGAAGGGCTGGACAACGTGGAAGCGCGCGCACTGAAGGACGCGTGGATTGCCGTCGACGTCGTGCAATGCGGCTATTGCCAGAGCGCACAGCTGATCGCCGCCACGGCCCTGCTCATGCGATGCCCTCGCCCCGACGACAATCAGATCAACGAGGCCATGAAGAACATCGCATGCCGGTGCGGCACGTTTCCGCGCATCCGCAAGGCCATTCACAAGGCGGCGGAATCTCTAGGCCGCTGATACGCGCGAGCCCGCTCGCTCAGCTGCCGTTGGCATGCGTCGTGATCTGGACGAAATCGGCGGCAATGCGCCCCTCGCCATATTTGGCCTCGAACAGCTTCAATTGCCGCTCGATCGCCGCGAGATAGGCGGCACGCGGCTCGGATGGCTGGCGCATCCCGTCGAACAGCGGCGCGGGCGTGACGAGGAGCACGATCATCTCGGTCCCGAAAGGCTTGCCGATCACCCACTCGCCCATGCTGCCGATCGTCGCGGCGTAATTCGGCGGCGCCTGGTTGTCGCGTTCGCGGTTGCTTGGCACGAGATGCACGACGCTCCCGTTCAGCACGTAGTAATCGACGTTCACATACGAGTCGTAACCTGGTGTCGTGATGTCGATGACCAGCGGGTTGCCTTCCGCGAGATGCGCATCAGGCGCGCGCGTGCGGATCGACGCGGCGTGTGACGCTGCCCGATTCGATCGCCAGTACGGGGCAAGCGCGCTCACGATCTCGCAATTGTGGGCATCGACCGGGCGCACGTCGAGATTGGCCGTCTGCCCGCCCGCCATGCCGCTGAGCGCGGTTCGCACGCGTCCGATACCGACACCGGCTTCCGTGTAACCGCGCACCTGCAGCACGTGATCCTGCACCGACGCGTCCAGCGCCGAACACGGGATGCGCGACAGCGCAGCCGTCACCGAGGCCAGCGAGATCGCCGGTGGCGGTGCCGGCGGCGGCACGCTGGCGGCAGCGGGCACGGCGTTCGCGACGGCCGCGGGTGCGCTGCCGGCCTCGGCGCCTGCCGTCGCACCACCTCCGCCACCGGCAAACGCGTGCACGACCGTGTCCGCGGCGGGGCGCTTTTCGCCGCTGCGCGAAAGCGCCTGGTAGCCGTACCAGAGCACGGCGATCGCCGCCACCGTGCAAGCGCCCACGGTCACCCCTGTTCGTACGCCCGACGCCCGCGTCGGGCGACTGAACACGCCCATGCCTTCCAGGAAAAGATTGACGCTGGGCGTGCGCGTCGCGCGGTCGAACGACAACGCGGCGCTCAAGGTTCGCCATTGCGTGCGATCCAGACCGGGATGGCGCGCGGGCCGCAAGTGGTCGTGACGCGCCTGGGTGGCCGACAGCCGGTTGAACGGATGGCGTCCGGTCAGCAATTCGTAGGTGACACAGGCGAGCGCGTAGACGTCGTCGCGCGGATCCGGCTCGAGATGCTCGAACATCTCCGGGCTCGCGTAGGCCGGCGTGATGCCGCCAAGGCTCGCCGGATCGAACACGGTCACGTCGGGATCCTCGTCGCGCCGCTGGAACGCGCGTGCGATCCCGAAGTCGATCACCTTCACTTCGCCGCGGTCGGTGAGAAACACATTGGCGGGCTTGAAATCGCAGTGGACGAAGCCGCGTTCATGCGCGTAGGCCAACGCCTGGCCCATGCCGGCGATGATCGGCAACGCGGCATCGAGCGGCATGCCCTTGAAGTCCGGCGCACGCAGCACCTTGCTGAGCGGCCGGCCTGACAGATACTCCATCGTGAGGTAGACGAGCGGACCGTCGCGATCGAAGTCGTAGACGGTGACGATATTGCGATGGGCGAGCGTCTGCGCCTTGCGGGCTTCACGCTGAAGCGCGATCAGCGACGTCGGCTGGCCGCGAAACTGCACATTGAGCACCTTGATCGCGATGTGCGGCTTGCGATCCGAGGCCTCCAGCTTGCGCAGGTCGAGCGCCTTGTACACGGTACCCATCCCGCCGACGCCCAGGCACTCCTCCAGCACGAAGCGCCCGTTCAGCGTATCGCCGATGCCTTTCACGCATTCGCCGTCGACCGGCATCGCGCCGCCCGACGGCCCGGACGGTGGGGCTGGCCGCGCCTCCGGCCGAAGCGGGCTCTCCTGGATCCGGGTTGCATCGCCCGCGGATGCCGTCCTGTCATGACATCGCTCGATGCGCTTCAGCACTTCCGCATAGATATCGTCCGACAGCGGCTGCGTGGTTTGCGTCTGGTCGAGTACTTCGCGCAGACGTGCGCAATCGACCTGATCGATCGCCAGCACCCGGTCGATCTCCGAGAAGAACGCGTCCTGCGACAGCGCCCCGCTCTGGAATGTCTGAATCAGCTGCGCAAAGCTCATCATTCGTATGCCGTCTACTCAGCTTCAGCTTGCCGACCCGCTTCGGCGCCTCGCGGCGCCGCCAGGGCAAGGACTATCCACGACGTACCCATGCGGTGCGACGTATCGGTGATGCACCGGACACCGTCGAACACGCGGTCGCCGCCACGCCATCGTCAGACGAATTCGACCGCGCGACGCACCGTCCGCCGGCGTTCTGACAGGATGTCTAACAAATCATACTAGTCCGCGGTAACGCCCTGTGCAATCGGTGCCGGAACTAGCATTTCCAGGCCGCGCGGCCGTGCGGCGGAACCTATACTGGACAGATCCCGGGTACGTCGGCACATCACATGATGCTGCGTGGCTGCCCGCCTCACGCTTCTCCCATCCGATTTCGCGGAGCCAACCATGGGCGTGCTCGTCATCAACGATCTTCCCGAAAGCGTCGACCTCGACAAGCAGGCGATGGCCGCCATCGCGGGTGGCGCGAAGGTACGTGCGCATCAGACGATGCTCGCGCCGCAACCGTTCCCGTATCTGCACACTGACGCACGCAATGCCGCGTCGGCGCGTGCACCGGTGGCCGACGCAACGGCGTCGCCGGCGCGTCCGACGCTGTTGCGTTGACGGACACACCACGCCGCGTGCCCGCTCAGGCCGCTCGCACCGTCATCGCTGGCCGCCGGTCGGCCGGCGGGAACACCCACCATGAGCCGTCGTCGTGACGAAAGAAGAAGATGGCGATCGTGCCAGCCGGATGCACGGCCTCGACGCAGACAAAGCGCCGCCGTTGCGCAGGCATGCGGCTGAAGCGCACGATGCGCGCCGGCACGCGCGCGCTCGGCGCGAGCCACTTGTCGACCTGCATGCGCAGTGATGATGTGATCCCGTTCATTTGAGCCCCCTCGTGGCGATGTCGAACGCGCCGGGACGTCGCTCATGCGGCGGCGATGGCGACCGTGGTGCACCGTCCGCCCGCACGCCGCGCCACGAGCAGCACGCGGCAGACGGACAGCGCGAACCGGAACGCCGTCCGCGGATGCATGACGCACGTGCGAACCTGCTCGCTGTAGCCCGTGCCTTCCAGGCACCACGTGCAGAAGTGCTCGCAATTGTTCGTCAGCAGGCGATAGCGGTTTTCGCCGAGACGGGAACGTGCGCGCAGCACCGCGGTGCGCCCCGCATAGGCCGCGTACGGATGCGGCACGACGCGAACCGCATGACCGGCGGCGAAGCGTTCGAGCGTGACTTCCTCGATCGGGCCGCGATGCAGCGACGTGCAAAGCCCCGCGTAGTGGACGACGCGCCCGTCGCCGACGTAGATGCCGTGATGGCTGTAACCGGCACGATCGGAAACCAGGTGTGCGCCAGGCAGCAGTGCGTCGACGCGGCCGGGCAGCGAAGCCGCGTGCGCGATTGCATCCGCAGCGCCGACAGCCGTGCGGGACGCAGCGCTGTTCACTGGTTGGAGATCGCGTTCCATGACTGGCTCCGTCTGCTGGTTGGCGGCCGCCCGTGTTGCGCAAGGGTTAGCCGGTTGCCAACTAACCTGCATCAAGCGTGCCAATCAGCCGGAGCCCGTCGCGCGAAGCTCGACGGGACATGCGCGGCGAGCCGGTTGCCGCGCTGTCGCCGCGCGGCCAACCATTTGCCGGGGATTTCGTTGGTGTGACAGCACCAGTCGGCGCGCCGGACAGCCGTTTGCGTCTGCCGGGGCATGTGTCGGGTTCGCGGCCACGTTCGTGCGCGCAACTGTTGGCTTGCGTACAACCATTGCAGGACACGGGCGCGACGCACTAGCATGCAAGCATCGCGTGTCGATGACGCCTTGCCTTGCCGCGTGCGGCGCTCACCGGATCGACGCACGCGCCCGGGCAACGCACGCGGGTTGTGTCACGCATGGCACGAGGTTTGCACGTATCGGTTACCCGGTCCGTCGGCAGGCCCCATTCGGAGAATCGTCATGACCACGCTCGCAATTACCGACCTTCACATGCAGCACGACATCGACCGCAAGACGATGTCGTTCATCCGCGGCGCGGGCGCGCCGTGGGTATTCGGCTGGATCCAGCCCTACGCGCCGCCGGCGCCGGCGTTCGGGCCCGTCGTGAACCTCTATCAGACGTACAACACGTTCTACGCGAATCAGGTCCTCAACCAGATTCAGAACGTCGACGTCACGAACTCGGCGCCCGGCGCGAACATTGCGGTCGGGGTGGGTGCGGACGGCAGGAACCGGCTCGTCTAGCGTCTTCACGCCAACCGCCAATGCATGTTCGCAAGCCCGTTACCGGCATGAACAGGCACTGGACGAAAGGGAATGGCGCGCCGTGAGCGCAGAACTGCAATGGACTTCGGCGTCACGCAGTGACGTGGGCCTGGTTCGCGAGATCAACGAGGACGATTGCCTCGCGTTGCCGCACCGCGGCCTGTGGGCCGTCGCGGACGGCATGGGCGGACATTCGGCCGGCGACCTCGCGAGCCGGATGATCGTGCAGGCGCTGGAACGGCTGGCCACCCCGGCCACGCTGGCGGACTTCATCGAGGCGGCGCGCACCGCGCTCGATGCGGTCAACCTGCACTTGCGCGCATCGGCCGCCGAGCGCGGTGTACGCTTGATCGGCAGCACGGTGGCGGTGCTGTTGGCGAGCGGCCGTCAGTGCGGCTGGCTGTGGGCCGGGGACAGCCGGATCTACCTGTACCGCGACGCACACCTGACGCAGCTCACGCTCGACCACAGCCACGTCGCGGAACTGCAGGCCCAGGGCCACCTGAGCGCGCAGCAGGCGCGCCATCACCCGTCGCAGCATCTGATCACGCGCGCCGTCGGCGCCGCCGAGCAGTTGCATCTCGACGAACGACGCATCGACGTGTGCGACGGTGACATGTTTCTGTTGTGCAGCGACGGCCTGAGCAACGAGATGGACGAAGCCGACATCTCGGCCGCCCTCGCCTGCGGCGATTGCGCACGCGCAACGGACATGCTCGTCGACCTCGCGTTGCGCGAGGGCGGCCGGGACAACATCACCGCCGTCGTGATCCGCGCCGACGATCCCGATGCGTCGGACCGGACGCTCGCCAATCCTGCCGTGCAACGCTGAACGATCGAGCGGACCCGCGCGACGCTCACGCGTCCTTGTCAGGCGTCGCGCCGTCCTGATGACGGAATGCTTTCGAGCGGATGCCGTGCTTCTTGAGCAGCATCTGCAGGTGTGACCGGTTCATCTCGCAACGGCGCGCCAGTTCGGCCACGGTGCCGCCGGTCTCCTGCAACCCGCGTTCGAGAAACGCCCGCTCCGCCTCGTCGCTTGCGGCACGCTTCGCGTCGCTGAGCGACATCGGCCTGCCCGGCAGGCCGTCATCCGTCGCACGCACGGCGCTCGACACGGTTTTCGGGCGGATGTCCTCGGGCAAGTGCTCGATATCCGCGATCTCGCCGGCCAGGCACGACAGACGGTAGACGAGGTTGCGCAGTTCGCGAATGTTGCCCGGATAAGCGTAGGTCAGCAGGAAGTCGCGCAGCTTCGGCGTCGTCTTGACGGGCCTGCGCTTCAGTGCCCCTGCCGCCTCGTCGCCGAAGTAGGCGAGCAGCAGCGGAATTTCATCGCGACGCTCGCGCAATGCCGGCAGCGTCAGATGAATGACGCTCAGGCGGTAGAACAGGTCCTCGCGAAAGAGCCCCTGTTCGCTCAATTGCCGCAGATTCTTGTTGGTGGCGGCGACGATGCGCGTATCGACGCTGATCAGCTCGTCCGAGCCGACCCGCTGGATCTCGTGCGACTCCAGCACGCGCAGCAGCTTGACCTGCCCCGACAGCGGCAATTCGCCGATTTCGTCGAGGAAGATCGTGCCGGTGTGCGCGCTCTCGAACTTGCCCTTGCGATCGTTCGACGCGCCGGTGAACGAGCCGCGCCGATGGCCGAACAGCTCGGATTCGAGCAGGTTGTCGGGAATCGCGCCGCAGTTCACCGAGATGTACGGGCGGTCGGCGCGCCCCCCGTTCGCGTGGATGACTTTCGCCATCAGCTCCTTGCCGGTCCCGCTCTCGCCGTCGATCAGCACCGGCAGATCGGTCGGTGCGGCCTTTTCGGCGATTTCGAGTGCGGCGAGCAGCTTCGGATTGTCGCCAAAAATGCCCTCGAAGATGAAACTGCGCTCGATCAACGCCTGCCGGCGTCGCTGCACGGGGGGGGCGGGCGCGTCCGGCGCATCGGTCGCATCGGACGTCTGCGGCGCGGCCACGGCGGCCTCGACGAAGCGCTCCTTGCGCGACATCTGCATGACTTCGTCGCGCAGCACGTTCGCCTGGTTGAGCAGCTTCTCGATGTCGGCACGCTCGAGCTTGGGTGCCCAGCGCAGCATCGAGCGCAGGATCTCGATCTTCTCGAGCAGGCCGGCATACGAGATCGCGGAGTTGCCGAATCCGTGCGGGTCGAAGAGTTTCATGCGGCACCCAGCTGTTTCTGCACGAGCTGGTAATACATGCCCTTGAGGGCGACCAGCTCGTCGTGCGAGCCCTGTTCGACGATCGCGCCTTCGTACAGGACCAGGATCTTGTCCGCGCGCATGATCGTGCTGAGCCGGTGCGCGATGATCACCGCGGTGCGCCCTTGCAGGATTTCATGCATGTTCGCAAGGATGTTGCTCTCCGACTGCGTGTCGAGCGACGAGGTCGCCTCGTCGAACACGAGCAGGCGCGGGTCGTGATAGAGCGCGCGGGCGATGCAGAGCCGCTGGATCTGGCCGCCCGACAGGCCGACGCCGCGCTCGCCCACCACCTGCTCGTAGCCGAGCGGCAATTTGCTGATGAATGCATGCGCGTCGGCCATCCGGGCGACCTCCTCCATGCGGTGCCAGTCGGGGCTCGTGTCACCGCATGCGATGTTCTCGGCAATCGATCCGGAAAAGACCAGATTGGACTGCATCACGTAACCGATCTGCGCACGATAGTAAGCCTTGTCGATCGCGCTCATGTCGTAGCCGTCGACCACGATCTTGCCGTCCGTGGGTGCATAGAATCCGACGAGCAGCTTCGCCAGCGTGGTTTTCCCCGAACCGCTGCGCCCGACGATGGCCACCATCTCGCCGCGCTTGATCGTGCAGTTGATGTTCTCGAGCACGTAAGGCGTTTCGTTGCCGCCATAGCGGAAATACACGCTGTCGAAGCTGATGTTGCCCTGCAGGTCGGGCAGCAGCACGCGTGAGGCCAGTTCGGACGGCTGCTGCTCGGGCTCGATGTCGAGGACGTCGCCGAGCCGCTCCATCGCCACCGCCGCGTCGTTCATCAGGCTCCACATGCCGACGAGTCCCATCAGCGGCGCCAGCACGCTGCCCATGAACGCATTGAAGGCGATCAGTTGCCCGATGCTGAGTTCGTGCGCGAGCACGAGGTTCGCACCGACCCACAGGATCACGATGGTGGTTGCCGCATTCAGCAGCTGGCTGCACAGCGCCACCAGGATATTGAATGCCTGCGCACGGTACTGGACGTCGAGCGCCTTCGCATACTTGCGCTCCCACTTCAGCCGTACCGACCGCTCGATCCCCATGCCCTTCACGGTCTCGACGCCGCCGAGCGTCTCCATCAGCAGCGACTTCGCATCGGTGGATGCGGCAAACACCTCGCGCGCATAGCCTTTCAGCTTCGGGGTCGCGAGCGCCGTGAGCGCCATGATCGGGATCACGAAGGCGATCAGCACCAGCGTCATCTTCACGTTGTAGAGAAACATGATCGTGAAGTAGATGAAGATCATCAGGAGATTGAGCGCGGTGGTCACGGTGGACTCCGTCAGGAACGCCCGGATCGTCTGGTTCTCCTGGAAGCGCGCGAACACGTCCCCGCTCTTGCGGCGCGCGAAGAACGAATACGGCAGCGACATCGTATGTTTATAGAACTGCGACATCATCGCGAAGTCGAGACTGCGCACCATGAAGTTGGAAAGGTGGGCGCGGATCGTCGTCATCAGCTGGGTAAACACGTGCGAAATGACGAGCCCGGCAATCAGCAAGTGCAGCAGGTTGACGTTCTGGTGCACGATCACCCCGTCCAGGATGCTCTGGATGATGATCGGCGGTACGACGCCCAGCACCTGGATCACGAATGTCGCCAGGAACAGATGCGCGAGAATCTTCTTGTAAGGGCGCAGATAGCCGATGAAGCGCACCCACGGCGAACGTGTCTCGGCCGGCGCCGCGGCCGGCCCCCTCGCGGTAAACAGCAGGCACGTGCCGCTCCAGCCGCGCTCGAACGCCTCGACGCTCAGCTTCCTGAAGCCGAGCGCCGGATCGGCGATACGCACCCACGACTTCGACACACCGTATACGACGACGTAGTGGTAGCCCTCCCAGTGCACGATGAACGGCAGGTCGAACCCGAGCAGCGCCTCGTACGTGCACTGCACGCCGCGCGTCGCGAAGCCGACCGCCTCGCCGGTGCGCGCGAGACTGTCGAGCGTCGCGCCCTGCGTCGTCACGTTCGCCAGATCGCGCAGCTTGCCGAGCGTCATCGCGACGCCGTAGTGACGGCAGATCATCGCGAGGCACGCCGCCCCGCAATCCATTTCCTCGGCCTGTTCGACCAGCACGAAGCGCTTGATCATGCGCTCGCCGAACGCGGCGTCGGCGCCGATATCGATCTGCAGCGGGTGGCGGCGCCGTTCGGCGAGCTTCTTCTGCCGCTTCAGCTCCTGATCGACGAAGCGGATGCGCTCCTCGAGCACCTCGCGCAATTTCGGGTTGCGCTCGAGCATGAAGTGCACGGTCTTTTCCGGAATGACGAGCAGGCGCGTATCGGTGACGGCCGTGACCGTCGCCGCCTGCTCCTGCCGCAGCAGGCACGCGCGCTCGCCGAAGATCTCGCCCGCGGCGAGCGTCGCGAGCGGATAGTCGTTGCCGTCCTCGTGGCACGAGACGCTCACCTCGCCCTGGCGCACGACATACAGCCGGAGGTCGCCGCCCGGCCCCTGCCGGACGATCTCCTTGCCGGCCGCCACGCGCTTCACGCCGACGCTCGACACGTACTCCTCGAGTTCGGCGCGCGTCAGCTTGCCGCGCAGGTCGAACAGCCGCGTCACGAACCCGCCGGCCGAGCTGATCGCGACATAGCTCGTCACGAACGACTGCGCGGCGGGATTGTCGCGCAGGATCGGCTCGATCGCGCTGCGCGGGATGCACAGAATCTCGGTCTTTGTTGATGCGCGCACCGACACCTCGTGCCAGTAGTCGCGCAGCATCGCCATTTCACCGAACACCTCGCGTTCCTTGCGCACGCCGACGCTGGTTTCCTTGCCGCGCTCGTCGGCGATCAGGCGCACGGACCCGAAGCGCAGCACATACAGGCCCTCGGCCGGTTCGCCGCGATTGCAGACGGTGTCGCCGAACGCGTAGGTGCGCACCTGCGCCTGCGCGGCCATGCGCTCGAGTTCGTCGGGCGAGAAGAGCGACAGCGGCTCCACCGACGCGAGAAACGCCGCGAGCGACGGGGGGCTGCTGGCCGGGGCGGGGGCTTGTGCGTCCATCGCGGCGGTTCTCCGTGATCAGCGTGCATCGATGATGTGTTCCTGCGCGCGCTCGGCGAGCCACTCCTCGCGCAGCAGGCGACGCACCTCCGACGCGACGTCGGCGTCGAGCGCGGCCGGGTGTTTCGCGGTCACCGAGAAGATCTCGAAGAACGCGCCGTCGGGCGCCGCGAACGGCCCGAGCAGGTCGCCCACCCGCGCGTTGAACACCTTGGCCTCGATATCCGTCTTCAGCGAGCCGCGCAGCACCTTGCCGATCACGCCGCCACGCTCGCTCGTGTCGGCGATCGAATGCTCGCGCGCCATGTCGCCGAAGCAGCCCGGGTCGTCCTCCAGGAGCGCCATCATTTCGCGTGCCTTGCCTTCCGAATCCAGCACGATGTGACTGACCTCGATGCTGTCGAACTTCGGCGAATTGAGCTTGAAGTACGCTTCGACGGCCGCATCGCTGCACACCGTGTCGAGCGTCTTTTCCTGGTACAGCGTGTCGGTGATGAATCGCTCGAACTCGTCGAGACTGACGCCGAACACGTCCAGGTAGCGGTTCATGTCCGCGGCGCGATGCAGGCCGCGCACGCGGCGAAACTGGTCGGCACGCTCCTGGATTTCCGCCGGCGTCACCTGCATGCCCATCTTGCGCGCCGCGATCACCGTCAGCCGGTCGCGAACCTGCTGCTCGACGAGGCCCTCGAACTGCCCGGTGAGCTTCAGCACGCGGATGAAATCGTCGGTGCCGATCACCTCGTCGTCGATACGCACTATTGCCGTCATTTCGTTCCCCTTGATCCTGTACGCGGCGATCGCCCTGATTCGCCGCCGGTGCCTCGCATCACCGCCTGCCCCGCTCCACGACGCCGTGGCAGTCTCCCTCAACCCGCGATCTGCCTGAACGGGTCCAGCGCGAACCCGATCAGGCGGCGCTCGCGCACCACGATTTCCGCCGTGGCCGTCATCCCGTAGCGCAGCGGGTAGGTCGTGCCGGCAATCGTGTACGCGTTGCGCACCAGCGCCACGCGGCCTTCGTAGACGGGTTCCTTCGTCTGCGCCTGCGGCTTGGTCGCCGGCGAGATGTATTCCAGCGTGCCGTCGATCACGCCATAGCGCTGATACGGAAACGCATTGAACTTGAGCTTCACGGGCAAGCCCTCATGCAGGAACGCGCGGTCCTGCTCCGCGATCGCGACCTTCACCACCGGCCGCGCATCGGACGGCGCGATGCTGCCGAGCGGGGTGTTGGCGAGTATCTTGTCGCCGGGCTGCGTCGTGGTCACGTCGGTGATCACGCCGGAGACGGGCGCCAGCACGAGCAGGAAATTGTCCTTGTCGATGTTCTCGAAGCGGATCCGCGCGGCGGCATCCGCGGCGAGGCGCGCCGTCTGCACCTGCAGTCGCAGCTTCTCTTCGGTGTTCGCGATGTCGCGCACGGTCGCGTCGTACTGGATGCGCAGCCCGGTCAGCGTCTCGCCGCTACCCTCGAGTTGCGCCTTCGCCTGCGCGAACTCGTGGCTCTGCTGCGCCTCGAGCTGCGAGAGCCGCGCCTGCGCGACGCGGTAGCTGTCCTGGGCCTGCAGGTACGCGCTGCGCTTCTGTTCCACCTGGCTCTGCGACACGCCGCCGCCGCCCGGCAGTGCGAACAGGCGCGCGTACTTGTCCTGTTCGTCCTTCGCGAGATCGAGTGCGTGGCGCGCATTGTCGATATTGCTGCGCGCTTCGTCGATCTGCGCGCGCTGCGATTGCGCGAGCTTGCTGGTGCCTTCGGCAATGCGGTTCTGGTGCAGGTGCTCTTCGACCTCGATCTGTTGCTTCAGTGCGTCGGCCTTGCGCTCCATCAGCTGCTTCTTGTCCGGGAACTGCTTCCATTCGCGCTCCGCGTCGTCGAGCTTGAGGCGTGCATCGAGCGCGTTGGTCACCGCCTCGATCGCGCCGCGCGCGTTGATCCGGCCGATGACGTCGTTCTTTTCGACCGGCTGACCTTCCGCGATATAGATGTCCACCAGTTCGCCGTCGACGGGCGCGTAGATGCGGCGCACCTCGGACTCCGGCGCAAGCGCGCCCTGCGCGGTCACGATCACATCGGCGCGGCCGGCGAACGACCACAGCAGTGCACACACGACGAGCCCGACCATCGCGATGATGGTCGCCTGCGTGAGCCGCCATGGCCGCGCCGTCAGGATCGCGATGCCTTCGACGCTGTGATCCTCCAGCGCCTCGCCCAGCGAGCGCGGCGGCTCCGGCGGCGTTGCCTGCCGCGCGCGCTTAAGGAGACTGTCGAGCTTCACCGCGCCCTCCCGAAGAAGCGAGCCGTTCCAGCGTCGGGACATGTGCGGCGAATTGCGGCGTCGCGAAGCGGAACTGCTTGAGGCGATCCAGTACGGCCGGCCCGTGCCCGGCCCGCGCGTCGCTCTCGAACTGCAGGTACTGCTGCAGATCGGCACGCACGGCGTCGAGGCCGCCGAGGCGCGGATAGCGCTGCTCGTCATCGGCGAGCAGCGCCGGGAGCGCGTCGAGCCGGTCGTCGTCGAGCGCCGACGCGATCGCGCGCTGCAACCGCTCGAGCGCGGCCACATAGACGGAGTTGTCGCTCTGCAGCTTGCGCAACTGGCTGAGCGCGTCGGCATACAGCGCGCCGAACGCGGGAACGTATGACGAAATCCGGTCGAGCAGCCGCTGATGCGCGCCCGGGTCGTCGTTCCAGCGGCCGGTCAATGCCTTGATCGGCGCTTCGTCGCGGTAGATGCGGATCGGCGCTTCCGCCCCGCCGCGACCGGCAACGAACGCCTGCAGCTCGCCGATCCACGCCACTTCGTCGACGAGCGGCTGTGCGTCGGCGTTATGACGGGCAAGCGCGCGCATCTCCTGCACGACGGCGCGGGCGCGGTCGAACGCGCGCGCGTTCATTGCGGCGATCCAGTCCGGTACTTTCGACCGAACGAGTGCCTCGGTACCGAGCGCGAGGAACGCCGGGTCGTCCGGATGGCTCGCGAGATGGCGGTCGGCGAGTTGCGCCGCCTGCGCGGTGTCGCCGCGCGCCAGCAACGCATGCATCTCGCGCAGCGGCGCATCGCGGAAATACAGTGTCGCGAACAGCAGGACGACCGCCGCGAGCAACCCGCCGCTCCACCAGCCGAGCCGGCGCAGGTTGACGCGCCCGCTACCGCCGAACGCCTCGCTCAGCTCCGACAGGAAGACTTCGACCCTGCCGCGCCGGTGGCGCGCGTCATGCGCGGTTTCGGCTGCGCCATGCGCGGCGTGCGGGTTGACCTCGTCGTCCTGCTGAACGGCCGGCACCGTGCAGAAGATGTCGAGGAACGAATGCGCGGTATCGACGAAGGTCGTACGGTCGGGGTCTGCGGCGACCGCATTCGCGGCAGCGCCGGGCGCTGACGTGCCCGTCACGGTCGAGTCCGGCCCCGGCTCGCGCTGCACCGCGACGCGATAGACGAAATGATCGCCGCCGAACGCGAGCATCGCGCCGTCGCCGAGCGGCGCCGCATGCTCATCGAGGCGCCGGCCGTCGACGAACGTGCCGTTCGTGCTGCCGAGGTCTTCCACGAAGACGTCGCCGTCCTGCACGTAGATGTGCGCATGACGTCGCGACAGATAGTTGACCTGATGCGGATACGCGTTACGGTAGCAGGCGAACGTGTCGTCGGTCTTGCTCACGAGGAACGGGAAGGCGGTAATGATGACCGGTTGCAGGCCGAGATCGCCGCGCTCCGGCGACAGCGTGACGACGGCCGGCCGCGCCGGCTGATGCGTCGCGCGCGGCACGAACGCGACGCGATACGCCAGCGCGCCGGCGAAGCGCAGTTCGTCGCCGTCGCGCAGCAGGTGCGGCTTGTCGCCGACATCGACACCGTTGACGGCCGTACCGTTCTTGCTGCCGAGATCGGCGACATAGGCCGCGCCGCCTTCAAAGAAAATGCGCGCATGCCGGCGCGACAGGTCGGCCACCAGTTCGGGCCGCGCGGACGCGAACGGCGTGTTGGTCCGCCCGACTGCGAACAGCGCCTTGTCGATCCGGATCTCGCTCAGCTCCGGATGGGAAACCGGCTTGAGCACGATGTCGAACTGCCGGGCGAGCGCGGCTTGTTTCTCGGCAATCGAAGCGGCGTCTGGAACCATGATTCGGCCAACGATCGACATGCGCCCGCCAATGGGCATGCGGCGCAGGAAACGCGACGCGCTTTCGAACCACCCGTGTGAAGCCGCGCCGCCAAGGCACGCGGCGACACGATCGTGAAAAAAGTTTAGGCGACGGATTGCGGTAGTCAATCGGCTGGCACCGATTGCGCGGCTGCGCAGGGCTGGCGTGTTCATTGCATCGCTTGCCGGACCGGCTCGCTGCTTGCATTCGAGATTTCGACCGCGCGCCAGCCGCCGCCGATTGCCTTGTAGAGCGTGACCGTGTCGCTCAGAATCTGCTGATGATTCGCGAGCAGCGCGAGTTCTGCGGATGCCACCGCGCGTTCCGATTCGAGCACCTCGAGCTGCGACACGAGCCCTTCCTTGAGCTGCGCCTCCACCTGCGCGGCGACGGTGCGCAGACGCGCACTCTGCTGCTGCAACTGCACGCGCTGCTGCTTGTGCGCGTCGAGATCGACGAGCGCGTTTTCCACTTCCTTGAACGCGGTGAACACGGTCTGCCGGTACTGCTGCTCGGCCACCCGGGTCTGCGCCTCGGTCGTCTTGATGTGCGCGTGCACGCTCGGGTCGAACATCGGCAGGTTGATGCTAGGCAGGAAGCTGAACGTGAAGGCCTTGAAGAGATCCGACAGCGCGAACGCCGCTGTGCCGCCGCGCCCCGTCAGGCTGATCGACGGCAATTGCGCCAGCTTCGCCGCACCCACTTCGTCATACGATTCGAGCACGCGATACTGCGCGGCCACGACATCCGGCCGGCGCGCGAGCAGTTGCGCGGGCAGTCCCATCGGCACATCCGGCAGCTTGACGCGCTGCCGGAGATGGCCGGCAGGCATCCTGAACTCGCCGGCCGGGACGCCCAGCAGCGTCGCGAGCGCGTTCTCGGCCGTGTCGCGCGATCGATGCAGTTCGATCAGCTGGTTCGCCAGGCCGTTGATCTCCGCGCTCTGCCGCAGCACTTCCGTCTGCGGCGCGACGCCGTTCGCAAACATCGACTGGTAGATCGCGAGGATCTGGCGGTTCTTGTCGAGCGTGCGCTGTTCCTGCTCGATCTGGTCGTCGAACCGGAGGATCTCGAAATAGGTGCTCGACACGTCGGCGACGAGCGTCAGGTAGCCCGCGCGCCAGTCGGCCTCGGTCGCATGATATTCGGCCTTCTGCGCCTGCACGCCTTTCTCGACCTTGCCCCAGATGTCGATCTCCCAGTTCACCTGGCTGCCGAGGTTGTAGGTCCTCGACGGCGCTTGATGCGTGTTCTTCTCGAAGTCCATGCCCGCGCCGAGATCGACACTCGGCAGCGCGCCCGCCTGGACTTCGCCGACCTGTGCGCCGGCCACACCGATGCGCGCCGCCAGCACCTTGATGTCGACGTTGCCCGCGATGGCCTTGTCGATGAGCGCGTCGAGCGTCGGATCGTCGAAGCGCTTCCACCATTCGGCATTGACCGCGTCCGATGCGGATACCGGCCCGTGCGCGTGCGCCCAGGTGGTCTTTGCCGGCATCTCCGGGCGCTGGTAGACGGGCATGTTCAGGTCCATGCAGCCAGACAGCAACGCCGCGCATGCGCCGGCGCAACCGGCGATGCGGGCCAGCGACCGCGTGAGACCGCGGCGGTTGCGCGTGGCAGTCGGCGACAGGTGGATGTTCACGATCGGCTCCTTGGGAGGAACGCGGCGACGATGCGGGATCGGGTGGATGTGTTGGTGTTGATGCCGCTGCGTGGCACGCTCGCGTCTCATACCGCATGGGGCGTGCCAGCCGTGCGCAGGATCAGCGGAAATCTCGCCGGGTGGCTTGTCGGCGCGGGTTCGAGCGACGAAGACGGGGGTGCCGGCGATCGGTGCGCGACACCCGGCTCAAGGAAGCATGGCGGGTCGCCGCCGACAGTTCCGGCCCATGATGTCGGGAATGCACAGACACGTGTGCTCGCGCGATGGGCGGCAGCGTTGCCCAGCGTTGCCGTCTGGAGCGCGCCCGCTCGCGCACGCGCACGCCACGCGTCCGTGGCTCGGTGCGCGCGACGTCACTTCACGTTGATCGTGATTTTCTTCGAGTAGATGGGGGGATTTTGCGGCACGTGGTTGGCGTCGCCCATCAGGAGTTGCAGCGTGTGCTTGCCCGGAGGAAGCTCCAGCGTGGTTTCGGTTTCGCCCGCGCCGAAATGCAGGTGATTCCGGTCGGACGGAATCGGCTGGTCCATCGGCGGCAGGTCCGTATCGACCAGCAGGTGATGGTGGCCCGTGTTCGGAAACGGCACATGCGACGGCGCGACACCCATGTCGCGCAAGCCGAACCACACCCGGAACGGACGTCCCGCCGGCAGAACCTGGCCATCGTTGGGCCATCCGATGTAGACGATGGCCTTCGGGGGATGCGTGCTGGTCTCCGCGGTCGTCGACCCTGTCCATAGCAGCGTCAAGGCAACGGCGAAGAGGATGAGCTTGTTCATGGCGGCAATTCCCGGTTCGTGCGGCAGGCGCGGCATGGCGCGCTACTTGACCGTGATCGTGATCTTCTTCGAGTACACCGGCGGATCGTGCGGCACGTGGTCGTGGTCGCCCATCAGCAACTGCAGCGTGTGCTTGCCGGGAGGAAGCTCGATGCGCGCCTCGGTTTGACCGGCACCGTAATGGAGATGATTCCGGTCCGACGGTATCGGCTGGTCCAGCGGCGGGAGATCGGTATCGATGAGCAGATGATGATGGCCCACGTTGGGCCGCTCGATGCCTTTCGGGCAGATGCCCATGTTGCGCAGGCCCATGCGCACCCAGAACTTGCCGCCCGTGATCGTCGCACCGTCCGACGGCCAGATGATGTATACCTCGGCGCCGGGCGGCGAAGACGTACGCCCGGCGGCAAACGCGATCCTCGGCGCCAGGACGGTGGCGGCCAAAGCCAACAACGTAGCCCTTCTTCGCATCGTATTGCTCCTCGCGTTGGTGGCGGCGCGCGGCGTCGGACAGTGGAGCGTGTCTAACAGCTTAGGACGTAATCGACAGGAAGACACATAACGATGTCCCGGGGGAATGGGCCGACCGCGATGCGTGTCCGCGTATGCCTGTTTTTTGCAAAACACGCGGGTGGATCCGGAGATCGCCGCCGAGCGCACGTGCTATCTTGAATGTGTCCTGCCAGTGCCCGCCGCACGTCGGCATTGCGCTCGCCGCGACAGGACACCCGGCAACGGCTGCGCTCCGCCTTCGGCACCTCGTCCGACGGCGCACCCTGGGGGGCCGAATATGTGGCGAATACTCTTGCCCGCATGCCTGTTTGCGTCGATCTCGGTGGCCTCGGGCCCCTGCTCCGGCGAGGACATGCATCCTTTTGCAGGACCGCCGGCAGCTTCCGCGCGTGCACCGTCAATTGAACCGCATCGCGTCGCGCTCGTGATCGGCAACGGCGCATATCGCGACCACCCGCTCCCCAATCCCGTCCGCGATGCCGATGCGATGGGCGATGCGCTGCAGGCGCTCGGCTTCGATGTCATCACGTTGCGCAACGCGACCCGGCAGCAAATGCTCGACGGGCTTGCCACCTTCGAGCGCCGCATCGCGGCCAGCGGCACCGGGCTGGTCTATTTCGCGGGCCACGGCGCCAGCGCGGGCGGAACGACCTGGCTCGCGCCGGTCGACGCCGACGTCGGTTCTCCGGCCGGCCTGTCGCGAACGGGTATCGACCTGCAGACCGTGTTCGATGCGACGTCGCGGCCGCACGGCGACCGCTTTGATCTGATCATTCTGGATTCCTGCCTGATCGCGCCTCCCGGTGCCGGCAACGTATCGGCCCGAAAGCCACCGCCGCATACGCTCGTCGCCTATGCGGCAGCGCCTGGCGAAGGCGCCGCCGACGGTGCAACGCATGGTGTCTATACGGCGGCGCTGTTGCAGGCGCTCGCGATGCCGGGACTCGGTATCGAACAGGTCCTTGACCGTGCCGGCGCGATGGTTGCGAGCGCCACCGGGCATCGGCAGATGCCCTGGATCGCGTCTTCCCTTTCCGATGGGGCAGCGACGTTTGCGTTCACCGGGTCGCGTCGTGCAGGAACCGGCGTGGTGCATGCCGGCGGCGGTACGGCGCAACGATCCGACGTGTTGGCCGACGTCGGCGTCGTCACGCCCGATAGCCGGGGCGTGATGCCCAAGGACAGCGCCGAACAGTACGAAATTGCGTTCTGGGAGTCGATCAAGGACAGCAAGGAGGCCGGCGATTACGAGGCCTATCTGAAGACTTACCCGAACGGCCGCTTCGCGCAATTGGCGCAGGCCCGTCTCGCACGACTGCGCGCGGCCGCGCCCAAGGTGCCCGCGGCGTCCGCGCCCGCACGGACGGCGAGCCCCACGCCGGCCCCCGCCCCCGTTCCGGCGCCGGCATCGACGGCGGCGCAACCTGCGCACACGCCTGGATCACCGCCGAAGGCACCGCCTCCCGCTGCGGTGGCGAATCCATCGGCACCACCGCAGAAAGGTGGCGCGGCGGCCGCCAATGAAATCCGGGATTGCCCTGCATGCCCCGTGATGCTGGCGGTCGGTCCAGGGACGTTCGCAATGGGTAGCAATTCTGGCGATCCGTCGGAAAAACCTGCGCATCGCGTGACGCTCGATCATTCCTTCGCAATGGCGAAGTATGTGGTGACGGTCGCGCAATGGAACGCGTGCCGTGATGCGGGCGCCTGTCCGCGCCTGCCCAGCGAAAGCAATACGGTAGCGAACGCGCCTGCGCGCGACCTGAGTTGGGACGATGCGCAACAGTACGTGAAATGGCTGTCGAAAATAAGCGGCAAGCCTTACCGACTGCCGACCGAGGCCGAATGGGAATTCGCGGCGCGCGGCGGCACCGCAACGCGCTATTGGTGGGGCAACGAGATGCGCACGGGCAACGCGAACTGCAAGGACTGCGGTCCACCGTGGCGTGCCGATGCACCGGATAACGTCGGCACGTTCGCGGCCAATCCGCTCGGCTTCTACGACATGGCCGGTGGCGTGTGGGAATGGGTCAGCGATTGCTGGCACACCTCGTACAAGAATGCACCTGCCGACGGCCGCTCGTGGGACGAGCCGAATTGCCAGGTACGCGTCATACGCGGCGGCTCGTGGCGTGATGGTGCGGCCTACATGCCGGTCTCGACACGCTTCAAATACGACAGCAGCGTACGTTTTTCGGCGAACGGGTTTCGCGTGGCCCGGGACGTGAAGTAGGTCGATATTTGGCCGCCCTCCCGCCTGGAACCTATGCCGTGCCCTACGCTTCAACATGTGATCGCGGGCTTCGACCCCACCACATATCGCTCCGTCCCCATGGCCTGGTGCATGCGCCAGCAGCTCATGCCCGAGCCGCAGCCCATTTCCTGCGGAAGCATTTCCCAGGGAATACCGGATTGCAGCACGAACAGGATGCCGGTCAGCACGGCGCGATCGTCCAGCGGCTTGCGGCCCGGGTATCGCGTACGGCGTGGCTTCGGTGGAGGCAGCAGCGATTGGATCAGCGACCACAGTTCGTCATCGAGTATCGGTTTGGCCATGGCCTCCGCGTTAGCGAAACAACGAAGAGGTTAACAAAACGCGCGACGGGTTAACAGCCCCCAAACACTCATTTTGTTAGAGTTTTTAACTCGGATTGATGGGGCGGCAATCGTGCGTCGAAATTCGTTATGGCCGCACCAGCCCGCGCATGTGCTTGCGTGTCAATTTGCCAGGCGCAGACCTTCGATACTGCGTAATGCTTAAAACGCGGAAAAAAACGCAACAAAACCAACCTTAATTTAGGTGTGAAATCAGGGGACGACATTTTCGACTACGCGCGTCCCCTTTTCCTACGACATACATCCACGCGGCCTCATGTTTAACTCATGCCAAACCGGATCGGGCGTATTCCGAATCCGAGCGGCGCGCATCTTGAATGTTCACGAAGCGGCTCAATGCTTCCATGACTTCCGGTGTGCTTCACGCACTGCCTTTGTACCGCGATGACGAACCGGCTATCGGCGTGTGAACCGCGGCGCACCCGGCTGTCGCGCCCGTTTCTCTCCCAGTGAAGATTGCCGATGCATCGCCATGGCAATCATGACCGGAACTTTAATGGTGAAAAACGCCGAACACGTGAATTTCCGCAGCGCGATCTCCTGTGCGCCAGTAGCAAGCGAGCTGATCGAGTACCCGCTCGCATGCGTCTGATCTGTTTCCCCTATGCGGGCGGCTCGGCCGCCGTTTATCGTGGTCTGCAAGCCTTGTTGCCCGGCATCGAAGTGCGCCGTCATGAACTTGCAGGCCGAGGCAGCCGCCTGTCCGAGCCTGCCGTACGAGACATGTCGACGCTGATCGACGCGTTGCTGCTCGACTTGGACAACTGCTTCGATCGTCCCTTCGCGCTGCTCGGACACAGCATGGGCGCGGCTATTGCCGTCGAACTGGCGCTGCGGCTTCCCGCCCAGGCGCAACCGAACCTGCGGCATCTGTTCGTGAGCGGGCGCGCCGCACCGGGCAAGGAGCGGCCTGTTCGACGCATGCAGGCGCTGGACGACCGCGCCTTCCTCGATGCACTGCACGAGATGGGCGGCACGCCGAAGCCGGTGCTGGACAACAGCGAACTGATGGCGCTGCTGATGCCGGCGCTGCGTGCGGATTTCACGATGATCGAAAACTACCGGCCCGTGCCCGGGCGCAGGCTGGCGGTGGACATCACCGCATTCGCGGGCCGCGCAGACGAACAGGTCCCCGTTGATTCCGTTGCAGGCTGGGGCGCCGAGACGACCGGGCAGTTCGATTTTCACGTCATCGAAGGAGATCATTTCTTTATGAGAAGCGAAATGCGGGCGATGGCCGGCATCATCGCGGCGCGCCTGCGGCGCGCGGAACACGTTGCGTTGAGCGCACTGCAGGCATGACGGGCCGATCCTCGCGATCGGCGTGCCGGCCGGTGCCGTGTCGAATGAAGAGGCTCGCGCGCCCTATCGGCTTCCATGCCGGAGCCGCGGGCCGGTCAAGCATGCCTGGAGGCCGCGCGTCGCTTCCTTGCGCGCGATACTTGGAGTGCAATTGTGCAACGTAATCGAAAGCGAATCCTCGTAACAGGTGGCGCGGGTTTCCTCGGTTCGCATCTTTGCGAGCGTCTGGTCGAACTCGGTCACGACGTATTGTGCGTCGACAACTATTTCACCGGCACGAAGCAGAACGTGGCTGCGCTGCTCGGCAACCCGAGCTTCGAGGCGCTGCGCCACGACGTGACCTTTCCGTTGTACGTGGAGGTGGACGAGATTTACAACCTCGCCTGTCCGGCTTCGCCAATCCACTATCAATTCGATCCCGTGCAGACCACCAAGACCAGTGTGATGGGCGCGATCAACATGCTGGGGCTCGCCAAGCGCACGCACGCACGCGTTCTGCAAACGTCGACAAGCGAAGTGTACGGCGACCCCGATGTGCATCCGCAACCGGAGAGTTACCGGGGCAACGTCAACCCGCTCGGGCCGCGCGCCTGCTACGACGAAGGAAAACGTTGCGCGGAGACCCTGTTCTTCGATTATCACCGCCAGCAAAACGTGCGAATCAAGGTGGTACGCATCTTCAACACGTACGGGCCGCGCATGCATCCCAATGACGGCCGCGTGGTTTCCAACTTCGTCGTGCAGGCGCTGCGCGGCGAGGACATCACGCTGTATGGCGACGGCAGCCAGACCCGGGCGTTCTGCTATGTCGACGATATGGTCGACGGTTTGATCCGGATGATGGCCACGCCCGCGGACCTCACCGGCCCGATCAATCTCGGCAATCCGCACGAGATCGCGGTCAGCGAACTTGCGCAGATCATTTTGCGCCTGACCGGCTCGAAGTCGCGGCTCGTATTCCGTCCGCTGCCGACGGATGATCCGACACAACGTTGCCCCGATATCGGCCTCGCACGCGCCCACCTCGACTGGGAGCCGACGGTCGGGCTCGAAGCGGGGCTCCGGCGGACCATCGACTATTTTCGCGCGACCATGCCGGCTTGACGCCGCGTCCGGAAACCACGCTTCGACGATCGGGATGCGATGGCATGACGTAGTGACGTTGCATCGCCCGTGTCCCATTTTTACGTGACAGACGCGATATGGACTACATGCTCCAATCAGGCCGTACCGTTACGCCATTGGCCAGGATGAAGCGATGCCAGTGTCCATCAATCCGCCTCGCAAGCCGGATCTCCGCGCATGGAAAAACTTGAGTATCTGAAGCATGTCGAATCGAAGGCGCGAACCTACGCGACATCTTTCCCACGGCTGTTCACCCATGCCAAAGGCATACGCTTACGCGACTCCGAGGGGCAGGAATACATCGACTGTCTGTCAAATGCAGGTACGCTCGCGCTCGGACATAATCACCCGGAAGTCAATGAAGCCGTCATGCGGTTTCTGTCGTCCGATCAAATGCAACAGGCACTCGACCTGGCGACGCCGGCAAAGCACGCGTTCGTCGAGCAGCTTTTCTCGCTCTTGCCCAACAATATCGCCGAATCCGGCAAGATCCAGTTTTGCAGTCCCAGTGGGGCGGATGGCGTCGAAGCGGCTATCAAGCTGACCAGGCACCATACGGGCCGCTCGACGATCATGGCGTTCCACGGCGCCTACCACGGCATGACGGCCGGCGCACTCGCCGTGTCGGGAAATCTCACGCCGAAATCGGCCGGCGGCAATGGACGCGACGTTCATTTCCTGCCTTATCCCTATGCTTTTCGCTGCCCGTTCGGCACCGATGGCTCGGCGACCGATCAACTCAGCATCAACTATATTCGGACCGTCCTGTCCGATCCCGAGAGCGGGATAACGAAACCGGCGGCAATCATTGTCGAAGTCGTGCAAGGCGAAGGGGGTTGCATCCCCGCTTCCGACGCCTGGTTGATCGAGTTGCGCAACCTGACGCTGCGGCATGAAATCCCGTTGATCGTCGATGAAGTGCAGACCGGACTCGGTCGAACCGGCGCGCTGTTCGCGATCGAACATTCCGGCATCCAGCCGGACGTACTGGTGTTGTCGAAGGCATTCGGCGGCGGCTATCCATTATCGGTGGTGGTCTATGACAAGCGCCTCGACACCTGGCCGCCCGGCGCGCACGCCGGCACCTTTCGAGGCAACCAGATTGCGATGGTGGCCGGCTTGTCGACCATGCGCATCGTCGAACGAGACGGTCTGTCGGCGCACGCTGACAGAGTCGGAAAACTACTGGTTGCCGGCCTCGAAGCGGTTGCCGAACGCTTCCCCTGTCTGGGCCAGATACGCGGCCGCGGCCTGATGATCGGCGTTGAAGTCGTCATACCCGGCCCACATGGCCAAACCGGCCCGACCCATGCGGAACGGGCAAAAGCCATCAAGCTGAACTGCCTGCGAAACGGACTCGTCATCGAAACCGGCGGCCGCAACGGCGCGGTACTCAGGTTCCTGCCGCCGCTGATCGTTTCGGAAGCGGATATCCACGAGATTCTCAATCGCTTCGAGCATGCGGTGGAAACCGCCTGCCGTGCATAGCCGACCGCGGCGCGACCATGCAGACCGACCGGTTCGGGTTTCGCCGTGATCCACGTTCGGAAAAGGACTATTGACCATGCTGGGCATGACGGAACGCAAGCTGCTTGCCGACGGGAGTTCTCCGTGGCTGCTGGAGCCTGCGTCGAACGGGCGCGATATCGTGCTGGCGGTGAACGACAACCGGGTGGCGCTGGAATCCCGGCTTCTCGAACATGGCGCGCTCCTGTTTCGTGGCTTCGACGTGTCATCCGTGGGCAGCTTCGAAGCGTTTGCTGACGCGATTTCGGCCCATAAGTCCGACTACGTCTATCGTTCCACTCCGCGCACCTCGATCGGCAATGGCATATTCACCGCAACCGAGTATCCGCCGAGCGAGACAATCGCACTTCATTGCGAAAACGCGTATCAACGAAGCTGGCCGCTGAGCGTGGCATTCTGTTGCCTTACTCCGGCCGCGACCGGCGGCGAAACGCCGATTGCCGACATGCGCGAGGTGAGCCGCAGGATCGGACCGCGCATCCTGGAGAACTTCGAGGCGAAACAGGTCCGCTATGTCAGGCACTACCGGCGGCACGTCGACATTCCGTGGGAAACCGTCTTTCAGACCTCCGACCGCAGCCAGGTTGCGGCCTTCTGCGCAGACAACGGCATCGAGCTCGAATGGCTCGACGACGACACGTTACGCACCGCACAGATCAGCCAGGGTGTGGCTTACCATCCGGTCACCCGCGACAGGGTGTTCTTCAATCAGGCACATCTGTTCCATATCTCGAACCTGGAAGCATCGCTCGCCAGTTCGATCGTCAGCCTGTTCGGCAATGACCGAATTCCGCGCAACGCTTTCTATGGCGACGGGAGTCCATTCGATCTCGCCGACATCGAGCAGATCCGCAACGCATTCCGCGAATGCGCCATCACGTTTCCATGGCAACGAGGCGACGTCCTGCTGGTCGACAACATGCGCTTCGCGCATGGCCGCAACCCATTCGAAGGCGAGCGCAAGGTCGTCGTGTCATTGCTGGACCCGTACTCCCCCGACAGCGAAGAAATGGCCGACCGTTAGCCAGCGCGAGCGTACGAATTAATAAAAATCCATATTGATCAAGTGCGCGAAACGCCATGTCCATGGATTACGGGGCAGACGTCGGATTAGAGCGATGCTCTAATTTCAATACCATCCAATTCAACAAGCAAGCTTGGCGGGATCGCCGCAAATGGTCCTGATGAATTCAACGTTTGGCAGACAACGAAGGTTGAGCATGCTTCCCGATACAAAATTCAGGACTGTTACGGAAATATTGATATTTCGCGGCAAGGTCGAACCGGAGAAGACGGCATTCATTTTTCTCGAGAACGGCGAATCGGAACTGACTCGACTCACGTTCGGCGACCTGGACAAGCGGGCTCGCGGCATCGCCGCCAGGCTGCAAGGCATGGCGCAACCGGGCGATCGCGTCCTGCTGGTCTATCCGCCCGGACTGGAATTCATCTGCGCATGGGTGGGATGCCTGTACGCCGGCCTGATCGGCGTGCCTGCCTATCCTCCGCGCAGGCATCGTCCCGCGGATCGTCTCAAGGCCATCGTCGCCGACGCCGGGCCGGTCGTCGCGCTGACCGACGCAGCCACGCTCGACGGCATGATGCATCGCGCGGACGGCTATTCCGACACGCTGGAACTGAAGATCCTGGCGACGGACCAGAGCTTCGACGCACCGGCCGAACAATGGCGCGCACCGGAAATCACGCCGCAGACGCTGGCGCTTCTGCAATACACGTCAGGCTCCACCGGTACGCCAAAAGGCGTGATGATCAGCCACGCGAACATCCTGAGCAATATGGCGGTCATCGCCGAGGCGAGCGATGCCGATGCGTCGACGGTGTTCGTCAGCTGGCTCCCGGTGTTTCACGACATGGGGTTTTTCGGGAAGGTGCTGCTGCCGATCTATCTCGGTGTGCTGTCGGTGCTGATGGCGCCCGCGGCGTTCGTGCAGAAGCCCATCCGCTGGCTGCAGGCAATCACGAAGTATCGCGGCACGCATTGCGCCGCGCCGGATTTCGCGTATGACCTGTGCGCGCGCAAAATATCCGATGAAGCCCGCGCGCAACTGGATCTGAGCAGCTGGCGGGTGGCATTCAACGGCGCTGAACCGGTGCGCGCGGAGTCGGTAGCACGTTTTTCGCGCGCATTCGCCGCGTGCGGCTTCCACGCGCAAACCATGCGCCCGGTCTACGGCATGGCCGAGGCGACCTTGTTCATCTCCGGTCAGCCGGCACGCTCGCTGCCGCTCGTGGCGGACTACGACGCCGACGACCTGGCACGAGGCGTGGCGACGAGAAGCGACCGCGGCAAGCGCCACGCGCTGGTCTCATGCGGTCGGACCTGGGCGGAGCACCGCCTGCAGATCGTGAATCCGGATACCGGTGAGCGCTGCCCGCCCGACCGGATCGGCGAAATCTGGTTGACGGGCCCGAGCGTCGGCGTCGGCTACTGGAACCGCGTCGAGGAAACGGAGCGCACCTTTCGCGCGAAGCTGGATGGCGATGACGCGCGTTACCTGCGCACGGGCGATCTCGGCTTCGTCGATGGCGATAACCTCTTCGTCACCGGCCGTTTGAAAGACCTCATCATCGTCGCCGGCCGCAATCACTACCCGCAGGATCTCGAGCAATCCGCCGAAGGAAGCCACCCCGCGCTGTCGCCCAACGCGTCGGCGGCTTTCTCGATCAACGTCGATGACGTGGAGCGGGTCGTTATCGCATGCGAAGTGCGCCGGGAAGCGCTCAACACCCTGAACGCCGAAGCCGTCGCCGCGGAGATCCGGCGCAAGCTCGCCGAAGAGCATGACGTCGATCTGTATGCGGCGATCCTGTTGAAGCCCGCCACGATCCTGCGCACGTCCAGCGGAAAAATCCAGAGGAGCCGAATCAGACAGGCATTCCTCGATGAACAGGGGCTCGCGATCGCGGGCGAGTGGCGGCGTTCGTTTTCCCCGGAGGTCGCGCCCTTCGCGACAGCGGCACGCGACACGCAAGCGCTGGTGCAATGGTGCGTCGAGCGTGTCTCGCGTCTGTCGGGAATCGATTCCGGCAATATCGACCCCGACGCGCCGTTCAGCATCTATGGGCTCGATTCGAAGGACGCCATCATGCTCTCGGGCGAGTTGCAGGACTGGCTCGGGCTGCCGGTTTCCCCTACCGTCGTCTACGATTTTCCGAGTATTGCCCTGCTCGCGCGCCATTTGAGCGGCACCGGGAATGCCATGCCGGACCAGGCGCCCGGTTCGGCCGAAGCACGCGCGGATATCGCGATCGTCGGCATGGGATGCCGTTTCCCCGGCGCCAGTCATCCCGACGCATTCTGGCAGCTTCTGCAGGAGGGCCGGGACGCGGTCGGCGCGTCGCAGCGGCGCGCCGGCGACCTTCCGCCCACCGGACTGCTGGAACAGGTCGATCTGTTCGATGCGGCGTTCTTCGGCATCAGCGCCCGCGAAGCCGAATCGATGGATCCGCAACAGCGTCTGCTTCTCGAGGTTGCGTGGGAGACGCTCGAGCATGCGGGGATCGCGCCCCGGAGTCTCGCCGGCGGACGCACCGCGGTCATCGTGGGCATCAGCAATTCGGACTACATCCGTCTGGCGCAGGAAGAAGTCGCGGATGTCGGCCCTTATGTCGCGACCGGCAATGCGCTCAGCGTCGCCGCCAACCGCATTTCCTACACGCTCGATTTGCGCGGCCCGAGCTGGGCGGTCGATACCGCGTGTTCGTCCTCGCTCGTCGCGGTTCATCAGGCGTGCCGCGCGCTGCAGCGCGGCGAGTCCGATGCGGCGCTTGCCGGCGGGGTCAACCTGATTCTGGCGCCGCAATTGAGCGCCTCGTTCACGCAATCGGGCATGCTTTCGCCGGACGGCCGATGCAAGGCGTTCGATGCGGCAGCCAACGGCTATGTGCGCGGCGAAGGCGTGGGCATGGTGCTGCTCAAGCGGCTCGACGATGCGCTCGAGAACGGCGACACCGTGTTCGCCGTGATCCGCGGCTCCGCGGTGAATCAGGATGGACGCAGCAATGGCCTGACCGCGCCCAATGGCCCGGCCCAGCAGGCCGTGATTCGCAGCGCGCTGCGCGATGCCGGCGTACGCGCGCAGGACATCGGCTTCGTCGAAGCGCACGGTACGGGAACGCCGCTCGGAGACCCGATCGAGTTGAACTCGCTGGCGGCGGTCCTCAGCGAATCTCGTCGGCCGGACGATCACTGCTGGATCGGTTCGGTCAAGACCAACATCGGCCATCTGGAGTCGGCGGCGGGCATCGCCAGCCTGATCAAGACCGCCCTTGCGCTACACCATCGTGCCATTCCGCCGAACCTCCATTTCCGGTCGATCAATCCTCAAATCGCGCTCGACGGCACGCCGTTCCGTATTCCGCAGCAGGTCACGCGCTGGCATCGGGAACACGGGCCGCGCATGGCCGGCGTGAGCTCGTTCGGCTTCGGCGGCACCAATGCGCACATGATCCTGTCCGAAGCCCCACGGCCCGGGGAGATCGAAGCCGACTCGGCGGCGCCCGCGGCGCGCGTCGTGACGCTTTCCGCGCGCACGCCCGAAGCGTTGCAAGCGCTGGCGGCGTCGTATGCGGCGTATCTCGACGCCCATCCCGAGGTGCGCGTGCGGGATGTCGCGTTCACGGCAAATACCGGGCGCACCCATTTCACGCGGCGAGCGGCCGTCGTCGCATCGAGTCTCGATACGTTGCGTTCGCAACTGGACGCCGTTTCGGCCGGCGAGCCCGCCGAAACACCGCCTGCGGTGACCTTCCACTTTTGCGCCGACGACGGCGGCAGCGCCGACGCGGTTCGGCAATTGCGTTCAGCCAGCCCCGCCTTCGGCTCGCTGATGCAGCGGCAATCCGACGCGCCCGGGCACGTCTCCACCGAAGCCGGGTTCACGGCATTCCAGCGCGCGCTCGCGCAACTGTGGATGTCCTTCGGCATTACGCCGCTCGCCGTCAGCAGCACGGGCGACGGGCATCGCGCCGCAGCCTCGCTGGCGGGCGTGCCGCAGGCGCCGGACGGCGGTGCGGCGGGAAACCCCGGCATCGTGATCGAAATCGGCGCGCATACGGCCGCGTGGGACACGATCCTGCACACGCTCGCCGAGCTCTACGTACGCGGCGCGTCCATCAACTGGGATGCCGTGGAGCAGGACGCCCCGCGCCGCCGGCTCGCCCTGCCGACCTACCCGTTCGAGCGTCGCGGCTTCTGGATCAGTCCACGCGCGCCTCGGCATCCGTTGCTCGGGCGCCTCATGGAGCCGCACGCGCATTCGCCGGCCACGTGGATCTGGCAGTCGCGTCTTGACGCTCCGGCAACCACCTTTCTCAGCGGTCATCGCGTCAAGGGATCGCCCGTGCTGCCCTATTCCGCCTATGTGGAAATGGCGCTGGCGGCAACTTCGGAAATCGGCGCCGCCAGCCATACCACGTTGAAGGACCTCGCACTGCATGCGCCGTTGCCGCTGCATCCGCATGAATCGTGCACCGTGCAGACCGTGCTGAGCCGCCAGTCCTGGGGACCGTTTTCGTTTGCCGTCTATCACCGGATCGAGGACACCAGCGCCGCCGCGACATGGCAGATGTGCGCGAGTGCCGAAATTCACGAATCGGATCGGAGCCACGCATGAAATTCGGCCTGATGTTCTTCGCCAGCAGTGAAGAAGCGCTGTCCGGCAACAAGTACCAGCTCGTGATGGAAAGCGCGCGTTTCGCCGATGCGAACGGGTTTTCCAGCGTCTGGGTGCCGGAGCGCCATTTCACCGAATTCGGCTCGCTGTACCCGAATCCCGCTGTCCTTCACGCCGCGCTTGCCGCTGCCACCCGACGCGTGAAGCTGGTCGCGGGCAGCGTGGTCGCAGCGCTGCACAACCCGATCCGGATCGCGGAAGAATGGTCCATGGTGGACAACCTGTCGAACGGCCGCGTGGGCGTGTCGTTCGCGTCCGGATGGAATCCGGACGACTTCGTGTTCGCGCCGGACAAATACGCGACCCGGCAGGACGACATGCTGACCACGATGCGCGCCGTCCAGCATCTGTGGCGCGGCGGGTCGCTGGATGCGAAGAACGGCGTCGGCAAGCCGGTGCAGTTGCGCATCTATCCGACGCCGGTGCAGCCGGAACTGCCCGTCTGGGTGACTGCCGCGAGCAATCCGCAGACCTTCGTGCGCGCCGGCGAAGTCGGCGCCAACCTGCTGACCCACGTGCTCGACCAGGATCGGGACCAGCTCGCGCACAAGATCGCCCTCTACCGCGACGCGCGCGCAAAGCATGGCTTCGATCCGGCGGCCGGCACCGTGTCCGTGATGCTGCACACGTTCGTCGGCGACGATGCGGCGCGCGTGCGCGAGCAGGCGCGCGCGCCGTTCTGCAACTACATCCGCAGCAATATCGGGCTGTTGAACGGGCTGGCGCAGAGCCGCGGCCAGTCGGTGGACGTGCGCGCGATGGGCGCGCGCGAACTGGACGAGTTCGTCGAGTTTCTCTATGAACGCTTCGCGCAATCGCGCGGCCTCATCGGCACGCCGGAAACCTGCGTCGAACTGGTGCGGGATCTCGAGTCGATCGGCGTGGACGAAGTGGCCTGCCTGCTCGATTTCGGTCCGCCGGTCGAGCTGATCCTCGGCAATCTTCCGCAGCTGCGTCGACTACGGGAGATGTGCGCCCCCAGGCGATCCGCCGCGCCGTCGAGATTCGATGCCGCTGCGGTGCAGGCCCGCTGCACCGAAACGACTTCGGGCGCCGACTTCAATGGCGAAATCCGGCAGCACGGCGTGCAGATCGACGGCGCGTTCAACGCAATCCAGCAGATCTGGCGCACGGCCGGCGAGGCGCTGGGGAAAATCAGCCTGCCGGCGGACGCGCTGGCATCGTCGCAATACCAGGTGCACCCCGCTTTTCTCGACGCGTGCAGCCGCGTGCTCGCCGCCGCCATCGATCCGGGCGCGCTGGAGGCGGGCGACCTGTACCTGCCCAGTTCGATCGGCGCGGTACGGGTTCATCAGCCGCCGTCGTCAGCAGATGCGTGGAGTCACGCCACGCTGCGCAAGCCAATCGGGCAAGGCGCGCTGGAGGGCGATATCCGCGTCCACGACCTCGCCGGGCGACCGCTGATCGAGATCGATGCGCTGCGGTTGCAGCATGTGCGTTCCGGGCGAACCGTCGAGCGGCACGACTTGTCCGCGCTGCTTTATCGGCGCGTCTGGAGACCGTCGAGCGTCGACGCGGCAACCGGCGGTTCGGCGCAGGGCGAGTGGCTGATTCTCGCGGACCGTGGCGGCGTCGGCGCGCAACTGTCCGGCCTGCTGGAGAGCGCCGGCGATACGTGCACGCTGCGCTTCGCCGACGCGACGCCGGAACTGCCCGCGCTCGACCGGCCGCTGAAGGGCGTCATTCACCTGTGGAGTCTCGATCTCGCGCCCGCCGACATCGAATCGAGACGACGTGCCAGCGCGAGCGTGCTGCAACTGGTCAGGGCGCTCGCGTCACGCGCACCGGCAGCCCGGCAGGCGCGTCTGTGGCTGGTGACGTCGGGTGCGATGAATGTGCTGGACGGCGAATCGACCGCCGTCGCGCAGGCCCCCCTGTGGGGATTGGGCCGCGCGATCGCCGTGGAGCACGCGGCGATGTGGGGCGGGCTGGTCGACCTCGATCCCGCACAGCCGTCAGCGGCGCACATCGTGCAAGCGGTACAGGCCGGCGGCCGTGAAGACATGATCGCGTTTCGCCGCGGACAGCGCTACGTCGCGCGTATCGCCCGCGACGATCGCGAATTCGTCAGCCACCGTCCGATCAGGTTCCACCATGACGCGACCTATCTGGTGACCGGCGGGCTCGGCGGGCTCGGCCTGCGGCTCGCGTCCTGGCTCGCCGCCAACGGCGCCGGCAAAGTCGTACTGCTCGGGCGCGGCGCACCCTCCCCGGCAGCCGAGAAAATCCTGCGGACGCTCGACGCGCAGTTCGTTCGCGCCGACCTGTCGCGTCGCGAGGACGTCGCGCAAGCGCTCGGCGAAATCGCGCGTTCGATGCCGCCGCTCAAGGGGGTCTTTCACCTCGCCGGCGCGCTCGACGATGCGCTGCTGACGCGCCAGGACGACGACTTCTTCCATCGCGCCGGAAGCGGCAAGGCCGACGGCGCCTGGTATCTGCACGAGCTGACGGCCGACTTGCCGCTCGACCATTTCGTCCTGTTCTCGTCGATGGCCGCGCTGATCACCATGCCGGGCCAGGGCAACTACGCGGCGGCGAACAGCTTCCTCGACGCCCTCGCGCAGCATCGGCGCGCGCAGGGGAAACCGGGGCTCAGCGTCAATTGGGGGCCGTGGGCGGACATCGGCCATGCCGCCACCGACTACGGACGGCGCGCGCACGAACAACTGGCTGCGCTCGGCGTCGGCACGCTGCCGCCCGAACTGGCCATCGCGACGCTGGAACGGCTGATGGCGTCGGGCGTCGCCCAGTCCGGGGTGGCGCGCATCGACTGGCCGACCCTGTTCCGGGTCGATGCGCCGGCCGCCGGGTCGGCGCTGTTTTCCGAACTGGCGCAACCGGCCGCGCAGCCTGCGCAGCAAGAGACGGCATTGCTGCGCCAGCTGCATGCGTGCGCGCCGCGCGAGCGGATCGAGCTCGTCACCGACACGCTCGCGAAGATGCTGGCCGAAACGCTGCGGCTCTCCGGCCCCGACGCCATTGCGCCCGAGCAATCGCTGCTCGATCTCGGCCTGGATTCGCTGATCGCGCTCGAACTGACCGACCGCCTCACCAAGGTGTTCGGAAGGCCGTTTCGCGCGACGCTGTTCTTTTCCTATCCGAACCTGCAAACGCTCGCCCGGTTCGTTCTCGACGAACTGTCGCCGTCGCTCCCCGCGCCTGTCGTCGATAAAGCATCCGACGACCTCGACGAGGACGACCTTTCCGAACTGATTGCCCAGGAGATCGGCGCCCAATGAACGCCAAGGCCACGCATGCACTGAAAGCCGCGCTCGACGAACTGCGCCTGCGGCGCGCGGAAATCGCGGCGCTGCGTTCGGACCGCAACGAGCCGATCGCCGTCATCGGCATGGCTTGCCGCTTCCCCGGCCGCAGCGATACGCCGGACGCGTTCTGGCAGTTGCTCGACGACGCGCGCGATGCCGTCACCGAAGTGCCGGGCGAACGCTGGGACATCGATCGCTATTACGACCCCGATCCGTCCACGCCCGGCAAGATGGCGACCCGCCACGGCGCCTTTCTCGAACGTGTGGATCAATTCGACGCGGCGTTCTTCGGGATCGCGCCGCGCGAAGCGACCTACCTCGATCCGCAGCAACGGCTCCTGCTCGAAGTGGCCTGGGAGGCGCTCGAGAACGCCCATCTCGCGCCCGAGCGCTTCCGGCAATCCGCCACGGGCGTGTACGTCGGCATTACCTGCTTCGATCATGCGATCCAGGTGTCCAATGCGTCGATGCCGTCGAGCAGCTACGCCGGCACGGGCAGCGCGCTGAACATGGCCGCGGGCCGGCTGTCGTTCGTGCTGGGCCTCACCGGCCCGAGCATGGCGATCGATACCGCCTGCTCGTCGTCGCTCGTCTGCCTGCACCTGGCCTGCGAAAGCCTGCGCTCGCGGGAAAGCAACATGGCGCTCGCGGGCGGCGTCAACCTGATGCTGTCGCCCGAGGTGATGGTCAGTTTCTCGCAAGCGCGCATGCTGTCGCCGGACGGACGCTGCAAGACCTTCGACGCGGCGGCGGACGGCTATGTGCGCGGCGAAGGGTGCGGCATGGTGGTGCTCAAGCGCCTCGCCGACGCGCTCGCCGACGGCGACCGGGTGCTCGGCATCGTGCGCGGCACGGCGGTCGACCAGGGCGGCGCGGGCGGCGGGCTGACCGTTCCGAGCCGCGATTCGCAGGAACGGGTGATCCGCCGCGCACTGAACCAGGCCGGCCTCGCGCCCGGCGACGTCTCCTATGTCGAGGCCCACGGTACCGGGACGTCCCTCGGCGACCCGATCGAGGTCGAAGCGCTGGCCGGCGTCTACGGCCCCGGGCGCGCGGCGACCGAGCCGCTCGTGATCGGTTCGGTCAAGACCAATATCGGGCATCTGGAATCGGCCTCCGGCATCGCCGGCCTGATCAAGGTCCTGCTGTCGTTCGAGCACGACCGGATTCCGGCGCACCTGCATTTCACGCAGCCCAATCCGCATACGCCGTGGCAGGACATCCCGATCCGCGTCGCGGCCGATCCGGTCGCGTGGCGGCGCGGGGAACGCAGGCGAATCGCCGGGGTGAGCGCGTTCGGATTCAGCGGCACCAATGCCCACGCGATCGTCGAGGAACCGCCCGTCGCGCCGGCGCACGCAGCGCAGCGCGGGCTGCTGCTGCTGTCGGCCAAATCCGAAGCGGCGCTGGCGGCGCTCGCGCAACGCTACGAGCGCGCGATCGCCGGCGCGACGCCGCGGGAGCTGGCCGCCATCTGCCGCGCCGCGGCCACCGGACGGAGTCACTATCCGTTTCGCGCGGCCTATGTGTCGGGCGTGAGGGAAGCGTCGGCGGCCGCGGCACGCACGGGCAAGGCGTTGCGCATGGGCTTCAGGTTCGGCGCGCCGGACACCGGCGTCGCGCGCGAGCTCCACGCGTCGGAACCGCTGTTCCGCGACGCGTTCGCGCGTTGCGCGGTGCCGCTGGAGGCACTCGATACCGACGCGGGCCGTTTCGCGATCCAGTTCGCGTGGGCGGAACTGTGGAAGGGATGGGGCATCCACCCGTCCGTCGTGTCGGGCCACGGCGTCGGCGAATATGTCGCGGCCTGCGTGGCGGGCGTCGTGAGCGTTGCCGACGCGCTGCGCCTCGTGGCCGCCCGGTCGGATGCCGAAGCGTTGCGCGCCGCGCTTCAGGACACGCCGCTCGCACGGCCGTCGGTCCGCCTGATCTCCGGCTGCCTCGGTGCCGAAGTGACCGACGAGGTGACGCATCCGCAGTACTGGCTGCAGCTTGCCGGGGCGTCGGAGCAAGCCGACGCGCCGCACGCGCCGGAGGGGCTCGTCGACGGCTGGCTGCCGCCGCCATGCGCCGGCGATGCACTGGAGCGCGCACTCGCAGTGCGGTACGTGCAGGGCTGGCAGTTCGACTGGAGCGCGCTGTTCCCAGCGCCCGCCCAGCCCGCCACGACCCTGCCGAACTACCCGTTCGAGCGGCAGCGCTTCAGCCTGGAGCAGATCCAGTCGCCGATCGTCGGCATGGATGCCGGCAGCATCGACGAAGCGTTGCGGCACCTCAAGTCGTCGGGCAAGTACTCGGAGGACGTGCTGAACGCCTTTCCGGACCTGCTCAGGACCGCGTTCGCCCCCGCCGAAACCGCCGCGCCGACCGCTCACCCGCTCTATCACGTGGTGTGGGAGCCGCAAGCCGCGTTGCCGGCGGCCCGGTTCGCCGCCGACGCGTCGCCGTGGCTGATCTTCGCGGACGCGAGCGGTGTCGGCGAGCGGCTCGCGGCGCTGCTGCGGGAGCGCGGCGCATCCTGCTCGCTGGTGCGCCCCGGCCCTGACCATGGCGCCGGCGCGGAAGCGGGCCGGCAGATCGCGCCCGAGCGGCCGGACGATTTCGTCCGATTGCTGAACGAGACCGCCGCCCCCGGCCAGCGCATCGTCTTTCTATGGGCGCTGGACGAAGCCGTCGGCGAGACGCGCATGTCCACTGCCCTGCTGCATCTCGTGCATGCGCTGGTCGGCAGCGAGCGCGAGTGGACGCCTTCGACCCGGCCCAGGATCTGGGTAGTCACGCGCGACGCGGTGGAAGCCGGCGCAGCGCCGCACGTCTCGGGGTTCGCACAGGCTGCGCTGTCGGGCCTGGCACGCGGGGCGATGATCGAGCATCCGGAATGGTTCGGAACCGCGATCGATCTCGATCCGGCCGCGCCGGAAGACGAGACGCAGGCGCTGCTTCAGGAGATGCTCGGCGAGAGCCGCGAAGAACAGGTGGCGTTGCGGCACGGCGCGCGCCATGCCGCGCGCCTGAGCCCGCTCGCGCAAGCCGAAACGGCCGCGCTGCGGGTCGAACCGGACGCGGCCTACCTGATCACCGGCGGGTTCGGCGCGCTCGGGCTGCACACCGCCCGGTGGCTGGCGGCGCGCGGTGCAGGCACGCTGATCCTGGTCGGCCGGCAAGGCGCCGCGAGCGACGAGAGCCGGCAGGCGATCGCCGAGCTGCGCGAGCGGAACGTGTCGCTGCGCTGCGAGCGCCTCGATATCGCCGACCCGGTGGCGGTCGCCGATTTTTTCGCCGCGCTCCGGCGCGACGGCGTGCCGCTGCGGGGCATCGTGCATGCGGCCGGCATCGTCGGCTACAAGCCGATCATGCAGGTCGAGCGCGAGGAGCTCGACGCGGTCCTGCAACCCAAGGTCGCCGGCGCGTGGCTGCTCCATCAGCAAAGCGAGCACTTCCCGCTCGATTTCTTCATCCTGTTCTCGTCGATCGCGTCCGCGTGGGGTTCGCGTGAGCAGGCGCACTACAGTGCCGCGAATCGATTCCTCGACGCGCTCGCGCATCATCGCCGCAGCCGGGGCCTGCCGGCCCTGAGCGTGAACTGGGGGCCCTGGGCGCAAGGCGGCATGACGTTCCCCGAGGCGGAAGCACTGCTGCGGCGTGTCGGCATCCGTTCGCTGGCGGCGGATCGCGCGCTCGACGTGCTGGATCACCTCCCCGCCGTGCCCCAGGTGGCGGTCGTCGATATCGACCTGGCGCTGTTCCAGGGCTCCTACGAGGCGCGCGGACCCAAGCCGTTCCTCGACCGCGTGCGGGTGGGCGGAAGCCCGCCGGGCGCGCCGGCGATGCCGGCGTTGAGCGGCGCATCGCCGCGCGAGCGAAAGCGCCTGCTGGCGGACAGCATCGATCGCGCGGTTGCCCAGGTGCTCGGCTACGGAGCGGGGACGCTGGATCGCGACCTCGGCTTCTTCGAGATGGGCATGGATTCGCTGATGGCGCTGGACGTGCGCACGCACCTCGAAAAAGCGCTGGGCATCCCGTTGTCGGTCGCGCTGTTGTTCGATCATCCGACGGTCAACGCCCTCGCGGATTTCCTGGCGGAGCAGTCGTCCGGCACCGCGCCGGACGCGCACGCGGCGCCGACGCAGGCCGTGCCGGCGCAGCCGCGGGCGGTCGCGCCGGCCATCGAGGCCCGCGAGGCCGGCACGCCGG
Organism: Burkholderia sp. FW306-1C-G01B; assembly: GCF_058781685.1. Classification (NCBI taxonomy): domain Bacteria; kingdom Pseudomonadati; phylum Pseudomonadota; class Betaproteobacteria; order Burkholderiales; family Burkholderiaceae; genus Burkholderia; species Burkholderia sp. FW306-1C-G01B. Next base: position 43,676 of record NZ_JBYSWZ010000027.1, read on the forward strand.
AACCGATCGCCATCGTCGGCATGAGTTGCCGGTTTCCGGGCGCCGCGCACGATCTCGACGCCTATTGGCGGCTGCTGAACGACGGGGTGGATGCGATCTCCGAAGTGCCGCGCGAGCGCTGGGATGTCGACGCGTACTACGATCCCGATCCGGAAGCGCCGGGGCGCATGTACTGCCGCTTCGGCGGTTTTCTCGACGACGTCGATCAGTTCGATCCGGCCTTTTTCCGTATCACGCCGCGCGAAGCGGCCGCGATGGACCCGCAGCAGCGCCTGTTGCTCGAAGTCAGTCATGAAGCGCTGGAGCATGCCGGCATTCCCGTCGACAGTCTCAAGGGCAGCCGGACCGGCGTCTTCGTCGGCATCACCACCAACGATTACGCGAACCTGCAGCTTCGCAACGGCGGCGGCAGCGGCATCGACGGCTATTTCTTCACCGGCAATCCGCTCAACACGGCGGCCGGCCGCATCTCCTATGGGCTGGGCGTGCAGGGGCCGAGCATGGCGATCGACACCGCCTGCTCGTCGTCGCTCACCGCGATCCATACCGCCAGCCAGAATCTGCGCACCGGCGAGTGCGATCTCGCGATCGCGGGCGGCGTCAACCTGATCCTGTCGCCGGACAACTCCATCGCCGTCTCGCGCACGCGGGCGCTGGCGCCGGACGGTCGATGCAAGACCTTCGACGCGGCGGCGGACGGCTTCGTGCGCAGCGAAGGCTGCGGCGCGCTGGTGCTCAAGCGCCTGTCCGATGCGCTTGCCGCGGGCGATCGCGTGCTGGCCGTGCTGCGTGGCTCGGCCGTCAACCACGACGGCGCGTCGAGCGGCTTTACCGCGCCGAACGGACGCGCGCAGGAAGCCGTGATCCGCCAGGCGCTGGGCGGGCTTCCCGCCGCGTCCATCGATTACGTGGAAGCGCATGGCACCGGCACCCCGCTGGGCGATCCCGTCGAGGTGCAGGCGCTGGCGACGGTGTTCGGCGAAGGCCGCGACGGGGGCCGGCGGCTGCGCGTCGGCTCGGTGAAAACCAATATCGGCCACACGGAATCCGCCGCCGGCATCGCGGGGGTCATCAAGGTCGTGCTGTCGCTGAACCACGACCGCCTCCCCGCCCATCTGCATTTCCGCCACCCGAGCCCGCTGGTGCAGTGGGACGCGCTGCCGCTCGAGATCTGCGCCGAGGCGAGCGCGTGGCCGCGCGGCGAGCGGCCACGGCGAGCCGGCGTCAGCGCGTTCGGCGCGAGCGGCACCAATGCCCACCTGGTGCTGGAAGAAGCGCCCGCGCCGGTGCGGCCGGCGACGCCGTCGAAACACAAGGTGCATCCGCTGGTGCTGTCGGCCAAGACACCGGCGGCATTGCGAGAGCTTGCCGGGCGCTATCAGCGGCGGCTCGAAGCCGAACCGGGTCTCGATATCGCGGCCGTGGCGTTTTCGGCGGCGACCGGCCGCTCGCATTTCGCGCATCGGCTGGCGCTGCCGGTGACGTCGCTCGAGGACGCCATCGACAAGCTGCGCGCGTTCCAGGCGAAGGAACCCGCCGGCGCGGCGCAGCCCGCCCCCCGCGTGAAGATGGCATTCCTGTTCACCGGCCAGGGCTCGCAATACGCCGGCATGGGCCGCCGTCTGTACGACGCGTATCCGGTGTTCCGCGATGCCATCGACCGCTGCCGCGCGGTGGCCGATCCGCTGCTCGACAAACCGTTGCTCGAGGTGCTGTCCGCCCAGGGCGAGGAGATCCACCAGACCGGCTACAGCCAGCCGGCCCTGTTCTCGCTGCAGTTCGCGCTCACCACGTTGCTGGCGTCGTTCGGCGTGGTGCCCGACGCCGTGATGGGCCACAGCGTCGGCGAGTACGCGGCGGCTTGCGCGGCCGGCGTCTTCTCGCCGGAAGACGGCCTGCGGCTGATCGCCGAACGCGGCCGGCTGATGCAGGCGTTGCCCCGCGACGGCGAGATGGCGGCCATTTTCACCGACCTCGCGACGGTCGAGCGCGCGATCGAGGCCTATCCGCACGAGGTCGCGGTGGCGGCCGTCAACGGTCCGGCGAGCATCGTGATCTCCGGCAAGCGCGAGCGTATCGCGATGCTGGTCGACGCGTTCGCCGCGCAGGACATCCGGTCCGTGCTGCTCAATACGTCGCACGCGTTCCACTCGCCGCTGGTCGAGCCGATGCTGGACCGCTTCCAGGCCGTCGCGAAAGCCGTGCGCGTCGCGCGCCCGGCAATCCCGTTCTATTCGAATCTCACGGGCGCCGTGATGGACGAGGCGCCCACCGGCGAGTACTGGCGCCGTCACTGCCGGGAGCCGGTGCAGTTCGCGAGCAGCGTCGAGCGCCTCGCCGAAGCCGGTTTCAACGTGCTGGTAGAAATCGGCCCCAAGCCGGTGCTCGTCAACCTGGCCCGCGCGTGCTGTGCGCCGGACGCCGGGATCCAGTTCCTTGGCCTGCAGCGGCCGCAAGTCGAGCAGCAAGCGCTGGTCGAAACGCTGTCGAGCCTGTATGCCCGCGGCGTCGATGTCGATTGGGCCTCGACCGAAACACCCGCGCCCACGCGCGTCGCATTGCCGTCCTATCCCTTCCAACGCAGCCGTACCTGGTTCCAGAAAGCGGACACGTCCATGACTCAGACAATCGCATCACCCATCGCCGCCACGCCGGCGCACAACCGTAGCGGCGAGGTTCTCGAATGGCTTCGCGGCAAGATCGGCGAATTGATCCAGGCCGATCCCGCCACCATCAACATCGACCTGCCGTTCCTGGAGATGGGCGCCGACTCGATCGTGCTGATCGAGGCCATCCGGCACATCGAGAAGCAGTACGGCGTGAAGCTGGCCATGCGCCGCTTCTTCGAAGACCTGGCGACGGTGCAGGCGCTCGCCGAGTATGTCGCGGACAATCTGCCGGCGGCCGCCGCGCCGTCCGAGGCCGAGTCCGTCGCAGGGCCGTCCACGGCGGCGGTCGCGGTCGCGCAGTCCGCGGAGGTGCTTGCGCCGCTCGCCGCCGCCCCGGCGGAATGGGTGGCGGCCGAAGGCGGCTCCACGGTCGAGCGCGTGTTGCGGGAGCAGAATCAGCTGCTGTCCCGCGTGATGAGCCAGCAGATGGAACTGCTGCACACGTCGCTGACCGGCCAGGCCGGCGTCCGGCCGACGACGCTCGCCGCACAAGCCGTCGCGAGCACGGCGAGCGTCGCACCCACGGCCGCGATCGCGGTCCCGGCCGCCGCGTCCGCAACGAAGCCCGCGCCCGCGCCTGCAGCTGCGGCCGCGGCCGCGGCGGACAATCGACCGTCCAAGCCGATGATGCCGTGGGGCAGCCCGGTCGAACAGCGGGCGCGCGGCTTGTCCGCCGTGCAGCAGGAGCATCTCGAAGCGCTGATCGTGCGCTACACGACGCGCACCCGGAAATCGAAGGACTCGGTGCAGGCGTCCCGCCCGGTGCTGGCCGACAGCCGTGCCACGGTCGGCTTCCGCTTTTCGACCAAGGAGATGCTGTATCCGATCGTCGGCGATCGCGCGGCCGGTTCGCGGCTGTGGGATATCGACGGCAACGAGTACATCGATTTCACGATGGGCTTCGGCGTGCATCTGTTCGGTCATACGCCGGACTTCATCCAGCAGCAGGTCACCCGCGAATGGCAACGCCCGCTCGAACTGGGCGCGCGCTCCAGCCTCGTCGGCGAAGTGGCCGCGCGCTTTGCCCGCGTCACCGGCCTCGATCGCGTGGCGTTCTCGAACACCGGCACCGAGGCCGTCATGACCGCCATGCGGCTCGCGCGCGCCGTGACGGGGCGCGACAAGATCGTGATGTTCACGCATTCGTATCACGGCCATGCCGACGGCACGCTCGCCGCGGCGAACGCGGAAGGCGTGACGGAAACCATCGCCCCCGGCGTGCCGTTCGGTTCGGTCGAGAACATGATCCTGCTCGACTACGGCAGCGACGCCGCGCTCGAGGCCATTCGCGGCATGGCGTCGACCCTCGCCGCCGTGATGGTGGAGCCGGTGCAGAGCCGCAACCCGTCCCTGCAGCCCGTCGCGTTCCTCAAGGAGTTGCGCCGCATCACCGAGGAGGCCGGCGTCGCGCTGATTTTCGACGAAATGATCACCGGCTTCCGCGTCCACCCGGGCGGCTCCCAGGCCATGTTCGGCATCCGGGCCGATCTCGCGACGTACGGCAAGATCATCGGCGGCGGCCTGCCGCTGGGCGTCATCGCCGGCACCAGCCGCTTCATGGACGCCATCGACGGCGGCATGTGGACCTACGGCGACCACTCGTTCCCCGCCGCGGATCGCACCGCGTTCGGCGGCACGTTCTGCCAGTATCCGCTCGCGATGGCGGCCGCGCTGGCCGTGCTGGAGAAGATCGAACAGGAAGGTCCGGCGCTGCAGGCCGCGCTCAACGAACGGACCGCGCAAATCGCCGAGACGTTGAATGCGTTCTTCGCGGAGGCCGAGGCGCCGATCAAGGTCACGTGGTTCGGCTCGATGTTCCGCTTCGAATTCACCGAGAACCTCGACCTGTTCTTCTATCACATGCTCGAAAAGGGCATCTACATCTGGGAATGGCGCACCTGCTTCCTCTCCACCGCGCATACGGATGCCGATATCGACCGGTTCATCCGGGCGGTGAAGGACAGCGTCGCCGACCTGCGCCGGGGCGGTTTCATCCGGCCGCACTCGAAGCACGGCACGGTGGCCGCGCTGAGCGAAGCGCAACGCCAGCTGTGGATCCTGTCGGAAGTCGATCCCGAAGGATCGCTGGCCTACAACGTCAACACCACCCTCGAGCTGAAGGGCCGGCTCGACGAGGCCGCGATGCGCGCGGCCGTCCAGGGTCTCGTCGATCGGCACGAAGCGCTGCGCACCACGTTGACGCCGGACGGGTCGGGCCAGATCGTGCATCCGTCGCTGAAACTCCAGATTCCGCTGATCGACACGGACCAGGACGCGTGGCGGGACCACGAAAGCCGCCAGCCGTTCGACCTGGTGAACGGTCCGCTCTTTCGCGCCGCGCTCGTGCGCCTGGACAGCGAGCGTCACCTGCTGGTGATGACGGCCCATCACATCATCTGCGACGGCTCGACGTTCGGCATCCTGCTCGAGGATCTGGCCCGCGCGTATGCCGGTGCGGCACCGGCCGCGGCGCCGCTGCAGTTCCGCGAGTACCTGAAGCAGCTCGACGGCCAGCGCCACAGCCCGGAAACGAAAGCGAATCGCGCGTACTGGCTCGAGCAATGCGCGCGCCGGGCCGAACCGCTGAATCTTCCGTTGGACTACCCCCGGCCCGCGGTGAAGACGTTTCACGGTGAGCGCGTGTCCCTGCATCTGGACGCGGCGGAGGCCGGGTCGCTGCGCGCCGCCGCCCGTCAGAACGGCTGCACGCTCTACATGATGCTGCTCGCGGGCTTCAATCTGTTCCTGCACCGCATCGCCGGCCAGCAGGAGATCGTCACCGGCATCCCGGTGACCGGCCGCTCCGTGGCCGGCAGCGATCGCCTCGCCGGCTACTGCACGCATCTGCTGCCGCTGCGCTCCACGCTGCCCGAGCAGGCCACCGTGGCCAGCTTCCTGGCCGGCACCCGGCAGAACCTGCTCGATGCGCTCGAGCACCAGGATTATCCGTTCGCCGAGCTGGTCCGCGAAATCGGCGCACAGCGCGATCTCAACGCCGCGCCGCTGGTATCGGCGGTCTTCAACCTCGAACCCGTGTCGGCACTGCCCGAACTGCCCGGCCTGACGGTCGGCCTCGTGGCCCCGCTGATCCGCTATACCGCGTTCGATCTGAACGTCAACGTGCTCGACGCAGGGCAGGAACTCCTGATCGATTGCGACTACAACACCGATCTGTTCGACGCGAGCACGGTGCAACGTTTCCTCGCCATCTACCGGACCTTGCTGATGCGTCTCACGGACGATGCGTCGGCTGCCGTTGCCCGGCTGCCGTTGCTGAGCGATGCGGAGCGGGATCTGCTGACTGTCGAGTGGAACCGGACCGAGATGGATTTCGGCGCCGACGCCGCGCAACCGCTGCATCGGTTGTTCGAACAGCAGGTCGAGCGCACGCCCGATGCCGTCGCCGCCGTCTGCGACGACGGCGCGCTCACCTACGCCGAACTCAACCTGCGCGCCAATCGCCTCGCCCATCGCCTCATCGAACTCGGCGTCGTTCCCGACGCCCTCGTCGGCGTGGCGATGGAGCGCTCGCTCGACATGAGCGTCGCGCTGCTCGCCATCCTCAAGGCCGGCGGCGCTTACGTCCCCGTCGATCCCGACTACCCCGCCGAGCGCGTGCGCTTCATGATCGACAACGCGCAGTTGCGCTGGCTCCTCACCCAGCAGCATCTGCTTGACGCGCTGCCCGACACCGACGCCCGCGTGATCGTCGTCGATCGCGATGCGCTCGAGCTCGATGCCGCGCCCGCGTCCAACCCCGCGCCTGCGCTGAACGGCGAGAACCTCGCCTACATGATCTACACCTCCGGTTCGACCGGCCGGCCCAAGGGCGCGCTCAACACCCATCGCGCGATCACCAACCGCATCCTCTGGATGCAGCACGCCTACGCGCTCGACGCCGACGATGCCGTGCTGCAGAAAACCCCGTTCAGCTTCGACGTCTCGGTCTGGGAATTCTTCTGGCCGCTCATCACCGGCGCGCGCCTCGTGTTCGCCCGCCCCGGCGGCCAGCGCGAGACCGACTACCTGGTCGAACTCATCGAGCGCGAACGGATCACCACGATCCATTTCGTGCCGTCGATGCTGCGCGCCTTTCTCGACCATCCGGACCTCGACGCGCACTGCACGTCGCTGCGCCGCGTCGTGTGCAGCGGCGAGGCCCTGCCGTTCGACCTGCAGCAGCGCTGCCTCGCGCGCCTCGACGTTTCGCTGTTCAACCTCTACGGCCCCACCGAGGCCGCCGTCGACGTGACCGCTTGGGAATGCCGGCGCGACGACCCGCACCGCATCGTGCCGATCGGCCGGCCCATCGCCAACACCCGCCTCTACATCGTGGACGCGCAGCTGCAGCCCGTGCCGGTCGGCGTGGCGGGCGAACTGCTGATCGGCGGCACGCCGGTCGGACGCGGCTACCACGGCGAGCCCGAACTGAGCGCCGAGAAGTTCATCGCCGATCCGTTCTCCAACGACCCGCACGCACGTCTCTACCGCACCGGCGATCTCGCGCGCTACCGGCCCGACGGCAACATCGAGTTCCTCGGCCGCATCGACCATCAGATCAAGCTGCGCGGCCTGCGCATCGAACCCGGTGAAATCGAGGCGGCGTTGACTTCGCACCCGCTGGTCGACGCAGCCGTCGTGGCGCTGCGCGGCGTGGACGACGGCGCGCGACTCGTCGCATGGCTGCGCTCGTCGCACCCCGAAGCCGAACTGATCGAAGCGGTGCGCGGCCACCTGCGGCAGCGGCTGCCGGATTACATGGTGCCCTCCTCGTTCGTCGTCGTGCCCGCGTTCGAGCATCTGCCCAACGGCAAGCTCGATCGCGCCAGGCTGCCCGAACCCGGCGACGGCCTGGACCACGTTGCGCCCGTCAACGCGCTCGAAGCGCAGTTGACGGCAATCTGGCAGGAAGTGCTCGGCAAGGCGCGGATCAGCACGACCGCCAATTTCTTCGAGCTGGGCGGCAATTCGCTCTCCGCGACGAAGGTCGTCGCGCGCATCCGTCGCGATCTGCATGCGAAGCTGGAAATCCGCAGCCTGTTCGCGCACCCCACCATTTCGAGCCTCGCGAAGCGCATCGCCGATACGCAGCCGATCGATTACGCGCCGGTGACGCCGCTGCCGGCGCAGGCGCACTACGAACTCTCTCCCGCCCAGACGCGGCTGTGGGTCCAGGATCGCCTCACTGCGGCGCAAGCCGGCGGGCCGCTGCCCACGTCGCTGCTGTTCGAGGGCGTGCTGGACGTGGATGCGCTCGTGCGGGCGCTCCGCGCGTTGAGCGAACGTCATGAGATCTTGCGCACGCGTTTCGTGCTGGCAGGCAATCAGCCGGTCCAGCAAGTGCTGCCGCCCGGCGAAGCCGCCTTCGCGGTCGAGGTCGTGGATCTGCAGGATGCCGAGGACCGCGATGCGCAGGCCATGTCGATCCATGCGAGCGAACGGCTCGCGCCGATGGATCTCGCCACCGGTCCGCTCTTCCGCGTCAAGCTGCTCAGGCTCTCCGAAGTCCGTCACGTCTGCATCTGCACGATGCATCACATCGTGAGCGACGGCTGGTCCACGGAGGTGCTGCTCGACGACCTGTCGACGATCTATGACGCGTTTGTCCAGCGTCGCGACAATCCGTTGCCCGCACTCCCGATCCAGTACAAGGATTACGCCGGCTGGCTGAACCGCCTGCTCGCCGGGCCGGACGGCGAACGCATGAAGGAATACTGGCTGACCAAGCTGGGCGGCGGCCTGCGCGCGCTGGAACTGCCGGGCGACCTCGAGCAGCCGGCCGCGCTGAGCTGGAAATCCTGGCAATTCGAACTGCCCGCCGCCGAGACGACGGCGCTGGAATCGCTCGGCAAGCGCCACGGCGCGACCTTGTTCATCGCGCTGCTGTCCGCCATCAAGGCGCTGTTCTACCGCCGTTCCGGCCAGGAGGACATCGTCGTCGGCACGCCGGTCGCGGGCCGCGAGCTGCCCGAACTCGAGTCGCAGGTCGGCCCCTACCTGAACGTGCTGGCGCTGCGCGATCGCGTCGCTGGCGACGATCGGTTCGACACGCTGCTGACCCGGGTGCGGGACACCACCCTTGAAGCGTTCTCGCACCCGCTGTATCCGCTGGATCGCTTGCTCGACGAGCTGCACATCAAGCGCGTTGCGGGGCGCAATCCGCTCTTCGACATCGGCCTGACGCTGCAGAACCAGCGACAAGGCGCCGTCGATCGCTACGCGGGACAAGTGCACATCGCCGAACTGCCGGACCACGACCTGCAGGGCGCGGACGCGGAAGCCGCGACGGACTTCTGGTTCCTGGCCGAACCGCGCGCCGAGGGCCTCGCGATCCGCGTCGTCTATCACGCCGGGCGGTTCAGCGAGGCCCTGGTGCAAGGCCTCGCCGACGAACTGACGTCCGTCATCGGGGAAGTGCTTGCCAATCCGGGCGTTCGCATCCGGAACCTGACCCTGGGACAACGCGCGCTGCACGCCGAAGCCCGCCAACCCACCGTCGAACTCAGCGCATTCTAAGGAGCCTTCGTTGACTATTTCGTCCAACACGCAGGTCTACCTGCGACAAAACATCCAGTTCGAACCGCTGATCAACGGCTGGTACGCGTGGTTTCACACGCTTCCGCCGTTGACCGCCGCCCTCAACGTGGCCGAGCGGTTCCTGCCGCTGCTGAAGTCCTATGCCGCATCGCCGATGATGCATGCGGCGGCCTGCAAGGATCCGGCGATGCGCGGCGGCCCGTTCCTCGACCTGGGCGGCAAGCGCGTCGACGAAATCCGCGCGCTGATCGAGCAGACCACCCGGCGCGCGACCCTGCAACTGGAACTGGCGAAAGCCTACAAGGCGTTCTCCACGCTGCTGCTGGAACGAGCCAAGGGAATGGCTTCGGACCCGCTCTACCCCGAGATTCCGGAGGTGTTGAAAGGCTATGTCGAGATCTACTACGACCTGAACCACAACCCGTCCTTCCGGGTGTTCGAAAGCCTGCTGTACGCGAGCCCGCTCTATGCGCGCGATGCGCAGAGCATCGCGCTGTCGGCGATCGAGGAGAACACGCCCCGGCCATTCATTCTCAGCACGCCCCGGCTCAGCGACGAGCGCACGCTGTTCAGCAACATGGCCTTCGACGATCGCGCGCTCGACGCGCTGTTCCGCATGCGCGACACGCCCGGCAGCTACGCGAAAATCGTCGACCTGATGCGCGTGGAGGAGAAGGACGAGCCGCTGTTCCGCTCGTTCTTCGTCGAAGAGGCGCCGGAACCGAAACCGGATCGTTCGTTCGACGGCGACGACATCCGCATCCGTTACTACGGCCACGCGTGCCTGCTGGTCCAGAGCCGGGGCGTGAGCATCCTGATCGATCCGGTGATCAGCTACGGCTACGACACCGCGCTGCCGCGCTATACCTTCGCCGACCTGCCGGACCAGATCGACTACGTGCTGATCACGCACAGCCATCACGATCACATCGTGCTCGAAACGCTGCTGCAGCTTCGCCACAAGGTCAAGACCGTGGTGGTCGGCAGGAATCTCGACGGCTTTCCGCAAGATCCGTCACTGGAACTGGCGTTGCGCAAGCTCGGCTTCGAAGACGTGCTGGAAGTTCGGGATGCTCAGGAAATCAAGGTGCCCAACGGGGCCATCACCGCCATTCCGTTCCTGGGCGAACACAACGACCTGGCGATCCAGAGCAAGCAGAGCTTCATGATCCGCTTCGGCACGCGCTCGGTGCTGTGCATCGCCGATTCGTGCAACCTGGACCCCGCCCTTTACGAGCATGTCTTCCGCCTCGCCGGCAAGCCGGACACGCTGTTCGTCGGGATGGAAACCGAGGGCGCGCCGCCGTCCTGGGTCTATGGCCCGCTGTTTCCCAACGCGCTGCCGCGCGACATCGATCAGTCGCGGCGGGCGCGGGGCTGCCAGTTCCGCGAGGCCGCCGCGCTGGTGGACGACTTCGCGTTCAACGCGGCGTATGTCTATGCGATGGGTCAGGAGCCGTGGCTGAACCACCTCCTCGACAACACCTTCGACGAAAACTCGCCCAGCCATATCCAGTCCACCCAGTTCGTCGCGCACTGCACGGCCAAGGGCATCGCTTCCGAAATCCTGTACGCGACGAGGGAGATCGTGCTTTGTCAGAACTGAATCTCAACACGCTCTCGACCAGCGGGCAATACCAGGAACACATGGCGTTCTGGAGCGATACGCTCGGCCGCATCGACGAAGACTTCCGCCTTCAGCAGGCGTGGCAGGCGTATGCGCTGCCGCTCGGCCCCGCACCGGAACTGACGTTCGAGCTCGACCGCGACGCGGCGCAGGTGCTGGAGAAGCTCGCCGCCGGCAACCAGCTGGGCGCGTTCGTCGTACTGCTGGCGGCGCTGTTCCGTGTGCTGGGGCACTACAACGGCGCGGCCGGCCTGTTCCTGGATACGCCGCGCCTGATCGCCGAACCCGCGAGCGGTTCCGCCGATCGCGTCCCGCTGTTCGACGCCATCGAGCCCGGCCCCACGGTTCGCGCGTATCTGAACCAGATGCGCGACAGGGTGCAGCGCAGCTATTCGTATCAGGATTTTCCGATCGCCGCCCTCGCGCACAAGCTGCATGGCGAGCGGCGCACGACCAACGTCGGCGTGCGCTTCGACGGTCTGCACGAAGCCTGGGCGTCGGCCGACTACGACCTGTCGATCGAGATCCGCCATCGCGAGCGCTACGAGATCGTGCTGACGGGCCGGCCGACGGTGTTCACGCTGCATTATCTGCAGCATGTCGCGCGACACCTGCGCAACGTGCTGGCCGGCTTCGGCACGCTGGACGCTCAGCTCGACGCCGTCTCGCTGCTCGACGACGACGAACGCGCGCGCCTTCGTTCGCATGCGGCGCCCGTCGCGGTACATGGAACCTTCCTGGAGCAGTTCGCGCAACGGGTCGCGGCCGCGCCGGACGACATCGCCGTGGTGACCGCCGATGCATCGCTGACCTATGCCGAACTGGACGACCAGGCGTCCCGGCTGGCGAGCTTCCTGCTCGCGGAATACGCGATCGAACGCGGCGACGTGGTGGGCGTGGTGGCCGACCGTTCCGAGCGCTGGATCGTCGGCATGCTCGGCGCCCTCAAGGCGGGCGCGGTGTATCTGCCGCTCGACCCGGAGTTTCCGCGGGAGCGGCTGCGCTTCATGATCGAGGACGCGAAGGTCAAGGCGCTGCTGACGCACTCGGAACACCTGCCGTTGCTCGCCGATTTCTGGGCGATCCCGATGTTCGCCCTCGACTTCCAGCTCGACACGCTGGCGCCTGCAGCTGCGGCGGCGCAGGTCGAGGTCCGGCCGGACGATGCGGCGTACATCATCTACACGTCCGGCTCCACGGGCGTGCCCAAGGGCGTCGTGCTCGAACACGCAGGGCTCCTGAACATGGCGCAGTACCATGTGGACGCCTTCGGTTTCGATGCCGCCGACCGGTTCGTGCAGTTCTACTCGCCGGGCTTCGACGGCTCGATCATGGAGATTTTCGTCACGCTGCTCGCGGGCGCGCGCCTGGTACTGGCGAAGCCTGCCGTGATCCGGGACGTGCCGCGTTTCGTCGAATATATCGCGCAGCAGGGCGTCACCACCGTCAACGCGACGCCTGCCTATCTCGCCGCGCTCGACTGGACCGCGCTCGGCGCCGTGAAACGGGTCATCAGCGCAGGCGACAACGCCCGCGCGGCGGATCTGCGCGAACTGGCCCGGACCCGCACGTGCCATAACTCGTACGGCCCCACCGAGGCAACCGTGTGCATCGCGGACTACGTGGTCGACCCGGCAACCGCCTACGGCGCCCGCCTGCCGGTAGGCCGCCCGATCCACAATACGCACCTGTACCTGCTCGACGAGCACGGGGCGCTGGCCCCCGAGGGCTGCACGGGCGAGATCTGCGTGTCCGGCACCGCACTGGCTCGCGGCTATCTCGGCCGGGACGACCTGACGGCCGCCGCTTTCGTCGACCACCCGTTCGAGGCGGGCGAGCGCCTCTATCGCACCGGCGACCTCGGCGTCTGGCTGCCGGACGGCAACCTGGAAGTCACCGGGCGCCGCGACACGCAAGTGAAGATTCGCGGCTATCGCATCGAAATGGGCGAAATCGAAGCGGCGCTCAGGCAGCACGCCGACGTCGCCGACGCGATCGTGTTCGTGCGCGAGGACGCGCCGCAGCACAAGCAGCTGGTGGCCTGCGTCGCGACGGCGACGGCCAGCGTCGCCAGCCTGCGGGAACACCTGAAGGAACGCCTGCCCGAGTTCATGCTGCCGGCGTCGATCGTGACGCTCGAACGCCTGCCGCTGACGCCGAACGGCAAGCCCGACCGCAAGGCGCTCGCCGCGCTGGAACTGGCGCCTGTGCCGGGCGAAACCGCGTACGCCGCGCCGACCAATGACGTCGAAGCGCGCCTGGGCAAGATCTGGTCCGAGGTGCTGGGCCGCGAGCCGATCGGCGTGCACGACAATTTCTTCGAACTGGGCGGCGACTCGATCCTGCTCATCCAGGTGATGTCGCTGGCCCAGCAAATCGGCATCAAATTCACCGCCGACCAGTTTTTCGCGCATCCGACCATCGCCGAGCTGGCGCAGGTTGCGGTGGAGGCGCCGTCGATCCGGATTCCGCAGGAGCCGGTGGTCGGCCCCGCCCCGCTGACGCCGATCCAGCATTGGTTCTTCGCGCAGGACGTGGCGGATCCGCACCACTACAACCAGTCGACGATGATCGAGGTGCCCGCGTCGCTGCGGCCGGACGTGATCGAGCGCGCGCTGGCAGCCGTCGCGACGCATCACGACGCGCTGCGGCTGAGTTTCGAGCGCATCGCCGGCGTGTGGCAGCAATCGCATGCGGCGCCGCCGCTGGCGATTCCGCTCGGCGTCACGTCGCTGGCGGACGCGGCGCCCGCCGCACGGCAGGCCGAGATGCTCGCGACGGCCACCCGCATGCAGGAAAGCTTCACGTTGTCCGTGGCGCCGCTGCTGCGCGCTCACCTGTTCCAGTTCGGCCCCGACGAACCGCAACGCCTGCTCGTGGTGGCGCACCATCTGGTGATCGACGGCGTCTCGTGGCGCATCCTGTTCGAAGACCTGTACACCGCGTGTCGCCAGCTCGAAGCGGGCGAAGCGGTGCAGCTCCCGGCCAGGACGACGGCCTGGCGCGACTGGTCGGCGCGTCTGTCCGAACTCGGCGCGACCGCGCTCGACGAGCTGGGCTACTGGCTCCGGGAGCACGCCGACGAGCACGCGTGCTTCGACGACATGCCGGTCGGCACCGTCGCCGAAGCCGGCACGGCGGTCATCGAGTTCGACGCGCAGCAAACGCTCGCGCTGTTGCAGGACGTGCCGCGCACGTTCAATACCCAGATCAACGAAGTCCTGCTGACGGCCCTGCTGCTCGCGTTCGGCGACTGGACCGGCAACGCGTCGCTGGTCGTCGATCTCGAAGGCCACGGCCGCGAGGACCTCTTCGACGGCGTCGATACGTCACGCACGATCGGCTGGTTCACCGCGCACTATCCGGTGTTCCTGAACGCCGGCGACGCCACCGTGGCGGTCGAGGCGCTGCGCCACGTCAAGGAGCAACTGCGCGCGGTGCCGATGCGCGGGCTCGGCTACGGCATCGCCCGCTACCTCGGCAACGACGAAGGCATCGCGGCGGCGCTGGAACGGCAGCCGCCGGCGCCGGTGCGCTTCAACTATCTCGGCCAGGTCGATCGCGTGCTGGCCGACGACACGGGCTGGAAACCGGTGCTCGACTTCCAGAGTCCCGAGCACAGCCCGCGCGCGCGTCGCGGCCATCTGTTCGAGATCGACGGGATGGTGTTCGACGGCCGTCTGCACCTGACCTGGCACTACAACCGCGAGGCCTGCGCGCCTGGCGTCATCGAGCAGCTGACGCAGTGCTACCGCAGCCGTCTGCTGTCGATCGTCGCGGCCAGCGGCGACGGCCCGCGCGGGCTGAGCCCGTCGGACTTCCCGGCCGCGCGCATCAGCCAGGAAGCGCTGGACGCCCTTGTCTCAAGGATCAAATCGTGACATCCCCCACCATCGCCGATATCTACGAGCTCTCCCCGATGCAGGAGGCGATGCTCTTTCATGCCGTGCACTCGCCCGGCACGAGAAGCAGCTTCAACCAGCTCGGTTGCCGGATCACCGGCAGCCTCGATCCCGCGCTGTTTCATGCCGCATGGCAGCAGCTCATCGATCGGCATCCGGTGATGCGCACGTCGTTCCATTGGGAGGAATTCGACAAGCCCATGCAGGTCGTGCACGCGCACGCCACGCTGCCGTGGGTGCAGGACGACTGGCGCGACCTGCCGGAACACGAACAGCGCACGCGGTGGCGCGCGCATCTCGAAAACGACCTGGCCGAGGGCTTCGCGCTGGATCGCGCGCCGCTCGTGCGCTGTCGCCTGGTGCGCGTCGCCGCTGACGCATACCTGTTCAGCTGGAGCCACCATCACATCCTTGCCGACGGCTGGTGCCTGTCGCTCGTCATCGAGGAGATCTTCCAGGTCTATGGCGCGCTCGCGCGCGGCGTGCCGCCGGCGCTCCCCGCGGTGCGCCCCTATCGCGACTATATCCAGTGGCTGCAGCAGCGCGAGCCGCAAGCCGCGCAGCAGTACTGGACACGCTATCTCGAAGGTTTCCACTCGCCGACCCCGCTGCCCACGGCCGCGCGCGCGGAAGCGGGCGAGCGCTTCGGCCAGGGTCTCGCGCAAGTGCAGGCCGACCTGTCGGCCGACCTGAGCGCACGCCTGCGGCAATTCGCGGCCCGGCATCACGTCACCCTCAATACCCTCGCGCAAGCGGCCTGGGCGCTCGTGCTGTCGCGTTACAGCGGGGAGACCGACGTGGTGTTCGGCGCGGTCGTGTCCGGACGGGGCGCCAATCTGCCGGGGATCGAAACCATGCTCGGCCTGTTCATCAATACGGTTCCGGTGCGGGTGCGGGTCGACCCGCGGCAGCCGCTGGTGCCGTGGCTGAAGATGATCCAGGCGCGCGTGGCTGCCCGCGCGCAGTTCGAGCACACCCCGTTGCCCGACATTCAGCGCTGCAGCGAAGTGCCGCTGACGACGCCGCTGTTCGAGAGCAACATCACGTTCATGAATTACCCGCTCGACGCGTCGCTGACGCATGGCGCGCACGGGCTGGCGGTCGACGAGGTGCTGCTGTACAACCGCGCCGACATTCCGCTCGAATTCGTGGTGACGGCGCGCGACGACTGGAAGATGGAACTGTCGTTCGACCCGCGGCGCTTCGATGAAGACACCATGCAGCGGATGCTGGGCCACGTGGCCGCGACGCTCGACGCCTTCGCGGCCGATCCGAACCGGCTGCTCGGCCGCCTGCCGATCCTGCCCGAGGCCGAACGCCGGCAGTTGCTGGAGACCTTCAACGACACCGCCGTGCCGTTCGACGCCGCGCGCACCGTGGTGCATCGCCTGGAGCAGGCCGCCGCGGACCACCCCGAGCGGCCCGCGGTCGAGTACCGGGATGACGTCCTGAGCGCGGGCGAACTGAACGCGCGCGCCAACCGCACCGCCCACCGCCTGCTGGGCGCCGCCGAGCTGGGGCCGGACACGCTGGTCGCGATCTGCATGCACCGGTCGGCGCGCCTGATGGAGGCGATCCTCGCCGTGTGGAAGTGCGGCGCCGCCTATATTCCGATCGACCCCAACTATCCGGCGGGCCGCATCCGCACCATTCTCGAGGATTCCGGCGCCGCCCTCGTGATTACCTGCGACGGCCTGCTTCCTCCCGAGCTGGCCGCGCTCGCGCCGGTCGTGTCGCTCGACGCCGCCACCGATATCGTCGACGACACCAATCCCGGCCGCCCCGTATCGCCCGACAGCCTCGCCTACGTGATCTATACGTCCGGCTCCACCGGCAAGCCCAAAGGGGCGATGGTCGAGCACGCCGGCATGCTGAACCACATGCTCGCCGAGATCGACGAATTTTCGATCTCGGCGTCGTCGGTGATCGCGCAAACCGCGCCGCATTGCTTCGATATTTCGGTCTGGCAATTCTTCACGGCGCCGCTCGTCGGCGGCAGGACCGTGATCGTCGACGACGAATGCATTCGCGATCCCGCAAGTTTCGTCACGACCCTGGAAGCCACCCGGATCAGCATCGTCGAACTGGTGCCGTCCTATCTGTCCGCCGTGCTCGACCGCGCATCGGAACGGCCGGCGCTGATGCGGCACCTGCGGCACCTGCTCGTCACCGGCGAGATGGTCAGCCCGGCGCTGGTGAAACAGTGGTTCGACGTGTTCCCGGACATCCCCATGGTGAACGCGTACGGCCCGGCGGAAGCGTCCGACGACGTCGCGCAGCACCGCATGACGTGCGCGCCGACCACGCCTTACGTGCCGGTCGGCAAGCCGATCCGCAACGTGCGCATCTACGTCGTCGACCCGCAGATGAACCTGTGCCCGATCGGGATTCCCGGCGAACTTTACGTGTCCGGCGTCGCCGTCGGCCGCGGCTATCTGAACAACGAAGCCGCTACGCGGGAGGCTTTCGTCGAGGATCCGTTCCATCCGGACCGCGGTGTCCGCCTGTATCGCACCGGCGACATCGGCTGCTATCTCCCCGATGGAACGATCGTGCTCCACGGCCGCAAGGACCACCAACTGAAGATCCGCGGCTACCGCATCGAGCTCGCGGAGATCGACAACGCGCTGGCCGCCATTCCGGAAATCCGCCAGGCGGCCGCGCTCGACTATCGCGACGAGACCGGCCGCGCCGCGCTGTGCGCGTATGTCGCGTTCCGCGACGGCGCGTCGCTGAGCGACGGCGAGATTGCCGCCGCGTTGTCCGCCACGCTGCCGGACTATATGGTGCCCGGCATCTACGTGGTGCTCGACGCGCTGCCCTTGAGCGGCAACGGCAAGATCGACCGCAAGGCGCTGCCCCCGCTGGACCGGTCGCGGCTGTCCGCCGCGGCACACGCGCCGACGCTGCCCCGCACGCCCACCGAGACGCTGCTGTGCCGCATCTGGGGAGAAGCGCTGGGCATTGCGCCGCCCGGCATCCACGACAACATCTTCGCGCTGGGCGGCGATTCGATTCTCAGCATGCGCATCGTGTCGCTGGCCGCCAAGGCGGGCCTGAAGCTCACCACCCGGCTCATCTTCCAGCATCCGACGGTCGCCGAGCTCGCCGCCGTGGCTACGCGCGGCACGGTCGGCGCGGCGGAGTTCGTCGCGTCGTCCGGCCCGCTGCCGCTGACGCCCATCCAGAAGGATTTCTTCGCGCAGCGCAAGGACGACCCGGACCAGTACAACCAGGCGGTCCTGCTCGACGTGCCGGCGGACTTCGATCCGGTGTTGCTGCGCGAGGCGCTGCGGCACGCGATCAAATGGCATGACGCGCTGCGGCTGCGCTTTCGTGCGGGCGAGTCCGGCTGGATTCAGGAAGTCGTCGACGATCCGGATATCCCCGTCGGCGTGTTCGAGATCCGGCGCGATCAGCTCGCGCAGCACGTCGCGCAGGCTCATGCGAGCCTGAATCTGTCGGACGGCCCCGTCGTGCGCGCGGACCTGTTCCGCCTCGATGATGGCCGTTCGCTGCGTCTGCTGCTGGTCGCCCATCATCTGGTCGTCGACGGCGTGTCGTGGGGCGCACTGCTCGAAACCGTGTACGACGCCTATAACCGCCTGCGCAACGGCAAGGCGCCCGAATTCGCTGGCGGCAGCGCGACGTGGACCGCATGGACGCGTGCCATCTCGAACTGGGCCGGCTCCGGCGCCGCCGACGCCGACATCGCCCATTGGAACGCCCTGGCGCGTTCCGCGCTGCCCGGCCTGCCGCTCGATCGCGCCGCGTCGGCCGACGCCAATACCGTGTCGTCCGCCGCAACGATCGTGGTCGAACTGGGCGAATCCGCCACCGCGGCCCTGCTGGGCGCAGCGCCCCGCGCCTACGACGCGCAGATCAACGACGTGCTGCTTGCCGCGCTCGCGCGTGCCGTCAGCGACTGGAGCGGATGCGCCGACGTGCTGCTGGATCTCGAAGCGCACGGTCGCGAGGAACTGATCGAAGACCTCGACATCTCGCGCACGGTGGGCTGGTTTACGTCCGTCTTCCCGGTCGTGCTGACGGTCGATGCCGGCCCGCACGATCCGGCTCGCCTGGTTGCGTCGGTCAAGACGCAACTGCGCGCCGTCCCGAGCGCGGGCATCACCTACGGTCTGCTGCAGGACAGGCTCGACGGCCCTGTTCCGCAGCCTCGACTGCTGTTCAACTACCTGGGTCAGACCGACCAGATGCTGAACGCCGCACGCGACTGGAAACAGGCCGCGGAGCCAAGCGGAGACGGGCGCAATGCGAACCAGCTGCGCGAGCACCTGCTCGACGTCAACGCCTACGTGACCGGCAACCGCCTGCACGTTGCGTGGGAATTCAGCCGGGCCTGCCACGACACGGACACCATCCGGCGCGTCGCGCAAGCCTACGTCACGGCGCTCGAATCTTTGGTCGCCGACCATGCCGTCCAGTCCGCATCGACCCGGCCCGCGACCGGTCTGCCGCAGGCGCCGGCCTCGGTCATGCCGGACGAGATCGCCGACGTCTACGCGCTGACGCCGACCCAGCAGGGCATGCTGTTTCACAGCCTGTACGAACCCGCGTCGGATGCCTATTTCAGCAGCCTGAATTTCCGTATCGACGGGGCGCTCGACGTCGAACGGTTCCGCAGCGCGTGGGATACCGTGGCGCACCGGCACGACATCTTGCGAACCTCGTTTCACTGGGAAGAAATCGAAAGCCCCGTGCAGGTCGTGCATCGCCGTATCGACTTGCCGTGGCACGAGGAGGATCTGCGCGCGGCGTCCGCCGTGGAGGCCGAGCAGCGTTGGGAAGCCCACGTGGCGCAAGACCGGGCGCGCGGCTTCGACTTTACCCGCGCACCGCTGATGCGGCTCGCGCTGTTCCGCGTGGAAGATCGGGCATGGCGCTTCCATTGGAGCCATCACCACATCCTGCTCGACGGGTGGAGCTCAGCCCGACTCCTGAGCGAAGTGGCCGCCACCTATCAGGACCTGGCGGACGAAGGCGCCACGGAGCAGGCCGCGCCGCCCGCCTTCGCCGATTACGTGCGCTG
This sequence comes from Burkholderia sp. FW306-1C-G01B, assembly GCF_058781685.1. NCBI lineage: Bacteria > Pseudomonadati > Pseudomonadota > Betaproteobacteria > Burkholderiales > Burkholderiaceae > Burkholderia > Burkholderia sp. FW306-1C-G01B. Next base: position 63,461 of record NZ_JBYSWZ010000027.1, read on the forward strand.
GCTGGCGCGCCAGGACGCCGCCGCGGCGGAACGCTTCTGGAAGACGAAGCTGGCGGATTTCCCGGCGACGACGCCGCTCGTGCTGGGTCGCCCCGAACTCGACGGCACGGCCGCGCCGGGCGCCTATGTGGAAGAGCCGCTGCTGCTCTCCGAAAGCGACACGCAACGGCTCGTCGCGTTCGCGCAAACCCATCGCCTCACCCTCAACACGCTCGCGCAGGGCGCGTGGGCGCAGTTGCTGAGCCGCTATAGCGGCGAAGCGGACGTCGTGTTCGGCACGATCGTTTCCGGTCGCCCGGCGTCGCTGCCGGAGTCGGACGAGATGGTCGGCCTGTTCATCAACACGCTGCCGGTGCGGGTCCGCATCGACGCGCGCCCGACGTCCGCGTGGCTGGCGCAATTGCAGATGGATCTCGCGCAGCAGGAGGAATATGCGCACTATCCGCTGGCCGACATCCAGAAATTCGCCGGCCTGCCGCCCGGCGTGCCGCTCTTCGAAAGCCTGCTCATCTTCCAGAACTATCCGGTCGAGGAAGCGCTGGCCGATGCGCTGCCCGGCCTGCGGATCGGCGACTTCCAGGTGTCCGATCCGAACAATTACCCGCTGACGCTGGTCGTGACGCCGGGCAAGCGCCTGTCGCTGCAGGTGCTGTACGACGACGGCCGGTTCGATCGCGAAACGATCGTCCGCCTGCTGCGCCATGTCGAAACCCTGCTCGTCGGCCTGGCGGGCGCGGCAGATCGCCCGAACCGCAGCGTTGCGCTTCTCACCGCCGCCGAGCGGGACGCCATCCTGCTGGGCTGGAACGATACCCACGCGCCGATTCCGTCCGACCGGACGCTGGCCGAACTGATCGAGGCCGTCGCCGCCGCGCACCCCGAGCGCATTGCGGTCCGCCACGGCATGGAGGTTCGCACCTATCGGGACCTCGTCGAAGGCGCCAACCGGATCGCCGATCATCTGCTGCAGACGGCGCCGATCCGGCCGGACGACCGGATCGCCGTCTGGATGCCGCGCTCGCCGCTGATGCTGGAAACGATCCTGGCCATCTGGAAGTGCGGCGCGGCGTATGTTCCGGTCGATCCCGCCTATCCGGCCCAGCGGGTCGAGACCATCCTGACGCTGGCCCGGCCGACGGTCATCGTCGCCACGGACTGCGTGCCGCCGCCGGCGCTGGCGTCGATCCCGCTGGTCGATCCCGCCCGCCTGCCCGTCCGTCACGACACGGGAGCGCCGACGCCGCGCTGCCGGCCCGCGGACCTCGCCTACGTGATCTTCACGTCGGGTTCGACCGGCCAACCGAAGGGCGCGATGGTCGAGCATCGCGGCATGCTCAATCACGTGCTCGCGATGGCGCGCAGGGTCGGGCTCGGCGCGCAGAGCGCGGTCGCCCAGACCGCTTCGCACTGCTCCGATATTTCGGTCTGGCAGTGCTTCGCGGCACTGGCGTCGGGCGGCACGACGGTGATCTATCCCGATGCCGTCATCCTCGAGCCCGCGCGCCTGATCGACAGCCTGCACCGCGACCGCATCACGGCGATGCAATTCGTGCCGTCCTATCTGGCGACCTTTCTCGGCGAGCTGGAACGGCACGCGGCGCCGGCCTTCCCGCACCTCGAAACGCTGCTGACGATCGGCGAAACCCTGCAGCCCGCCGCCGCGCAAGCCTGGTTCCGCCTGAATCCGGCGGTCCGGCTCATCAACGCCTATGGGCCGACCGAGGCGTCGGACTCCGTCGCGCATTACCGCATGGAGCGTGCGCCGGATCTGCCGGCGATTCCGATCGGCCGGCCGATCGAGAACCTGCGCCTCTACGTCGTGGATGCCGACATGAATCCGTGCCCGGCCGGCGTCAAGGGCGAGATCTGCATCGGGGGCGTCGGCGTCGGACGCGGCTACCTGTTCGACGAAGCACGCACCCGGGCGGTGTTCCGCGACGATCCGTTCAGTCCGGAACCGGGCGCGCGCCTGTATCGCACCGGCGACATCGGCTGCTTCGGGCCGGACGGCAATCTCCACTTCTTCGGCCGCCGCGACTTCCAGGTCAAGATCCGCGGGTATCGCATCGAGCTCGGGGAAATCGAAGCCGCGCTGACCGGTCTCGCAGGCATCTCCAATGCCGTCGTGGTCGCCCGCGAGACGTCGGGCCCGGAAAAGACCCTGTGCGGCTACGCGTCGGGTACCGGCTGGACGCCCAAAGGCCTGCGCGACGCACTGCGCGAAAAGCTGCCGGCGCATATGGTGCCCGACACCGTGATGCTGCTGCCGGCGCTGCCCGTCATGCCGAACGGCAAGATCAACCGCGCCGCGCTGCCGCTCCCGGATGCCGCGTCCATCCCCGACGGCGTGCCGGCCGAACCGCAGACGCCTGTTGAAGCGGCGCTGCTGCGCATCTTCGCCGAGGTGCTCGGCCGCCGGCCGAACGGTGTCGACGACGATTTCTTCGAGCATGGCGGCCAAAGCCTCAAGGCGATCCAGATGGTCAGCCGGATCCGGCGCGAACTGAAACTGAACGTCGCGGTCGCCGATATCTTCCATGCGCCGTCGCCGCGAGCGCTCGCGCAGAAGCTGGCTGCCACGCCCGCCGACGGCGACGGCGACGGCGCGATCATCCCGGCGCTTGCCGTGCAACCGTCCTACGCGGTGTCTCGCGCACAGAAGCGGATCTGGCTCGCCAGCCGCAGCGCGGATCCGTCCACGTACAACATGGCAGGCGCGCTGCAACTGGACGGCGCGGTGGATACGGCGCGCCTCGTCCGCGCGTTCGACGCGCTGGTCGATCGCCACGAGAGCCTGCGCACGGTGTTTGCGATGATCGAAGGCGAACTGCGGCAACGCATCCTCACTCGCGACGCATCCGGATTCCGGGTCGAGCAAATGGATCTGGCGGACGATGCCGGCCCGCAAGCGATCGATGCGCTGATTCGCGCGGAAAGCGAGCAGCCGTTCGATCTCGCGTCGGGACCGCTCTTTCGCGTCAAGCTGGTCCGGCTCTCGCCGGAGCAACACCTGCTGCTGCTGAACATGCACCACGCGATATCGGATGCGTGGTCGATCCGCGTGCTGACCGACGACCTGCATGCGCTTTATGCGGGACGCGACCTGCCGCCGCTTTCGATCCAGTACCGCGACTACGCCGCGTGGCACAACGCCAGCCTGGAAGGCGCGCGTGCCGCCGCGCATCGCGCGTACTGGCTCGAGCAACTGGCGCCGCCGCTGCCCCGCCTGCAACTGGCATCGGACTACCCGCGTCCCGAGCGGCTCGGTCATGCCGGGCAGACGCTCGAAGTCGAACTGTCTGAGCCGCAGGCGGCGGGACTCGCGACGCTGGCCCGCGCTCACCATACGTCGCTCTACGCGGTGCTCCTGGCCTCGTTCTGCGTGCTGATGCACCGCTACACGGGGCGCGAGGACATCGTCATCGGCAGCGTGTCGGCCGGGCGCGACAGCGAACAGCTCGAATCGCAGATCGGGGTGTACCTCAACACCGTCGTGCTGCGCGTCCCGGTGCGGAAATCCGCGACCGTCGCCGAGGTGATCGACGGTGTGGCGAAGGCCTCCACGCAAGCGCTGGAGCATGCGTCCTATCCGTTCGATGTGCTGCTGGAAGACCTGAAGATCCGCACCCCGGCGGGCCATTTCCCGATCTTCGACATTCAAGCGAACTACGTTTCGATACCCGCGCCGCAGCCCGGTCTGCACATCACGGACATCTCGCAGACGGACAGCACGGCCAAGTTCGACCTGTCCTTCCAGATCGTGGAAAGCGAAGGCAGGCACCTTATCCAGTTCATCTACAACACCCGCCTGTTCCGCCCCGCGACCATCGCCGCGATGCGCGATCGGCTGCTCGCGATCCACGACGTCTTCCGCCGCGATCCGACCACGCCGGTCGATCGCATCCCGCTCCCCGGCGACGCGCCCGCCGCCAGCGCCCGGGTCCGGGTCGGCCTGCGCCTGAAGCGCGCGCCCGAAGTCACGGCCGACGACGCGCTCGAGGAGAAGACGTGATGCGGGCCGGCCGGAGTTCGAGCAGCGGGCGCCGTGCGCGCCGCTTCGGGTTGTTTCAGGTGAACAAAACGTCTCAAGGAGTTTCCTGTGCAAGACAATAACGTGCTGGTCACCGACCATCGCTATGCGCAAACCGCGCGCTTCTGGCGCGAAAGCCTTTCCCTGGTCGCCGGCGTCTACCGGATCGCAGCGCACGCCCCGGTGCAGCAGCCGGGTCGCCTGCTGTCCCGCACGGTGCCGCTCACGCCCGCGTCGCTCAACCTGTTGCGGCGCATCGGCGACGGCGAGCTTGCCGAGTTCGCCGTCACGGCCGCGGGCATTGCGTTCCTGCTCTGGAAATACTTCCGGATTCCGGTCACGGTGCTCGGAACGCCGGGGCTTGCCGAGCATCCGCCGGCCCGGGCCGCCACCGTTCCGCTGATCATCGAGGTCCGTCCCGAGGAGCGCATCGAGGACTACCTGTCGCGAGTGGCGGGAATCGTGGAAGACAGCTATGCCGAGCACCATTTCCCGCTGGAAACGCTCGTGCGCAACGAAAAGGACATGGATCTCGCGCAGCTCACGAAAGTCGCGCTGGTGGACGATCGGGTGCACCACACGCTGACCGATCAGGACGACGACCTGCAGTTGCACCTGCGGCTCGCGCGCGGCGAAATCGAGCTCCGTCATACCGACGCCATCGAGCCGTTCGTCATCGACGGTTTCGCGAACAGCCTCGGCGCGGTGCTGGAGGCATTCGAACACCTCGACAAGCCGGTCGGCGACATAGAATCGAGCCCGCCGGAAGAGCGCCGGCTGCTGGCCGCCTTCAACGAAACCGCGGCGGCCGGGCCCGGCCACCTCACGGTCGTCGACATGTTCGAGGCGCAGGTCGCCCGCACGCCGGCGGCGCCGGCCCTGGTCACCGACAGCTCGCTGATGACCTACGCCGACCTGAACGCCCGGGCCAACAGTCTGGCGGATCAGTTGGTCAACCACTACGGCGTCGGCCCGGAATCGCTGGTCGGCGTCATGCTCGACCGTTCCGAATGGATGATCGTCGCGATTCTCGGCATATTGAAGGCGGGGGCGGCGTTCGTTCCGCTGGATCCGGCGTATCCGGCCGAACGGATCAATCACATCCTCGGCGACACCGGCCTGTCGCTGCTGGTGACCCAGTCGAGTCAACTGGCGCAGTGGTATGAATTCTCCGGCGCGACGCTGCTGCTGGATCAGGAGCTTCCCGGCTGGACGCCGCTGCCGGACAATCCGCCGCGCCGCGCCGAGCCGGCGAACCTGGCCTACGTGATCTACACGTCCGGCTCGACCGGCCGACCGAAGGGCTGCCTGCTCGAACACCGGAACCTGGCCCACTACATTGCCTGGGCCGCCGGGTATTACTTTCCGGACAGCTCGACCGGCAGTTTCGGCCTGTACAGCTCGCTGTGCTTCGATTTCACGCTGACCAACATCTTCTGCCCGCTGGTGCGCGGCAAATCGCTGCGCATCTATCCTCAGTCGGAAAGCATCGACACCATCCTGGCCCGGATGTTCCAGCCCGGCAGCGGCGTCGACACCCTCAAGCTCACGCCCACCCACATTCACCTGCTGGAATACATGAACCTGGCACGCTCCGGCGTGCGCAAGGTGATCGTCGGCGGCGAGGAACTGACGCCCCAGCACATCGCCACGCTGCGGAAGATCGATCCCGCGATCGAAATCTACAACGAATACGGTCCCACCGAGGCGACGGTCGGCTGCATCGTCGAGCGCGTCGAGGACGCGCCGTCCACGGTGCTGATCGGCCGGCCCATTGCCAACACTCGCGTGTACATGCTCGACGAAGCGCTGCGGCCGGTCCCGATCGGCGTGCCGGGGGAAATCTGCATCGCCGGCGACGGCCTCGCGCGCGGCTACCACCAGCGGCCCGACGTCACCGCCGCGAAATTCGTCGAGCATCCGTTCACCGGCGAAGCGCGCCTCTATCGCACCGGCGACATCGGCCGCTGGCTGCCCGACGGACAGATCCAGTGCTATGGACGCGTCGACGATCAGGTCAAGATCCGCGGGCACCGCGTCGAACTCGGCGAGATCGAGGCCGCGATCGCCGCGCATGAGGATGTCGTCGGCGCGGCGGTCATGCTGCGCGAATCGGCCCACGGGGTGCGCAAGCTGGCGGCCTACGTCAAGGGTTCCGCGAGCCTGAGCGTGCCGGACCTCAGGGCCTATCTGGCCGGGAAACTGCCGGACTACATGGTCCCGTCCGACATCGTCCCGATCGCCGAATTTCCGCTGAACGCCAACGGCAAGCTGGATCGCCCGGCGCTCCTGGCCCTGGAGCCTGCCGCCGCCAGTCTCGACGCCGCCAGTCTCGACGCCACGCCGATCCAGCTCGAACTGGTGCGCATCTGGCGCGAAGTGCTCGACAATCCGGCCGTCGATCTCACCGGCCGCTTCTTCGACTACGGCGGGGATTCGCTGCAGGCCATGCAGCTCGTCTCGCGGATCTGGGGCAGTTTCTCCGTCGAAATCGGCATCGACGCGATCTTCGAACTCCAGACCATCAGCGCGGTGTCCGACCTGATCGAAGCGTCGTCGCACCGGACCGGTTCGACGGCCGGCAACATCCTGCCCCGCTCGCGCGCGAACGACCTGCCGCTGTCCTTTGCGCAGCAGCGCCTGTGGTTCCTCGCGCAACTGGAAGGCCCGTCGGCCACCTATAACATCTCGAGCGCGCTGCGTTTCGACGGCGATCTGGACATCGCGCGCCTGCGGGCCGCCGTGTCCGAAATCAGCCGGCGTCACGAGATCCTGCGCACCACGTTTCCCACGGTCGACGGCCGCGGGGTTCAACGCATCGCCCCGCCGGCGCCGGTCGCGCTCGACGTCGTCGACGTCGACACCGAGTCCGACACGCTCGCGCTGCTCGCCGAGGAAGCCGACCGCCCATTCGATCTCGCCGCCGGGCCGCTCTATCGTGTCGTGCTGTATCGCGTGCATGAGCGCCTGCACGTCTTCGGCATCACGATGCATCACATCATTTCCGATGCATGGTCGTCAGGCATCCTCATCGGCGAACTGGCCGCGCTCTATGCCGGCCAGCCTCTGCCGGAACTGGCCGTCCAGTACGCGGACTACGCCGCCTGGCAGCACGAACGCCTGGCGTCGGCCGACACGCATCGGGAACTGGCGCTCGTGAGCGCGGCGCTGGCTGACGCGCCGGACCTGATCGAACTGCCCACCGATCGCCCCCGGCCCGCCATCCAGCGTTTTCACGGCGCGGTTCTGCCGTTCCAGTTGAACGGCGAACGCACGGACGGCCTGCGCGCGATCGCGCGTGCGTCCGGCACCAGCACGTTCATGGTCGTGCTCGCCGCGTATGCGCTGCTCCTTTCGCGGTACAGCAACCAGCAAGACCTCGTCATCGGCTCCCCGATCGCCAATCGGCGTTCCAGCATGACCGAGCCGCTGATCGGCTTCTTCGCGAACATGCTCGCGCTGCGCGTGGATCTGTCGGGCAATCCGACCTTCGGCGAACTGCTGGCGCGCGTGAAGCGCGTCGCGCTGGACGGCTACAGCCGCCAGGAGATTCCGTTCGAGCAGGTGGTGGACTCGCTCAAGCTCGAACGCAACCTGAGCCGCACGCCGGTTTTCCAGGCCGTGTTCGCGTATGAAAAAGCGCAACCCGATGCGGTGAACTTCCCCGGTCTCGTGGCAACGCCTGTGTCGGTGGAGACCCACACCGCCAAGTTCGACCTCACGCTGCATATCCAGGATGCCGACCACGGCCTCGCGGGCTCGCTGGAATACAACCTCGACCTGTTCGACGCCGCCACGATCGATCGCATGGCGGAACACTTCCGCACGCTCGTCGATGCCGTGGTCGCCGATCCGAACCGGCCGCTCAGCGAGCTTTCGTTGTCGCGCGATGCGGAGCGGAACCTGCTGACTGTCGAGTGGAACCGGACCGAAACGGATTTCGGCGCCAACGCCACGCAGCCGCTGCATCGGCTGTTCGAACAACAGGTCGAGCGCACGCCCGATGCCGTCGCCGCCGTCTGCGACGACGCCTCGCTCACCTACGCCGAACTCAACCTGCGCGCCAACCGCCTTGCCCATCGCCTCATCGAACTCGGTGTCGTTCCCGATGCTCTCGTCGGCGTGGCGATGGAGCGTTCGCTCGACATGATCGTCGCGCTGCTCGCCATCCTCAAGGCCGGCGGCGCTTACGTCCCCGTCGATCCCGACTACCCCGCCGAACGCGTGCGCTTCATGATCGACAACGCGCAGTTGCGCTGGCTCCTCACCCAGCAGCATCTGCTTGACGCGCTGCCCGACACCGACGCCCGCGTGATCGTCGTCGATCGCGACGCGCTCGAGCTCGACGCCGCGCCCGCGTCCAACCCCGCGCCTGCGCTGAACGGCGACAACCTCGCCTACATGATCTACACCTCCGGTTCGACCGGCCGGCCCAAGGGCGCGCTCAACACCCATCGCGCGATCACCAACCGCATCCTCTGGATGCAGCACGCCTACGCGCTCGACGCCGACGATGCCGTGCTGCAGAAAACCCCGTTCAGCTTCGACGTCTCGGTCTGGGAATTCTTCTGGCCGCTCATCACCGGCGCGCGCCTCGTGTTCGCCCGCCCCGGCGGCCAGCGCGAGACCGACTACCTGGTCGAACTCATCGAGCGCGAACGGATCACCACGATCCATTTCGTGCCGTCGATGCTGCGCGCCTTTCTCGACCATCCGGACCTCGACGCGCACTGCACGTCGCTGCGCCGCGTCGTGTGCAGCGGCGAGGCCCTGCCGTTCGACCTGCAGCAGCGTTGCTTCGCGCGCCTCGACGTTTCGCTGTTCAACCTCTACGGCCCCACCGAGGCTGCCGTCGACGTGACCGCCTGGGAATGCCGGCGCGACGACCCGCACCGCATTGTCCCGATCGGCCGGCCCATCGCCAACACCCGCCTCTATATCGTGGACGCGCAGTTGCAGCCCACGCCGGTCGGCGTGGCGGGCGAACTGCTGATCGGCGGCACGCCGGTCGGCCGCGGCTACCACGGCGAGCCCGAACTGAGCGCCGAGAAGTTCATCGCCGATCCGTTCTCCAACGACCCGCATGCACGCCTCTATCGCACCGGCGATCTCGCGCGCTACCGGCCCGACGGCAACATCGAGTTCCTCGGCCGCATCGACCATCAGATCAAGCTGCGCGGCCTGCGCATCGAACCCGGCGAAATCGAGGCCGCGCTGCGCGAGCATCCGTCGGTCGACGACTGTGTCGTGATCGCGAAAACCGACGGCGCGCGGACGTACCTGATCGCCTATGTCGCGACCGCATCGCCGGACATCGCCGATCTGCGCGGCTATCTGAGCGGCAAGCTCGCGGACTACATGGTGCCGTCGAGGTTCGTCGCGCTCGAATCCCTGCCGATGCTGCCCAACGGCAAGATCAACCGCAAGGCGCTGCCCGTCCCGGCGGACACGGTCGACGCGGCCCGGTTGCACGCGCCTGCCGTCACACCCAGGGAAGTCCTGCTGGCGTCTATCTGGCAAGACGTGCTGCAACTGCAGTCCATCGGCATCCACGACAATTTCTTCGAACTTGGAGGCGACTCCATCCTGAGCATCCAGGTGATCTCGCGCGCCAATCAGGCGGGACTTCGCGTGACGACGAAACAACTGTTCCAGTATCAGACCGTCGCCCAGCTGGCCGCCGCGCCTGAAGAACGGGCAGCGCATGCGCCGAGCGTCAGCCCGCTGGGCGATGCGCCGCTCACCCCGGTCCAGCACTGGTTCTTCGAACAGGAGATCGATGCGCCGTCGCACTACAATCAAACGGTCCTGATTCAGGTGCCGTCGGATATCGACGCGTCGAAGCTCGCCGACGCGTTCCGACAAGTCTACGAACATCACGATGCGTTGCGCCTGCGTTTCTCGCGCAGCGCCGGCGGCTGGACGCAAGAAGTCGCCGCAGCTGGCGAGATGCCGGCGCTCTTTGCGAAGCAAGCGATAGCAGGCGACGCCGGCGAGCGCATGGCGGCCATGCGCGCTGCCGCTGCGCAAGCGGAACGCGGCATCGACATCACGCATGGCCCGTTGCTGGCGGCCCGGCTTTTCTGCTTTGCCGACGAGCCGCTCGCCCGCCTGTTCGTGTCGATTCATCACCTTGCGGTGGACGGCGTGTCATGGCGCGTGCTCCTCGAGGACCTGCATGCCGCCTACCACGGCCAGCCGTTGTCCGAGAAGACGACTTCGTTCCGCGAATGGGCCCTGCACCTGCAGCAACTGGCCCGGTCGCCTGCCATCGGCGACGAAGCCCCACTGTGGCAAGCCCTCCTGTCGCAGGACGTCGAGCCCATGCCGGTCGATTATCCGGCCGCGGGCGCGGCCCACAACGCGGTCGGCGACGCGGCATCCGTTTCATTCGAGCTGGACGAAGCCGAAACCGCGGCGTTGCTGCGCCGGCTGCCGCGGGCCTACGACACCCGCATCAACAACGTCCTGCTCGTCGCGCTCGCGCAAGCATGCAGCATGGTCACGGGCAACGCGCGCACCCGGATCGATGTCGAAAGTCACGGCCGCCACGTGTCCGATGCGCCGATCGACGTCAGCAGGACGGTGGGCTGGTTCACCTCCATCTATCCGATCGTCCTCGAGGTCGACGCGACGCAGACGCCGGAGCAGGCGTTGCGCGACGCGCAGCAACAGTTGCGCCGGATTCCGGCCGAAGGCCTCGGATATTCGCTGCTCCGCTACCTGGGCCCCGACGACGCCGTGCGTGACAGCCTCGCCGCGCTGCCGAATGCCGACATCCTCTTCAACTATCACGGACAACTCGATACCGTGCTGCAGCAATCCGATGGCTGGAGCCCGGCTGCCGAAGACCTCGGTTCGCTGCGCTCCGAGCGAGCCCTGCGCACGCATGCGTTCGAGATCGTCGCCGCCGTTTCCGACGGCAGGCTTCAGGTGGACTGGCGCTACGGCGAGCGTCTCCACCAGCGGCAGACGGTCGAAAACCTGGCCGCGCACTTCAAGGACCGGTTGCTCGACTTCGCGGCGTCGGTTCCCGACACCGCGTGGGACGACCTCGAAGACAGCTACCCGCTCTCGTCCCTGCAGCAGGGCATTCTGTTCCATTCGCTATACGAGCTGGATCCCGCTGCCTATTTCCAGCAGTTCAGCTTCGTCGTCAGCGGCCCGCTCCAGGTGCCGGCGCTCCGGCAAGCCTGGGCCAATGCGCTCGCGCGCCATGCCGTGCTGCGTACCGCGTTCGCGTGGGCCAATCGCGATCATCCCGTCCAGACCGTCCGGCACACGGTCGATCTGCCGTGGACGTTCCTCGACTGGCGACACCGCGATGCATCCCGCCGCGCGCAGGACTTCGATGCATTCCTCGCCGACGACCGGCAGCGCGGCTTCGATTTGCAGCGGGCGCCGTTGTTCCGCTGCACGCTGATTCAGGAAGCGGAGGCACGCCATCGGTTCTGCTGGAGCGCACACCACATCATTCTCGACGGCTGGAGCACCGCCACCCTGATGAAGGAAGTGTTCGCCGATTACCTGTCGCTCGTCCGCACCGGCGTGCCTGCGGTCGCAGCGTCGGCGCCGGGATACCGCAGGTACATCGACTGGCTCGCGCGCCATCCTCGTTCGGCCGACGAAACCTGGTGGCGCGCCGAACTGGCCGGGTTTCATGCCGCCACGCCGATCGCAGCCCATCCGGCCGGGCAGATCTCCGGCGATGCCGCACGGCACGACAAACGCAGGACCCAGCAATTCCTGCTGGACGAGGCCCTGACCGCTCGGCTGCAAGCGCTCATGCGAACCCATCGCCTCACCCTCAACGTCCTGATCCGCGCGGTCTGGGCGTTGGTGCTGCGGCGCCACGCCGGGACGGACGACGTCGTCTTCGGCGTCACCGTGTCCGGTCGCCCGCCGCAGCTCGACGGCGTCGAGTCGATCGTGGGCCTGTTCATCAACACGCTGCCGTTTCGCTTGCGCATCGCGCCGGAACGCCCCTTCATCGAATGGCTGGCGACGGTTCACGCAGCCCAGACGGCGATGGAGCCGCATTCGTACAGCTCGCTGGTCGATATCCAGTCGTGGAGCGAACTGCCCGCCCGCGACAGCCTGTTCGACAGCCTGCTGGTGTTCGAGAACTTCCCGGTTGCCGCCGCCCCCGATCTCGGGCCCGACGACATCGAGATCCTCGACACCCGCGCCTTCGCGGAAGCGCATTACCCGCTGACCCTGACCGTACACCCGGATACGCGCGTCAGCTTCCAGATCGCGCACGATGCGCACCGCGTCGCCCCCGAGGTGGTCCGGCAGATGCTGGACACCATCCGCGCGTTGCTGGAACGATTCGCCGACGACCCGGCCCAGCTGACCGGCCGGCTCGCCGATGCGCCGGCG
>NZ_JBYSWZ010000028.1:0-37028 GCF_058781685.1 Burkholderia sp. FW306-1C-G01B
GGCCGCGCCTCAACAGGCCGGTGCGCGATGAGCGGCGGTGCGCCGATCGCGAGCGTCACGGCGCGGGCCGCGTGGCTCGCCGGCTACGACGCGAACGCGCGACGCGCGGCCGACTGGGTTCACGCGAGCTGGCACGGCGCGCTCGCGCCGCTCGTCGCGACGACGCGCGCGCATGCGCCCGCGCTGCGCGCCGCGTGCTCGCTGCTGCTGTTGCGCACGCTTGGGGCGACGTCGCCGTCGCTCGACGGTTTCGATGCACGTGCTGACCGGCTCGCCGCGCTGCCGGTCGCCGACACGCTGCGGCTGCTGCGCGTGCGTGCGCTGCTGTGCCGGCGCACCGAGCTGCGCCACTGGATCGACCGTGCGAGCCGCGAGCGGCTCGCCGGCTGGGTCGGCGCCGACGGCTGCAACGCGCTCGCGGCGTTGCCCGACGCGCCGCGCGCGCGCGATCTCGATCGTCGCGAGCCGGTCGCGCCGCTTGCGCAACTGTCCGGCGACGACATCGCGTGGGAAGGCTGGTGCCTGTTCGAACGCGAACGGGCCTGGGCGCCGGCGGGGCCGATGCGCATCGTGCGCCACGCGTTGCCGCGCGACATCGCGCGCCCGCCGTGGATCGAACGCGCGGCGGCGGACGCGGACGGCGCGACGCTGCTCGCGCGCCTGCCGTCGCTGTTTCCGGAGTGGTCATGGCTTTTTGGCTGAAAAACCGGCAGATTCCGCTCACCGACGATTTCTGCTTCGACGCGCCGCACGGCGTGCTGCGGCGCGACGCGTTCGAGACGGTTCAGGCGCTCGACGCCGCGCTCGACGCGCTCGCGGCCGAACGCGACGCGGTGCTGCACGCGGCCCACGACGAAGCCGAACGGATCGGCGCCGACGCGCGCGCGCAGGCCGGCGCGCTCGTCGAAGCCGCGCGGCGCGAGCACGACAGCGCATATGCGCGCGGCTACGACGCGGGCCGCGCGCAGGCGATCGCCGACTGGCACGCGCAGGCGGCCGACTCGTTCGAGCAGGAGCGGCGCGTGCGCGACAAAATGCGCGAACGGCTCGCGGAGCTCGTCGCCGCGGCCGTCCAGCAGATGGTGCGCGCGGAGGACGCGCGCGGTCTGTTCGCGCGCGCGGCGGAAACGGTCGAGCGCGTCGTCGCCGGCGCAAGCTATCTGACGGTGCGCGTGTGCGACGCCGATTACGACGCCGCGCGCGAGCAGTTCGGGCTGCTTGCCGACGCGTGGCGCCGGCAAGGACGCAACGTGCCGGTCGAGGTCGTCGTCGAGCCGCGCGTCGCGCGCGGCACCTGCGTGTGCGAATCCGACTTCGGCACCGTCGACGCGAGCCTCGACACGCAACTGAACGCGATCCGCGCGGCGCTCGGCCGCGCACTCGACGACGCGAGCCGCCCATGAACGCACTGACCGATTTGTCCCGCGTCGCCGACGCGATGGCCGCGCGGCTTGCGATCGAGCCTGCCGTCGGCATGACGGGCAAGGTGCTCGAGGTGATCGGCACGCTCGTGCGCGTCGTCGGCCTCGAAGCGACGCTCGGCGAGCTGTGCGAGCTGCGCAGCGCGTCGGGCGCGCTGCTCCAGCATGCGGAAGTCGTCGGCTTCACGCGCAACGTCGCGCTGCTGTCGCCGTTCGGCACGCTCGGCGAGATCAATCGCGGCACGCGCGTGATCGGCTTGCGGCGGCCGCTGTCGGTGAAGGTCGGCAACGGCATTCTTGGCCGCGTGATCGACAGCTTCGGCGAGCCGATCGACGGGCGCGGCCCGCTCGACTACGACGTGCTGCGCCCCGTGCTCGCGCCGCCGCCGAACCCGATGTCGCGGCGGATGGTGGACGCGTCGCTCGCGACCGGCGTGCGGATCGTCGACGGCCTGATCACGCTCGGCGAAGGCCAGCGGATGGGGATCTTCGCGCCGGCCGGCGTCGGCAAGAGCACGCTGCTCGGGATGTTCGCGCGCGGCGCGTCGTGCGACATCAACGTGATCGCGCTGATCGGCGAGCGCGGCCGCGAAGTGCGCGAGTTCGTCGAGCTGATCATGGGCGAGGACGGCATGGCGCGCTCGGTGGTCGTGTGCGCGACGTCCGACCGCTCGTCGATCGAGCGCGCGAAGGCCGCGTACGCGGCGACCGCGATCGCCGAGTATTTCCGCGACCAGGGCAAGCGCGTGCTGCTGATGATGGATTCGCTGACGCGCTTCGCGCGCGCCGGGCGCGAGATCGGCCTCGCGGCCGGCGAGCCGCCCGCGCGGCGCGGCTTCCCGCCTTCCGTGTTCGCCGAGCTGCCGCGCCTGCTCGAGCGCACCGGGATGGGCGAGCAAGGCTCGATCACCGCGCTCTACACGGTGCTCGCCGAAGACGATTCCGGCAGCGACCCGATCGCCGAGGAAGTACGCGGGATTCTCGACGGCCATATCATCCTGTCGCGCGAGATCGCCGCGCGCAACCAGTATCCGGCGATCGACGTGCTCGGCAGCCTGTCGCGGATCATGCCGCAGATCGCGACGCGCGAGCACGTCGGCGCGGCCGGCCGGCTGCGCCAGTTGCTCGCGAAGCACCGCGAGATCGAAACGCTGCTGCAGCTCGGCGAATACCAGGCGGGCAGCGACGCGGCAGCCGACGAAGCGGTCGCGAAGATCGACCGGATCCGCACGTTCCTCAACCAGCGCACCGACGAGTACGCGCCGCCCGACGCGACACTCGCCGCGCTGCACGCGCTCGTCCAATGAGGAACCCGAAACAGCGCGCCTTCGAGACGCTGCTTGCGCGGCGCGAACAGCGCGGCGCGAAGCTGCGTACCGAGCAGGCCGCTCAGCGCGCCGAACGCGACGCGGCGGCGGCCGAGTTCGCGCAGGGCGAAGCGCACGCGCACGCGAAGCTCGATGCCGCGAATCGCTATGCGGCGCGCGTCGACGCGATGGCGGCCGGCCATGCGGCGTTTGCGATCGGCGATTACGCGGCGTGTCGCCGCTATCGCGACGTGCTGCTCGACGAACACACGCTCGCGAGCGCGCAGTGCGCTCGCCTGCATGCGGCGCTGCAGGCCAGGATCGAGCAGCTCGCCGCGACCGCACGCCGGATCGCGCGCAACGACGCGCAGATCGACGTCGTGCGCGAGCGGATCCGGCGGCTCGCGTGCGCGGCCGAGGCAGCCGCCGAAGACATACAGGACGAGGAGATCGAGGAAGGCGTGCTCGCACGCCGGCTCGCGGCCGTGCGGGCCTCGACCTGAATCCTGTTCCCGCCAATGACGGCCGGCCCCACGAATGCATTCTCGACATCGCGGGAACGTGCCCTGGACATGCGCATGACGACCTACGACATCTTTCCGCTGCAGCACCTGGGCGACGAATTCATCGGCTTCATCGTGCTGCTCGCGCTGTCGAGCGAGCGGCTTCTCGTGATCATGACGATCCTGCCCGCGACCGCCGACAACGTGCTGAAAGGCCCGCTGCGCAGTGGCGCGGCCGCGATCTGGTGCCTGTTCGTCGCATGTGGACAGCAGGCGCTGATCCCGCAGCTTCGCGGCGCGTTCCTCGTGATCGCTTGCGCGAAGGAAGCCGTGATCGGGCTCGTGCTCGGCATCGCGGCCTCCACCGTGTTCTGGGCCGCCGAGGCGATCGGCACCTACGTCGACGATGTCGCCGGCTTCAACAACGTGCAGATGCAGAACCCGAGCTCGGGCACGCAGACGTCGCTGATGGCGACGCTGCTCGGGCAACTGACGATCGCGTCGTTCTGGATGCTGGGCGGCATGACGTTCCTGCTCGGCGCGCTGTACGAATCGTATGCGTGGTGGCCGCTCGGGTCGTTCAACCCGGTTCCCGCGCCACTGCTCGAAATGTTCGCGCAGGCGCGGCTCGACATGCTGATGAACATGGTCGCGCGGATCGCGACACCGATGATGGCGATGCTGCTGCTCGTCGACCTGGGCCTCGCGTTCGTCTCGCGCTCGGCGCAGAAGCTCGATCTGATGTCGGTCAGCCAGCCGCTCAAGGGCGCAATCGCGGTGCTGATCGTCGCGGTGCTGGCGGGGAGTTTCGTGAGCGAGATGCGCGGGCAGATTTCGCTGGCGGGGCTCGCGCAGCAGGTGAAGCAACTGTCCGGCCGATAGGCGGGGCAACCGCTTTCGCACGGCGAGCGCCATCGAGACAGCGGACGTTCGGGGCGGTTCCACGCGGGCATTCATGCGAAGGATGCGTCGACGTCGTGGAAGAAGCGCGCGCTGCGCGACGCGATCGACCCGCGCCCACCGGATTCCGATCCACGCACTCGACGTTTCGCTTTCGCGCCGCTCGCTTCGCGTATCCGGCCGTCACGCCCGCCGCGACGCGCATCATCCCTCCATCGACCGGCAGTTACCGTCATGCGGTTCCGACGGCGGAGCGGCCCGTCGATTTCGCCGTCGAGCGCCACGGCGCCCGACGCACTTTCCTCCTCTTGATCGAAGGTACCGACCATGACAAAAATCACCGGCGGCAGCACCGCGCCTCTCGACAATCACACCGCAACCACTTCGTCGAGCGACGAATCGCAGTCGACCCGGCGTTCGAGCGATCGACCGACGGGCGGCGCGACGCTGAGCGGACTGAACAATCTGTCGACGCCGCATACACGCCGCAACGACGTAACGAACCAGGCGGCCAGCCATATGGAGAAACCGGGCGCGACGTACTATTCGGCGGCCGTGTTTGGAGTCAGCTCGGTGCTGCAGCACGGCCAGCTCGGCATCACGGAGGGCTCGCACAACAGCGTGGTGGGCAATCTCGACGGCATCTCGCAAGGCAAGCAGACGCATACGGGCGCGCACATGAACGAAAGCAAGTCGTTCGGCAAAGACGCGGTCGAGCATTTTCAGCGCGGAGAGTATCGCGACGCCGCGGTCACCGCGGCCGGTTCGGCGATCAACGCCGTGGCTTCGATGACCGTCGGGCCCGCGCGCGATTTCGAGACGGCCCGGCAACATCCGGATCCGAAAATCTCCGTGGCCGCATCGGCGAGCCTGCATCAGGACTTCGCGACCCTGCCTTCTCCGACGCACGAATGACGCATTCGATGCGTCACGCGGCGCGCCGCCTCGCCCCCCGTCCCGCGGGGGCGAGGCGCTGGAACGGTCGTTGTAGCGGGAGGCGACCATTCCAATTATTGAACTGGCAAGCGGATATTTAAGAATAGTTTTGACGACAAAAATATTCGCAATATCTGAATTTGTTGTATTTATCAATTCAATTCCCGACCATGCCGAACACCGCGTCGGCATCCATTCCGCGACTCGCACCAGTCACTCGAGCCTCGCACGAATGACGGTCATGCCAACCGTACCGGCGATCCCCAGCGCACCTGTCAATTCTCCCAGCTTGGCGTTCCGCATTCCGTTTCTACACTTCATTTAGCTCGACGCGGCATCGTTTGGACGAATCGATGATTTCCCGACGAAGTCCTCGCCTTTGATCAAGAGTAGTCCCCCGAACCACTCGAACTACGAGGAAATCATGCCGACAGAACTCATCATCCCGTCGCAGAACACACTGGCCACCAGCTTCACCATCCAGCCGCAAGACGTAACCGGCACGCAGATTACCTTCCACTACGACTCGATGCCGGGGAATCAGCCGAATACGTACGGTAACACCGTCTTCCTGTGGCAGACGTCGCAGCCGTTCATTCCCGTCAATACCCAGCCCCTCAACGCGCAGCTCATCACCAACAACCAGCCCAACGGCTCGAACGTGTTCCTCGGGCTCTCGGTGAGCTCCGAGCCCTACCTGGTGGCTTTTGCGGTGGGGAATTCCGTGAAGAACATCGTGGACTCGGTGTACATCCAGGCCAGTGGCAACCAGCCCCCCGACCCGGTTCATCCGACGCTACAATCCCCGTCGATCCTCGTTACCAGCTACGGCTCGACCTCCGTGTCGTTCTCGTACACCACGCCGGTCGGCATGACGCCGCAGAGCGACGGCGACTGGGTCGGGCTGTGGCAAGGTCAGGGGGCGTCGGTCGTCTACAGCCTGCCGCCCACCTGGTTCGGACAGCTAGGCAGCAACGCCAACCAGGGGAACTGGGGGCTCAACCTTTCCAGCGGGAACATCCAGCGCGGCACCATGTACACCCTCGCTTATTTCAAGGGCGGCTACGCGCAGACCAATCCCAAGCAGACCACGCTCGCCGCCACCACGACTTTCACGGGCTGAGCGAGGAATCGCATCCGGACAGTTCGACACCGCCCGGATGCCCTTTCCCGCATTCACAGCGTCCGAGGATAAGTCGCCACCCTCTCGGAATTCGAATCAACGCTGGATCTGCAGTCGGGAGCGGGTTCATGAGCTTCTTTACGCAGTACCAGGGGTCGCGGCTTTACACAGCCGCCCCGGCGCCGGGCGAGGCCGGGTGGCTGGCATACCTGCTCCCCACGGCGCCGCAGTCGGACCAGGGGATCGAACTCGAGCCCGCGCTGAAGCAACTCGCGGGGTCGTTCCTCTTCTGCGCCGCCGCGCCGGACCTCGCCACGACACCGGCGCTCGACGCCTTCATCGACGCCGTGGACAGGGTCATCGCACGCTCGCCGGCCGACCGGGGGTTCCTATGGCTGATCGACGCCGACGCGCCAACGTCATCCAACACGCCCTTGATGGGAATCGCCTCCGACGGCACGTATGTCTCGAACGGGCTGGTCGCGCCCATTTTCGAAACGCTGTCGCTGAACGTGCGCGCCGGCGTGACGCTGACGCTCGACGGCGAGACGCTGCAGTTGGGCAACCCGAACGGAATCTTCTTCAGCGGCGCGTCAGCGCCCGGCGCCACCGAGGCGAGCCAGGTTCCCGCCGGCAGCCTTCCCCTGTCCGGGGCGGCGCGAGGATGCATCCGTTTTCCTGTCTTCCTGCAGCGGCAATTCCTGCATGACGGCTGGAATTGGGGTTTCCAGTTTCAGATCCCCAACAACAACAACAAGGTACGCACTGAGATTGGCGAGTGGTTGCCGCTGGCGTTCGGCTATCTGCCCGACGCGGGCGAGATGCTGGGGTTCGCGGTCTCCTATGACCCGAGCGACCCGTGGAACGCGGTCGCGGCCGAAGCCAACCGCAGTGTGCTCGTGTTCACCGGACAGAACCAGGACGGGGCCGCGACGAAGCTCGCTTCGTGCTACGCCACCACTTACGGCCAGCCGCTCACGCTGGTCCCCGTTCCTGGCCCGCTCGACGCGCAACCGCAAGCGGCCCGCTTCCTCTTCAATCGCGGCGCACCCAACGACAAGGGAAGCCGCGACTTCCAGCTCGCGCCCGAGGGCGATTTCGTGATCCATGCGGACGGCGCGGCGACGGGCGCGATGTACGACCTGATCTGCGGCCTGCAGGGAACCGAGTTCGTCGCCTTCCAACCCTTTGTGGAGGGCGGCCATGCCGGCGACCGCATGCGATTCACCGCACGCTCGCCCGCCTACGCCGCGCGTTACCCCTTCACGGAGGCGTCGCCCGTCGGCCCTCCGGTGGACTTGAACGCGCCGCTGCTCGACGCGACTTACACGACCTCGTGGGGAACCGTCGTGCGAGCGCCGGACGCGAACGGCGACGTTGCCTACGTGGCGCAACCCAAGGGGGCGGCGCTCTACGGCCGCGACGCGCTGATCCATCCGCTGAAGCAGAAGACGCTCTTCGGGCCGATGACGCCCGCCGTGGCGCTTCCCGCAGCCGCGTTCCCGATCGCCCCGTACGCGGGCGCATCGCCGGGTGATGGCGTAACGGCATTCACGGCGGACCAGATGGCGCAGTTCGAGCGCCAGGTGATCTCGCCCGCTCGCCGCCGCCGCATCGCCGACGCCGGAGCTCGCGTCGCCCCGACGAAGGCGCATGCGCTGGGCCTGGCCGCCGCCGCGGACGCCAAGCCCTACAACACGACGACGCCGACGGGACTGCTGGTGAGCGTCGAAGCGAACGGCGGATGGAGCAAGATCGTCCTTGGGCAGAACCAGCAGCCCGCTTCCCAGGAAATGGGCTTCTGCTGGCCCGTCGCCGAGCTGCAACAGGCGTTCGCAACCAGCAGCCTGTTCCTCGTCGTGGCCAACGCGAAGTATCTGGGGGCCTTCTCCGCGGACGGGAGTGGCGAGTGCGGCGAGCACGCGGCGTTCAGAAACCGGATCAACATCGGCGATTGGTGGTTCGAGGCTGCGGTCGGGCAGAACAACCAATACGACGACTACGCCGACGTCATGATCGTGAAGGGGCGGCGCGGCCCGCTGTGGGATCCGGCGAATCCGGCGCAAAGCCTCGTCGCCAGCCCCGAGATGTGGACGCAAAAGGATAGCTTCGCCGCGCCCAGCGATCGAGCGCCCGACGCCGCGCGCCCCGGCGAGCCGAACCCGGACGAGCTGACGGCGCTCTCGTCGTGGTTGCAGCGTTACTTCCAGGACGCGCTGGATCAGGCGGAGCCCGAATACTTTGCGAAGTTCAACGCCATCGCGAAAGACCCCGCGTGGACGGGCATCCTGTTCCTGCGGATGAAGATCGCCGAGATCCCGGACGACCTGGTCGGACTCGTGGCCGGCGTGCAAGCGCGCGATCGTTTCAACGCCCACCATCTGGGCATCGAGATCAGCCAGGTGAAGAACGATCCGGCCGCGGATGCCATCGAGTTGTCGACGAGCAGTTCCATGTTCGGCCTGATTTACTACGTGGACCCCGACTACGTCGCGCCGCCCGTCGGGGCCGACCCGCAGCCGGTGCCGCCCACGCAGGGCGACGCCTATCAGTTCCGCGTCCTCACGCTCAAGGCGCTCTTCGAGAACACGGCCGTGCAGCGCTTCCAGAGCTATGCCCAGCTCACGCTGGGAACGCTCCTGGACATGCCCGTGGTGCGGATGGGCGACGGCGGCAATCCGTACGCGACCATCGTGTTGCGGGGGAGCTACCAGGACAACGGCGGCCGTGCGGTCTACAGCCTCGGCACCACGGCCACCAGCACCTTCTATTTCGCCAACAACCTGTTCAATAAGATCGAGGTGGACAGTGCGCAGATGTCCACCCGCGATGCGGGCGCGAACGGAAAGGTCGTGTCGTGGTTCGCGCTGTCGGGTTTCCTCGACTTCGCGGTCGTGCAGGCGAACGGTGGTGGCGACTTCGACGTCTTCTCCTTCGGCAGCGACGAGGGGCAGCCCGATCAGTTGCGCCGCGGGCTGGCCTACTCGAACCTGGGACTGCTGATGACGTTCCCGGTGGCGGACCCCACGGTCGTGGCCCTCGAGTTCTCCGCGGCCGAGGTCCGCTTCGATACGCAGACGAGCACGCCGCGCCCGGGAAGCCTGTTCGTGAACTTCGCGCTGAGCCTGCAGGGCCTGGCCCAAGGCGCGATGGAATCGTCGCCCGAATCCGCCGGCTTTCTGAACGTCGTCACCGACGCCACCCTCATGGGCGTCGACGGAGGCAAATGGTACGGGCTGTCCTACCAGCTGAACATGGGGACGCCCGGCAACCTGGCGGGGACGGTCGGGCTGACCTCGGGGCTGCTGACCGCCTGGGCGCCCGAGAGCCCCGACGCCGGGCGCTACCGCGCCATGCTGGGCATCCAGTTGCCCGGCGCCGGCGGCGGCGCGAAGGTGATCAGCCTGCAGAACGTGCTGCGGCTCTCGATCGGGCAGATATGGCTGACCTACGACCGGGAGAAGAGCTCGTTCCTGCTGATGCTCACCGAGATCGCACTCAAGTTCATGGGCCTGCTCAAGATTCCGCCGAGCGGCTCCACGCTGTTCTACCTGTTCGGTAACCCCAGGAGCGACGGCAAGGCGTCGGGGCTGGGATGGTATGCCCAGTACAGCCAGGCCGACGCCGGCAACGCCGATCTCACGTCCCCGCCCGCCGGCATCGGGCGCTCACTTGCCGAGAGACAGAGATGAAAGAATTCCTGGACTTGCTCGCGAAGCTCATGAAGGGCAGCTCGGAGAGCGAGAGCGCCGCGACCGAGGGAATCGCCGAGTTCGGAAAACTGCTGAACACCCAAAGCGAGATCCGTTTCTACGTGGACGGGACGCCCAATTTCGGGCACCAGGCCAGCACGATCTATGTCTTGAAGCGATTGATCGATCGCTTCGAGTACAAGGGCGCGGTCAGGATCGTGTACCGCGCCGCGCCGCCGGACAAGCAATCCACGCCGGACAAGCTGGCCCTGCTGCTGACCGGGCTGGTGCCGGCAAACATCGCGACGGCCACCATCGCGTACGGCACGTGCCAGGACATCAAGTTTGTCGCGTGGGATAACCGCGCCGGCCTGAACGACGCGCTGCTCGGCTTTACCGGCGGCGCAGACAACGTCGGCGAGAACCTGGCCAGGGAACTCAAGGTCCAGTTCTTTCTGCGGCTGCAACCCTTCATGTGGAGGACGGCCGGTGACGAGTTCGTCGCCAATACCATCGAGTTCGGCGACGTCCACCGCGAAAGCATCAACTTGGCGACCTCGACCTCCACCGTCCTTCCGCTATTGCCGTTCCGATATCTCCCGGGCCCCACGAAGGCAGTGCCGGAGGCGGTCTGGAACTGGTACATCAACGAGCAGAAATACAACTCATTGCTGGCGGCGCGCACGAACAACGCAAAGGCGCTGCTCGATGCGATGAGCGAGTCGGTGCGGCTGTGGCCCGTATACGGATTGCATCAGTTCGGAGGGACCGGGGACGAAGGGCGCGACATACTGCTCACGCTCACCGCGCTGGCGCTGCTTGTGCAACGTGATTCAGGAGATACGCGTCCGATCGTCGTCGCGCTGCTGAACGACGCCACCCAGTTGCAATTGAACCTGGTCGAAGCGTTCGTGGCTGGCGACAAGGGCAAGATCAAAGAGATCATTGACGCGGACTACGTCGTTCCCGGAATTCAAGTCTCCCCGAAGTTGAAGCAGTCCTTGGCGGAAATGGTCGAAGTCGTCGACAAGCTCGTGGATGAGCTCAGGCCTGACCTCCATTGCTCGTTGCTCTGCAAGGACGTCACGCCCGACAAGATCCGGGCGGCAGTCAACGGGCTCAGCGAGAGCAAGTTCCTGCTGGCGGCTGTCGGCCCCGTGCCGCAGGAGGTATTCAACGCGCTGTATGCCGCAGCCACCCTTCCCCCGGTTTTCGAGGGGCAGGGAACCTCGAGCCTGGTCATCAGCCTGGGTTTGCCGTACCTGCAGACACCCAAGACCGGGTCCGCCGCAAACAACTATCCCGACCTGCCCGTCACGAGCCAGCAGGTGGGACTGTATTCCACCGCCAGCGCCGAGCAAAGCCGGAATCTGCGAAACGATCTCAACAGTTACATCACGCGCGCCCAATCGCGGGAGTATCGCGACGTACTCGGCGCACTGGCCGGCTGGACCAGCAATGCATACAAGAGCGGCACCCCGCTGCAACTGTATTTCCAGTTGCTCGGAACATATTTCCAGAACGACCTGCACGACAAGCTTCTGCTCGGTTGCGTGGGACTGAACAGCGCGGCGACACCCGCTCACGTCGACGCGGCCATGCGCAGTCTCGGCGTGCTGGCCCCCGAAGCCGATGTCGAACCGCTGGCGCTGAGGCTGCGCTATTCGGCGACCGACGCCGAACCGCTGACGCTGGAGCAGATCCATGCGGCGCTCACGGACGCATGGAGCGACGGCAGCGTGGACTTGCTGGCGGCGCTCCCCGACACGGCGCTGGCCGCTTTCTACACGCCCGTCGTGGGCACGTCGCTGCCGGTGGCTGTCGCCCGGG
The DNA here is from genome assembly GCF_058781685.1 of Burkholderia sp. FW306-1C-G01B. Classification (NCBI taxonomy): domain Bacteria; kingdom Pseudomonadati; phylum Pseudomonadota; class Betaproteobacteria; order Burkholderiales; family Burkholderiaceae; genus Burkholderia; species Burkholderia sp. FW306-1C-G01B. The sequence continues at coordinate 11,713 of NZ_JBYSWZ010000028.1, forward strand.
ACGACATCGTCGAGCAAACCGACGGCAGCGGCGCGGTGACGGCCGTCCTGCTGCGCAACGGCGCCACGAAAGCCTTTGGCGTGCCGCTCGGCATGACGCTGGAATTCGCCGCAACCCAGGGGCCGGTGCGCTCGCGGATGCAATGCCGCTCGACCGATACCTGGGAACTGGGCGGCGTGCCGTGGATCGCGCTCGAATCGCCGGGCTTCGACATGGACGTGCCGGAGTCGCCACTGCCCGTGATCGGCGGTGCCGTGGGAACCGTGCGCGGCACGGGCCTCACGCTCGAGATTCGCTACCCGGTGGACGACACGTGGGTGATCAGCGGCAGCTTCGCCCCGCCCTATCCGGGCATCGCCACGTTCTACGCGATGGCGGGGGGCATCAACCTCGTGCAGAGCATGCCTGCGCCGCTCAACACACTGGCAGGCTTCGGGCTCAGCCGGTCGCAGACGATCTACGACACGACGGCGTCCCGCATCACGTCCCTGCTCTTCGAGTTCCGGACCAGCCAGCCGTGGACCATCGTCTCGACGCCGAAACTGCAGGTGCAGCCGCGCGTCACGGCGCTCATCCGCGATCCGGGCAACTTGAAGACGCGCACCACCGCGTATCAGATCGCCGGCGATTTCACGATCGGCAGCGGCACCATCAGCATCACCGCGCAATACCCGGATTTCCAGCTCGTCGGCGCGCTCGCCGACGGCGTGATCGACCTGAGCGACCTGGCGAAGCTGTTCGGCGTGACCGTGGACCTGGCCTCGGCGGTCACCCAGTTCGATCTGTTCGTTCAGCCCCCGACCAGCGCCTACGACATCACGACGACGCTCACCGCCGACTGGCCGATCTCGGTCCGCGGCACCACGCTGTTCACCATCACCGGCCTCGGGTTCAACGTGCAGGGCGGGCGCGACACGTTCGCCGTCTCCCTGTCCGGAACCACGATCATCCTCCCCGATACGAGCGACGCGGTGGCGCTCTCGCTGAATGCGGCATACAGCGACCCGGGCTGGGTGTTCAGCGGGGAGCAGACGAGCGGCGTGGTCTCCCTGGGCGCGCTGCTCGAGCGCTACATGGGCTGGAACATCGGGCAGGCGCTCGGCATCGACGGCCTTGGACTCACGCTGGCCACCCAAAACTCGGACTGGACGTTCACCGGCAAGACCGCCGAGCGCTGGGAAGTGCCGTTCATCTCCGGTCTCGGCGTCTCGGCCTCGCTGCGCGCCGGCTACCTCAGCCCGGCGCAAGCGCGCACCCTGCCCGTGGCGCCGGCGGGCGCGCCGGCGGCGGGCGGTTACTTCGCGCGGGTCGAGACCCGCTGGATCTGGCAGAACATCGACCTCACCGTCTGGTTCGACTACAACCCCGACGTCAACCAGTATGGGATCACCTGGGGGCTCCTGGAAGGGATCGTCAGCGGCCCCGACCCCGCCACGCAGGACTGGACGGCCACGCTCCGCTTCACGCAGAACACCTCGATCGGCTCCATCATCGAGACGATGGTGTCGTGGGCGACCGGCTCGAAGTTCGGGCTCGAGTCTCCGTGGGACTTCCTGAACGCCATCCCGTTGTCGGGCCTTGCGCTCGAATACACGTTCAACAAGACGGATTCGAGCCGCAACAAGGTCAGCTTCTCCGTTGCGATCGGCCCGATCAATCTCGGCTTCGCGCGAATCGACAGCATCGACGTCGGCTATGCGTCCACCGGAAAGGACCGCGGCGTGATGGTGTCGCTCAAGGGGGCGTTCTTCTGGCAATCGAACCCGAGCGAGCCGCTCGCATGGGACGCCAGCAAGCCGGGAACGGCTCCCACGCCTCCGGGGAACGGCAACAAGTACCTGGACCTGCGGCTGCTGGCGATGGGGCAGCACATTACGCTGCCCTGCTTCGCCACGGCCGACACCGTGCAAAAGGCGATCGCCTGCATGGCGACGCTGCCCGCCCCCACGCCGGGCGAGCTGCCGCGGGTCACCTTCGACCCGCAGAGCGCATGGCTCATCGGCACGGACTTCGGCGTACTGAAGATCGATACCGGAGAATCGGGGGACCGTAGCGGCACGGCGCTGACGGCGCCGGGCGACGGCGCGCTCGCCGCCGCGCCCGGCTATGTGCTGACGGTGCAGGCCGTGTTCAACGACCCGCACCTGTACGGGCTGAGGGTGGCGCTCGACGGCCCCGCGGCCAAGGTGTTCAAGGGGCTCGACTTCCAGATCATGTACCGGCAGGTGAGCGATACGGTGGGGGTGTACCAGGCCGAGATCACCCTCCCGGACCTCATGCGCCACCTCACGGTCGGCGCGTACTCGCTGACCCTCCCGGTGTTCGGGATCGCTATCTATACCAACGGCGACTTCCAGGCGGACATCGGCTTTCCGTGGAACGAAAACTTTTCGCGCTCCTTCACGATCGAGGCCATCATTCCGCCCGGCATCCCGGTGATCGGGTCCGCCGGCTTCTACTTCGGCAAGCTCTCCAGCGCGAGCACGAACCGCGTCCCGGCGTCGTCGCTCGGCACCTTCAACCCCGTGCTCGTGTTCGGCTTCGGCATGCAGGTGGGGTTCGGCAAGTCGATCGAGTACGGGATCCTCTCCGCCGGCTTCAGCGTCACGGTGGTCGGCATCCTCGAGGGCGTGCTCGCCAGGTGGAACCCCTATCAGCTCACCGACGCCGGCCGCGAGCCGTCCACGCAGTTGCAGGGCGACTACTACTTCTGGCTGCGCGGCACGGTCGGGATCGTCGGCAAGGTGTACGGTACCGTGGACTTCGCCATCGTGAAGGCGGACGTCAGCGTGACCGTCAAGCTCCTGCTGCAGCTCACGTACGAATCCTACGTGTCGATCACGATCACCGTCATCGCGTCGGTCGACGTGTCGGTCAGCGTGCGCATCAACCTGGGGCTCTTCAAGATCACCATCTCGTTTTCGTTCTCGATGCGGCTCAAGGAAACCTTCGCGATCGAGAACACCGGCACGGCGCCCTGGCTCGGCGACGGCCGTCCGGTGCGCGGGGTGCTGCGCGCGCCCGTGGAGCGCCGCCTGTCCGCGTTTGCGTTGGCGCGGGCGCTCGGTTCCACGGCCGATAGCGCGCCCGACTGGCGAAACCTGCAGCCCGGCGGCGGGGCGGACTTGTGGGGCTACCTGGTCCCGGGGCTCACCGCCGCGCGCGACGAGTGGACGCCGACCGGGACGCCGGCCAGCCAGCTTCCCTGCTGGGTGACGTTGCTGCTCATCGAGTCCGTGCCGCCCGCGGGGCAGGATGGCGACGCGAGCGCGCGCAAGGCCGCAGGCGATGCGGCCGATACCTCGTTCGAAGCACTCGCGAAAATGGTGCTTCGCTGGGTGATCGCGGCCGTTCACGGCCCCATGACACCGGCGGAAGTCGATCAGTACCCGATCCCCGCCATGCTGCTCGACCGGCTCGCCAACGAGGTTCTGGTGAGCACCGACGGCAATCCCGCGCCGATTCCGCTCGATGCCGTGCAAGGCTTTCTGACGACCCAGTTCCGCCTCAATCTGCGGGTGCCGCCGACGGATCAGGATGCGTCGGCCGACGCGGCGTACTTCCCCGCGCCTCCGCAGTTGCGGTTGACGATCCCCCCGTACGGCCCGGACTACCCGGGCGTGAAGTACGGCCTGGGGACCTATAACTCGCTCGGGCAGAACACGCTCGGCGAGTTGCGCGCGTGGTTCGATCAGCTCGCGGTGCAGGTGGAGCGCGAGCAGCAGGCAGGCGGGGCGCGGCAACGGACGCTGGAAGCGGAAGCGCCGCTCTCGATGGCGGGATGGATGTTCTCGGACTACTTCCTGCTGCTGGCCCGCCAGATGGTGAAAGCCGCGCAGGAGGCGCTGCGCGACTACAAGTACCCGCTCACCGGCAACGAGACGCCGGATTCCGTGGTGGACTGGGTGAACCGCACCGGCCAGCTCGGCGGGCTCTATACCTTGTACGACGTCTTCGCCGCCAACCCGCAGCACGCGCTTGCCGCGGGAAAGACGCTGACCGTTGGCGTGACGATCGGGATCGCCGCGGATCGCACGGGCAACACGTTTGCGTCGCTCGCCGAGCTGTTCGACGGAACCTTTCCCGCCAGCGTGCTGGCGGGCGCCAACGCGGCCGACCCGGCGCTGCTGCGGGCCGGGGCGACGATCACCTTCACCCCGCATGCGCCCTACACGGTGGCGGCGGGCGACACGCTCGTGAGCATCGCCGCGCATTACGCGGTGAAGGTCAACGACCTGCTGGCGAACTCCGACATCCTCGTCGCCGGCGCGTTGCTGAAAGAGGGCGCGACAGCGACCTTCCCCTTCACGACCTGTACGGCGCTGGCGACCGACACGTACGCATCCGTCGCCGCGCTGCCCGCCTACGCAGGCGGCTTTACGGCCACCGCGCTTGCCACCGCGAATGCGGGGCGCAGCGTGCTGCTCGAAGGCGCGAAGGTCGAGTACCCCGGGAAGACGCAGTACGTGGTCCAGCCGCGCGACACGCTGGGCGACGTGGCGAATGCGCTCGGCGTCGCCGTGCCCGACCTGCTGGCAAAGAGCGCGGTGCTGACCCAAGCCGGGCTGCTGGCGCCGGTCGCGTCGCTCGTCATCCCGCCGTTCCGGTACACGACGCTGCAGAACGACGACCTCGCCCAGGTGGCGTCGCGCTTCGGGGTGGATGTTGCCGTGCTGGCGGATCAGCCCGTCAACGGCGGCGTAGCCGGCCTCTTCGCTGCCGGCGCCCCGCTGGATTTGCCGCACCTGCCGCAATTCCCGGTGGGCGAGCTGCTGGCCGAGGCCCAGCGCACCGGCGCGCTGCAGCACCTGTCGGGGATGGCGAGCAGCTACTCGATGCACGGCATGCGCTTCCCCACTTCGGGCCGTACCGCCACGGGCGGCGCATGGTCCATCGTCCCGAATGCGATGGGCATGTGGGTGCGGGACATCGACGGCAAGCTGACGCTCCCACCGCAGGCGGGGCTCTATGCCCTGACCGGGCAGCAGTTCCCGCTTCCCGCGCTGGGAACCGAGCCCTTCTCCGCAACGTTCGACCGGGTCGACGGCGTCGATACATCCTGGCTGCGCTTCGTGGACGCGAAGGGCGCTCCGTCCGACCACGTGACCCTGTCCGTGACGCCCGGCTCGGCCGATGCCACGCGCATCACCCAGGTGACCCAGGCGGCGCAGACGCGGCTCGACGTGCCGCTCGACGCGCTCGGCGCGGGTGAAATGTTCCACGCCGCGCTCGCGACGTATCCGTTCACCTCCGCGCTGCAGTGGCTGAGCGCGGGGCCCGTGTCGCTTCCGTATGGATCGATGCCGGCGAACGGGCAGTCGCTGCGCCTGTGGCGGCTGCCGGACGCGCTCGCGGCACTGCCCGATCCCGCCACGCATGCGGTGAACCCGCGCTTCTCGCTGCAGGTGGCCCGCTACGACGACGCCACGGGCGCCACCGAGACGACGAAGGTGAGTTCGTACGGGTGGGCCTCGACGATCGACTTCACCGTGCGCCGCATTCCGCCGGTGGCTGGGAGCCCCGCTTCGGCCACCACCTACGAGGTGGTCGGCGCGGGAGGCGCGTCGATCGTGCTGCTCGAACGGTTGCTGAGCCAACTGCAGGCGAACGATGCCGCCTATTACGGCCTGCTGGTCGGATATCCGCCCGACGGATCGTCGGATGCGGGCCAGGGCGTGCAGACGGATGGGGCGGCGAACGTGACCCTGGGGATCGCGCAGGTCAACCTTTCGACCGAAACCCGCCCGCCCGCGGGGCTCGCGATGGCGGCGATGCTCGAGAAGGCGCTTGAGCAGCCCGAGCTCACGCTCCTCAATCCGCCCTCGGAGTTCGTGCGGCTGCTGTGGGAAGCCAGCATCACCCGCTCCAGCGGCTTCTTCCTGTACTACTACGACCGCGCCTCGGGGCGCGGACTGCCGGACCGCGTGTTCAACGACCGCGACGAAGCGGCGCTCACGCTGGTCGTCCTTTACGCGAAGCCCGCGGGCGAGGCGGAGCAGGACTGCGTCGCAAGCTACATGAACGCAGTGGCCACGACGGAAACCATCGGTAGCGGCAATGCCGTCCTTTTTGCCGAAGCAGCGCCCATTCCGGCGACGGTGACGGCCGCCGCGCAAACGCTCGCGGCACTGGCCCAGGCATGGTTCTCCGACCCGGCCGACATAGCCGAGGCCAACGCGAGCGCGGCACTCCGCCAGGGCGCGCCGGTGCGCGTGAGCGAAGGCGTCTACCAGGCGCCGCCAGGCGGCGTCCCGCTGAAGGATCTCGAGCAACGCTTCGGGACCACCGTGCAGAAGCTGAACGAGGCCAACCCGCTCTGGGGCAGCCTCCCCGATCCGCTTCCGTTCCCGGCGGCAATCCGCGTGCCCGACATGACGCTCACGGCCGGCGTCGGCTTGCACACGGCGTCGCTCGCGGATGTGGCCGGCTGGTACGGCGAGCCGGTGGCCGCGCTCGCGGCGCACAACCTCCTGGTGCCGGGGCTGTTCGCAGCCGGCACGGTGCTCGTCATCCCGGGCGGCCCGCGCGTGCGCACCGCCAGCGTGCAGCCCGGCGTGCAGGCGCTCGCCGCGCTGCGCCCCGCGCCGCCGCAGGTGGACGGCACCTCGTCCGCCTACGGGACAGACTTGCTGCTGAACAACTTCAGCCTGCTCAATCAGCAGGTGGTCGAGAACGTCGACTTCCGGCAGAGCGACCCGCCGGGACTTCCCGCGGGGCCGACCACCCAGCCCTTGGACGATAACGGCAACGACAAGGTGCGCGTCGCGACGCCGGTGGATCAGGTCGATGAGTGGAACTTCGGCCAGGCGCTTCCCTACTCCCGCTTCGCCAAGCATGTCCCCCAGCTCGATAGCGGCGTGCTTCCTCCGGCGAAGGCCAGTCCATACCTGGGGGTGGGCGGCATCCTGCAAGTCTCGTTCTCCTGGCAGGACTACTACGGCAACGTGCTCGCGACGCCGCTTTCGGACCCCCGGGCCGGAGACCCGCAACCGTACAACGACGGCCCCCTTCTCACCGGCTACACCGATCCGCTCGTGGCGCTCTCGCAATGGCCGTCCGTCGCATCGAGCTGGCAGGTGGCGCCGCAAGACGGCGGGGGAACGCCGCGGCTGCGCATCGGGCTGACGTTCGACCCCAGCCGTTATCAAGGACTGCTGCAGGCGTCGGCGAGCGCGGCCACGACGATCGTCGCCGTCTTCACCGACGCGCTCGACGCCGCGTCGGTGAGCGAGCTTTCGCGCTGGCGGCTGGTGCAGGGCACCGTCGAGTCCGCGTCGCTCGGTGCGGACCAAAAAACGGTCACGCTCACGGTCTCCCCGCTGGCGCAGAACGTGCGCCACACGGTGATCGCCACGGACGTGAAGGCGAAGGCGAGCGATACGCGTTATAGCGGACAGGCGTCCTTCGACTGGCCCGACGATCCGGCGACGCGCAGCAGCACGGCGCAGCACAACGCCATGCAGGATCTGCACGTCTACACGCAGCTCTATTACCAGCTCACCGATCCGGCGGGTATCGCGCTGTCGGTCCAGTCGACGCTCGTCACCGGCGACGACGGACAGGCAGGAAGCCTGCCGCTCCCGGCGAGCGACGTCGACGCCCTGATGAACTGGCTGTTCGGCACGGGCGGATCGGCCAGCGCGTACGCCTTCGTGCTGGACCGCTCGCAATTCGGGACCGCCGCCGCGCCGCCCGCAGCCACGCTGCCGCTGGACGTGGATCTGAAGCCGGAGGACGTGAACGCGGCGCAGGTGTTCCCGCTCTGGACCTCGTTCACGATTACGCGCGCCCGAGGCACGGTGCTGCCGGGCCTCGAGACCGTCGCGGGAATACGCAGCGCCAGCACGCGCGTCGCGCCGCTGCAGGACGCATTGGGCAGTGGCGGCACGCTGGGCCTCGCCGCGTTCGCCGCGACCTTCGAGCAGGCGCTGTCGACACCCGGCGCCTTCCGGCTGAAGGTCGCCACCGGCGTGGATCGCACCCTGCCGTCCGTCAGCGGCGCCGGCAGCACGGTCTGGGCCGTGCGGCTGGGGCTCGCGGCCGGGCAAGCGATCTCGTATGCGATTACCGATGCGGGCCAGCCGGCCGTCTTCGCGCCTCAACCGGCCAGCAACCGGCTCATCAGCCGCACGGACGTGCCCATCTACGACTACACGACGGGCAAGGGCATCAGCACCACCCCTTCGCGTCGCACCAACTTCACGGACGTGGATCTGGACACCTGGTGCGCCCAGGTTTTCGCGGCGGTCGACGGGGTACTCACGCCGCAATTCACGGCGCCGATTCAGATCGTCGGCGAATTGAAGTCCACCGATTTCCTGCAGACGATCCTCGACGGCAAGAAGGGACTGGCGCAGCTCGCGAAGCTGTGGATGATCCCCGTCTTCGCAGGCGAAAGCGCCGACCCGGGCCCCGCACGCGAAGCGTTCTATCAGCAGTTGCTCGTGCGGCTGTCGGCTGCCTATACGACGCGCGCCGCCGTGGAGTTCCACGCAAGCGTGACGGCCGACGTCGTCGAAGCCGCAGTGGACTACCCGCCGCGGCTCTTCGGGCCGGCGGTGCGGGTCGGGCCCGCGTTCGAGGCCGCCACCGTGACGGCGGACAAGTTCGAGACCGTCTTCCTGCTGTTCAGCGACCCGATGGATCCCGTCAGCGCCGGGAATGCGGCGAACTATGCGCTGAGCGGCGGCGTCGGGGTGCTTGCGGCCACCGTCTCCGGCGCCACGGTCACGCTGGCGCTGGCGACCGATGCTCAGCCTGGACAAACCAGCGTCACCGTCAGCAACCTCAAGGACGCGTTGGGACGTGCGGTGCGTCCGCCGCTCGCCCGCACGGTCACGACAGGGTCCGCGGGCCTCCCCGCGAGCACCCTCGCGTTCAGCGCGCCGAAGCTCACGCTGCAAACGGGCGACGCGCGCAACCTGACTTACCTCGTGAATGCGCCGGAATCGGTCCGGGGAGCCGGCGGCGAACTGGTGTCGTACGTGGAGCTGGACATGGCGTACCTGGGAAGCCAGATCGAGCACCAGATTGGCGCGCTCCCCGGCATCGAGGACTACCAGGCCTCCACCTGGCTCAGCTTCGTCGTTCCCGATACCGGCGGGCCGCTCACCTCCGAGCTCGGGAGCTTCGCGGTGCCGCTGGTACTGCGCGCCTTCCCCGCAAGCCCCGGCATGACGGCGCAGGACGGCACCCCGACCTACGATCTCGACCGCGCGAGCCTGCCCGAGCTCAAGCAGTGGGACTACACGTTCACCTACTCGCTGCCCTTCCACTATCCGCAAGACCGCGTCTACGGCACGGTGGAGTTCAACCTGCGCCAGCCGCAGCAGGCGCGGGCGAGCTACCCCGATGCTTTCGCGCAGCTCGCCGAGTTCGTGACCGTGTTCCCTCAAGTGAACGGGGATCTGCAGACGATCCTGGCCGGGATCGACGCCACGGTGGAGCCGGTCAACGACCAGCAGAAGATCGACGATGCCGCCGTCGCGTTGCAGTCGTTCATCCAGCTCGTCGACGATCTCGTCCGGGCCGCGGGCGGTGGAGCGTCGACCGAAAGCGAGCGCGATTCCGCCGGCCCCGGCCTGCGCTTTGCGCCGCAGCCGCGATCGCTGGTCGGCGACCCGGCGCTCACCTACGCGTTCTTCGTCGAGGAAGGCTCGGCCCGCGTGGGCGATACCGAAGGCGCGCTCGTCGTGTCGCTGGCGGGCGCCGTTCCGGACGGAATGGGCCGGCCCGTGGTGGACGTGAACCCGGCGATCTACGAGGCGCAGGAATGGATGCCCACCGGCGGCGCATCCGGCCCGGTCGATCGCATCTACTACGTCTACAAGCTCAAGGCCGGGCCAGGGCCCGACGGCGCGTACCTCACGGCGGCGAACGGGCAGACCATCCCCGATCGCACGGTGCGGCTCCCCGCGCTCGATATCCTGCAGCGTCAGGACGCCTGGTCTACCGTCCGGGTCGAGCGCAACCGCGAACTGGTGCCCGGCAAGCCTTCGGCCGATGCGTTCGTCTACACCACGCCGGAGGTCCGTTTCGCGAACCCGCTGTTCCCCACGAACGACGCCGACGCCGAAGTGGACGTTTCGAAGGTGCCGACCGGCGAGCCGGTTTCGCGGCCGCTGCAGGCCCATCTGGATGCGCTGTTCGCCGACTTGCTGGCGAACAACACGCAACCGCAGATCGTCGCGCAGGTCGAGGTAACCTACGAGTACGCGCTGAACGCCGCGCTCGAACGCGTCGTCCTTCCGGTGCTCATGCAGGCGCCGCTGACGGTCAACGTGGCGGGAACGGGTGCGGGCACCCTGGCGGGGATGACGTCCGACTGGGCCGGTGCGATCGACGCGTGGTTCTCGGCGTATCTGCCGGCGTGCGGCGGAACGCTGTGGATGGACCTGACGCTGATGTCGAACCTCACCGGCCAGGCGATGCCGCTTCTGCGGTTGCGGCGGCTGATGCTGCCCATCCGGCAGGTGGAGCCGCCGCTGCCGTGCCGCTAGCGCGACGCAGTACGGCCGCGCGGGCGCGGATGGCGACGCCGCTGCTCGGGTTTCTGCTGGCCGGTTTCGTTGCGGCGCAGACACCCGGGCCGGCGATTTCGCTGTGCTCCGTCGCCATCACCGCTTCGTCGGGAACGACGGTTGACGTCAGCTACGCGGGACTCCCGGGGAATCAGCCCAGGAGCTATGGCGACTTCGTGGCGCTCTGGGCGAGCAGTGTCGTCCCGTGGACGGTGGCCCCGGACGCACGGCTCGACATCCCGACCAACGCCGAGATGGGGAGCGTGGTGCTGGTGGGCGTCTCCATCAGCCGCATGCCGTACACCGTGGCCTATAGCGTCGGCCCCAAGACGGGCGACGCGTGTGCGTCGGCGCTGCTCGCCCCCGACGGCTCGACGGGTATCGTCGACACCGTCTCCCTCGAACTGGCCTCGCTCGGCGTCAATGCGATCACGTTTCGCTATCACACGCTGTCCGGGTATCGTCCCGCCACGGAGGGAAACTGGATCGGCCTCTGGCGCGGGCGCGCGAGCCCTTACAACGCGCCGCCGCCGCTCGCGCGCGCGAAGGTCGCGCAAGACGTGACGGACGACAGTGTGACGATCGACGGCGTGACGTTGGCGGCAGGAAACGTGTACACGGCGGTCTACTTCATGGGCCAACCGCTCACGACCGCTGCCGTGCTGCTTACGTTCACCGTTCCGGCGCGTTGAGCCGGGGAACGTCGTCGCGCATCATGGCGCTGCCGCGCCGTGCCGGACGGCAGCCGGTCGATCTGCTCCGGCATCGCCGGGATCGGCCTCATTGGTGCCCGCCTTGCGCGCGAATGCGATCCTCGCCGTGCTCCGGGCCAGCGCCTGATGTCGCCACGCATCCGCCAGCGTGCTTGACGACGATCCGCCGCCTCGGGTCCTGCCCGGCGACGAGCAGCGCGGCGGCCCGCACGGACACCGCGCCGACGACAGCGGGATTCGTTGCGGCCGTCGCCACCCACGCGCCGCCCGGCGCGCGAATGGCCTCGATATCGGCGGTCGGGATGTCCGCGCTGTAGATACGCAGCTTCGACGCCCGCTTCGCGAAGCTGCCGCGCAGCGACTTTGATGCGCATCGGCCACTGCGAGACGACGAGAATCTGGATCTGCTGCTGACCTGGCGCGAAACGCGCCGGGTCTCGAAGTCGCTGACGGTGCTGTACGACCGGGTGCTGTATCTGCTGGACGATACGCTCGAGAACAGGAAGCTGATTCATCGTTACATCGACGTCTGGGAGTACCCGGATGGCCGGATCGAAATCCGGGCCGACGGCGAAGTACTTCGATGCCGTCTGTACGACAAGCTGGCAGAGGTCGATCAAGGCGCGATCATCGAACACAAGCGCCTGAGTCATGCGCTGCAGGTGGCTGAAGCGATCCAGGCGCAGCGTGATAACCGGCGGATCTCGGGGTCGCCGTCGCGCGCCAGTCGGGGGCTGCCGGTGCGGGCCAAGGCATCGTTGCCGGGTGCCAGGAAGCAGCGTGCGTTCACGGAAGCCGACATCGAAGCGGCCATCCTGCAGGTCGCGTCACAAACACATCAAGCGGAATCGAACCGGCGGTCTGCCAAGGTCCGCTGACGAGCGTAAGCGCCCTGCTGCTTCAGAGTCGGCGCTTCAACGTTGAACGACGGAAAGACCGGTGAAACATGCGGCATCTGTATTTAGCCGGTGCTACGACATCTGAATCCAGGTATGACATGCGGTGCCGGAGTCCTTCACAAACACGTCCATCACCGCGAGGCACACGTCGAGCCCCGCCAGGTCCGCCAGCGCGAGCGGCCCGATCGGGGTGGCTCGCGCCGAGCATCATCCCCTGGTCAATCCCCTCGTCCGACGCGATCCCTTCGGCGAGCACGCAGAACGCCTCGTCGATCATCGGCACCAGAATGCGATTGACGACGAACCCCGGCGCGTTGCGCACGCCGATCGGGTTGCCGCCGAAATCCGCGCGCAGGATCCTCGCGATGTTCAAGCGGACGTTGCCGGGGATTTGTCGGTGCTTGACAGATAGGATGTGCTCGGCTCCTCGAGCCGAGACATTTCCATTTCCCACTTAAAACAAAATATTCGTTAATACAATTGCGAAAATCTATATGGGCGCAACCTGGGACCCCGGCGCCAGGATCCCTGATTCGCTATCCAAACCGACCCAAGGCTCCGCTGCTCCCGGGAGCGCGGGCCTTTCGCGCGGGGCAATCCGCTTCGTGAAGCGACGCTCGTTTCGCGTCGGTGAACTTCGCGATGCTTTATTCACTGCTTCGGTAACCATGCTCAACCGGAGTCAACAAATCCCAAGATGATTAACCGGAGTCGATTAATTCAATCAAATTAAGATGTTTGACGACATCGATTTCAATCAATAACTAGAGCTATTCGCCAATACGAATGTTTACTTTCCAATCTTACTTCCGTTAAGCTTGCGGCAAGAATTTTTCGACGCCCATTGCATCGATCGAATAATTAAGAATCTCTATTGATCTGCATTAAATCGATTGATTGTTGATTTTTTTGAAAATGAAATGAGACGGAATGAATCTATAAAAACCGGCAAGCCATCATGTGATTGACCGGGCTCTCTGTGCGTCGCTCGGCGACATGTGCCTGCCGCCTCGACCACATCTCTTTGGCATCGCGATTCAGGCTGTGCGGGACGGGCCCGATCATATGGTCCGGCCGGCGCCGCACTGCTATTGCGGACTTCGAACTCACACTCTTGCGAGCGCTGACGATGGACGACTTTTGCCGCGCGAACTTGCCCCCTGCCGAGGATTGGCCGACGTTTGTCTTTGACTTGCCGGGGCTGCAGTTTCCGCCGTTTCTCAATTGCGCCGCCGCGCTGCTGGATACCGCAGTCGAACAACGGGGCTGGGGCGATCGCGTTGCGATCAGGACCGAGTCGGGCATCGCATGGTCGTATCGCGAATTGCACGATGCCGGCAACCGGATCGCCAACATGCTGGTCCGCGATGCGGGCCTGGTGGCCGGCAATCGGGTGCTGTTGCACGGCGCCAATCACCCGATGCTTGCCGCCGCGTGGTTCGGCGTGGTCAAGGCCGGTGGCGTGGCCGTCGCGACGATGCCGAAGCTGCGCGCGGGAGAACTGTCGACCATCATCGGGCGAGCCCGGGTCACGCACGTCATCTGCGAGGCCGGGCTGTCGACCGAGCTCGACGCGGCGATGGCGAGGATGCAGTGGCGTGGCGAGGTTCGGCGCTACGAGACGGACGACACGCATCCGCACGCGCGCTGGCTCGGCGGCTATTCAGCGGAATTCGCGGCCGTCGAAACGCGCGCGGACGATCCTTGCCTCATCGCGTTCACGTCGGGGACGACCGGGGAACCGAAGGCAACCGTCCATTTTCATCGAGACGTGATGGCAGCCTGCCACTGCTTTCCGCAGCACGTGCTCCGGCCCACGGCCGATGACGTCTTCTGCGGGTCGCCGCCGCTCGCGTTCACGTTCGGCCTCGGCGCGCTGCTGCTGTTTCCGATCAGTGTCGGCGCGAGCGTCGTGCTGTTGCCGAAAGCGAGCCCGGAACGGCTGCTGGCCGCCGTCGACCGGCATCGGGTCAGCATCCTGTTTACTGCACCGGCGGCCTATCGGTCCATGCTCGACCATCTCGACAGGCATGACATGTCGTCCCTGCGCAAATGCGTGTCGGCGGGTGAGGCGCTCCCGTCGTGGACGCGCGACGCATGGCAGGAGCGCACCGGCCTGCACCTGATCGACGGAATCGGGTCGACCGAGATGCTGCATATCTTCGCGTCGACAGGCGACACCGGCGCGAAGGACGGCGCGATCGGCAAGGCGGTGCCCGGTTACCGCCTTGCCGTCGTGGACGAGCACGGCCAATGCCTGCCGCCCTACGAAATCGGCTATCTGGCCGTGCAGGGGCCGACCGGGTGCCGCTACCTGAATGACGCGCGGCAACGCGACTACGTCAAGCACGGCTGGAACCTGACGGGCGACAGCGCCTACCTGGACGAGGACGGCTATCTGTTCTATCAGGCGCGCGCGGACGACATGATCATCAGCTCCGGCTACACGGTGTCTCCCGGCGAAGTGGAGCAGGTGCTGCTGCGCCATCCCGATATCGCCGAATGCGGCGTCGTCGGACAGATCGACGAATGGGGCGGCACGCTCATCTGTGCGCATGTGGTGCTGCGGCCGGGCGTCGACGGCTCGGAGGCGTTGACGACGCAGCTGCAGCAGCACGTCAAGAGCGTGATTGCGCCGTACAAATGTCCGCATCGTATTGCCTATCACGCCGGCAGTCTGCCGCGCAACGAATCGGGCAAATTGCGTCGCGCCGTGCTCCGGCAGGCGGGTCATGGCGCGACGCGTCCCGTAAATCAAGCAATCCAGAACGAGCACGCCCTATGAAAATTCTCGGAGCCGCGGTGGCCATTCCGGACCCAGCGACCACCGCGCAATCCTGCGCCAACGATTACGCGATCAAGGCAGCCAGGCAGGCGCTGCTGCAAGCCGGTTGCCTGCCGTCGGAACTGGATCTGATCGTCAGCCTGTCGATTTCTCCCAGCCGGATGGCGGACGCACCGACGATCGCCGGGCCGCGGCTGGCGCACCCGGTGCAGCGCGACCTGCGTGCGCGACATGCGGCCGTGTTCGATCTGCTCGACGCAGACTGGGCGCTCGCACTCGATCTCGCGCAAAGCCATTGCAAACAGCTCGGCTATCGACGCGCGCTCGTCGTTCGCGCGGAGGCGCTCGCGGATGTCGAACAGGTGACCACGAGCGGCTTCGCCGACGGCGCGGGGGCGATCGTCCTGACGCCTTCCGGCCATGACCGCGTTTATGCCGGCCGCTACGCGGACCTCGAGTCGCCCCCGTTCGCGACGCTCGACGCGCTTCCCGCCCGGCGCGTGAACGGCATCCTGTCACTGGCCCGCTTCGAGAGCCGGTTCGATCACGCAACCGGTCGATTCGACGCCGAACCGGCCAATGCTGCCACCGCGGTGCGCGCGATGGTCGACGCGGTGCAGAGCCGCATCGACCGGCGCGCCGCCACGCTGTTTTGCGAATCGTGGTTGAGCGGATGGCCATCGATCGCCACCGGCGTGGGTCGCGATTTCCACGTCGATGTCGTCGCCGGTTCGACGGACATCCCGAACCCGTTCCAGTTGCCCGCGTGGCTCGCGTCCCGCGTCGCAAATTCGATGCCGTTGCGTGACGATGAACATACGGTGGTCGCCATGACGCTGGATCCGTTCAGGCCGCGCATCGCCTGCAGCACGATGGAGGTCTGATGGTGCACAACGTCCGAATCGCAAGTCTGGCCTGCCGCCTGCCGGCACGCCAGGTACCCAACGACGATCCCGTCTTCGCGGGCGTCGAGCCCATTCCGTCGGAATGGTGGCAATTCTGGGGCATCGAATCGCGCTACATGATCGATCCCGATGCCGGCGAATCCGAGCTTGCGCTGGCCGAGCGCACGGCCCGCGACGCACTCGCCCGTGCCGGCGTGGAGGCCGCCGAACTCGATCTGGTGCTGTTCAACATGACGTCGCCGTTCGTCTCGCTCGCCGACGGCCGGCGCCGTTTCGCGCCGCGGCTGGCGCGTGCGCTGCGCGACAGGCTCGGCGCCACGCGCGCGCTCGACGCCGATGTCGAGATGGAGTGCGCGAGCTTCGTGCTGCAACTGCAGATCGCCACCAACCTCATCAAGCAGGGACGGGTGAAGCGGGCCCTGGTGTGCTCGTCGGAGCGCATGTCGGCAGTGGTCGACTACACCAGCAAATCGTCGACGAACTTCGGCGATGGCGCGGCCGCGGCCGTGCTCGTCGCCGAGCCGGCCGATCCCGACGGCGCCGATTGGCTGGATGCCGCGTATCACAGCGATGCAACCCGCTACGACCTCGTGACGATGCAGTGGCGCAACGCGCGGGATGCGGCAGACGACGACGCGGCAACCGACGCCGACAACCCGTTCGGCGTGTATTTCACGCTCAAGCCCGAAGCGCAGGAGGCGATTTCGCGTTTCATGCCTGTGGCCATTCCCGATATCGTCGAGCGGCTGTTGCAGCGGAGCGGAACGGGCATCGCCGACATCGATGCGATGGTGTTCCATCAGCCGTCGGCGCTGCTCGTGCGCGCATGGGCGCAGCGGCTCGGGCTCAAGCCCGACCAATACGTGATTCGCGTCGCCGATTGTGCGTGCCTCGTGTCGGCTGCCGTGCCGTTTGCGCTGGCCGAGTCGATCCGGGAGGGCGTGATCCGGCCGGGATCGTTGGTCGTGATTGCCGGCGCAGGCGCCGGCTGGGGCTTCGGCGCGCAATTGTGGCGCTGGGGCGAAACCGTCGTGACCGATGCGGGCGATGCCGTCGCCGCCGTGACGGAGCAGGAGGTGCGGACATGACCGCCAGACTCGTCATCGCCGGGATGGGCCACGCACTGCCGGACCGGATCGTCAGCAACGACGAAGTCGCCGGCATGATCGACACCAGCGACGCGTTCATTCGCGAACGAACCGGCGTCGTGGCGCGACGCTATCTTGCCCCCGATCAGCATCTGGCGGATCTTGCGTGCCCCGCCGCGGAACGGGCGATGGCCGACGCCGGCGTCACGGCGCGCGACGTCGATCTGCTGATCGTCAATACGCTGTCGCCGGATCATCACGATCCGTCGCAAGCGTGCTACATCCAGCCCCGGCTCGGATTGCGGGAGATTCCGTGCTTCGATATCCGCGCGCAATGCAGCGGCGGGCTCTACGGGATCGAGATCGCGCGCCACTTCCTCGCGAGCGGCCTGTATCGCAACGTGCTGCTGATCTGCGCCGAGGCCCTGTCGCGGCGGATCGACTCCAGCAATGCCGGCCGCAATCTGTCGATCCTGCTGAGCGACGGCGCCGCCGCGCTGCTGCTGCAAGCGACGGACCACCCGGCGCACGGGCTGATCGACCTGACGCTCGGCGCCGACGGCACCCAGTTCGACCTGCTCAGCACGGAAGCGCCCGGCGCGCGACGCCCGCGCTTCATCGACGAAGACGACATCGCGGCCGGCAGGCACCATTTCCGGATGAAAGGCAGGCCGATGTTCGAAGACGCCACGCGGCGCATCGTCGACGCGTGCCGGCAGATGCTCGACAAGCACCGGCTGACGATTGGGGATATCGGCCTGGTCGTGCCGCACCAGCCGAACCTGCGCATCCTCGACGCGGTCATCGGGCAACTCGGGCTGCCCCGCGAGCGGTGCATGATTTCCGTCGATCAGCTGGGCAACATGGCGAGCGCGGCGTTTCCGGTCGCGCTCGCCATCGCACGCGAGCAAGGCCGCATGCCGGCCGGGCAGATCAACCTCCTCGTGACCTACGGCGCGGGCGCGACATGGGCCTGTGCGCTCTACCGGAGCTGAACGACATGCTGAACGCTTCCCCGGGGTGGATCGATCAGCGGCTGGCCCTCGTCGGCACGGCTGACGTGCCGCTGTACGTGATCGTCAACGACGAGGCCGCGACGCTGATCGAGGGCGGCCTGAGCGGCATGACGGAGCTCGTGTGGCAGCAGCTTCACGACCTGCTGCGGGACTTCGGCGGCATCCGGCATTTGCGCTATTGGCTGATCACCCACTCGCACTATGACCACTGCAGCCTGCTGATGACGCTCAAGTCGCGCATGCCGTGGCTCCATGTATCCGGTTCTCCCGACGCGTTCGATGCGTTCCAGAGCCCGTCGGCCTGCCGAACCATCCGTCAGCTCGACGCGCAGGCGTCACGGTCGTGGGATCCCGCCGTCGGCGTCGATTTCACCGAGTTGTCCGACCTGCCGTTCTACCCGATCAATCCGGGCACGCAGCTCGACATCGGCGACGGGATGCAGATTCGCACGATCGCGCTGCCGGGCCACAGCCGTTGCCAGTTCGGCTACTACTGCCCGCAGCTGGACATCGGTTTCGTGTCGGATGCGCTCGGCGAGTTTCACGGCGCCACCAGCTGGCTGCCGCTGGTCTTTCAGGACCTGTTTGCCTATCGGCACTCGCTGGACGTCATCGAGCAACTGCAGGCGCCGCGGCTCGCATTGGGGCATCACGGCATCCTCACCGGCGAGCTCGCCCGATCGGCCGTGCGGCATGCACGTGCGTGCCTCGATGCGCGCGAGGCCAACGCACGCGCGGTGCGCGGCGACGCCACCGCCACGCACGAACTGGCCCACCACTGGACTGCGCGTTATGCGGCAAGGAGCGAACGGGTGGTGCCGCATTTCCTGCATCTCAAAAGCATGATGCACATGATCGATCTGTTCCATCGCGCCGAATAGCCTCCTGCGGATTCCCGCCGCAGCAACGCATGGGCGCCGGCCGGCGTCAGGCCGCTGCTCGCTGTTTTCATACCTCTTCCGACGACATCATGACCACTGCGACCTTGCCGACCACGCTTAGCGAATTGCTTCAGAACCGGGCCGCCACACTCGGCGACAAAACCGCCTACGTGTTCCTGAGCGGCCCGCCCGAACAGGAGCAGGCCGAATCGATGACCTTCGCGGAGCTCGACACGCGCGCCCGCCGGGTCGCCGCGCTGCTGCAGCAGAACGCGGTCGACATCGGCGACCGGGTCCTGCTGCTGTGCCGGCCGGGGCTCGACTATGTCAGTGCCTTCATGGGGTGCCTGTATGCGGGCGCCATCGCGGTTCCCGCCTACCCGCCGCGCAACAGGCAGCATATGGTGCGGATCGCCGGCATCGTCGAGAGCGCAGGCGCGAACACGATTCTGTGTTCGGCCGAGGACCATGCGCGCTGCACGACCTGGCTCGCCGATACCGATGCATCCGGCAGCACGCTGCTCGACGTCGGGGGCGCGCAGGCGCTGGATCCCGTGCATTCGCCCGCCAGCGTGCAGCCATCCCGGATCGCCTTTCTGCAATACACGTCGGGGACCACCGGTAGCCCCAAGGGCGTGATGGTGTCGCACGGCAACCTGATGCACAACCTGGAAATGATCGGCAAATGGTTGGCCTGTGACGAGCGGAGCACGATCGTCAGCTGGCTACCTCCATATCACGACATGGGGTTGATCGGCGTGATCCTGACGTCGCTCTACGGCGGTTTCCGCAGTGTTCTGATGGCCCCGGAGCGGTTCATTCAGCATCCGTTCCTGTGGCTGCGAGCCATCAGCCAGTATCGGGCGGATCTGACGGGCGCGCCGGACTTCGCATACCGGATGTGCTGCCGGCGAATCTCCGACGAACAGCTGGCGACGCTCGACCTGTCGTGCCTGCGGGTCGCCTATAACGGCGCCGAGTCGGTGCGTGCCAGCACCTTGTCGGATTTTGCGCGGCGCTTCGCCGCCGCGGGCTTCGCCGCCGACGGTTTCCTGCCGTGCTACGGGCTGGCGGAGGGGACGCTGTACGTCGCCGGTCGCACGGAGCAGCATCCGATCCGGACGCTGTGCGTCGACCAGGCCGCCCTCCAGCGGCAATCCGTGGTGCCGCGCAGCGAGTTCCTGGGCGTGTCGCCGCAGCCGCTGGATCGCCCGGGCGAACGGGTCCTGGTCAGCGTGGGCCGCACCGACGGCGAACAACAGGTGATCGTGCGCGACCTGGAGACGAACGAGCGTTGCGCCGATCGGACCATCGGCGAAATCTGCGTGGCCGGCCCGAGCGTCGCCGCCGGCTACTGGCGTCTGGACGAGCAGACGCATTCGACCTTCCAGCACAGTCTGGCGGGCCATCGGGATCAGGTGTTCATGCGCACCGGCGATCTCGGCTTCATTCTGGGCGACGAGCTTTACGTCACCGGCCGGCTCAAGGACATGGTGATCCTGGCCGGCCGCAACTACTACTCGGAAGACATCGAGTACGCGCTGATCGTCGGCGTGGCGGAACTCGTGCCGAACGGTTGTGCAGCCTTCATGGACGACCAGGTCGACGCGGAGCGCCTGATCGTCGTGGCGGAAGTCGAGCGCTCGCAGCGCAAGGGCAATCTCGACAGCTTCATCGACGCGATTCGCCAGGCGATCTGGAACCGCCTCGACATCGGCCCGAGCGCGATCGTGTTGGTGTCGCCCGGCAGCGTGCCGAAAACGTCGAGTGGCAAGGTGCGCCGCAGCACGTGCCGCACGCAGCTGCGCGACGGCGCACTGACGATCCTTGCGCAGTGGGACGTCGACGCCGGCACGCAAACGCCGGCTGCCGATCGCCGGCAACCCGCGCGCCCGGCAGCCGGCATCGACAAGCCGGCGGCCAACGATCGTCGGCGCGATGACAGCGCCACCGTCGACGAACTGAACGACTGGCTCAGGCACTACGCCCGCACGCGGATCGATTCGCGAACCATCGACGAGCGTCGCACCATTCCGCCGCACGTCGTGCTCGATTTCGGGAACCGGGGCCTGCTCGGCATGCCGATCGACCGTTCGTACGGCGGCCTCGGCCTCGGCCAGCGCGACATGTCGCGCGTGTTTGCGCAGTTGGCTGCGATCGATTCGACCCTTGCTTTCTTTGTCGCCTTGAACAACACGCTCGGGATCCTGCCGATCATGCAGCATGCGCAGCCGCCATTGCGCGAGGAATTGCTGCCGAGCCTCGCAAGCGGCCGGATGCTCGCCGCATTCGCGATCACGGAGCCGGCCGCGGGCTCGCATGTGCGCGCGATTGCCACCCGCGCGCAGCGCATCGAGTCCGGCGACTGGCTGGTCACGGGGAACAAGAGCTGGAGCGGCTCATCCGCGTGGGCGGGGATCATCAACGTGTTCGCGAGGCAGGCCGACGGCACGGGGATGGTCGGATTGGCGGTGCGCCCCGGCACGCCAGGCGTGCGGATCGGCGCCGAAGAGCTGACGATGGGCGTGCGCGGCATGATCCAGAATGCGCTGCATCTGGATCGCGCGCGGATCAGCGACGCGTACCGGCTCGGCGACATCGGGCAAGGGATGTTCGTGGCGCAGCACGCGATGAACATTGCGCGCCTCGGCATCGCTGCCGTCTGCGTGGGCGGAATGAAACGCTGTGCGCAGCTGATGCATCGCTACGGGGCGCGGCGCCAGGTCGGGACCGGGCTCCTGCTGGACAATCCGCTGAGCCGCCTGCGCCTGGGCGAGCTGCGGCACCGCATCGATGGGCTCAACGCGCTGGTCGAGCACTTGGCCGCCGAGCTGGACCTCGGCGTCGCGCTGCCTGAAGACTGCCTGCTGATTTCGAAGATTCTCGGCTCCGAGCTGCTGTCGCAATCCGCTGACGAGATGATGCAGTTCCTGGGCGGCCGGGGTTATATCGAGACCAACCTGGCGCCGCAGATCTTCCGGGACGCGCGCCTGACCCGCATCTTCGAGGGGCCGACCGAAACGCTGCTGGTTCATCTGGGCAGCAGTCTGCTCAACGGAAGCGACGATTTGCCGCGCTATCTGGAGAGTGCGCTGAGCGCCGGCACGCTGGCCATGGAGCTGCGCCAGCTGGGCGCACAGCTGTCGCAAGACGGGCTCGCCAATGCGTCAAAACTCGACGGCGCCGCGCACGCCGCCGTCTGGGTCAATTACTGGCTCGGCACGGTCGCGCAATGGGGACTGCTGCTGGCGGTGATCGAACGGGCGGCTGCGCAGCAGCGCATCGACGACGGCGCGCTGCACTGGGCGCAGAGCCAGTACGAACTCGCGATCGAGGCGGCGCAGCGGCAGGTCGGCCTGCGCTCTGCCCTGTCCACGTCGGCGGAATTGAACGACTGGGCAGCGCGCACCGGGTTCGAGATCGGCTCGATCGAGCAAACGATCCCGGGCGCAAGCCAACTCGTCGATCCGTTGCTGGATGCCAATACCGACGCGCGTTCGGTCTCCCGCGCGCCCGACGCGCCAGCCGGCGAAGACGCCGGTTCGGCGGCGGCCCCGATCGTGAGCGAGCCGGCGAGCCTGACCGATCGCCAGCAGGTTCATGCCGTCGAACAATGGCTCATCGCGTGGCTGGGTGAGCGCCTCAAGCACCGCAAGGTTCGATTGACGCGCGAGTCGACGTTCGCCGAGATCGGCTTCGACTCGATCCTCGCCGTCGAAATGACGGTCGTATTCAGCGAGACGTTCGGCGTGACCGTCGATCCGTCCGCGGTCTGGGACTACCCGTCCATTCGCGCGCTGGCCGCCCATCTCGCGCCGCGGACTCGCGGCGCCGCGCCGGCGGTTGCCGTAGCGCACGCCGATTCGGATGCACCTTCACCCATTGCAGCTCAATCTTCGACCCTGTGAGACCGTCCAACATGCACGCCCGATTCGACCTGAGTGATTCCACCACCGCGCTGGCCCGGCAGCTCGAACGCTATCTCGACGCATATCCCGACGAAACGCGCACATTGCTCGGCCTGTCGGCCGGTACCTCGATCGGCGTCGAGGTGCTCGACATGGAGCTGCCGGTCAAGCTCGAGCAACACACGCATGCGGCCACGCTGCGCATCGGCCGACACGATGCGCAGCGCGTGATGGCCTATACGCGCAGTTGCAACTGGGCAAGCGGCATCGTGCTGGTGCCGACGCTGGCGCGCCTGGTGTTTGCCGGCGCGTTCCGCGGCCTGCGGGCCGGAGCGCCCCGCTCGATGCGCGCGTTCGCGAAGTCCCGCCAGCCCGACCCGACCCGTAACCTGGGGGTGCTGTGGGGCGCCCTCAACCTGTTGAGCCTGGCCGGCTGGCTGACCCTCGATCGCGGCGACGAAGACGCAGAATATTCGCTCACCCCGGCCGGTGAATATGTCGTCGCGTGCGTCGAGCGCGCCCGGCCGCTGTTCGAGCAACTGGCGGATGCCACATCGGTGCTCCAGCATCTGCATGCTCTATGTCATCGAACGCGCGTGGCGGCCAAAGACAGCGTGCTGTATGCGCAGCTCGCGCGAATCTGCGTGGCGGGTTGGCCGGAGCTTCCGCCCCCGGCCACCGATCTGGAGCGCCAGGTGAATGGACAGCTACGCACGGCGATGGACGGCCTGCTGCTCGGCCCGACCTGGGTCGCGCTCGATATGCCGGTGTTCGACAGACAGCCGGATGGCCAGTACTCGCAGTCGGCGCCCGGAATCCTCGGCAAGTTCGACGAGCAGCCCGGCGGGGTTGCGGTCGGCGCCTGGCCGCATGCTGATCCTGTCGTCCTGCACGCGGCATGGGCGCTGATGTGCAAGTTCGGCATGGCGGAAATCGATCTGGAAAAGGTGCGCCTCACCGAGTCGGGCCGGATTCACCGGCCGATTGCCGCCCCATACGCGGGGTTGCCCGCATCCTATCTGCGTTCGTATGCGCTGCTCGACGAACTCCTGTTCGGCAACCCCGATCCGCTCGATATCGATAGCGACGGCCACATCGATCGCGTGATGAACGTGTATGCGTCGAGCGGCGCGGGGTCGGGGCCGGCGTCGCAGGAAATCACGACGAAAATCCTGCGCGAGCTGTTCGACGACACGCCGCTGGATCGCCAGCCGGCCGGCATCGCCGACATGGGCTGCGGCGACGGCAGCGCAGTGAAGCGCCTGGCGGAATACGTCATTACGTCGACGCGGCGCGGCCGACACCTCGCGACCTATCCGCTGCTCGTGATCGGCGCGGACTACAACGAATCCGCGCGCGGTCGTGCCGCCGCCACGCTGTCTGTGCTGAAGGACATCCCCGGTGTGCAGGTACGCGTGATCGCCGCCGACATTTCCCAGCCCGACCGCTACGACGAAGCCGTGGCCGAAAGCGGCCTGACCGTCAGGCAGCCGGACGGCAGCATGCGCCCGGCGCGGCTGAGCGACCTGTTGCATACTTTCATGTTCCTGGTCCACAACCGCCGGTTGAGCATCCGGCGTAAGGACGCCGCCGAAGCGATCCTCGAGCGCCATCTCCGCACCGTCGATCGAGCCCGCCTGCGCGCGGTTATCGACCAGCACTATGCAGGCATCCTGAAGGTATCGGATCAGGCCGAGTTGCCGATCGCGCTCGACCAGATCAAGCGTGCGTTCAAGGTGGCGTACAGCGATGCGGAAGGCCTTGTTCCCGGTTACGTGGCGGCTGCGGATCTCATCGATTTCCTGACCCGCTGGAAGCGCCACGCGAAGCACGGCTTTCTCATCGTGGAAGGACATAGCCCGTGGGCGGAGAATCTTTGCGCGCGTGCGCCGGGCGGGCCGGACACGTGGTTGCGCACCGAGCAGCTTCCGTCGGTGTTCAACTGGGGCATGCATTTCGTGTCGCGTCAGTTCATGGCGCCGTTCAACGAATTCACGCTCGCGTTGACCCTGGCCGGTCTGCGCCCCGACAGCCCGATTTATGGGCGGATTCATCCGGAGGGGTTCCCGGCGCCGGATCTGCTGAGCAACTATCGATTCTTCAGTATCGCAAACTATGTTGCCGAGCCGATCGTAACGTCGTATCCGTGACTGCTGATCCCCAGTCACAGGTGGGTCGGCCGCGATTCGCGACTTTTCGCCGAGTGCCCCTAAGCGATCGATTCAAAATTAAAATCGATGCTTGGCGCGAGCGGTGACACCTTCCGCCGGCGATCCGGCAGACAGGCCCCGAGCCCGGTTGATGGGCTCGCGCCGGTATGGCGAATGCACCTTGAAGACGTCGGCGTCGATCGGATGCCCGGCCGCATGACATCGCTCGACTATCAGAGTTCGCAGTTGCCGGACGTCGGGGATTGCTTTGTACTGGCGATGCTTCGCGCACCGCCGTGCAGGTGCGAATGCATTCCCGGGCGCTGCCACGTTGGCGGGGTGTTCGCGCAACATGATGCGATGACGAAAACGAAATCGCTTTATCACGGCCACCGGCTCCCGTCGATGGTCACCCCTCTGCCCCCCGCTTCACCCTGCGCGCCGGACGCTC
>NZ_JBYSWZ010000028.1:37038-45243 GCF_058781685.1 Burkholderia sp. FW306-1C-G01B
CTCGCGTCCGGCGCCGCCTCACTTGCCGGCGACCGAAATCGCCGGCGTCGAGCGCGATTGCATGCGCAGCGTAAACCTGACGAGCGGCGCGGTCAGCGCCGTCGTCGCCAGCGCGAACACGACGAGAATCGTGTAAACACGCGCCGGAAGAATCTGCATCTGCAGACCGATCGATAGCACGATCAGCTCCATCAATCCGCGCGTATTCATCAGCGAGCCCACCAGCATCGCGTCGTGCGGCGCAAGCCCGGTGGCGCGCGCACCCAGATAGCTGCCGCCGAACTTGCCGACGAACCCGCCCGCGAAAAACACCCCGAACCACAGCCATGAAGTCGCGTCGTCGATCGTCCCTACCGACGCATGCAGCCCCGCATGGGCAAAGAACACCGGCATCAGCACCAGCTTGACGAAGCCCTCGACGCTATCGTGCCAATCCTTCGCGACGCCCGGCACACGCCGCACGAACAGCGCCGCGGCAAGCGCGCCGAATGCGCTGTGGAACCCGATCATCGAGGTCGCCAGCGCCGACGCCATCACGAAGCAGAACAATACTGCCAGCCGGTCGCGCGAGGCATGCGCCGTCGATGCGAGCCGCGCGAGCGCCGGGCGGACCACGAAGCGCACCAGCAGCGCGCTCAGCGCCAGATAGACGAGCAGGCTGACGAGCATGCGCGCGAATGCCCAGCCCGGCCCGCTCGACAACGATGCGATTGCCGCAAGCAGCATCCAGCCGAGCGCGTCGGTGAGCATCGCGGCAGACATCGCATGCCTCGCGCCCGCCATCGCGCCGAGCGTCAGGTCATCGACAATGCGCGCCATGACCGGCACCGCCGATACCGCGAGCGCGACGCCGCAAAACAGCACGTACTGCAACGCCGGTGCATCGCTGGCGAGCGTCCCCTTCGACACGACCGCCACGATCATGCCGATCGCGGCCGGCACGAACAGGCCGCCTGCCGCAATCGCAACCGGCACGCGCCACCGGCTGCCGCGCAGCGTGACGCCGAGCTCCATGTGCAGACCGACCTGAAACATCAGCAACACCAGACCGACCTCGCTGACTTGCGCCATTCCCGACGGCGCACGCGGGCCGAACAGCACATCGTAGAAATCAGGTGCGATGACGCCGAACAGCGAAGGCCCGAGCAGCAGGCCGGCCGCGATCTCGCCGACGACCGCGCACTGGCCGAGCCGTTCGGCAATGCGGCCGCAAACGTTGCAGAGTCCGATCACGACCACGAGTTGTAGCAGCCAGATAGTCATTCAATGCCTCAGGAAAGGGCGACCGACGCAAAAACGCGGAAGACGGACAAGCGGGTGACAGCCGTTCGAGCTCGACGGAGCCGGCTGCAGTGTGGTTCACGTACTCGTCGCGCCGAGCCGCTTACCTCAACTGACTTCCCTGCTCCATTGCTCCCCAGACCCCTGAATCGCGAAGCGAAGAATGGCGTCATCGAAACGAGGCATGGAGCTGATCGACGTCGGGGCGCGCGGATCGCTCGGCGATCCACGCCTGGCGCTCTTCGAGGACGCTGACGCCGAAGCGCTCGGCGCCGACAACGCCGTCGTGCGTCCGTGCCCCCCTACCCAGGCTCGCCAGGTTCGCGAGCGCCTGACGGAACGATGCGGCCGAGACCGGCCCGGCTAGGGCTGCCGACTCACGCATTGCCGCTCACTCGCGGCGGCGCGGTCGCGCGGTTGAGCGGTCGCCTCGGCGACGCGGTCGACCCAGCTCCGGTAGAACGCGCGGTACTTGAGCACGAGCTTGTCATACCTGCTGTACGCGCCGCCGCCGTCCGGCTTCATCCCGTTCCAGATTTTGACGTCGTACCCCGCGGCCTGTTTGGTCTGCAGCCCGAACAGCACGTAGTCGGTCGCGCGACGCAGGGCGCCGCCCACCTTCTTGATCGAGATGAGCATGTGCATGACGTTCTTGCCGTCGCTCACCGGCGTCACGCACTGGAGCAGCTTGTATTTGACGTCTCCGTCCAGGGCGACCGTCATGACGCACCCGCCCGGGTAGCCGTCGAAGTGCAGGTTCATCTGCGACATGTCCATGCCGAGCGCGCGCGACAGCATGCCGAGGGGCCCGAAGTACCGGTCCACGGTGAAGTCGATCCCGGCGCCGAACCACGCGCCCGCCCGGGCCAGCGACTCGACCTCCGGCCACGGGCGCCAATCGTCGAAGAGCTTGAGCTCGAAGGCCGAGACCGGGAGCGCGTGGACGGGGGTCGCGTGCTGCGCGTCGTAGAAGTTCTCGACGATCCGCAAGACCGCCGTCGTCGTCTCGAACGCGAAGTGCAGGTGCATGAAGTCGCCGTTGTCGACGTCGGCCGCGGCGATTTCGGGCAGCGGGTGCAGCGGCTGCGGGGAGCCGTACCAGACCCACACGTAGCCGTACCGCTCGGCGGTGACCAACGTCGGCTGGCGCGCCCCGCGCGGGACGGGCTCCAGCCGGCGCACCTCCGGGCTGTGGCCGGGGATGTGAACGCACTGGCCCTGCTCGTCGTACCGCCAGTGGTGAAACGGGCACTGGATGCACCCGTCCTTGATCTGCCCGTCGGCCAGGTTCGCGCCGAGGTGCGAGCAGTGGCGGTCCATCACCACTGCCCGCCCCGTCGCGCCGCGCCACGCCACGCACGGACGGCCGAACAGTGTCAACTCCGTCGGCTTGTCCTTGAGGTCGTCCGAGCGCATCGCGACGTACCAGCTCGCGGCCACGCGCGTGGTCGCGTCGTACGCCGCCTGGGGTTGCTCCTTGACGCTCGGTTGATCGAATTGAATGTCGTCCATCGTTTTTTGTGTGGTCGTCGGTCGATTACTTCAGCGCCAGGCCGATGCGGGTCGTGATGTACGCCTTGAGCAGCGCGAACATCGGGTTGTAGTCGAAGTACTTTTTCACCTCTGCCGGCGCGCTGGTTTGCGTCCAGTACATCAGCTTCATCGCCGGCAGCAGGCTGTACTTCGAGTTGTTGAGCTGCGGCTTGTCCCCCGTGATGCAGTACCCGAAGCCGAACATCGGCCTGGCGAACTCTCGTTCGTCGATGAGGGCGTGAATCCGCGCCGCGGCCTCCTCGGCCGGCTTGCGCCCGGCGCTCACGGCCTCGACCTCGGCCTTGGCGTCGTTGAACAACTGGTAGTACTCCTCCATGTCCGCGCACAGGTACCCGAGGTACGGGGGATCGTTGTCGAGGTGATCGAGGTCGCCCTCGTCGCGCGACGCGCGGAACCGCGCGTGGGCTTGCACGAGCCGGAACTGCCCGAGGATCGTGCCGACCGCCCACAGCCTGTGGAACGCGTCCCACAGCCGGAAGTCCTTGAACGCCGTGTAGCAGCAGCTGACGAAGTCGTCGTTGTGGTCCAAAAGCTTCTGCTGCAGGCGCTCGATGTACTCGAAGCGCTCGGGGGAGAAGTCGTCGTCGCGCAGCGCCTTGATGAGGCGCGCCGCGAGCGCGTGGATGGTCACCGCGGTGTTCTCGAGCCCCCGGGAAAAGAGCGGGTCGATGAACCCGTTCGCGTGCAGCATCAGGCAGTAGCGATCGCCGACGCAGGCGCTCGACGAGAACTGCAGGCGGTCGGTCTTGACCCAGTCGCGCACCGGCACGGCGTCCCGGAACTGCGCCCCGATGCTCGGGAACCGCGCGAGGAACTCGTCGAATTCCTGCTGCGCGGAGATGTCCGTTTTCGGGTAGACACGCGGGTCGAGCTGCAGGCCGACGCTCACCAGGTTGTTGGTCGACCGCGGGTGGTTGTTGAACGGAATCACCCAGAGCCAGCCGCCCTCGAACATGTGGTGCAAGGTCCCCTCGTGCCAGCGCCAGCGCTGCCCCTTGACCTTGAAGATGTCGTCGAACGGCTTGACCCCGAGCATGTGCGTGTAGAGGCTGCGCGAGTGCGTCTTGAAGCGGCACGGCTCTTCGCGGAGCCCGAACTTGGTCGCGAGCGGCGCGCGGGGCCCCCCGCAGTCGATCATGTACCGGCCGGTGAACAGTTCGCCCTGGGCGGTAGTCACCGCGACGCCGTCCTTGTCGGCGTGGTATTCGGTCACGTTCGTCTTCTGGCGGACCGTGCATCCGTATTTGATGGCGGCTTGCAACAGGTAGGCGTCGACGTCTTGCCGGTAATAATGGCTCTCCGGCCCCCACGGCAGCTCGGGAATCACGCACTGCGTGAACTCCTTCGGGTCGTGCTCCTGGCCGGGCTTGTGGAACACGAAGCCGAAATTGCGCTTGATGCCCGTGCTCGACGCGACGTAACGCTGCGTCGCATAGAACGACGTGATGTGGTCGAGCTCCGGAATGCCGTAGCGATCGGCGATGATGCGGTTCATAAGAGACGTCTCGGGGATCGACGATTCGCCGATCGTGAACCGCGGGTGCGACGACTCCTCGATGATCAGCACGCGAAACTGTTGTTTGGCCAGGATGGCCCCCATCTGGGTGCCGGACATGCCCGAGCCGAGGATGATCACGTCGAAGTGGTTGCTATCGCGCCCGTTCGCGGGGCTCTTCTGAGTCATGGGGGCAATCTCTCCTTGTGAGATGGAACACATGGCCGCGCGCGTCAGGATTCGTCGAGCGCGGCGCGGAGGCGGGACCGCGCGGCCCGCGTGAGCGTGAGTAGATCGCCGAGCATGCTGGGCGCGTATCCCCCGCTGCCGATCGTGGGGCCGCTTCGCCCGGCTTCGTACGTCCGCTCCGCCAACTTGAGGTGAGGCGCCCGGAAGTGCAGCAGGATCTCGAAGACCCGCTCGAGGGCCGCCAGCCCGGCCCCGACGGGTTCGCCCCGCACGCGGGCCGCTTGCGCCTCGTCGAGCGCGCGGTCGACGAGCGCCGGCCCCCCGGCGAACCGGGCGTAGACCTCCCTGAACGCGGGAAGCACATAGGGCAGGTACGTCTCCTTGAATTCTCGATAAGCCGGGTGGTCCGATTGCGAGCCCCACAGGACGTGCTCCAGCACGAAGAGGGGCATTTCTACGGCGCCGGGGCCGAGGTAGCTCTGCCCCCCGACTCGAATCGGATCGTAGTAGGGGCGGAGCTCGTCGTAGAAGACTTGCGGCGAGATGAAGCGGTAGGCGTAAACGATCGATTCGACCATTTTCTGAAGATAGGCCGCCAGCTCGACGCACCCTTGCTCGAACGCGGGCGACCGCAGGGGCACGTCGGACAGCTCGACGGTCAACGCGATGGCCGCCTCGAGGGACGCCATCGAGATGCGTACGCTCTCGAGCAGGTGCGCTTCGTCGCGGAGCCCGGTGTAGCTCCGCTGCGCGTCGGCCGCCGCGGGGTTCCAGACCGTCACATGCAGGAGCGTCTCGCGCGGCGGCAGGTCGGTCACACGCGCCAGGTCGAGCAACACCGGCTCGAGCCCGGGCACTGCGTCCACGGGCTCGTGTCCGTGCCGCTTGAGCGACCCCAGGAAGAACCCGATGTCCCGCATCGCGGCTGCGGCTTCGACGAAGCCCCAGCCGGACGGCACGCCGTGCACCGGAAGGAACTCGCGCAACAGGCCGACGATGCCGGGCACGTCCTTCCTGCGATTCAGGCCCGGCAGTTGCAGGACGAGCGCCCTCGCCTGCAGCGGATCGCAGGCTGCCACCTCGGCGTGCGTGGCCGCGAATGTGCATACCGGGTCCAGGGCGCTTTCCACTACAGGACCTCCGGCGTCGCGAGCGTCGGCCCGGGCTGGCTGCGAGACAGCCCCGCGTCGCCCTCACGCAGCGACCGCAGGTAGTCGTAGTTCGTCGGCAGGCTCGTCCGCAGACGCTCGGCCTCGCGCCGGATGCGGGCGAACATCGCCTCGGCCTTATCGATCGACTCCGGCCGGTGCTGCAAGAGCGGCAGCGACCGGTCGGGCAGCAGCCCCAAGCCGGCAAAGATGCAGTAGTAGTTTCCGTTCAACCAGAAGTTCTTGAATTCGTAGTCGAAGGTCTCGTAGTACGTGGAATCGTCGAACGACGTGGTGGTCAGCGGCAGCCCCGCCTTGTAACGTTCGACCTTCTCCTTGATGGCGTCCGAGAGCCGCAGGTCGTGCCGGTTCGCGAGCCAGAACGGCGTGTCTTCGCGCGACGTGGTGAAATAGTGCGCCTGGACGAAATCCCGGCAGTCGTCGAACATGTAGACGATCTCGGCGTTGAATGCGTCGGTCAACCGCGGGTCGAACGAGGTGTCGGGGAAGTGCTTCACGAGCTGGTAGAGCGCCGCGTAGATGAAGTAGATTCCCGTCGATTCCAGGGGCTCCAAAAAGCACGACGACAGCCCGATAGAGACGCAGTTATTGACCCACGCCCGCCTGTTGCGCCCAACCCGGAACTTGATCTGGTTGAGCGGCTGATTGTCCGAGAGGCCCCACAGGTCGAGGAAGTCGGCGGTGGCCTGGTCGCGCGACGTGAACTTGCTCGAGAAGACGTAGCCGCTGCCGAACCGGCCCAGCATCGGAATCTTCCAGGTCCACCCTGAGTTCATGGCGATCGCCGAGGTGTACGGCTCGATCCCGTCGCGCGCGTCGTCGTTGGGCACGGCGCTGGCGACCGCGCTGTCGCACAGCAGGTAGTCGGACATGTCGATGAAGGGTTCCTTCAGGGCCTGGTTGATCAGGAGCCCCCGCATGCCGGAGCAGTCGATGAACAGGTCCGCCTCAAGCGTGCGCCCCTCCTTCGTGGACAGGCTGGAGATGTAGCCGCGCTCGTTCAGGTGAACGTCCACGACCTCGTCGACCACGCGCTTCACCCCGCGTTCGACGGCCCAGCGCTTCAGGAAATCGGCCACCAGGTGCGCGTCGAAGTGCCACGCGTGGGACATCTGGCGGGTGCCGTCGGCCAGGCACGGTGCCAGCTTGCCGTCGAGCGCCCCGGGCTGCGGGTAGCACGCGTACTCCATCGGCTGCTGGAAGCCCTGTTCGCGCTTGCGCAGCCAGTAGTGGGTAAGCGGCACGCCGTCGCAGTTCGGCACGCTGCCGAACAAATGGTAGAAGTAATCGTCGCGCGAGCGGTCGGGAGACTTCCTCCAGTTCACGAACTTGATGGCGGCCTTGAACGCGCCGTTCACCTGGGGCATCCACTCCCGCTCCGGTATCCCGAGGAAGTCGAAGAACACCTTCTGCAAACTCGGGATGGTCGCCTCGCCCACGCCGATCCGGGGGATCGCCGCAGACTCGATGAGCGTAATGTTCGCCTGCTGTTGGAGCGCCCGGACGAGGTACGAGGCGGCCATCCAGCCCGCGGTGCCGCCGCCCACGATGACGATATTCTTGATCGGATTGCTCATGACACGCTTCCCATAGGATTTAAAAACCGAATGGACTTCTGAGAGGGTGGCCAATTAATCGGCACCCAGAATAGGCTGGCGATTGCTTAAATCAAACTGATATATTTGACAGGATTTTGATTTTTTATCCGCCACATTTAATTTATCCATCCCAAATCGGAAAACTATACGTGCCGAAAGGAAATAATTTCATATTGGAGTTTTTTATTTTTTAGCAATTTGATGGTTGTCGCTTGTTTATTAAACAATCCCTATTGTTGCAGCAACCGTGGACAACTACGTTAGCTTGGGCCGCATAAATCCCAATAAAAACGGCAATGGAAAGTCGGATTGTGCCGCCGAGCTAAACAGTTCAATTTTGGTCACATGAGGGATTATGTGGAATTTGGTGAAAAGCATCCTGATTGCGGGCGGAGGAAGCGCGGGATGGATGACCGTCGCCTATGTTTCCAAAGCGTATGGTTACAAGGTAAAAATCTCACCGATTGGGAGTCGCTAACACAAGTCATCCACGAATCTAGAGCAGATGACGGCGGCAGCCAGAGCAAGCAAAGCGGCATGAATATCGAGGCGGCGCTCGAAGCGAATCCGGAGCTTGCCGAAACCAGCAAACCAGGCATGTGTGCGCTCGACGACCCAACGATGACGCCCGAGCCGCTCACTGCTTTCGATACCACGGCGGGCAATACGGGCCTTGATGCCGCGCTGTCTCAGATAGCGCCGGCAACGAGCGAAGTCATACCCTTTGTCGGCGTGCAGTTTGCTCGGCCGCTTGCGCGGCTGCCCGTTCAGGCCCGATACCGCAGGAATGGAATCAAGCGTGGGCTCGAATGCCATCGAATCGTGCCGATTGGCTCCCGTGATCACGACAGCCAGCGGGATGCCGCGTGCATCTACGACGATGTGTCGCTTCGATCCGAGCTTGCCTCGGTCCGTCGGG
>NZ_JBYSWZ010000029.1:0-42958 GCF_058781685.1 Burkholderia sp. FW306-1C-G01B
GCGCAGCATCGTGCGCGCGACCCGCAGCGCGGCCGGCGCGTCGACGTCGAACGGCACCGCGCCGACTACCGCCGCACCCATGTGGCCGCCGGCCCGCTCGCGACGCAACGCATCGTTCACGCGCGCCGCGAGCGGCGCGCCCGCATGCGGGATCGCCGCCGCAACATCGCTGGCCAGCAGCGTATGCGCCGGCGTTGCGAGAAACAGCGGCGTATCCGCACGATAAACATCCCGCACGCTATGGGGTACTAATAGTTCGGAAAGTCGGGAAATCGCATTCATTGACATTGCCTCCAGATTGAACGAGCCGGCGCGGCGCGGCGCGCCGGCCATGCCGTCACATTTCGGCGGTCAGACTCACCGCGATGCGGCGCCCCTGGTCGACGAGCCAGTTGCCGCTCAGCCCGGTCGTGCGCGTGCGATCGTCGATCGGCACCATCTTGTTGGTCAGGTTCAGCACCGCGAAATTGACGGAGAAACGCTTGTCGATCCGGTAGCGCCCGCCGAGATCGAAAGTCGTCGTCGACGGCCGTTCGCGCACGCCCTGCGCGCCGTTGCGGAACGCGGCCCAGTATTCGCTGCCGATATAGTTCGCCGTCGCGTAGAGATCGAGCTTGGCGGTCGGCGTCCAGTCGACCTGCACGTTGAATTTGTGCTTCGGCGTCTTGTCGAGCGGATAGCCGTCGAGCGAACTGCCGTTGAACGCCTTCTCGCCGCTGCCTTCGCGGCGCGATTCGGTCAGCGTGTACGCGCCCGACACCTTCAGCGTGCGCGACAGGCGCGTGCCCGCGCCGATCTCGAGCCCGTACAGCTTGACCTGGTCGATGTTGTCGTACACATAGATGTTGCGGCCCGGCGAGCGCGGATCGGGCTTGCCCGTGTCGTAGCTCGCCACCTTGTTCTTGAACAGATTGTTGAACAGCGTCAGGCCCGCGTACGTGTCGCCCAGGTCGTAGCGCACGCCGAGCTCTTCGGTCAGGCTCGTCTCCGGCTTGAGATCCGGATTGCCGCACAGCGTGCCGGGCGTCGCGCCCGCCGCGCCGCCCGACGTCATGCAGTAGCCGGCCGTGCTCTGGCGCAGCGACGGCGGCCGGAACCCGGTCGATACGCCGCCGCGCACCGTCCACGCTTTGCTGATCTGGTACACGCCGTAGATGCGCGGGCTGACGTGGCTGCCGTAACGCTCGTCGTGATCGAGCCGCACGCCGGTCGTCAGCGTGAAGCGGTCGTTGAAGAAGTAGTCGTTCTCGCCGAACAGTGCCCACGCGTCGCGCGTGACACGATCCGCATTGGCCCCATGGCCTTTCGGCACCGCGTCTTGCACGCTGATGCCGGACAGCCGCGACCAGATGTGCTGGCCGCCCATGGTCAGGATGTTGCGCTCGCCCCACCACGGTATCGCGGCCTTGCCTTCGAGGATCGTGTCGGTCAGCGCGGGCTTCACCGGCGAACGCCCGGCCGGCGTCCACTGGTCCTGCACGCCGCGCTCGCCGTACAGCGACACCGTCGTGTCGCCGAAGCCCCAGCGGCCGTCGTGCGTGATGCCCCAGTAATCGCGGACATGACGCGTCTCCGTGAGCGCGGTGGCCGCCGTGCGCGGCGTGAGCGGCGCGGCGCTCTTGCCCGGCGTGCTGAGATAGGTGAGCTGCTCGCGCCCGATGTTCACGCTCACGTCCTGGTTGCTCGCGGGTTTCGCGGACAGCTTCACGTCGAAGCTGCCGATCCGCTGCCCGTTCGCCCCGCCCGTTCCACTGTTCGGGTAGTAGATGTCGTCTTCGCCGCGATGCAGGAGACGCCCCGACGCCTGCAGCCCGAGCACGTCGGATTTCAGCGGGCCGCCAAGCCAGAAGTCGACGCTCTGCGTGTCGCCCTGGTTCGATTCGAGCTGCCACACACTGCCTGCCGTGATCGTGCCGCCCCAGCGCTTCGGCACCTTGCGCGTGATCACGTTGATCACGCCGCCCATCGCGTCGGCGCCGTACAGCGACGACATCGGCCCGCGCACGACCTCGATCCGCTCGATCGCGGACAGCGGCGGCATCAGGTTCGACTGCACGCCGGCCGTGCCACGGTTCATCGTTTCTCGCGTGTTCTGGCGGCGGCCGTCGACGAGTATCAGCGTGTACTCGCCCGGCATCCCGCGAATCGAGATGTCCTGGTCGTTCGGCGACGCACCGACGACGCTCACGCCCTCGACGTTGGCGACGATCTCGGCGACCGACGTATACGGCTTCGCGTCGATGTCTTCCCGGCTGATCACCGAAATGCTCGCGGGCGCCTCGCGGATCGCCTGCTCGCGGCGGCTCGCCGTGACGACGATCTCCTTCAGCGCGGCCGGATCGGCGGCAGCATCCGGCGGTACGGATTCGACCGCTTTGGCCGGTTTGCCCGGGTCATCCGGTTTGGCGGCGACGGACGACGCGGCGGCGGGTTCCGCCACCCGGCCAGGCGTCTGCGCCCACGCGCACGACACGCCCATCAGATACAGGCCGGCAACGACGACCGGCTTCAACGCAAAGCTTGCAGCTTGACTCGACATGGTGGCGCCTTCTACGTTTCATGATGCTATTGATTCTCATTTGCATTATGAAACATGTAACCAATCGAAATCTTTGCGTAAGCATCGAAGTCGTTTGAGCGCCGTCGCCGGCCATCGTCAACGCCGGTCGCTGCGTCGCGCGAGCGTCGGCGTGACGCCGAAGCGGCGCTTGTAGGCCGTCGCGAAGTTCGCGGCGCTCGTGTAGCCGGCCAGCGCCGCGGCCTGCTTGACGCTCACCGCATCGCGCTCGAGCGCGAGCCGCGCGCGCTGCAGATGATGTTCGCGGACGAAGTCGAACACGGTCGTGCCATAGGCCGCGCGGAACTGGCGCTGCATCGCGTTCGCGCTCATCCCGGCGTGCCGCGCGATGTCGTCGAGCGACAGTTCCTGCGCCGCGTCGCTCGCGAGGAACGCGCGCAACTCGGCCATCCGCCGATAGTCGCGCGAGCCGAGCGACGCCTCCGCCGCCTGCGCCGCACCGGTCTCGAGCGGCGTGAAGGCCTCGGCGAGCAGTTCGAGCACGCGACTCTCCAGATAGATCGCCTGCAGCATCGGCTGATAGGCGGGCGGCCGCACGATCTGTTCGGCGAGCGCCGTCGCACGCGGCGTCGGCTGCCAGAAGCGGATCGCGAGATGCGCGGACAGCATCGCGTCGAGCCGTTCCGGCAGGACGCCGCGGCTGGCCGCCTGCAGATGGCCGAGCCATTCGCCCGACATCGCGAGGCTCAGCCGCCGTGCGTAACCGCCCTTGCGGAGCCGCCTGCGGAACGTGTCCGGCTCGACCGCGTTGAGCAGGAACGACTGCATCCGCACCGCGGGCCGCGCGGCTTCGCAGTCCGTGCGGCCGGTGCGGCGCCCGTCCGTCGTCAGCACCACGCGCCGGTCACCGTACGACACGTCGAGCGCGCCCTCGAGCAGCAGCACGAGATGCAGGCCCGGTGAACACTGCCCCGACATCACGGCGTCGAATTCATCCGTTGCGTCGTCCGAATGGATCCGCAGCCCGGGCCGCACCTCGCGGATCCGCGCGACATGTGCGTCGTGTCGATAGCGATCGGAATGGGAAGCGGCTGGTGTCAGCGCTGTCATGTCGTCATACCCCCGCGCGCAGGCCTCTTGCGCCCACGCAAACTATTTTGGCGTGCGATCAAACGACCGACGCCCCTGTCGCGGCGTCGGCTCGGCTACAATCAAATGAGAATTGTTCTCATTTATATCGTATCGGGAGTCACGTGAGAAATACAAGCGGAATGTGGGCCATGCTTGGCGTATGGCTGTGCGGCTGGCTCGTGATGCAGGCCGCACAGGCGGACACGACGACCGTCACCGACCTGGCCGGGCGGCAGGTCCGGATTCCCGCGCGCGTCGAGCGCGTGCTGCTCGGCGAGGGGCGCCTGCTGCCGGCGCTGGCGGTAGTCGACGGTGACGATCCGGCGCGCCGCCTTGTCGGCATGATGGGTGATTTCGAGCAGCTCGATCCCGCGAGCTACGCCCAATGGCTCGCGCGCTTCCCGCGCCTGAAGGACGTGCCCCGCATCGGGCGCTCGCAGTCCGGCAGCTTCAGCGACGAGCGCGCGCTCGCGCTGCGTCCGCAGATAGCGATCTTCGGGCTCGGCGGCGGCCACGGCCCCGGCGAGCGCGATCGCGAAACGCTCGCGCGGCTCGAGGCGGCCGGCGTCGCGATCGTGTTCGTCGACTTCCGGCACGACCCGCTCGCCAACACGCCACGCAGCATCGCGCTGCTCGGCCAGGTGCTCGGCTCGCCGCAGCGCGCGACGGAATTCAACGCGTACTGGCGGCGGCAGCTCGACCTCGTCCGCACGCGGCTCGCGACCGCGCGCCCGGCCGCGCCGAGCGTGTTCCTCGAAAGCCGCGTCGGCCTGTCGGGCGACTGCTGCGACACGATGACCGGCATGATGGGCCACCTGCTCGACGCCGCTGGCGGCAACAACGTCGCGAAAGGCCGCGTGCCCGGCGAGCACGGCACGCTGAACCCCGAATACCTGCTGAGTCGCCAGCCCGATTTCTACATCGGCACCGCGATCGGCTCGCTCCAGACGCTGCAAAGCGCGCCGCAACGCATCGCGCTCGGCGCCGGTGTGCCGCACGACGCCGCCGTCCGTTCGCTCGACCGCTCGCTGAAGCGGCCGCAGATCACACCGCTGCGCGCGGTCCGCGAGCGGCGCGCATATGCGATCTGGCATCACTTCTATAATTCGCCGTTCAACGTCGTCGCCGTGCAGGCGATGGCCAAGTGGCTGCATCCGGCGTTGTTCGCCGATCTCGATCCGCGCGCCACGTTCGATACGATGGTCCGACGCTTCCAGCCCGTTCCGCTGCAAGGCGAATACTGGGTGCAGGAAGGGTCCTGACATGCGGATGCCCGCCTCCTCCATGCGCCGCTCCCTGCTCGTCGCCGGATTGGCCGGTCCGCTCGGCGGCCGGCTCGCGCCCGCGCGCGCCGCCGATGCGCCTGCCTGGCCCGGCCTCGAAGCCGCACTGCCGGTCGTCGTGCCGAACAGCCGCCAGTTCGACGTGACGATCGCCGGCCGCACGCGGCGTCTGTTCGTCGCGCTGCCGGCCGAGCGTTTCGGCTCGGCGCCCCATCCGGTGCTCACCGTACTCGACGGCAATGCGCTGTTCCCGCTCGCGGTGCAGCTCGTCCGCAATCTCCGCTCTCGGCCGGACGGCGCGCGCGACGCCGAGGCCGTCGTGATCGGCATCGGCTATCCGGTCGACGGGCCCTACGACATGGCCGCGCGCGCGGACGACTACACGCTCGCGCCGTTGCCGAACGGCCGCGGCGTCGTCGCGGACCGCTTTCTCGACTTCATCGAGCACGACGTGCAGCCGTGGCTCGCCCGCCAGTTGCCGGTCGATCCCGAGCGGCAGACGCTGTTCGGCCACTCGTACGGCGGCCTGCTGACGCTGTACGCGATGCTCACGCGCGCGCACCTGTTTCGGCGCTACGTGGCCGCGAGCCCGTCGATCTGGTGGGGCGAGCGCGCGCTGCTGCCCTATGCCGACCGATTCGCCGCGCAAACCGCCCCGCTCGCACCACCGCTGCGCGTCCTCGTGACCGCAGGCGGCCTCGAGGAAGGTGCACCGAATCACGACGCCGAACGGATGCGCCGCCAGCAGGCACGCAAGCAGATCGGTTCCGCGCGCGACTTCGTCGCGCGCGTGGGCGGCCGCGCAGGGCTCGACGCCGCGTTCCGGCTGATCGACGGCGAGGATCACGGCGGCGTCGTGCTGCCGAGCCTCGCGCTTGCGTCACGTGTGGTTGTCGAGCCCGCGTCCGGAGCGGCCGCATGAGCACGACGACACCCGTTTCGCCTCCGTCGCTGCGACTCCGCTACCGCGCGGTCGCCGCGCGGCGCGTCGGTGCGCTGGCCGCGCTCGCATGCGTGCTCGTCGCACTGCTCGTCGTCGACGTCTCGACCGGCCCGTCGCCGTTTCCGGTCGCCGACCTGGTCGGCGGCCTGTTCCGGCCCGACGGGCTGCCGCTCGAACAGCGCGTGATCCTGTGGGACGTGCGCCTGCCGTATGCGCTGATGGCCGTGCTCGTCGGCGCGTCGCTCGGGTTCGCCGGCGCCGAAATGCAGACCGTGCTGAACAACCCGCTCGCGAGTCCGTTCACGCTCGGCATGTCGGCCGCCGCGAGCGTCGGCGCGTCGCTCGTCGTGATTTCCGGCTGGCACCTCGTGCTGTGGAACGAGAACGTCGCGCTGTCGCTCGGCGCGTTCGCGTGCGCGAGCGTCGCGACGCTGCTGATCGTCTGGCTCGCGTGGCGCCACGGCGCGACGACCGAAACCGTCGTGCTGTTCGGCTTTGGCCTGATGTTCAGCTTCGAGGCCCTGCTGTGGCTGCTGCAATTCATCGCCGACGCGAATGCGTTACAGCAGATCGTGTTCTGGAGCATGGGCAGCCTGGCGCGCGCGACGTGGGGCAAGATCGTGCTGCTGACCTTCGTGTTCGCCGCCTGCACGCTGTGGGCGAGCGTCGACGTTGCGTCGTTGACGGCGCTGCGCGCCGGCGACGAGCAGGCGCGCAGCATGGGCATCGCGGTCGAGCGTCTGCGGCTCGTCGCGCTCGCGCGCATCAGCCTGCTGTCCGCGACGGCGCTGTCGTTCGTCGGCACGATCGGCTTCGTCGGCCTCGTCGGGCCGCACGTCGCGCGACTGCTGGTCGGCGACGAGCATCGCTACTACCTGCCGGGCGCGGCGCTCGCCGGCGCGATCATGCTGGCCGGCGCGTCCGTGCTCAGCAAGACGCTGATCCCCGGCGTGACACTGCCGATCGGCATCATCACCGCGCTGGTCGGCGTGCCGTTGTTCATGCTGCTCGTCGGCCGGCGCAGGAGGCTCGATGGCTGAGCCGATGCTGCATCTCGACGCGCTATCCGTCCGCTACGGCGCCCGGGTCGTGCTCGACGGGTTGTCGCTCGCGCCGGTCGAGCCGGGCACGACGATCGGGCTGCTCGGGCCGAACGGCGTCGGCAAGTCAACGCTGCTGCGCGCGCTGGCGCGGCTCGCGTCCGCGACCGGTCGCGCGGCATTCGGCAGCTTCGACCTGCTGTGCGGGTCGCGCCGCGAACACACGCGGCAGGTCGGCTATCTGCCGCAGACCTTGCCGCAACCGTCGTCGCTGCTCGTGTACGAAGCCGTGCGCAGCGCGTTGCGCGCCACCTGCGGCGGCCTGTCCGACGCGACGCGCGACCGGCGTTTGCAACAGGTGTTCACGCGGCTGCGGCTGCACCCGCTGGCGATGTCGTCGCTCGACCGGTTGTCGGGCGGCCAGCGACAGATGGTCGGGCTCGCGCAGGTGCTCGTGCGCGACACGCCGCTGCTGCTGCTCGACGAACCGACCAGCGCGCTCGACCTGCGCTGGCAATTGCTCGCGCTGGAGGCGGTCGGTGAGGCGGCCCGCCGGCGCGGCGCGATCGTGCTGGTCGCGATGCACGACCTGAATCTCGCATCGCGTTTCTGCGACCGGCTCGTGCTGCTGAGTGCCGACGGACTCGTCGCGGACGGCGCGCCAGCCGACGTGCTGACGCCGCCGAACCTGCGGCGCGCGTACCGCGTCGATGCGCGGGTCGAGCGCACGGCGTCGGGCGATTACGTCGCGCTGGCGGAGCGGGCGATTCCCGACGAGCCGGCGCTTGCCTCCGACGATTGAGCGATTCAACGCTTGAGCACGGGCGGTATCGCCCGGCCGTGTTACGCCCGCACGCTCCCGCTCGCTGACGATGCGCGACCGCGTCAGCCGACGGATTGCGCTCTCGTTCCGGTTCCACTCACACGCGCGCCCTCCACGCGATGTCCATTCACCTCAGTTTCGACGACGGCCCGGGCCCGTCGACACCGCCCTTGCTCGACGTCCTGCGCGCCGCGTCGTGCAACGCGACCTTCTTCCTGCTCGGCAAGAACCTCGCAGGCGCGCTCGAGATCGCGGCGAGCATAGCGCGTGAAGGCCATCGGCTCGGCAACCACACCCATTCCCACGCGAAGCCGGGTGCGCTGGCGGACGACGTGCTGATCACCGAAATCGATGCGACCGACGCGCTGATTCGCGACGTCGCAACGGTCGAACGGCTGATCGGTTGCGATAGAAGCGCTATCAGCGCCTCCAACTTTTGCGCATGACGCCCGCCCATACAGCGGCGTACCGTGCAGCCGTGTAAATTCGCGATTACATGCCCGACACAGGAAGCGCGGAATTCGGTGACCACTCAAGGCGTTTCGGTATCCACGGATACCAACGTGCGCTGAGCCGCAATGGAAGCACGGCGGACGTGGCTCAGAATTCGGCGACAGCAACACATCGACATGCCGCTGCAAAAAAGCGGTTAGCTCGCGATCTTCCTGCATCGGTTGCCGTCGTGAACTCGTCATGGGAAAACGAAACTTACCCGGCAGGGTCGGGACTGACATCTTGGCACTTTGGCGCGGCCTTGATGCTGACCGGCTCCGTCTGAACGTGCTCACCTACGACAGATAGCCTCCGAACGTTGAGTTGGAGACTATTCGATGCATTGCTTGCGAACGCTTCGTAATCTTTGCCAGCCTGAGGAACGAAAGTACGAGCAATGTGCTGAAACGGACTTCTAAAAATGAAGCCGTTAAAATCAGGCAACGAGTCACCACCGTATTCGACCGAAATCGTCAGTGGCTCGTTGGCTTTGATCACATACTCGTCATAGTACCGATACGCGTCCTCTGGAACGGGCATCCCGATCGTCGTGTTGGCGAGATGTAGCGTGCGTGGTTTAGCCACTGCCATTCCGCCGCCGCCGAAACCGAGTACACCTTTCTTCGGTTCGCATGTCGTGTTGAAGAAGAAGTGCGTGGATGCGCCAAAATAAACGCGAATCCTCGCATCAGTTGCAGGATCGTAGGCCGCGCTGTGCGTGTTCTGCGACGCACAGCCAGCCAACAATGTGCCGAGTGCGACGGCCATCAACGTATTTTTAAACATCACTGAATTCTATCTTCGATAATTTCAGAACTGCGCTGTAACCTGAAATCCAACCGTGACACGCGCAGTCGGGAATCCGGACGGCTTGTAGACCGGCGTACCGGCGAACAGGTCGTAGCCGTAACCGCCGAAGCGCGTTGCAACGCTGCCTTTAACGCCGATCACTGCCCCGGCCAGTTGCGTACCGACCAGCGCGACAGGCTGCGGTCCCCAAACGCGGCCGTAATCGAGTCCTGCATAAATCGCCTGCCCCGTCTGTCCGATGGGCATTTGCAGTTCGTTGCGCCAGTAGAAGCCGCGCGCCGCCGCCAGCATCGTTTCGCCGTCGAAACCGCGGACCGTGTAACGGCTGCCGATCGTCAGGTCATCGATGTAGTACAACGTGTTGCCGGTGTATTGGCCGTGAAAGGTCGTCACGTAGCGGAACGGCTGTTGCGCGATCGCGAACGGCACTGACAGGTTCGCATCCAGCACGGCCATTTTGTAGCGGTACGTCGGCCCGCCGTCCATTGCCAATACATCATCCTGTGCGCCAAACGTGCCGATACCTTGCCTGTACGCAAGCGTGCCATCAAACTGCGCGCCGCCGAAATAGTGGCGATCGGTCAGCCCGAATTCAACGAACGTGTTGTTACGGCGCTGCTGCGGAATCTCAGTATCTTCGATGAAGCTCTGGCCGAAGCGGCGCGACAAGCGGAAATAGCCGCCCAACACGTCGTTCTGACTGCGTGCAAGCACGCGTGCCAGTTTGAAATCAATCGTCTTGGAGTTCCCGCTCGCTACGAACGTCTGATTAACGCCCGCGATTTGCTGATAGTACGTGTTCGTGTATGCGGAAAGGGTCGCCGT
This sequence comes from Burkholderia sp. FW306-1C-G01B, assembly GCF_058781685.1. Taxonomy (NCBI): domain Bacteria; kingdom Pseudomonadati; phylum Pseudomonadota; class Betaproteobacteria; order Burkholderiales; family Burkholderiaceae; genus Burkholderia; species Burkholderia sp. FW306-1C-G01B. Next base: position 9,866 of record NZ_JBYSWZ010000029.1, read on the forward strand.
CCAATATCCCCACGGAATCGAATAGAAACCATTCCAGCCGTGCGAACCAAGGCGCTTGTCACCAAGTTCAAGGTCTTGACTCACACCGACGTTGAAAATGTCGTTCAAGCCCAACGGGTTGTCGATGCCGATCGACAGGTTGCCTTGCAGCTTACCGGTCGCGCGCGTTCCAGAGTTGTCGATCGATGCGACGACGGTCCACGGCTTGCCGCGTTTCACGTCGAGCACCACATCGCTTTCGCCCGGTACATCGGCCGGAACGATTTGCATCGACACGTCTTGGCTGGTGACCCGCTTCATCTGCTCCAGACCTTGTTCTAGGTCACGCAGGTTCAAAAGCTCGCCATCACGTGTCGGGAACGCTGTTTTCCATGTGCCGCGCAGTTTTTCATCGGCGAAGCGCACGTGACGGATCACCCCGGGGATCAGTGCAACTTTCAGCGTACCGTTAGACAAGTCCTGCTCAGGCAGCAGGACGCGCGTCGTGATAAAGCCACGTGACAGAACGGCCTGCGACAGCCCTTTGACGAGTACATCAAGTCCTTGCTTGCCGACACACTGCCCCGCGTAGTGTTCGAGCCATTCACGCGCGAACGCAAAGCGGTCCATCGGCAACGCGGATGCGCCCTGCGCTTTCACCGTGGCCGGTAACGAATCAGGAACATCAAGCGTGAAGCGGTCAATCCGAAAACACGGCTGTTCGTTCGGCAACGTCGGATATGTTTCGGCGTGTGGCACTTCCGATCGCACAGAAGGGGCGTGCAACTCCGCGTCACGCTGTTGCGCGTCGCGTTGCTGCTGCGCCTGTCGATCCTGTTCCGCGTTTGCGCGTGCGGCAGCGGCTTGGTCTGCAGGTGTGGGGGCCTGCTGCGCCTGAACCGCAAGCGATACAAAAGCCGCAAGCGGTACTGCCGCCAGCCGTTTAATTGTTTTCATTGTCAGACGGGCAGAACCCTGAGGTAGATTAAATGGTACAACTGTTCGTCATCACATCTCGCGACGTATCCGCTCATTGAGTCATCGCTATTTGAGAAATAACATCCTCATCTGAGTCAATTGACATAACTGGATCACCATAACCATCGATGTTATCGCTTAACCATTGCTCCCCAGGGCGGTGAACATGAAATTTTGTGACAACACTAAATTCATCTGCACTTACGACAGCGGTAAGTTGTGGCATTTGTTGCATCGCGTTCCAAATCGCAAACACCTCCTTCACCAGCAGGACAGCCTGCGCAAGTGGTAAATCCGGGTCGTAATCTTCGACGTGCAAAGAATTGACGAAGCATTCATAGCCGGTGCAATCGGGAAAGCTTCCGCGCGTCGCGTTTGTTGACCCCAATAGAGCACGCAAGAGATAACACTCGTCACGTACTTCGAATCCACTATCTGCGATGCTCTTTAACGACGGGTTGAGCGGACAGCTCAGTCGCGCTTCGCTCAAGGCATCCTTCATCGGTCGATTAATTTTCATCATTTACCCCCGAGAAACTTGTTGAGTCCTTTCTGAATTGCCGAATTGAAGCTCGGATCGATCCGCCAAGGACCGCGACGCCAGCCGTCACCGGCCCACCCAACTACAACGCGTAGTGTGTAACCGTCTAAATCACGACAAGGATTTAATCAACTCCAACGCCATAGCCAGCCTCTCCCTAACATCACGTGAGTGCCGCTTATTCTGATATGTGGAAAGTTCGACCATGCGCAATTTTGGCGGATAAGAATTCGCACCATCGCCTCTCACAATCTCAATCTGTGCAATGCTCATCTGACTAATCAATACCCAATAAATATCTTCAGCCTGATCCGGTATCCAATTAATCACGAATGCATGTTTCAGCCCCGGAAAAAATCGACGCAGGGCTACGCCTAGTGCATCCGAATTATCGTTCGAAAGTAGATTGGCGGATCGCTCAATCAACTGACTCCGCATCGCTCTCGCACCTTCCTGCCTACTCGAATTCATTTCAATTTCCCTGGAAATGCGCTCACAAGATTCCCAAATTTGTCTGTCAAGACAGTCATGACCGATGTCGGCTGACTGTTATTGAATTTATCTGTCCCAATGGGCCTACCAACATCAACCTCTCTGACGTATCGAATCCCATCTGCGCTTGGCAACTCTCTTGTAATCGGTGTTGATACCGTATTGGGGTCTTGAAGTAGCTTTCGTACGTCGCTTTCACTAATTGTAAACTGGCTTGCGTTCACATTTGGATCAAGATGGCGATCGCCGATGTGATCCATACCATCATTCGTGATATTGATTCGCGACTGTGCACGGCCCGGTGCCGAATTCGTACTGTCGCCCGACTGCTGATCGTTGCCACTGGACAATATAGGCATACCCGGCGCATAGCCCGCAACACCCGGCTTCGCAACTTGCCCTCCCGCCCCTGCCTCTCCTGCCAACACCAACCCCGGACTCGCCGTAGGCGGCTTACCACCGCCAACGCCGATAACCGCGTTCAATCCATTGGCAATACTCTGCAATACTAGATCAAGCGCCGTCGTTTTCTTACGGACCGCGCCTTGCCCACTGGCCTCTTCAAGCGTGTCCGTATCCGTATGGTTCCACTGGTTGTACAGGTTCACATTCGAAGCAGTAGCTGCGCCCGCTGTTCCACCGACCAGCCCGCCCAATGCACCGATGAGCAGGTTGCCTGACACCTTCCCGGCAAGTGTCGAGTCCGTCGCACCAGCCACCGCATTTGCGGCCTGCTTCGTCTGATCGGCCAGCAACGCTGCCAGTCCTGCTCCGGCCGCGCCCTGTGCCGCGCTCCCGATTCCGCCACCGCCCAAGCCACCAATGAGCGCGCCGCCCGCTATGTGCAGATAAAGTCGGTTAGTTCCGCCTTCGTCCCACGAATCGGCTTCGGCTTGATAGGCAGCTTGCGCCGTCGTATCGCCCGCCAGCTTGGCCGCATCGGCAGCATGTTGCGCTTCCTTCTGCTTCATATCCGCATAAGCGCCGATGCCTTGTGCCACAACTTGACCTGCAGCTTGTGCAGCGTTCATCACGTCGGCCTGCTTATCCAGCAGGTTCTGCACATCCGGCGCTTTCGATACCGTTCCGTTGAGATTCGACGTGTCGCGATTCAGGTTAGCCAGGTCCTGTGTCTGGCCGGTCGGATTCGTGATGTTGATCGTGCCCGTGCTCACACCGCTTCGTGTGGTAGCGTTCTCACTACCACTATCCGACTGCGAAATCATCGGCGTCACGCCGCCTGCACCGCTGACCGATCCCGTTCCGATCGACTTCCCGGTGACGCCAACGCCTGCGCCAGCGCTAAAGCCGCTGCTATCCGCATTGTAGGTCGAATGGTTTTCGATATCGCGATAAGTCAGCGTACCTGTCGTCAGCGTGTTTTTCGACGGATCGGCAGTACTGGCGATTGCCGCGCCCGTCAGGTCGGTATTGCCCTTGACGGTCACATTGAACCCGCCTTCCCCCGCCTGAATCCCGGCCTGTTCGTTCACGCCTGCGTAATTGCCGTTCGCGTTTCCGTGCGACGAACTGAAGCTGGCACTACCACCCATCGTACTGACGCTGATGCCGCCGCCTGCGCTGCTTTGATGCGCGCTGCTGACGGTCGTGTCCTGCACGCTGCGCATGTTCAGGTTGCCGCCCACGTCTGCCGTCACGGTACGACCGGAGACGGTCGAGCCGATCACGTTCGTATCGCCGCCGCTGAGAAGCGTCACGCTGTTCGCACCCGTTACGTGCGAATTGTTTTGCATCACGGCATCGCTGTTGCCATCGCCATGCGCGCGCGACATGGCGGCCGACACCCCGATACCGTTCGTGCCGATCGACACGCCAACGCTTGCGCTTGACGACGAATTCGAACTGCGCGTCGAATCGGTGTTCGTCGTGTTCTGCAGGTCAATCTGATTCTTCGCGGCCAACAGCACATCGTTGCCGGAAACGTTCGAACCGGCGACCGTGATATTGCCGCTACCGGGGGTGCCGTTGCCCGTCGCAATCAGCGAAGTCGTGCCTCCGGCCGTCACGCTCGATCCGCGCTGCGTGGTCTGGTTCTCCGACGTATCGAGTCGGCTATGGCTCGATCCGACGCTGATTTGAACACCGATGCTCGGTGTGCCGCCGCCCGCGAGTGCACCACCCGTCAGACCAGCCACACCCATTGCAGCATTGCCCGCCGCCGCAATCGCGTGAAGCGCAGTTGCACGACTGTCACCGGCACCGCTCTTTGCCGCCTGCGCCTGCTGATACGCACCGTTAATCGCATCGCCGATGCTGCCCGACAAGCCAAGCGTGACGCCGCTGCTGCTGGTTGTCTCGCTATGCGTCTTGTTGCTTGTATCGGTTGCTGAATCGATCACCACGTTCGCAGCCGTACCGGTCAGGTTCTTTCCAGCAATCAGATCGCTACCCGTCACGTGCAACGTATCGCCCGCCTTGATAGTCAGATCGCCATTGAGCGAACCAATCGTGCTCGCGTTGTTCGTGACGGACGAAGCATGATCCGTATCGGTCTTTTTCTGCGTGCCAATACTCACGCTCAGCCCGCTCGTACCGATACCCGAATGCGTTTCGTGATAATAGCTGTCTTGCGAAACCGTATCCTTGGACGTCGTGATATTGACGTTGTTTGCCGCCGCAAGGTTGACATCGTTCGTGCCGACCACCGTGCTGCCTTGGACGGTCAGGTCGCGGCCCGATTGAATGTTGACCGCATTGCCCGACACGGTACTGCCGACGCCGACGTTCGCCTGCGTGTTCTGCATCGAATCGGTTTTCGTGCTGCTGACGAAGCTGCCGCGCTGGACTTGCACCGACTGATACGCGTCGTGTTCCTCGCGAGCTTCGTTGATCGTGACGTTTCCGGTCGCCGCAATGTTCGCTGCACCCGTACCGTTTTCGACACCATTCGTCATGCCCGCCGTGAGCGACGAACCCGTGAGCGTCACGTTGCCTTTCGACGCGTCGGCACTTGCTGCCGCGAGCGTCGCGTTGCCGCCCGCCGTGAATTGCGTACCAACCGCATGTTCGTCGTAGTTGTGATCGACTTCCTTGCGCGTCTTGCTGTCCGCCGCGACGTTATCGAGCTTCGCAGTATCCGTGACCGTCGTCGCCGTCAGGTTGCCGCCTGCGAGCACGGACAAATCCTTACCAGCAGAAACCGTCGCGCCCTTGAGCGTCGTATCGTTACCGCTTTGCATCCCCAAACTGCCGCCTGCGGTGATGCCGCTCGTTACGTTCGTGGTGCCCGATTGTTCCCAATGATGCTGATCGTTCAGATACATCGATTGGTTCGTCGTGGACTGAACCGTGTCGACGCTGATATCGCGACCCGCCGTCACCAGCGCGTCGCCGCCTGCCGACAGATTCGCGCCATGAAGCGTCAGGTCGCGACCCGCCTGCGCGGACAAATCGCCCGTTGCCGCAATGGTGCCTTGCTGACCGAGCAACGTTTGGTTGACCTTGCTCGCGCCTGATGCACCGCTCACACCAACCGTATCGACCAGCGTCGTATTAACGATATCCCGACCCGCGCTGACAGCTACGCGATTGCCCGTAATCATCCCGGATGCGTTCACTACGTCATTGCTCGCCGACACGACCGTCGTACCGTTGGTGCCACTGCTCGAAATCGTGCCGCCGCGATTCAAAATATCCGTTGCGGTCAAGACGGTTTTCGAGCCCCCCTTGATGACACCCGAATTGGTCGTGCTGCCAGCCGTATGGATTTCAACATCGTCCGCCGCGATCAACGCACCGCTCGGTTGCAGATCGTTCGCATGCGTTTGCGCCATATAAACGACCGGGGCCAACACGTGCGTCGTGCTGCCGTCAGGCAGCGTCACGGTCTGGTCAACGAGCCACACGATATCGCTCGTCAACGCATCCATCTGCGCAGCCGTCAACGCCATCCCGGGCACCAACCCGAATTCCTTCGCATAGTTCGCGCCGTTCGTCATCAGGGCACGATACTCATCCTCAGCGCTGGCGTAACCCGGCAGGAACGTACGGCCGGTCAACTGCGTAATCTGGTTACGCACCATCTGCTGCTCGTACATCCCGTCACCCAACCGCTTCTCAATGCTCGCCGGGTTCAGGTTCAACTGGCCGAGCATGTAGTCGCTCGAAATGAACTTCGTATAGCTCGTCAGACGCGGGTCGGTGACGATCAGATACGGCTGACCGGGCGCGGGATGAATTGAATACATCCCGCTTGTCGGCAACGTGATCGACAAAGCCCCCGTCGCGCTCGCGACCGATTGCAGTGCCGGAACGGTCGTCGTTCCGCTCGCCGCGCCGACCTTGGACGGATTGGTGCCCGATACACCCTGATTGGCCGCGTTGTTGCCAAGCGTGCCCCCTGTCGCACCGGTAGCCGAATTCTGCGCGGCGACGTTCTGGTTATTGACGTTCTGCGCGTCGATCGACACCGACTGGTTCGCGATGATCGTGCCGCCCGTTCCACCGATAGCAATCGGAGTGTGCACAACGGACGGTTCAACGATCGTGCCGCGATCCTGCGTCGTGTCCTCGTTCCACGCATACATCGATACGATATTGTCGGTCTGATACTGATACAGCGTCCGACCAACGTTGTTCACCGTCGTGCCGCCGTAGCTTCCGCTGCCGACAGAGCCGCCTTGTTGCGTGCTGCCGATTTGAATCGACTTGCCAGCCGTGATCGCGCTGTATTCGTTGTTGATCGTGCCGACGTTCGCCATCGTGATACTGCCGCCCGCGACAAGCTGCGCTTGCTGCGCCTGACTCGTTACCTTGTCTTGCTGAATCGTGGAAGTCGTATCGCGCCAGATTTCGACCCGCTGATAGCCGTTATGGCCGTCGCTGCGCGTCTTGTATTCCGTATCCGGAACGTAGTTGACGTGCGGATCGTATGCATCCCAATAGTTGACCGTAACAGACCCGTCCGCGTTGGTCGCCAGCGTGTTGTAGTAAATCGTTTGCTGCTTGCCGTTCACGTTCACGACCAGCACCTTGTCGGTCGCGTTCGGTCCGGACGTTTCCGATACCACTTGCGAGGGGCTATAGGTTGACGTCAGCGGAGTCTTGTAGCCGTTTACCCACATCGCCTGCGAGCAGCCGCCGTTCGGGTCAGCATTCATCGTCGCGCACACGATGTATTTCTGGCGCTTCGTTTCGTGCTTGCTCGACGTGCTCGTCGTTTCGGTCGTGACCGTCGGTGCGGGACGCGTATTGGTGAAGGTACCGGCCGCGAGTTCGACATTCCCTTGCGCTTCGATCGTCGATTGATCGTTCAGCACGTTTTGCGTGCGGTTCGCGAGCAAGCCATTTGCGTCGTGCTGACCATTCGCCGCGATATTGATATCACCGACGCTGAACAGGTTCGCACCGCCCGTGTTCGACAATTGAATCGTCGCGTACAGATTCAACTGATTGGCGGCGGCGAAAACGGCTGCAGCACCGGTATTCGTGATCGTATTGGCATTCGCCGTTACGTTGGCACCGATCACGGTGCCCGTGTTGTTCAACGTCGCGCTGTTGGTCGTAACCGAATCGCCTTCGATGCGGCCTGCGTTATCGATCGTGCCGCCGTTCGCGTTGACCGTCGTGTTTGCGGAATTCAAATCCGCACCGCTCTGGTTATCGACGTTCGCAGCATTCACCGTCAGCGCACCGTTGGCATCCATTACGCCTTGGTTCGTCAGCTTGCCCGACGTGGTGAAATTCAGGTTGCCGTTTGCGTGAAGTTTGTTCGCCGCCGTCTGCGTGTAATCGCCCGCGAGCGTGATTGAGCCGTTGCGACCCGCGATGATGGAACCGTCGCCGGACAACGTACCAGTGTTCAGCGTCAGGTCTTGATCGCTACCAATCGCGCCGCCCTGATTCGACAGTGCGCCGGTCTGAATCGATACGCTGCCGCCGCTACCGGCGTCGTTACCAATCTTGCCAGAGGTGTCGTCAATCGATGCGGCCGTCAACGACAGTGCGCCGTTTGCCCGCACCGAACCATTCTGGTTCGACAGCGCCGCGTTCGCACCATTGAACGTCAGGTTGTTCGCCGCCGACAGCACGCCGCCTGCATTGTTCGCGTTGCTCGCGACATTCAACGTCAGGTCGTGTCCCGCCAGCGTCTGCCCGCCTTGTGCATTGGTGAGTGCTTGCGTGGTCAGCGTCACATCGCCATTTCCGCCAATTGTGCCCGCACCCGCTTTACCAGACGCGTTCGTGTTCGTGATCGATGCGCCGCCGTCGACCGTCGTCGCACCGTTGCCGATATTGGCGATTCGACCATCGCTGTTATCGACGCTGGAACCCGATACGCTGAGGATGGATGTCGCGCCGTTCGCTTCAATTTGGCCCGCGCTGTTGGTCACGGCACCTTGCGCGCGAAGCGACAGATTGCCGTTCGCCTGAACAAGACCAGCGGTATTCACAATTTGGCCGTTCGACTGTGCTGCCAGCGACTGGCCCGCAAGCAACGAACCACCGGAATTATCGATACTGCCAGCCGACACCGACACGTCACCGTTGCCGCCGATCATGCCGCCAGCCGTATTCGTCAGCGCGTTTGCCGTCGTGACCGACAGCGCGCTCGTACCCACGTTTTTGAGCGAGCCTCCATCATTCGCGAGGCTGTCGGCTGTCACCGAAACGCCATTGTTCGCTTCGAGCGTGCCCGCGCGGTTATCGACCGCGCCTTGTGCTTTCAGCGTGATGCTGTCGGCACCGACGTAACCACCTGCATGGTTATCGAGCGATTGAACGTCGAGCGCAGCCTGTCGCTGTGCGGCCAGTGTCCCGGCGCTATTCGATACAGCAGCAGCCTTCAGGCTCAACGCGCCATTGGTCGCGATCTTGCCGCCTTGGTTCGACATCGCACCGGTTGTGATCGACAACGTACCGCTGCCCGCGTGCGTAATCTTTCCGTGATCGTTGATCAGCGTCGCAGGCGTCAGGTTCAGGTCGGTGCTGTTCGTCTGAATAACGCCGTTGCTCGAATTATCGAGCGTGTTCGAGACAGCGACATTCATTGCGCCGGTCCCGGTTTGCGTAATCGTGCCACCGTGGTTCGACAAATTCGTCGCCCCGAACGACAACTGGTTGGCCTGTATCGAACCCGCGTCGTTGCTCAGCGATGCTGCATTCACCGTTGCCGATTGTCCGGCCGCGATGCTGCCGGAATTATTCGTCAATTGCGCACCCGCATTGATCACTGCATTTTGTGCAGCCGACAACGTACCGCTGCCGTTGTCGAGTGATTGCGAATCAACTTGCAGGTTCGTTTGTGCACTGACCGTGCCGTGGTTCACGACGCTGCCGGATTGCACCGTCACACCGCCGTTGCCGCCGATGACGCCGCCTTGTGCGCCAAGTGCGGTCGTACCAGCCGCGTTCGTCAATTGCCCTGTCGTCGTGATCGACAGACCATCCGAATTCAATGACGTAACGCGACCGGCACTGTTGTCCAGCGAACTACCCGAAATATTCATTCCGGCCGCGCTCTGCATCGTGCCTTGGTTATTCGCGATCGCGCCACCACGCACCTGCATTGCATTTTCGGAAACCAGCGTGCCGCCCTGATTCGAAATTGCGCCGTTCGACTGCACGCTCAGCGGACCTTGCGCCGAAACCTTGCCACCCTGGTTCGAAATGCTGCCTGCGGTAAGCGTTGTACCGCCTTGGCTCGACAGGCTACCGTGATCGTTGATCAATGCGCCTGCTGCATTCGCATTGACCGCGCCCTGCGCGCTCGTCGTGGCGTTCGAAAGATTCAAGTCGCCTGCGTTCGTGTTCAGCGTGAGATTGCCGTTCGCGGCCGTTTCACTACCCGCCAGGTTGACGGCAGCGCCCGAAATCGATACGTTCCCGCCCGCGACGTTCTGCCCGGTCGCCGTTAGTTGGCCAGTGCTCGACAGACTCAGGTCACCGCTATGGCCGACAGAACCATCATTATTTACGCCTGCGCCGAGCGTTCCCGTCGAATTGATGATGCCCGCGTTGATTGTCGTGTTCTGTTGAGCGGCGAGCGTGCCGCTGTTCGACAACGTACCGGCTGCCGAAACGTTTGCGCTCTGTTGCGCATATGTCGTGCCGCTGTTTTGAACACTGTTCGCGGTTGCGGTAAGGTTGCCGCTCGCCGTTGTCTTGCCCGTGAGTACGAGTTGGCCGTTCGATTGAAGCGTCAAGTCGCCTGCTTGTGCAGCGATCGTCCCGGCGTTCGCGACACCGACACCAAATTCGTTCGATACGAGAAAGACCCTGTTGGCGTACATACCGCCGAGTTGACTCACGTCGATCGCGATAGCGGGTGCGGCACCATCGCCAGCAATCGGCGTTGCTGCAAGCGTGTCGTGGTTGACTTGGTTAGCCCCGGCGACCACGTTCAGATTTTTCGCGTAAATGGCAGCGTTGGCCTGTACGGCGCGAGAAATCAAGTCAACCTGATCCACGTTCGACGCATTAAGGCCAGCACCGCTTACGGAAATCAGACCGCGCGATACGTTGAATCCACCGAGCGACCCGTCTGCGCCGTAATACGGCGTTCCCGTTGTGAGGACAGCTCTCGACGTATTGATGAACCCGCCGCCGTCGACCTGAATACCTGCGCTGTTCGACAGGATTACCTCAGCTCGATTGCCTCCCACCTCCACATAACCGCGAAGTTGCGACGGTGCGTTGCTGTTGACTTGGTTGACGATGATCCGCGCGGACTGGCCTGCCCCGAAATTCGGGTTGCCGTTGATCATCCCCGCCTGCTGCGTATTCACGATCGTCGGCGAGTTGTTCAGGATCGCGCCGGGTTTTTGTACATCGAACTGGTTGTACGTGTTGACCGAGACACCAGCGCCGGACGGTGCGGCAATATTCACTTGCGGGATGCCGTTCTGCGTCTGGATTACGTGCGTGCTTGTTCCCGGAGTCGGAACGATTTGCGCAAAGCCGAATACCGGTATGCCGAACAGCAACGCTGCTGCCATCGCGATCGGTTGCCACACGACGCGCAATCCCGGTAAGTTCAGCGGCGCACTTACGCCCTGCGGATTTCCGGCTGCACGCGGCGAGCTGCCGTTCTCCTGAACAACCATCATCGCGCCACGTGCGCGATTGAACAAAACCCGATAGCGATTTTTATTCATTCTTCGTTCGACGCAAATCGCGTCGCTGCTTCAATTTTTGACTGGAATCGACATCCGACTGAACCGGTTGTCGTTACGCGCAACCACGGCCGGTGCTGCGCAGGATTCGCAAAGGTTTACACACGGCTATGCTAAGCGCCCCAACATCAAAGCGCACACACAGTTGGTCTCCCGGGATCCTTCTGCGCGATCGTAGCAGACACTGAGCGATCCACAGTGTCACAAATCGTTAATTTAGCGAGCGAAGACTGATTTTCCGCTCTGAAAAGCGATGGACTTTTTTTTTAGAAAACAGAATTAACATTTCTATATGATTTTTATAATGTTAATTCGAGATTGTGGTTGGGCTACGCTTCAACGGATATCCAAGCGCGTTCGCCGCCTCGTCATAGCCATACGAACAAACAGGCTCTTGCTGTTCATATAGAAGCCCATTGACATGACTTTCTATAGCTGAGGCAATCTCATTAAAGTCAGCAGCCTTACGTTTCTTCCGTGCATCGTTGCCCCGATAACCGTCTTCTTCTAACGGATATTGGATAAGTAACAATACGCGCCACGTGCTGTTATCAATTTTGTCAGAAAAAAGCGAACTTGATACTAGCACTACTGCGCGCAAACTGACTAAGTGCGTATAAACAAGAAGGCCCACACCGACAAACTGCCGATGTGGGCCTTTCGTGTTTCTGGCGATACGCGTTACGCGCCCCGTCTAGTGCCCTCTACAGAGCAACACTGCCGTTGTCCCAACAGGACAATTCCGTGGGGCAATCCGGGACGCATGAACGGTGGTCTTGGGACAAACTCAGGACAATTACTCCTGCCCCTGACTCGTCAGGAATTCCTCGTAGTTACCACCAAAGTCGAACAACGTGCCATCCGTGCGCACTTCGATGATCCGGTTCGCCAGCCCGCTCACGAATTCGCGGTCGTGCGACACGAAGATCAGCGTGCCTTCGAACTGCTCGAGCGCGATCTGCAGCGACTCGATCGATTCCATGTCCATGTGGTTGGTCGGCTCGTCCATCAGCAGCACGTTGTGGCGGCCGAGCATCAGCTTGCCCCAGATCATGCGGCCCTTCTCGCCGCCCGACAGCACCTTCACCGACTTCTTGATGTCGTCCGACGAGAACAGCAGGCGGCCCAGCGTGCCGCGCACCATCGTTTCGTCGTCGCCGTCCTTGCGGTACTGGTCGATCCAGTCCATCAGCGTGATGTCGTTCGGGAACTCCTCGTACGTGTCCTGCGGCATGTAGCCGACATTCGCGTTCTCGGACCACTTCACCGTACCGTGATCGAGCTCGAGCGCGCCGAGCAGCGAACGCAGCAGCGTCGTCTTGCCCGCGCCGTTCTCGCCGATGATCGCGATCCGCTCGCCCGGCTGCACCGACAGGTTGAAGTTCTGGAAGATCGTGCGCTCGTACTTCTTCGTGATGTCTTCGGCGACCACCGCGACGTTGTGCAGCTTCTTCTCGAACTCGAAGCGGATGAACGGGTTCTGGCGCGACGACGGCTTGAATTCCTCGATCTTGATCTTGTCGATCTGCTTCGCGCGGCTCGTCGCCTGGCGGGCCTTCGACTTGTTCGCCGAGAAGCGGCGCACGAAGTCCTGCAGTTCGGCCACGCGCTCCTTCGCACGCGCGTTCGCCGCAGCCTGGCGCTCGCGCGCCTGTGCCGATGCGAGCATGTAGTCGTCGTAGTTGCCCGGCCAGACCTTCAGCGTGCCGTAGTCCATGTCGGCCATGTGCGTGCACACCGAGTTCAGGAAGTGACGATCGTGCGAGATGATGATCATCGTCGAGTTGTACTCGTTGAGCGTGTGCTCGAGCCAACGGATCGAGTTGATGTCGAGGTTGTTGGTCGGCTCGTCGAGCAGCAGCACGTCGGGCTTCGAGAACAGCGCCTGCGCGAGCAGCACGCGCAGCTTCCAGCCCGGCGCGACGTCGCTCATCGTGCCGTTGTGGAACTTCTCCTCGATGCCGATGCCGAGCAGCAGCGCGCCCGCGCGCGCCTCGGCGTCGTAGCCGCCATATTCGGCGAACTTGCCCTCGAGCTCGGCCGCGTGCATGTAGTCGTCGTCGGTGGCTTCCGGGTTCGCGTAGATCGCGTCACGCTCGGTCATCGCGGCCCACATTTCGGTGTGGCCCATCATCACGACGTCGAGCACGCGCACGTCTTCGTACGCGAACTGGTCCTGGCGCAGCTTGCCGAGACGCACGTTCGGTTCCAGCGCGACATTGCCGGCGCTCGGCTCGAGGTCGCTGCCGAGGATCTTCATGAAGGTCGACTTGCCACAGCCGTTCGCGCCGATCAGACCATAGCGGTTGCCCTCGCCGAATTTGACCGAGATATTCTCGAACAAGGGCTTCGGCCCGAATTGCATCGTGATGTTGGCAGTAGAAAGCACGGCAGGTCCCGTAAGAGAGAAATCGACGGAAAACCGTGTATTTTAGCAGGTGTCGGAGAAACTGCCGACCGCACTGTTCCGGCCCCGCCAGCCGGGCCGCCACGTGCGGCGCCGGCGCCCGCGTCCGCATCAGGCCAATGTCACTTGCCGGCCTTCGCCGCCTCCTTCTGCGCTGCCTTCTCCTTCATCTGCCCGAACAGCTGCGAGCACGGCACGTCCTTGTTGTTGCTCGGCGCGATCAACGGAATCAGCGCCGCGAACGGGTTGATCAGGCCGAGCCCGATCATCGCGCCGGCACGCAGCGCGAGCGCACCCGCATCGACGCCGACGTCCGGGTTCTTGAACGTGCCCTTCGCGTACAGCGGCGAGCGCAGCGAGAAGATCCGGAAACCCTTCGTGTGCGGATGGATCTTCAGGTCGAGCGTTTCGTCGCGCAGGCTGATCGGGCCGTCGACGTTGATCAGCGCGTCGTCGGTATCGAGCGCGAACACCTTCGGGTCGAGGATCCCGTTGGTCGCGACGAAGTCGATCGCCGCGCAATTGATGTTCACGTCGCGATTGCCGAACAGCTTCTCGTAGACGACGTTCGCGACGTTCAGCCCCGCTGCTTCCATCAGCAGGCGGCTGATGCGGCCGTCGGTGATGAGCGCCTTCACTTCGCCGGTCGACGTCGCAGCCAGCGCGGCCGGCGAGTTGCCGGTCGCCGACAGCGACGCGTCACCGTTGATCTCGCCGAGCGCCGACTGCATCACCTTCTGCGCCGGGAACAGTTGCTTGAGCTTCAGGTGCCGCGCGGCCACCGTGAAGCGGCCCTTCAGCGGCGCGCCGCTGCCGTCGAGATGCGCGGTCGTCGCGAGCGTGCCGCCCGCGACGCCGAACTGCAGCGGTTCGAGCGACAGCACGCCGTCCTGCATCACGATGTGCGTGTACAGGTTGGTGATCGGCAGGTTCGCGCTCTTGATCAGCTTGCGGCCGGTGAACTTCACGTCCGCGTCGAGCGCGCGCCAGCGGTCGGTACGGAACGTCTCGACCGGCAGCACGCGGCCCGGCGGCTGGCGTGTCGTGTCGCCGCGCTTGGCCTTGCTCGCGGCCGTGTCCGCGCCGATCACCGGCGCGAGATCGGAGAACTGAAGCAGGTTCGACACGAGTTCGCCCGACAGCTTCGGCCTCGGCTCGCGCTGCTCGTACAGCAGCGTGCCGCCGAGATCGCTGCCGCCGACGCGGCCGTTGAAGTTCTCGTAGCGGAACGTGCTCGCGCGCCGCTTGAAGTTGCCGATCAGCCGCCCTTCGGTCGCATAAGGCGGCGTGTCGGGCAACGTGATGCCGGTGAGCTGATAGAGGTGCGACATCGACGTACCCTGCAGCCACAGGCGCAGGTCGAGCGCCGCGAGATTCCGCGGGTCGGTCAGCGTGCCGACGATCGCGAGCCGCGTGTCGCCGGCCTTCACGTCGGCCTGCAGCGGGAACGGCCGCGACGTGTCCTCGACCGCGAGCACGCCGCCGAGCTTGCCGGTTCCGCTGATCGGCACGTTCTTGTAGCGGCCGTCGACCTTCAGCCCGAACGCATAGGTCGGGCCGGACGGCTTCGCGGGTGCCGCGGTGCCGCTTGCACCGGATGCGGCGGACGCACCTGACGCGCTGGATGCACCTGATGCGGCCGCCGCCGACGACGCAGGCGCAACCGCAGACGCTGCCGCAACCGCCATGGACGACGACGCCCCCGCAGCCTGCGCCGCCGACGCGCTCGACGCGGCTTCCGCGTTCGCCTTCGCGCTCAGTTGCGCGGCGCCGTGCTTGCCGACACGCTGCGCGGACGCCGCGCGCGACGTCTGCTCCTGTTCCTTCAGCACGTCGCCGAGCGGAATCGGCTGCCCGAGCGTATCGATCGCGACGCTCAGGTCGGCCTTCGTGATCGCGTCGCGATACGTGACGGTGCCCTTCGCGAAGCCGAAGCTGTCGAGCCGTACCTTCCATGGCGACGGCTGCGCCGATTGCTTGAACTGGAAGGTCCACGTGTTGCGGCCGTCGGCGAGCCGCTCGAGGTCGACGGCGGGATTCACGACGTCGATCGACGGAATGACGATTTCATGCGCGAGCAACGGCAGGATCGCGAGATCGAAGTGCGCGGCATCGAGCGTGACGAATTTGGGCGCCTTCGCCCAGTCTGGGTTGCCGATCTCGAGCTGCGTGGCCGAAAAGCTCGGCCAGGGCACCCAGGCGCGCCAGCCGGTCTCGCCGTCGGGGCGACGCCAGCCGACCTTCAGGTCGCCGTTGATCGCGAACGGGCGGCCGAGTGCCGCACTCACCTGTTCGTTGACCCACGGTTTCGCGCGGTTCCAGTCGAATGTGAAGAGAAAGACGCCGGCCGCCGCGATGAACACCGCGACGATACCGACGATCCATGCAGCCGATTTGCCGATGGCTCGGGTTAGCGTCATGGCGGTTCCGTTGTTGTTCTGAAATGTTGCCGCTCATGCCGGGCCGCTTGCGTGGACGAACGGCACACGACACCCGCGGCTTTTCAATCGGTATTATGACGCACGGCACGGCGACCTTTTGGCGCCATTAACGCTTTTTTTCATTTGTGACATGACAGCCCCCACCGACCTCATCGAGGCGCAGCGCATCACGCGACGCGACGCCAGCAGCGGCAAGACCCTGCTCGCCCCGACCGATTTCAGTCTCGCGGCGGGATCGCGCATTGCTATCACGGGACCGTCCGGGTCGGGCAAGAGCGTGCTGCTGCGCGCGCTCGCGCTGCTCGATCCGCTCGACGGCGGCCACATCCTGTGGCGCGGCCGCCGGATCCGGCGCAGCGCGATCCCGCGCTACCGGCGCAGCGTCGCATATGTGCGCCAGCGCCCCGCGCAGATGGACGGCACCGTCGAATCGCAACTGCGCTATCCGTATTCGCTTGCGATCTATCGCGACGTCGCGTTCGATCGCGCGCGCGCCGAAGCGCTCGCCGCACGTGCCGGCCGCGGCCCCGACTTTCTCGACAAGCGCGCGAGCGAACTGTCGGGCGGCGAAGCGCAGATCGCCGCGCTGCTGCGCGTACTGCAGCTCGACCCCGACGTGCTGCTGCTCGACGAGCCGACCTCCGCGCTCGATCCCGAATCGGCGCGCGCGATCGAAGCGCTCGTCGGTGCGTGGTTCGACGCGGCGCCCGACGCTCGCGCGTACATGTGGATCTCGCACGATCCGGCCCAGGCCGCACGGATCGGCACGACGCGGCTCGTGATGCAGGCCGGCGTGCTGCACGCCGCAAACCAGATGGAGGCTGCGCGATGAGCCCGGCACTGCAGGACCTGAGCCTCGTCGACGTCGGCATCGCCGCCGCGCTCGTCGCAATCAACGGCGCGATCTCGGCGGCGCTGTCGCTCGGCCTCGGCCGCAAGCTCGCGCTCGCGGCCGTGCGCACCGTCGTGCAGTTGCTCGCGATCGGCTATGTGCTCGGCTGGGTGTTCGGCCATCCGCACTGGTATGTCGTGCTGCCGCTCACCGCGCTGATGACGCTGATCGCCGGTTTCGCCGGCGCGGGACGCGGCAGGCGCACGTACCGCGGCCAGCGCATCGACAGCATCGCGTCGATCTGGTTCAGCAGCTGGTTCGTCGCGGCGGTCGGCCTGTTCGTCGTGATCCGCATCCATCCGTGGTACGCGCCGCAATACGCGATTCCGATCCTCGGGATGATTCTCGGCAATACGCTGACGGGCGTATCGCTCGGCGTCGAGCGGATGATGGAAGAGCTCACCGCACGCCGCGACCGCGTCGAGACCGCGCTCGCGCTCGGCGCGACGCGCTGGGAAGCCGCGCAGGACGCAGCGCGCCAGGCCGTGCGCGCGGGCATGCTGCCGACGCTGAACCAGATGGCCGTCGTCGGCGTCGTGAGCCTGCCGGGGATGATGACGGGTCAGGTGCTGGCCGGCCAGTCGCCGCTGCAGGCCGTGCGCTACCAGATCGTGATCATGTTCCTGATCGCCGCGGCGTCCGCGCTCGGCACCGTCGGCGCGGTGCTGATGACCTATCGCCGGCTGTTCTCGGCCGATCACCGCTTTCTCGCAGCGCGGCTCGAAGAACGTACGCACTGACACGCGGCGGCGCCGCGCGATGCGTTCGCGCGGTGCGCGATCAGCGCGTCAGCGCGCGGCGCGGCGCTTGCCGATCGCCTGCCGCAACGCGGCCGCGATGTCCGCGTCGGGCGCGAGCCCGTCGACCGACGCGACGAGGCGCACCGCACGCGGTGTCGTCACATAGGCCTGCGCACCGACATAACCGCCGCTGCCGGCCGAGCGCGTCGTCACGACGAGCGCCTGCGGCGCGCGTGCGCCGAGGTCGGCAGTGAACGCATCGGTGACCGTGCCATCGCGCGCATGCAGCGCCCCCGTCACGTAGTCGTCGGTATCGAAGCCGGGTGCGGCATGCGCGGTCGAATACACGCGCACCGCATAGCTGCCGGTCGAGCACGGTTCGAGTGCGCCGCTCGACACGACCGCCACCTGCTGCCGCGACGGCAGCTCGATCTTCTTCACGAAACTGCAATCGTCGGCCGCCTGCGCGTGCGCGCAGACGAACGCAGCGGCCGACAGCAGCATGCACATTCGGAATTTCATCGGATATCGTTACAGGAAGGTGATGATGTGGCGGAGCATAACGTGACATCCGCATGACGTCACGCAGGTTGGCACGCTGAGCCGACGCGCGGCAAACAGTTGCCATGCCGTTGCCGCGGCAACATAGCGCGAAGCAGGTCGCGGGAAAGCATCGTGACGGCGACACGAAACGCTCACGTGCCGCCCTGCCCGTCCCGCCAGTCGAATCCGTTGCGCGCGCACCGGACGAAACGCCGGCCCGCGCGCTGCTCACCGCTTGATCGACACCGTCACCTTCGTGCCGTCGCTCATCGTCACGGACTTCGAACCGCCGTTGGTCGGAATCGACACCCACTTCACCTGGCTCACCGACACGACGTCCGGGCACTGCAGCGACTTGCCGCCGGCCGTCACGTTGCGCGTGCCCTTCGGCGCGGCCGCCTGGAAGCTCATCTGCACGTTCGCGATCCCCTTCGCATCGACCGACGGCGCGAGCCGCACCTGGGTCTGGCGCACCATCGCGCCGTTCGCGTCGCGCGGCAGGTTGTCCGCGTTCGGGCAGCCGTCCGGCAACGCGACCGCGCCGCTCGGCGGCACCGACTTCCAGTTGAAGTCGTCCGTTTCGCCCGAGCGGATCTTGCGGGTCTCCTGCGTATTGCCGAAGGTCTTCGAGTCGACCTTGACGGTGTATTCGAGCTGTCCCGTACCGCCGCCCTTCAGGCTGCCCTTGACCGGCGGCGCCGCGAATACGCTCGCGCTGACGCACGCCGCCGCGAACACGGCCGACCACGATGCGGCGACTGACAAGCTGCGTTGGCTCATGCTGACCTCCTTGTAATGCGGCGGCACGCGCGTGCCGCGCGGTTTTCGATGCATGATGCGTTGCCAGTCTACCGCCAAGCGGCATGCAATGCGCCGCAAACGCATCGGGTGTTACCCCGCTTGCGTTCGCGGCGTTGCAACCTTACGCGCGATGCCGGCTCTCGAGAAAACGCCGGGCCACCCCAGGTTTTCCGCCCCGAAGGAAGTCACGTTGGGGGATGCCTCCTCGAAGGGCCTCGCACGACGCGACAGGTTTGCAGGCGCTCAGAAGCCGCTCAGCACGAGCTTGCCGATCGTGCGCCCGGCTTCGAGCAACTGGTGCGCGCGCCGCACGTTCGCCGCATTGATCGCGCCGAGCTGTTCGCCGAGCGTCGTGCGCAGCGCGCCGCCGTCGACGAGCCGAGCGACTTCGCCGAGGATCCGGTGCTGCTCGATCATGTCCGGCGTCTCGAACATCGCGCGCGTGAACATGAACTCCCAGTGAAACGCGGCGCTCTTCGCCTTCAGCAGTTCGACCGGCACCGGCTTCTCGTTCTCGACGATCGTGCAAATGCCGCCCTGCGGCCGGATTACTTCCGCTGCGGCGGGGAAATGGCGATCCGTGTCGTTGAAGATCAGCACGTAGTCGACGTTCGGATGCCCGGCCTCGCGCAACTGCGCAGGCAGGTCGCCGAAATGGTCGACCACCGCATCCGCGCCGAGCGAGCGCACCCATTCGGCCGACGCCGGCCGCGACGCGGTCGCGATCACGTGCAGCTTGCCGAGCGCCTTCGCGAGCTGGATCGCGATCGAGCCCACGCCGCCCGCGCCGCCGATGATCAGCACCGACTTGCCGGCGTCCGCGCCCTGCGGCGACACGCGCAGCCGGTCGAACAGCGCTTCCCACGCGGTCAGCGCGGTGAGCGGGAGTGCCGCGGCCGCGGCGAAGTCGAGCGTGCGCGGCTTCAGCGCGGCGATCCGTTCGTCGACCGCATGGAATTCGCTGTTCGCGCCGGGTCGCGTGATGCTGCCCGCGTAGAACACTTCGTCGCCGGGCCGGAACAGCGTGACGTCCGCGCCGACCGCGACGACCGTACCGGCGGCATCCCAGCCGAGCACGCGCGGCGTCTCCTCGGCCTGCGGCTTCGGCGCGCGCACCTTGGTGTCCACCGGGTTCACGGAAACGGCCTCGACCTTCACGAGCAGGTCGCGCGGGCCCGGCACGGGCTGCGGCAGCTCCACGTCGAGCAAGGCCTGCGGGTCGTCGATCGGCAGATAGCGGGTCAGTCCAACGGCTTTCATCACGACACTCCTTTCAGGGAAATGGGCGGGCCGCGGCGCAGCCCCATGAACGTCATCGTAGGCAACCCGATCATTCGAGAAAACCGCTATATTTCCTGAAACATTTTCAGGAATTTCAGAATAATGGCGTCCGATCCGATTCCGGCACCCGACAAGCCGCTCGACCTGCTCGACGTCGCGCTGTTCGTGCGCGCGGCGCTGCTCGCGAACGTCACCGCGGCCGGGCGCGAATTCGGCGTGTCCGCCGCGGTCGCGAGCGCGCGCATCGCGCAGCTCGAGCGCCAGCTCGGCGCGCGGCTGCTGCACCGCACCACGCGCCGCATCAGCCTCACGCAGGACGGCGAGGTCTTCATGGCGCGCGCCGACGCGCTGCTGTCGGCCGCCGACGCCGCGCGCGCGTCGGTCGGCCGCGGCCGCAGCGAGCCGTACGGGCGGCTGAAGGTATCGATGTCGTCGTCGTTCGGCCGCCAGCATGTCGCGCCGGTGATTCCCGCGTTCCTGCGCCGCTATCCGTCGGTGTCGCTCGACCTGCGGCTGTCCGACGAGATCGTCGATCTCGTCGACGACGGCTACGACGTCGCGATCCGCCTCGGCGCGCTGAAGGATTCGACGCTCGTCGCGCGCAAGCTCGCGGTGAACCGCCGCGTGCTGTGCTGCTCGCCCGCGTATCTCGCCGAACGCGGCACGCCGCGCCATCCGGCCGACCTCGCGCAGCACGAGTGCGTGATCCTCGGCAACCAGCGCGACTGGTCGTTCGCGACGCCGCAAGGCCCGCTGACCGTGCGGGTCGCCGGCCGGCTCGTCGCGAGCAACGGCGAGGCGATCCGCGAAGCGCTCGTCGACGGCTTCGGGATCGCGATCAAGTCGACCTGGGACGTCGGCCCGCTGCTCGCGAGCGGCGCGCTCGTCACGGTGCTCGACGACTATCCGTTCGCCGACGACGTCGCGATCTGGGCCGTCTATCCGAGCCGCGCACACGTGCCGCTGAAGACGCTCGCGTTCATCTCCTTTCTGGCCGAGCATTTCGGCGATCCGCCGTACTGGGACCGTGCGGACGAGCGATAGTTGGCGGCGTTCGGCCCGCGCGGCGGGCGTGCCGTTGCGAGTCCGGCCTCGGGATTCGTACCTGCCGCGATCGCCGGGCCCGGCCAACCGGCTACAATGTCGCGTTCGCGACGCCATGGCCCGCAGCCGAACGGGGCCCGCGTCCGCAGGCGGCCGTCCGTTGGCCGCGCATGCATTTCATTCGCCTCGCAACCATCCCGCCATGACCCACAACCTCGTCATCCAGAGTCTTGCGCCGCTGTCGGACGCCCATCACAAACCGCTGCTCGCGCTGTCGCGCGGCGCCCGCATCGTGCAGACCGACGATCACGCGCTGCGCATCGAAAACGCGAACCCGGCGCAGCGCCTCGACATCGACGCGTACTGCGGCACGCACGCGCTCGACTTCGCGTTCGTCGAGGCTGGCCGCACGCTCGGCGATTTCGGGCTCGTCGTGATGGACATGGATTCGACGCTGATCACGATCGAGTGCATCGACGAAATCGCCGATTTCTGCGGGCTCAAGACGCAGGTCGCCGAGATCACCGAAGCGTCGATGCGCGGCGAAATCCGCGACTTCAACGAAAGCCTCACGCGCCGCGTCGCGCTGCTGGCCGGGCTCGATGCGCAGGCGCTCGAGCGCGTGTACGAGGAACGGCTGCAACTGTCGCCGGGCGCCGAGACGATGCTTGCCGGCGTGAAGGCCGCCGGCATGAAGACCCTGCTCGTGTCGGGCGGCTTCACGTTCTTCACCGAGCGGCTGAAGGCACGCCTCAGCCTCGACTACGCGCATGCGAACACGCTCGAGATCGTCGACGGCAAGCTGACCGGCAAGGTGCTCGGCGAGATCGTCAACGCCGACGTGAAGGCACGCCTGCTGCGCGACACGTGCGCGTCGCTCGGCCTCGAGCCGAGCCGCGCGATCGCGATGGGCGACGGGTCGAACGACCTGAAGATGATGGCCGAAGCCGGGCTGTCGGTCGCGTTTCACGCGAAGCCCGTCGTGCGCGACGCGGCGACGGTCGCGTTCGATCACGTCGGCCTCGACGGGCTGCTGCGGCTGTTCTGATCCCGCACGACCTCGAATGAAAAACGCCGGCGCGATGTTGCATCGCGCCGGCGTTTCGTTTTTTCCGCGGGACGTTATCGGCCTGCGATCAGCCGAGTGCGGCCTGCATCGCGCGCTCGATATCCGCGCGCAGGTCGGCTTCGTCCTCGAGGCCGACATAGAAACGCACCAGCGTGCCGCGATGCGGCCAGTCCGGACGCATCGACGCGACGTCGTAAGGCATCGCGAGGCTGCACGCGCCGCCCCAGCTCCAGCCGATCGCGAACAGTTCGAGCGACTCGACGAAGCGGTCGATCTGCTCCGCGCTGTAGCGCTCGTCGAACACCACCGAGAACAGCCCGCCCGCACCCGTGAAGTCGCGCATGAACGACGCATGCCCGGGGCAGTCGGCGATCTGCGGGTGCAGCACCGAAGCAATCTCCGGCCGCGCCTTCAGCCATTGCGCAAGCGCGAGCGCGCTCCTGCTGTGCGCGTCGAAGCGCACCTGCATGCTCGGCAGGCTGCGCAGCACGAGCGAACAATCGTCGACCGACACACCGATCCCGCAGCGCATCCGCGCGAGCTTCAGCTTCGCGTGCAGTTCCGCGTCCGCGGTGATCGTCGCGCCCATCAGCACATCGCTGCCGCCCGACTGATACTTGGTCAGCGCCTGCACCGAGATGTCGACGCCGTGCTCGAACGGCTTGAATGCGAGCCCGGCCGAATAGGTGTTGTCGATCGCGGTGACGATGCCGCGCGCCTTCGCGGCCGCCGCGATCGCCTGCACGTCGGGCACTTCCATCGTCACCGAGCCGGGTGCCTCGATCCAGATCAGCCGCGTGTTCGGCTGGATCAGCTCGGCGATGCCCGCGCCGACGAGCGGATCGTAGAAGCGCACGGCGATGCCGAAATCCTTCGCGAGCCAGTTGCCGAAATCGGCGTTCGGCCCGTACACGTTGTGCGGAATCAGCACGTCGTCGCCGGCTTTCACGATGCCGAAGTAGACGTTCATGATCGCCGCGAGGCCCGACGGCTGCAGCAGCGCGTGCGTGCCGCCCTCGATCTCGGCGAGCCGCTGCGCAAGTGCGAGCGACGTCGGCGTCGCATGCAGCCCGTAGCGCCACTGGTTGTCGTTGTGCCAGACGAGCGCACGCATCGTCGCGAGATCGGGGAACACGACCGTCGACGCACGCGCGACCGGCGGCACGAACGAACGGAAGCCTTCCGGAATGACGTCGTCGGGTTGAACGATGCGGGTTTGCAGCGCGCGCTTGGGAGTGGATGCAGTCATGACAGGGAGCCGGGCACAAGGCCGTTCGGTTGCGGAATATGTCGCTAGGTTAGCCAAAATCGGCGCATTTGGCCCGGTACAATGCGCGCCGCGCACGCCGAGCCAGCGCGGGCTCAGTCGTCGGTGCGCAGATTGACGACCGAGCCCACCGTCTCGATTTCCTGCACGCGGCCGTCGCGCACCTGCAGCGCCGCGCGCTTGCCCGGCGCCAGGCGCAGCACGACGGGCTGCGGGTCCGACTCGTCCGAGTTCATCCGGTCGGCCTTCAGGTCGCCCGTCGCGTCGAAGCGGCCGATCCATACGCCGGAGATGTTCGTGCCGTCGTTCGATTCCTCGATCTCGAGCGTATCGCCATCGCGATCGCCCGCGAGCAGGACCACCTCGCCCGTATCGGCGAACTGGTATTCGCCGTGCACGCCTTCCTCGTCCGTCTTCGGGCCGAGATGCACGACGATCGGCCGGTCGCCGAGCGTGCCTTCGTAGCGCGGCAGCCGGGCGAATTCGGGATTCGGCCGCAGCGGCCGCGCGGGTGCCGCCTCATCCTGTTGCGCGCCCGGCGCGACGGCCTGCGCCGCGACCGCGCCCGGCAGCGCGATGCCCGCCGCCAGCGCGCATGCGACGACAAGCGCCCGTTGCCATTCCGAATATCGACCCACCTTGCGTTGCTCCTTGCTTCAGATTCGCTCGAAAATCGCGGCGATGCCCTGCCCGCCGCCGATGCACATCGTCACGAGCGCGTATCGGCCACCGATGCGCTGCAACTCGTACAGCGCCTTGACAGTGATCAGCGCACCCGTCGCGCCGATCGGGTGGCCGAGCGAAATGCCGGACCCGTTCGGATTCACCTTTGCCGGGTCGAGACCCAGCTCCTTCGTCACCGCGCATGCCTGCGCGGCGAATGCCTCGTTCGCCTCGATCACGTCGAGATCGGCAACCGTCAGCCCCGCGCGCTCGAGCACCTTTTGCGTGGCCGGCACCGGACCGATCCCCATGTAGGCCGGATCGACGCCCGCATGCGCATACGCGACGAGGCGCGCGAGCGGCTTTGCACCGCGCTTCTCGGCAACGCTGCGCTCCATCAGCAGCACCGCGGCCGCCGCGTCGTTGATGCCCGACGCGTTGCCGGCCGTCACCGTGCCGTTCTCCTTCACGAACACGGGCCGCAGCGTCGAGAAGTCGTCCAGGCTCGCGTCGTGGCGCACGTGCTCGTCGCGATCGAACACGACCGGCGTGCCCTTCTTCGAGCCGATCAGCTCGACCGGCAGGATCTGGTCCTTGAAGTAGCCGGCCTTCGCCGCATGCGACGCGCGACGGTGCGATTCGAGCGCGAGCGCGTCCTGCGCGTCGCGTGAAATGCCGTACTTCGCGGCGACGTTCTCGGCCGTCACGCCCATGTGGATCGTCTGGAACGGATCGTTCAGCGCGCCGACCATCATGTCGACCGCGCGCATGTCGCCCATGCGCTGCCCGAAACGCGCGGCCGGGATCGCATACGGCGCGCGGCTCATGTTCTCCGCGCCGCCCGCGATCGCGATGTCCGCATCGCCGAGCAGCACGCCCTGCGCCGCCGACACGATCGCCTGCAACCCGGAGCCGCACAGCCGGTTGACCGTGAGCGCCGGCGCATGCTGCGCGACGCCGCCGTTGATTGCGACAACGCGTGCGAGATACATGTCTTTCGGCTCCGTGTGCACGACGTTGCCGAACACCACGTGGCCGACCTCGTCGCCCGACACCTGCGCACGCTGCATCACTTCGCGCACGACTTGTGCGCCGAGTTCGGTCGGCGCGATGTCCTTCAGGCTGCCGCCGAAATCGCCGATCGCGGTACGCACGCCGCTCACCACCACCACTTCGCGTTGCATGTTGCCTCCTCATCCTTCTGTTCGAATGAATCGATCGTGCGGGGCCGTGGCCGGCGTGCGCGTGCCGCGTCAGCCTTGCATCAGGCGCTCCACCGCATCGCGGTGCGGAATCGGCGCGACCGCACCGTAGCCCGTCGTCGACAGCGCCGCCGCCGCGTTCGCATAGCGCGCCGCCGCGAACGGATCGTCGCCCGCGACGATCCGCGCGACGAAGGCGCCGCCGAAGCAGTCGCCCGCGCCCGTCGCGTCGACGGCCTCGACCGCGAAGCCCGGCACGACGCGCCGCTCGTTCGGCGTCGCGACATACGCGCCGTCCTTGCCGAGCTTCAACGCGACGACCTGCGGCCCGTGTTCGAGCATCGCATCGACGATCGCGTCGCGATCGTTCGCGCCCGTGAGCGCGGTGACGTCGTCCCAGCTCGGCAGGCAGATGTCCGTCTGGCGAAGCGCCTCGCGCATCACCGCGCGGGCGCGCGGCAGCGGCCACAGCTTCAGGCGCAGGTTCGTGTCGAAGCTGACCTTCGCGCCGTTGCGGCGCGCATGGTCGATCGCCGCGAACGAGGCGTCGCACGCTGCGGTGCTGATCGCGAGGCTGATGCCCGACAGGTGCACGGCCTTCGCCGCAGCCAGCGCGTCGAGCGGCAGATCGCCCGTCGCATAGCGGCTCGCCGCGGAGCCCGCGCGCAGATAGTCGAACTGGTGGCCGTCGGCGCCGTGCGTGACGAAATACACGCCGGTCGGCGCCGTGCGATCGATCCGCACGTACGTCGTGTCGACGTGCTCGGCGCGCCACATGTCGGCCAGCAGGCGGCCGAACGGATCGTCGCCGATCGCCGACACGAAGCCCGTCGACGCGCCCTGGCGCGCCGCCGCAATGCAGAAGTTCGACGTGTCGCCGCCGAAGCCCTGCAGGAATTCCGGACGGCCCGGCTGCGACTGGTTGAATTCGATCATCGCCTCGCCGAGCGCGAGGATCTCCGGAAATGCGGCGCTCATCGCTTACACCTCGCCCCACAGATCGTGGCCGTCGGCGCCCGTGATCTTCACGGACACGAAATCGCCGACCTTGTAGCGCTTCGACGCTTTCGTCGCCGGCTCGACATAAACGACGCCGTCGATCTCCGGCGCATCGGCTGCCGTGCGGCCGATCCCGCCTTCTTCGCCGACTTCGTCGATCAGCACCTTGAGGGTCTTGCCGACCTTGCGCTGGATGCGGTTCGCCGACACTTCCTCGGCGACTTCCATGAAGCGCGCGCGGCGTTCTTCACGGACATCGTCGGGCAGCGCGCCATCCAGGTCGTTCGCGGTCGCACCTTCGACCGGCGAATACGCAAAACAGCCGACGCGATCGAGTTCCGCCTCGCGGATGAAGTCGAGCAGCGTTTCGAACTGCTCTTCCGTCTCGCCGGGGAAGCCCGCGATGAACGTGCTGCGGATCGTCAGGTCCGGGCAGATCTCGCGCCACTTCTGCACGCGCTCGAGCACCTTCTCGGCGTTCGCCGGACGCTTCATGCGCTTCAGCACTTCTGGGTGCGCGTGCTGGAACGGCACGTCGAGATACGGCAGCACGTGGCCCTTGAACGGGCCTTCGGCCATCAGCGGAATCACTTCGTCGACACTCGGATACGGATACACGTAGTGCAGGCGCACCCACGCGCCGTACTGCGCGGCGAGTTCGCCAAGCGCGGCGACCAGGTCGGTCATGCGCGTCTTGATCGGCTTGCCGTTCCAGAAGCCCGTGCGGTACTTCACGTCGACGCCGTAAGCGCTCGTGTCCTGCGAGATCACGAGCAGTTCCTTCACGCCCGACTTGAACAGGTTCTCGGCCTCGAGCATCACTTCGGCGACCGGACGCGACACGAGATCGCCGCGCATCGACGGGATGATGCAGAACGTGCAGCGATGGTTGCAGCCTTCGGAGATCTTCAGGTATGCGTAGTGGCGCGGCGTGAGCTTGATGCCGGCCGCGGGCACGAGGTCGACGAACGGGTCGTGCGGCTTCGGCAGGTGCGAATGCACGGCCTGCATCACTTCGCCCACGGCGTGCGGGCCGGTGACGGCGAGCACCTTCGGATGGACTTCCTCGATCAGGTTCGAGCCGCTGGCGCTCGACTTCGCGCCGAGGCAGCCGGTGACGATCACCTTGCCGTTCTCGGTCAGCGCTTCGCCGATCGCATCGAGGCTTTCCTGCACGGCTTCGTCGATGAAACCGCAGGTGTTGACGACGACGAGGTCGGCGCCGTCGTAGGTGCCGGAGATTTCATAACCTTCGGCGCGCAACTGGGTGATGATTTGTTCGGAATCGACCAACGCTTTCGGGCAGCCAAGCGAAACGAAACCTACTTTGGGGGATTGGGACATCTGGAATGTGGGGGCGTGGCAGCAAAAGCGTGAGTTTACAGCGATTTAGGGGCGGCGAGCCAAAATGAACGGCTGGCGGCAACATGGACCGCCAGTTCGAATACGCCGCACGACGGGCGGCCGACCACGAAATGGAGCTTGATGCGTCCCTATCACTCCGAGACGAGGGGCTGTCGGCCTACCACCAGCGCCACGTCCGGCAAGGTGCGCTCGGCGTGTTCCTGCGCGCAGTCGAGGACAGCCAGGTGCCGGCCGGTTCCGTATTGATCGTAGAGGGTCTGGATCGATTGAGCCGCGCCGAACCGCTGCAGGCTCAGGCGCAGCTCGCGCAGACGGCACCAATGCGCTTGAAGAGTTGGATTGGGTGATCGTCGGCGGCGAAAGCGGCGCCGACGCGCGGCCGATGCATCCCGATTGGTTGCGCGACCTTCGCGACCAGTGTGAAGCCGTCGGCGTGCCCTTCCTGTTCAAGCAATGGGGAGAATTTGCGCCGACGCCGGACGTCATCGAGGCTTCCGGCAACCTCTTCCATCAATTCGACGACGGTGCGCGGATGCAACGCGTCGGCAAGCGCGCCGCCGGCCGACTGCTCGACAGCCGCATACATAACGAATTTCCGGGAGGCGAAGCATGACGAAGAAAAAGCAACCGACCGGCGTCGCCTGGGTGGACGACGTGAAGGTCGTCACGCCGATCACCAGCACGATCAGCGCGGTCAGCTTTCAGGGGTTGAGCATCACGACACCCGACGGCGAGCCGGCAACGCTCGCGGTCATCGATATGCACGGCTGCATTATCGACTCGGGCCCGAGCGTCATGCGGGTCGTGTGGGAGGTCGCGATCAGGTCGTATCGAAACTTCCTGATCGGTAGCAGCCATCTACGCGTGCTTGCCAAACCCAAAATCGCTTGAACTAAAGCGGAGTCACTGGACGACGCGCACGCCGCTCTCATATGACGAATGCCAATTTCCACTGGCATTCGTCGTATTTAAATTCCTTTAACTATCGATTGACCATGGCAATGCGAGGGCGTCATGTTCAATGCTACGCCTCGTTGACATTCTTATCGAAAAATCTATCCTGAGTTGAACGCCTCCGATACTTCTCCCTTCAATAAAATTTTTTGAGGCGACAAAAAATACATTACAAACCGTAGAAATGGGGACAATCATGAGAATAAGTTCTGTTTCGGGGATTGTTGCATTTTCTGTATGGACATGCCTTCAGCTCAGCGCTTGCCATGTCATGGATGTCGCTGCCCCGCTACCGCCGATCCCTGTATCGGCACATAACGCCGCACCATCTGGTGTAGCAAGCTCCACAATCGATTCGCCTCCGGCATCGAATGTTGCGGTGCTCCCTACACCCGCGACTGCATCGAGTGCAACCGACCGTGAGGCGAACGCCGCTGCCGTGGATGACGAATATATGGCCAGAGTACCGGCAGCAGCAGCGGCACCCAAGCGCCATTTCAAGAACAAGCACCATTCCGGTAAGAAAGCGAGTGCAGTAGCACCAAGCGAATGGGCATCAAACACTGCATACATTGAAGCATCCGAGCCCGCTACGTCGGCAATCATACCTACTGCTGCAATGCCAACTCGAGCAGGCAAGAATGGAGATTATGACGTCGTCCGCGTATTTTTCGGAACCGATCGAAATCAAGCTTCGACCTCACCCCACGGGCACCAACTGTTCAGCAATGAACTCGCCCAACAAATCACCTTCGGCAACGTGGATGTGAGCATTCCACGCAACCACAAAGTTGGAGGATTAGAGTCACCCTCAGTCCTTCGATTCGAAATAAGCGCGGAGCCCGATAAGCATATGATGGTGTTACATGAGAATATCGAATCCCCAGATCAATTTTTCTCGGAGGTGAGATCAAAGGCACTTAACTCAAAAACACCAAGTGTCTTGTTCTTCATCCATGGATATAATGTCAGCTTCGAGGACGCCGCCCGCCGTACCGCGCAAATGGCATATGACCTCGATTTTGGTGGGCCAGCAATTTTTTTCTCATGGCCATCACGTGCCACGCTTGCCGGCTACACGGCTGATGAGCAGTCGATTGAAAGAGCGCAACCTGATATTGAGCAGTTCCTTGGCAATGTTCTGAACGCGACTCCCAATGCCAATTTATACGTCGTAGCTCACAGCATGGGGACTCGCGGACTGACGAGAGCCCTTTTGAATCTCGCTCGGCAAGATCCCGCAAACGCCTCGAGAATCAAGGAGATTGTTCTTGCAGCACCAGACATCGATAGCGAAGTTTTCGTCCGGCAAATTGCACCAGGGCTTGTAGCACTGCGAGCCCCGGTTACTTTGTATGCCTCATCCCGAGACCGAGCACTTGCGCTATCGAAGATTATTCACGCCGGGCCACGTGCTGGTGACTCGGGCCAGAATATGGTCCTGCTTAAGGGAATCGAAACGATCGACGTTACCAACGTCGACACTGATTTCACTGGTCATTCATACGTCGGCGATCGCCGCTCTGTATTGTCTGACCTGTACTACATCGTGCATTCGGACACGCGCGCAGAACACCGTTTCGGACTAAGTGAAAAATGGCAAAACGGGATGCAATACTGGCTCTTCGCACGATGAGCGCATCTACGTATCATCGGCTGACAGCAGGATAGCGGTATATTTTGACTCTACTTCGGGCACCCGAGGGATACGAACCCTACTTTGGGGGATTGGGACATCTGGCGTGTGGGAGCGTGGCAGCAAAAGCGTGGGGTTAAGCTATTTTTCGGTCAGCGAGCCAAAGCCGGCGGTTGCGACGCAACGGACCACAACCTCAATGTGCGCCTCGCGCGGGCGCTCGACTTGGGAAACCGACCCATCCCTTTCAGGGCGATGCGACAAGATGACGGGCGCGATCGGCAAACGCCGCCGCGCCGGAATCGCCCCGCCGCTATGCGAAAATCGCAGCGTCCGCTTTCTTCAATTACCCAACGGGGCTCGCATGACAACCCACATCACTATCGAATTCACCGAGCACGCTGCCGAAACCATCGGCGAGCAAACCAGCACCAGCTTTTCCTACGACCAGGGTGCCCACGTGCCGCAACCCGGCGACTTCGTCGAGATCGAGAATTCGCGGCAGACGTTTCTCGTGATCGGCCGCGTGTTTTCGCTGAAGGCCAACTACAGCGCGGTCAAGCTCGTGCTCGACCTTCCTCCGCACGACGACGAGCAAGGATTCCCGGCGCAGTAAAACAATCTAGGCCGGTACCGTCGGCGTTGCCGCCGGCAATCGCGCGCGTCCGGCCCGCGTTGCGGGAAATCACTCGAGCGACGAGATCGTAAAAAAACCCGCCGGAGCGGGCTCAATCCAGTCCTGCACTCACGGAAACATCGCCGCGGTCAGGCACCGCTCAGACCACACCGCGTCATCTCCATCGCCGATCGGCCACATTTCTGCATCTCGATCAACTGGACAACGGCCATGCCCGCCACACTCGGCGCGAGCATGTCGTGCCGACGATCATGAACGATCGTCGGCGATATCTTCCGGCATGCGGCGGCCGCGCATCGTCGTGCCCGAGCACACGATCGGCCGCCCCGCGCCACCTCGCCTCACGGCACCGACGCCCAACGGCTCGCGCCGCCGCGGCCGGCCTGCCGCAAAATCGCTACTTCTTCTCCGGCTCGGTGGAACCCGGCTGCTTGAAAGGAAACGTGCTGAACATCGACTTCGCCTGGTTCTGCATCTGTTCCTGCATCTGCACGAACATGTTCTTCGACTGCTCGATGTAGCTCGTCATCATCCCTTGCATCATCGGCGCCTGCATGTTCATGAACTGCGACCAGACTTCCGGATTCATCGCATTGGTGTCGTACATGTTCTTCGACTGATCCGCGAGCTTGTTCTGGATGTCGATGAACGCCTGGATGTTCTTTTCCAGGTACGTGCCCATCATGCCCTGCATCGCGTGACCGTAGAAACGGATGATCTGCGACAGCATCGACGACGAGAACATCGGCACGCCGCCGCTTTCCTCTTCGAGGATGATCTGCAGGAGGATGCTGCGTGTCAGGTCTTCGTTGGATTTCGCATCGACGACCTTGAAGTCCTCCTGCTCCAGTACGAGCTGCTTCACGTCGGTGAGCGTAATGTACGTGCTTGTCTCGGTATCGTAGAGCCGGCGGTTCGGGTACTTCTTGATGAGCCGTTCGGCCGTCTTCTTTGTAGTAGTCATGTAACGCCTTTCAGTGCAGCGTAGCGCAAGTGACGAATCCCCGCCGCCCGAACCCGGGAGGCGGGGGCCTTCGGAACACACCCGGCTGCTCGGCCACCCGGCCCGCGCAGCCCGGGCGTTCAGCCCATGTGCAGGCCGCCGTTCAGCGAGAAGTCGGCGCCCGTCGCGAAGCCGGAATCGTTCGACGCAAGCCACGCGACGATCGAGCCGATTTCCTCCGGCGCACCGAGACGCCGCACCGGGATCGTCGCGACGATCTTCTCCAGCACGTCGGGGCGGATCGCCTTCACCATGTCGGTGCCGATGTAGCCCGGCGACACGGTGTTGACCGTCACGCCCTTCGTCGCGACTTCCTGCGCGAGCGACATCGTGAAGCCGTGGATGCCGGCCTTCGCGGTCGAATAGTTGGTCTGGCCGAATTGCCCCTTCTGGCCGTTCACCGACGAAATGTTGATGATCCGGCCCCAGCCACGCTCGACCATCCCGTCGATCACCTGCTTCGTCACGTTGAACAGGCTCGTCAGGTTGGTGTCGATCACGGCGGTCCAGTCTTCGTGCGTCATCTTGCGGAACACGACGTCGCGCGTGATGCCCGCGTTGTTGACCAGCACGTCGATCTCGCCGACTTCGGCCTTGACCTTGTCGAACGCTTCCTTGGTCGAGTCCCAGTCGCCGACGTTGCCTTCCGACGCGATGAAATCGTACCCGAGCGCCTTCTGGTCCTCGAGCCATTTCACACGGCGCGGCGAGTTCGGGCCGCAGCCCGCGACGACCTTGAAGCCGTCCTTCAACAGACGCTGGCAAATGCTGGTGCCGATGCCGCCCATCCCGCCCGTTACGTACGCAATTCGCTGAGACATAAATCTCACTCCATTTTTTGGTTTCGAGAGCTGCCGAGGCCCCCTCTGACTTCACGTGGCGCCGGCCGAAGCCGCAATCGGCCGGCGCCCGGATTCGGTTCGCCGGTAACGGACGACCGGTTACGGACGCTCGACCGCGAGCGCGACGCCCATCCCGCCGCCGATGCACAGCGACGCCAGCCCGCGCTTCGCATCGCGCTTGGC
>NZ_JBYSWZ010000002.1:0-30633 GCF_058781685.1 Burkholderia sp. FW306-1C-G01B
TGCTGCCGCATCACTGGCAGCCTCTCTTGAGCACCGCCTAAACTCGCTCGTCAAGACGGGTTGGCTGGCCGCTTACGCTTCAGCCACTGCGAACGCAGATAGGTCACCCCCTTGCCAAGCAAACTCTTCGGTGCGACGCCTAGCGACTGCTCGATCATCAGCGTGTGGATCGCGGTGAGCACATGTGTGCCGTATCGTCGTCGCAATCGCTGTCGTCGAGGTGCCGACCATGTTTCACTACGCGCTTCGGCCGCGAACAGCTTGCCGATCAGCTTGACGAAGCGCGTCGCAAGCAGATCAGGCGTGCGCGCTGCCTTCGGCACGCTGTCTTCCGCTTTGACGAAGTACCGTCTCACGTGAACCCAGCATCCCAGGTGCACGAGTTGGTGACGCTCAGCGATGTCGTTGTAGGGTTCGCAGCTGTTGAAGTTCGTAGATTCTGCTAATGGCGTCCGTTAGAGCGCTAATCGCGTCCATTTATTCCGCTAATGCGGGGAGGCGAAGTGCAAGTCGCGCAAGTGAGCAGCCGCAGACCACCGGCGAGGCGTTTCAGCGAAGTGTGCTGAGTTCCAAACGACGGCGTTGAAGCACGGTATGGGCGTATGCCAAGATTCAATGCGGACCGCTACCATCAACCTGCAAAGCAGCGATTGAAGTCTCGATCTACTGTAGTGGCCCGAAGAAAATCGTTGCGCGTGCACCCAATTTGTTGCTCACCGCTCGAACGCTCACCATGAGCTTGTCACGGGCGGCATGCCCCATCAAGCCGCTCGTGGGCCACTAGCACAATCTCACGCTCTTGAAGGTGCATCAGCAGAATTTGTGAACACACCTCAGTCTTATTGTTGCGCCAAAGCATCGCAGCGGACACGACGAGAACATCGCTCTCGCCCTTTGCTGGCAGCGCTGCCGAGAGTTCACGCGTTAGCGGTACCTGTGGTCACGATTGGCAGAAACTTCGAACGCCAACAGCATGAGCGCGACGTGCGCGACAGGCCCGTCCTGTTCGCCGTGGCGAAGCCACGTCGTCCGCGCCTCCGCTCACTCGAACCGGCAGGCCGCGCGCGGCAGCGCCGCGAGCGTGTCGCTCGACAGTTTCAGAATGCCGTCGAAATTGGCCTGGTTGTCCGCCGGGCAAAAATCCGCGAGCTTCATGCCGTCCGGACGCGTGTACTCGACGTTGAACACGGCCTTGTTCAGCGCAATGAAGCTCGCATAGTCGCCGCACTCGTGGAACCTGTTGCATTGCTCGTTGAGCGCCCAGTCGGCCACTTTCGCCATCGCGGTGGCGATACCCGAGCCGTTCTTGAGGCCCATCGACATTCCGCGATCGTGCGCGGCGGCGATCAGCGCCGTGTTGTACCGCAGTTGATCGTCACGCGTCAGCGGAAAGCCCGTTTCCTGGCGATAGCTGTCGTCGAGGTCCGGCTCGATGCCGTCGCAGCCCTTCTTCTTTGCCTGGTCGAGGCGCGCCAGCATCAGCGGCATCAGGATCGTGGTCTGGCGAATGTCCAGCCAGCGCTCGTGATCCTCGTATCCTTCGACCGGGTTGCCGAGCACGCTGTCCGGAAACTTCCCGGCATCGCCACGGGTGTCTTCCCGCCCGCCCACCTCCATGTAGCAGACGACATAGATGCCCTTCCCCTTCAGGCGCTGGATCGTGCCGGCATCGGTCAGCTCCATGTCGACGTCGAACATCTTGCGCGGGTTGTTCACGCCGTCCAGCACCTTCTCGTTGATCGCGTTGCCGTCGATCTGCCATTGCCAGCTCGTGCCGGGCACGAGCGGTTTCCACGCGGCGGCTTGCGATGCACGCGCCGAGGCCGCCGCGAACGCGCTGCCGGGAACCGACGAATCCGAGTCGCCTCCGCACGCCGCGAGCAGCAGCATCAGCACGAATGAAGCGAACGATCTTGCGGACATGGCGAATCCTTTGCTTGTTGGCGGCTTGTCAGGATGCGAGGGTGCCAGGGAGACACGTGCAGCGGAACGCGGGCGATGCATCTGTCGATGCTGCGGTGGTGCGGGAATGCGCGAGGTACGTGCGGATGGTAGGCGGGAACATCGCGCCTATCTGTTCCGATTTGTCGATTTTTGTCGGCGCGGCGGGCGGCGGCAGGCCGTCAACCTCGCGATGATCGGGAACGGCCGAAGGGCAACGATCGCGGCCGGCAAAATTCCGGATTTTTATATTAATGACTTTAATACGCCAAAAATAAAAATAAAACAAAGCCGCTTTTCAAAAACCAGAGATGGAACCGATATCGCAATAATTTTCTTTACAACAATTCGATCACTCGACTGAATTATTCAATCCCGCATGGTAATTCGCGAGGACCTCCTCCATCTTTTCACCACCTTTTTCATGCGACGCGAGACGCCTGGCCTCGAGACCTGCCACGCAAGCGCCTCCCACCCATTCACCTCCTGACGTCATTCTCATTTTCAACAACCATCACCCACATCATTCAAATGAAATCAACAATGGCTATATCGATTAAATTTATTTGACAATCAAGCGTAACGATAATTAAAGTCGTCGCCGACGATGCGCAGGTCGCTTCTCGACTGACGCAGCCACCAACCATCACCAGGGCAAGCAATGCGATGAATTCAATTGGCAGCAACATGGCAGGCAGGAATAGCGTCGCGCCCAACGGCAGCGGCCACCGGCAATTGAGGATACGTCGCGGAACGGTGTCGGACACATCAAGAATCTGTGCACTGTTCGAACGGGAATATGGCGACTCGTCGCACCCTTGTCTCGATGCACGCTACGTGAGGAACGCCGTATCGAACAAGTCGGAACTGTGGTTTGTCGCCGAAGAGGAGACGCAAGCCACGATCGGTTGCATGAGCGTCAGCTACAACGCGCAGAATCGCTCGTGGGAATACGGCCGCGCGATGATTTCCCGGCACCATCGTCACCTGGGCGTACTGTCGGCCCTGATGCAATCCGCGATCGACACGATGCCGGCCGCGGATCATGACCTGGCATTCGCGATTGCCCGCACCGATATCGCGCTGCGTGCGTTGCAGCGTCATGTCGATGGCGTCGTGGTCGGACACGACGGGTCGCCCGACAGCGCGCGTGGCGTGCGTGAACATCACGTCATCGCGATCGAAAAATTCCGCTCGCCGCACTTCAGGCATTGCCTGCCGCTCTCCCCGATATTCCGTGAGTCCGAGGTTCTGCGCAGCGCGATCTTCGAGCCGCTCGGTCTCACTGGCACGCCGGAACCCTATCCCGATACCTGTTTCTGGGGGCATGGGGACGAGTGTTCGGACGGCTTCACGTTTCGCGTCGACGAGCGGGCCGATGCGATTTATCTCTGCCAGCATGCCGGCGGCCCGTTCATGACCGAGCGCGATGTCGCGGCCGATCTGCTTCGTTTCCTGAAACGGCGCAGCACGACGACCTATGTTGGCGCGATCGTGCTCGCCGACAAGCTGACACTGGTCAAAGCGATGCTTGAAACCGGATTCCGCATCACCGCCTATTTGCCGGCGTGGCACTGGAGCCGCGGCGCGCGCTACGACTGCCTGCTGCTCGCCCGGCGGGATAACAGCTTCGCGAGCAAGAACGGACTCGACGAACACATCGACGTGCTCGATGCAGCCTACGGCGAGATCGGCCAGCGCATCCTGTCCGCCTGACATCTGCGCCGGCCATGCGCCGCGCCCCCATCCAATCAATCCACTCAATCGAGGTAGCACATGACCCAAGACGAATGGCGCTCGGTCAAGGAGACATTGCCGAACGGACCCACGGGGAACGCAACGCTCGCGCTGTGGCTCGCCGATATCGCGTTGCTTGCCGCCGCGTGGGTGCTTTGGCTCGCCGGCGGGCTCGGACGTCTCGCCGCGCTCGCCCTCGCCATGCTCGCGCTGATTCACCTCTATCTGATCATGCACGAGGCATTGCATAACGCCGCATCGAGTACGCGCGTCTGCAACGAGGCCATCGGCCATCTCTGCGGATGGATCATCGGGTTGCCGTACCTGCCGCGGCGCAGAACGCATCTGGGCCATCACGCGTGGACCGCGCACCCGACACGGGATCCGGAGAACCGCAAGATGATCCAGAAGTTTTCCGTGATGACGGAACGCGACGCGCGTACGCTCGAATTCATCTGGCGGCACTGGATCCCGATGATGGCGTTCAATCATTTCCTCAGCCACTGGATTGCACCGTTCCTGCAACGCGATACGCCTGCGAACCGCGCGAAATCGAATACCGAGATGGCTTTCAGCGCGATCTACCTGGCCGGTTATGCGGCGGTCGGCGCGCTGGCATATCGCGCGGGCGTGCTCGGCAACCTCATCGCGTTCTCGACGATTCTGTGGGTCGCGTTGCTGGTCGCCGTCGAACTGCTCAATCTTCCGCATCACGCCGAGATCCCGCTGCTTGCCGACGACGCGGCACGCCCGCCGCTCTGGGAGCAGGACGTGGTCTCGCACAGCTGCGCCAACGTTCCCGTCTGGTCACGCTGGGTGATCCTGAATTTCAATCTTCACGTCGCCCATCACGCGTATCCATGGTTGCCGTGGTACGACCTTCCTCGCGCGCAACGGCATCTCGATGCGGTCTCGGCCGCCGAGGTGCCGCGCCAGACCCACGAGTGGGCATTCGCCCTGACCAAGCGACGCCGGCCGCTGCTCGAACTGATGGGGCATTTCTTCGACAAGCGTGGCGCATCGTCCCGGGGCGGACACTGACCCTCCGCCCCGGCGAGCGCATCCCGCGAGTGCCGGCGGCCCGGCCCTCGACAACGGCGATTCCTCCGGTTGCCGGTCGTGGAAGTCGGAGACCACGGGGAACTTCGCCGCCATGATGCGGACAGTCCGCATGGTCTCCTCCCTGGCCCCTCTTCGTTCAATTTCCGGGCGCCAGGTCGTTGGCAAACCGGTTCGTATAACCGAGCGTACCGACACCGCCGATGGAGTTGCACGTCGACGATGC
This sequence comes from Burkholderia sp. FW306-1C-G01B, assembly GCF_058781685.1. Lineage (NCBI taxonomy): Bacteria > Pseudomonadati > Pseudomonadota > Betaproteobacteria > Burkholderiales > Burkholderiaceae > Burkholderia > Burkholderia sp. FW306-1C-G01B. Next base: position 4,964 of record NZ_JBYSWZ010000002.1, read on the forward strand.
GGCGCCGGGCGGGCAATCGACGTCACGGTCGAACGACCAGAAGTGGACACCCACGAGACCATTCTGTTTCACGAACTGCGCAACGGTGTCCGCATCCGCCGGCGTAAAGGTTTCGCCGCTCACGTCGTTGCCGCCGATCATCGGCGTCAGCTCGATCTGGCTGTACGGTACGCCCCAGTGATCGTGCAGGTTCATCGCCGCCTGGATCGCCGATTGCCCCATCTGGCAGGTACCGTTCGCGACCACGCAGTTCCCCGCCCCCGCCGACCCGTAGTCCATCGTCATCAGGTCGATGGTGTAGTTCTTCAGGCCGTACGCCTGGATCGCCTGCATGACCCAGTCGCCATACACGTTGAAGCTGTCGGGGGCGCTGGCGCCCCAGGAGCTGGCCGTGGTTGCGCCCTGCTGGGAAGGGGCCAGTGTCGCCAGCGTAAAGCTGAAGCGCAGGCCGGGATAATTCTGCTGGGCGACTGCCATGCGCTGGACGAGATCGTTGATCACCTGTTGTGTCTGCCCGCCCTCGATATCGAAATCGATCCCGATCAGGTTGCTCGATGCATAACGATTGATGAAGGCCGCCATGCCCGCATCCGTCCCGCACGTGAACATGCCGGCCGCGCCGCCGGTGGAAATCACGTAATTCACATTGGCCGCGGTGAAAAGCGGCACATTGGCGGCCGCCATCGCGCCGCCGTCGACGCCCGCCCAGTTCTCGCTGCCGCATTCACCGGTCGCAAACGCGAGCGTCAGCGTACGTACACCGGCCGGCAGCACCGACAGCACCGGGCTCAGCTGGCCCGTGACGTTCGACGAGATGACGTTCGTGTTCCAGTTCATCGAAATCGTCGCGTCCTTGTATGGGCTATAGACGAATGCCGGCGCCGTGCCGGTACCCGTCCCGCCCGCCGCGGCAACGCCGGTGCCGAAAGACGACCATGCCAGCAAAAGCGCCAGCGCGCCCCTCAAGGTCGATCGCCGCATGATTCCGGATTGGCTGTTCTTCATTTTCATGCCCTCAATTCCGATCTGATTCATGGTTTCCCCTTTCGATTGACAAAGCTCCGCCCAGGTCGAATTCAAAAGAGAACGACCTTACAAAATTGTCACTTGAAGACAAATTTCGATATTGATTCTGTTTTTATATCAAATGCGGAAAACGCCGCGACTTCGGTCAATGCTGGTGAAACCCGAGATGGTGCGCTTGCCGCGCGGTGGCGGATACAGGTATTTCGACGACCGATGTAGTGATGTTTCAGCCCGGCACCCGCACTTCGATTTGTTATACTACATAATCATCAGGCATCAACCCTGGAATCGATTATTTCCGCCAATATCGAAACCCGAAACATTCATGCGATCGCATTGCCATATTGCAATTTTCGCCATTCGATAATTCAAACAGATATCTCGCGGCCATCTGGATTATTGTTCAAGTTGACGTAATTCAGGCGATGCGATCGGGCTTCATCGTATTGGCGAACGACCCGCCATGACGTCACGTTGCCGTTCCCATCCTCGATGCATCCACCGAAACCGGAGGCAGAACATGACCGTCAATGTCGCCGCCCAAGAATCGACCCGCACCGCCCAACTGGTCGCCCGGGTGTACGCCAGGCTCCTGCTGGTCGGCTTCGCGCTGGTGCCTGCGTGCCTGATCGCCTACCTGTACTTCTTCCAGGACCCGTCGCTTAAATTCGAGAATCATGCGTTTCACGCACTGGCGATCGCGGCCGCCACGCTCGAAGGCGCATTCGTCACGTATGTCTGCTGGCGCTGCTATCGCCTGTCGGGCGAGCCGTTGCTACGCTGGGCTTTCTGGGCTTTTCACCGTGATCGCCTTCTCGCCGGTGGCCGGCAACCTGTGGGTGCGCCTGTCGATGGAGGGCGGCGCACTGCTGCTCTCGGTCGTGAACGTCGTTGCGCTGGTCTTGCGCCGCATCCGCTCGCCGCTGATGACGATCTACGGCATTTCGGTCACGTCGTATCGGCGAGCGCATCCGCGCGGCGATCGCGGGCGCGCCGTTCGAAGCAGGCATCGGCGAACCGATCAAGGTCACCGTGAGCGTCGGCGCCTCCGAATTCGGCCGGGACGGCGAGACGATCGACGCGATCCTGCGCAAGGCGGACGAACGCCTGTACCGCGCGAAGCATCAAGGTCGCAACCAGGTGGTCGCCGGGTAGCCGGTTGCCGGGTCAGTGCCGTCCGCCGCGCCCCTGACCGGCGTTCTTCAATCCATGACGCCCCGGGGCATCGCCGGGCGCGTCATGTCGCAGCCGTATCAGAACGGGCTGCGTATCGTATCGCCATTGGTGAACGTCGCGTCGACGACCTGATAGAACGCCATCGCCGTATCCGCGACTTCCCAGACCGCCAGGATGACGTGGTAACCGCTACGCTTCGGCAGCCGGCATTGGTGAATGGTCGGCTGCTGCGGCACCAGGTTCGCGTTCGGGTCCCAGTATGGCTGGCCGGGATTCTGGATCGTGCAGAACGGCGTGGGCTCGAACTGCGCGCGCGTCAGCTTTTCCGACGGGTTCCAGTCGGCGCGTGTAATGAAGTAGTTCCAGCGACGCGTCTTGTGCACGGCACTGAATTCCCATTTGAAATTCTGCAGTGCGCCCGGCCGTAGCGGGACCTTCTGCCAGCGGCTCGGCGACTGCTCGTTCAGCATGGGCAGCGGGCCATTCGTGCTGGCGCCGGCGATTTCGCCGTCCTTCGGTGGTGCGGCATTCTTCGCGTCGTCCGGCGCGAACGGATCGGACAAGCCGCTTTGCGTCGCGGGGAAGAACTTGCCGTTCTCCATCGCGTTCGCGTGCCAGGCGTCGACCGGGCAGTTCGGATTCTGGCCCTGCGTGCACAGCACGATGCGCGAAGGCGGTTCGGTCAAACGGCCGTGCGCGTGAGCACCGGCCGCCGCGACCAGCAGCGCCACGCCGGCCAGCGAGCATGGCATGACGGAAGCAACGTATCTGCGGATGATCTTGTTCATGAGCCCTCATGGCATTGATGTCGGAACGGAGATGCGCACATCGAGCCTGCCCCGCAAGATCCCGGGCAGAGAGTCCTGTCGACGTCGTCGCGCACACGGATCGGCAAAAGCGGTGGTCGACTGAAACCGCGGCAAGCGATGATTCATCGCCGTGCTTTCTGACAAATCACTTTCACCGAACCGAACCTTATCCGCAAAAATCGGAAAAATAAACTTTCCGAATTGATAGTTTTTTAATTCGCATCAAGCGAATTAATAGTTTTTCATTCCAGCCAATTTTTGCTCGATTTCAATTGATATATTGAATAAATCGACAATTAATTTAAAACCCCGTTACCGATCGCTCGGCAGGCGGCTTTGCGCATCGGGCTTTTTCCGTCCGGCATTCGGAATGTTCGTCAGCAAGCGTTGAAGTTCGTAGATTCTGCTAATGGTGTCCGTTGATTCCGCTAACACAACCGACGGTAATTCTTGAACATGCTCGTCTCTCGATAGTGACTCGTCGCGCGCAGCGCGGCGTCGAAATGACCTGACCGACGAAGAATTGAAGCTGGCGACGGTTTCAAGGAGCGTGCGAGGCAAACGACAGGATTCGATTGGTGGATCGAACCGCTCGCGATTTCCTTTGCATTGCTATTCTATTTTTTCCGAACCCATCATTGCCGCTCCTTCTCGAGCTTCGTCAGACGCATTAGCGGAATTTAAGGACGGCACAACCGCGTTAGCAAAATAAACGGACATCCGAACGAGGAGACGTTGTTGAAACAGGACCTATCCGTGATTTCGTGGGTGGGGCACCGACCATCGTGCAATCGCGGCAGCGCGCCTGGGAGCCGGTACTGCACTCCAAGCAGACGGAATCAACTTTCAGCCATTTCGAGGCGGCGCGGGCGCCCCATTCTCTCAAGAATTGGAGTCTCCACCAAATCCGGAGCGGTTCATTTATCAAGGTCGATGATCCCATTCTTCAGGCGCTATCCCCTCGCCAGCAATACAACGCATACACCGAAGCGCCAGAAGCAATCGCATCGGGCTCGCACCATTACCCCCGACAATAACCGTTCGCCTCGCCGTATCGCCGCCGCGCAAATGATACGACGTCGACTTTCTCCGTGCGACTCAATGGATTAGCACGCAATTTACGCTGTATTCGTCTGTCAATAGTTGACCGCGCGCGGCAGCACAGTTTCTCCAGTCCGGCTGTACTCAGACGCCAGCTTGTACCCTGAGCCACGTACTGAAACGAGGTGGTAACCGTACTTTCCATTGAGCTTGAGCTTGCTACGCAAGCGCGAATATGGACGCATACATTATGTCGCTGCGGAGGCAGCTTTCAGCTTACCGGCCTTCGCCGCGCGTACCCAGTTTGCCAGGGTCTTGATCGGGATCGACAAGCGCCGGGAAGCTTCCGATACACCAACACCTTCAGTCAACGCCAGCTTGACGGCTTCGTCCCGAAGCTCATTCGTATAGACCGCTCGTGGAATTCGATTCATCCATGCCTCCGTTTCTCGATTGTACGAAACGTCGGCATCCTTCTTTTCCGGCGGACGTCACAAAAATGCGTGCGCTAGTGATGGACAACGACGAGCACGCCCGTCTGGCGAACGAGCAGTAAGCGCACAATCGCGTGTGCGTCTGCTGCAAATCCCCGCATTACCATGCGAAGTCCGCTCGCTGCGACACATTCAGCGCCTTCGGCAAAACAACACGCACGACGGTCCCCGTCCCGGCGGCACTATCGATTTCAATCTCCGCCCCAAGCGCTCTCGCTCGCTCTTGCATTCCGAGCAAACCATAGGTGGTTCGCCGAGATGAGGTCTTCATTTCGAAACCTTGGCCATTGTCCGCAATCGACAGTTCGTATGCGGCGCCAAGATCAGCCATTCGCAGTTCGACGTGGGTGGCATTGGCGTGGCGCATGATGTTGGTCAGGGCCTCCTGGGCCACTCGAAACACCGCGGTCGCACGCGGCTCGTCGAGCGCCGGCTCTTCGCCGATGAGCAGAAAGCGGCACGTCATCAGTTCGTGACGGGAGAACTCCACAGCGAGCCACTCGAGCGCGGATGCCAGGCCGTAATTGAGTGCGGCCGGCCGAAGATGGCTCGCAACATCGCGCACAATCCGTACCGTCTTATCGACGAGGCTAGCCATCTCGACAATCTTCTGTTCTTGCTGCTCCGAAACAGGCGCAATTCTCCCGAGCAGGCCGAGGTTGATTTTCAGTGTGGTCAGCATCTGGCCCAACTCGTCGTGAATCGTCAATGCAATCTGCTTGCGCTCTTCTTCCCGAATCGATTCCATGTACTCCGCCAATTCCCGCAGTCGCTTTTTCGAAGCCCGGAGGTTGGCTTCAGCTCGCCGTCGCTCGGACACTTCGCCGGCCAGGCGCTCGCGATGCATTAGCAGCCGCTGATGCGCACGTCGCCGCTCGGTAATGTTCGAGATCATGCCTTCCAGAAATTCGACGGATCCCGACGAGTTCACGATTGCTCGTGCATTCAGTTCTACCCATATCCGCTCGCCATGCAGCTTGCGTAGTTCCATCTCGCATGCGACGACGCCATTATGCGCACTCGCATTCGCAAAAAGTTCGCTAATTTGCTCCGCGGAAAACAAGCGTCTCCGTGCGTCTCCTCCCAGGCTTGCTTGCTTCAGTTGATCTGCGGACGGGTAATCGAACAAACGGACCATTGCGGGATTCACGTCCAGGAGCTGGCCGTCGCGATCCAGCCGGAATATCCCTTCGCTTGAGTTCTCGAAAATGCGCCGATACTTTGTTTCACTCGCACGTAACGAGTTTATCGTCGCACCTACGTTGCGAACCATGATATCCACACGCGCCGCAAACATGGCGAGTTGCCCCCTTGTCCCGACGGAGCCCGTGACACTCAGATCACCCAATGCAATCCGGTCCACCTTGCGGGACAATCGGTCGATGGGCCTCCGCACCATCCATTTCAGCAGATACAGTGTGACGATATGCAACCCAGCGAGCAGGACGAAAAAGGTTGTAAGTAGTATCGTCTGAGCGTGCCGAATCTCAGCTCTCACGATGTCGGTCGACATCACGACTTTGATAGAGCCCAGGCGCTCACGATCCGCGCCGTCCGGACCTGCATGATATATCCCGGTAACCCGGACGATCTCGCCCATCGGATGAGTGGACGGATGTGGCCTTACCGATGAGATGACGCCACCCTGGACCGTCGTGACCGTGAACTCGTCGACTTCGGGATTGCCAGCAAGAGAATTGATCAGCGCGTCGATGGACGGCTTGTCGCCGTTACGTAGCAAGGGGGCGATTGCCAGACTCAGGAAATCGCTGATACGTGCCGTCCTGCTCTCCAGCTCGGCAAAGTGAATTTCCTCTTCGTGCTGCGTCAGTGCGTATCCACCGATTCCGCCGACAACAAGCATCATCGCAAACAGCCCCAACATCAGCCGGCCATGCAATCCGAGCCGCCGAAGCGGGTATACCAGCCATTTGATGCAAGACGTCATGCCAACTTCTTCACGTGGTCCAGTAGACGGTCGATGCTAAACCCGTCGGGGGTGCGACGAACATCGCAGCACCAGAAAAAAGGCCGAAATCCGAATCAGGCGGGCCATTGAACAGCAGCTCGCAAAAGTGCGCCGCGCGCCCGAAAGAGATCAGCGTCGACGTGTTGCAGATAACGCTCCCGACGCTGCGATGCACCACTGCTTGTCCGTCATCGTACAACAATTCAAGGCTCCTCTGAACCGCTTCTACGTCCTCTGCCCTGAATCGCGGTAGCAATGGTCGCGGCCGTGCTACCGCGCGGCGGGGCTGCGCTGCAATTGAGCAGCGAAACGCGGCGACCGCGAAATCGAACCGGCCGAGCGTGCCGTTCGTCTCAACGGAGATACCGATGGACCGAGGGGATTTGCCCCCAATTCATAGAACCGTGAAACGACTAGCTCCGACACGAGCTACCGCACTGGCAACCCGCCTTCGTGGCCGAGGCAAAATCACCACACGCCAATACCTGAGGCCTTGCTGTCAATTTTTTCGCACGCAATTATAATCGCGCCAATTTTTCAACATTACGAAGTAGATGCGTCGTAACGCACCCGATTGGTGCGAGACGCCACGTATGTCTGCAGCCACTTACCTCCGAGTGGGTACGCCTTATGATCCGCACCTTTATCGTCGACGACCATACCCTCGTCCGCGCCGGCATCAAGCAAATCCTTTCCACGACGCCTGACATCGCTGTGGTGGCGGAAGCCGGAGATGGCGACGAGGCGCTCGCACTTCTGCGGACTCGGCCGTTTGACATGTTGCTACTCGACATGATGTTGCCCGGAGCGTCAGGCGTCGAATTGATCCTGTCGATCCGTCACGAATATCCAGCACTGCCGATCCTGGTGCTGAGCGTTCATGACGACAGCCAGACAGTCACTCGTGCATTGCGCGCCGGTGCGTCTGGCTACTTGGCAAAGACCAGCGAGCCTCACATGCTGATTTCAGCAATTCGCCGGCTCGCCAGCGGCGGGCGCTTCATCGACCCGCAGCTCGTCGAAACACTTATCTTTGACGCGCCTCAAGCGCTACCGGCTGGCAGGGAATTGCTATCGGCTCGCGAACAGCAAGTGCTGGAGCGTCTTGCCGCAGGCTGCACCATAAACGAAATTGCCGCCGAGTTTTCCCTCAGCGCTAAAACCATCAGCACACATAAAATGAGACTCATGCAGAAGCTTGGCATCGGCAATAATGCCGACCTGATTCGATATGCGATAGAAAACAATGTTCGCGCCAGCCAATTTATCTGACTTGGCAATATATTTTAAATTGATATATTTCAATACAAAATAAACTAGATTTCGGTCGAAGGACGGGGTTCGGCCACGCTCGAATTAATTCCAGCATCAGGAACATACATATGTTCGACTTCAGCCCGATACGATTTGATATGTCGCATCAAGGTCGCACGGTGCACGTTGAAGCGTTTTGCAACCTGTGACAGGGAGTAGTGTCTCAACAAGTCCTGCGCCTCGATACATTGGGCGTCGCTCAGTACCTTCGGGCGCCCGATCTGGCTGCCCCGGTCGCGGGCGGCCTCCATCCCAGCACGCGTCCGCTCACTAATTAGGCCTCGCTCGAACTCGGCAATGGCCGCGAGCATATGGAAAGTAAAGCGCCCGCTCGACGAGCGCGTATCAATATATTCCGTCAGCGATACGACGCGGATCTTACGCTTGTCGAGCTGAGCCATGATGTTCGCTAGATGGCTGAGCGAGCGTCCGAGCCGATCGAGCTTCCAGACGACGAGCGTATCGCCGGTTGCCGTCACCTCCAGTACGCTGCGCAAGCCCGGTCGCTCGAACTTTGCGCCCGAAATTCCCTTGTCGAAATAGATCCCGTCGCATCCGAAGGTCTCGAGTGCCTTGATCTGCATATCGAGATGCTGTTCGTCGGTCGACACGCGCGCATATCCGACTTTTCTCCCCGTTTCGTACATGCCAGTCCCTCAGATCATTTCCATGTCTGAAAATGTATTTCGATATGCGTGGCTAGAGCCACCCTGGAATTTTAATCTTCAGCCTTCTCGGCTCTCGACTTGGAGGAGTGTATCCTCACGAAATTGTTAATAATGTTAAACATTGAAAATGACGCGCACGATTATTTATCCTTATCCGGAATTCCTATAGCCTCATCAGATCATTCTCAATTCATCGATAAGGATTTCCCTACACGGATCACCAAAATCCCCAAATATGGTCACCGGAAAATTTTTGCGAAATCTGCGCTACATCGATCGCACGGCAACTTGTCAACGAGACGTTTTATTGGCCCGAATTAAACAATTTATATATTATTTCTGTGAATCGACCAATGATAATCCCTCTCTTCGCGCAGGAAACGCGGTGATTACCTTCCAAGGAACATGCAACGCGCGTGGCGCACTTGTCCCTGCTCGCGGGGCTCCGGCCTACGATGCCGCGATCTGTCGCCGCGCAAATGCTTCACGGCGCACATGCGTGGTGGGCTGCGAGATCATGCAGACCGGGTTGACGGGAAACGGAGGACCGGATGCCAGGGCTGCCGCCTCATCTCGCGAGAAACGAGATGCCAAACAACACCCCGAGCACGACACCCACGAGCCGCCCCTGAAGGACTGCCTGCAACCGGCATGCGTCGTAGGTCCTCATGGGCGAGCGCTTCGCCCTGATCAGCGCGATGACGGGCGGCACAATCAGCGCCGAGGTCACCAAGGCAACCCGCCGACGACAGGCCGCCACCCATCGGCAGGCAACCTCGTAAGGGATTCGATCGCGTAACCCGCGAAGGGCACGGCAGCAGCGCCGCAGACGCGGAACAGCGCATCGGTTTCGTAAGAGATATCCATGTCGTGCAGATCCTGATGGACCCGACGCGCAACGCCAACGTCTGTGCTGCAGGCAGCGCGCACCCAGTGAGCGTGGAGAAAGATTTTCATGCCGGCACCTTCCGTTGCAGGACGGTGCGCACGCGTTCGATCACGCGGGTCCAGTCCCTGGGCGTCTCCTACCCCAAGAACGTTTGGGCGGCGATCGATGCACGGGTCGGTCGCAACCAAATCGTCGCCAGGTTAAAGCCTTCGCAGACCGCATCCGCCTCAATTGAGATAGGTCACTCCATCCTGATGGCTCAGGTGTTGCAGCACTGGATCACCCGTGTGAGCAGCGATGAGATTCATCCCAGCCGGGAAATAGCGGTATCCGAATTCGTCGAGCATGGCTTTGATTGCTGCCTGATCGGATTTGATAATTTCGATCGCCAGTATCGGCTTGAGCGTCTGCAGCATGTGTCGGGCTCCGCGCAGCACGTCGACTTCCATCCCTTCGACGTCGAGCTTGAAGAAATCGACGCGTTCGAGTCCAAGCGAATCGATGCTGATCATCGGCACACGCGTTCCGTTTGACGGGTCGTACGAAATGCGCTGCCCGATATCTTCGGTGTTCCCTTGCTGGCGCAATTCGAGACTGCCGAAGCTGGCGTGCGCGAAATAGTCCGGTTGTGGAACGATCAATTCGCCGTTGTGCTCGCCCAGAGCGGCAAGCTTCGCGCGTGCATTCAGGCAATTATTGAGAGCGATGTTGCCCGCCAGCGCATAGTAGATGACCTCCTGCGCTTCAAAACTGAGCACGCGTCCCCAGCCGTGCATGTGACGAGCCCATTCGATCGTATGCACGCCAATGTTGGCTCCGCCATCGATCGCCACGACACCATCGCCGAAATACTGCTGCCGGCGGCTAAGCAGGGCAAGCGCGAAGGCGACTTCACTCACGTCATAGCTCGACTGTTGCAGAATCTGCTGTCCGACACCGTAGACGCCTCCGGAGGCGGCGACGTTGTAGTCGTTGCGATTGACGATCATCGTGCCATGATTCGAGGCTGCGAGTATGAAGGCAATGGGGCGATGGGGGAATGACATGCGACGGTGAGCCTTTTCAGGAAATTGTTCTGGTTGTCCGGTTCATCAAAATGTTCGTTTTATCGAACGCTCGTATAGAACCCGCCAGCAGGCATGAAAGGCGTCAGTTTTGGACTGGGCTTCATCGCCGACTCATTGAACCACAAGGGATTGAAGATCACGGCCCAATAACCGCCATTCCGATAGGCAAAGCGTAGTTTTCGATCTCGTATTATCAATATCAAATTTTTTTGGTGAGATCTGCGGAGATATATCGATGAATGATTTTTTCGCGTCCGGATAAAGAATGTATCCACACGCCCTCTTCCAACTCCATCCAACATCAATTGATCTATTTTCGATAGTTTCATATTGGTGCTGACTTACTTGGCACAGACGATGACTTCCCTGCTGCGACATCTCCTGCAAAGCTGACGGGAAACGGAGGACTGAGTGCCACGGCCGCCTCATCTCGCGAGAAACGAGATGCCAAACAATACCCCGAGCACGACACCCACGAGCCGCCCCTGAAGGACTGCCTGCAACCGGCGTGCGTCGTAGGCCCTCATGGGCGAGCGCTTCGCCCTGATCAGCGCGATGACGGGCGGCACAATCAGCGCCAAGGTCATCAAGGCAACCCCGCCGACGACAGGCCGCCACCCGTCGGCAGGCAACCTCGTAAGGGATTCGATCGCGTAACCCGCGAAGGGCACGGCAGCAGCGCCGCAGACGAGTCCGAGCAGTGCGCCGCGGAATAGCGCATCGGTTTCGTAAGAAATATCCATGTCATGCAGATCCTGATGGACCGGGTGCGCGACGCCAACGTCGGTGCTACAGGCAGCACGCAGCCGGTGAGCGTAGAGAAAGGTTGTCATGCCGGCACCTTCCGTTGCAGGGCGGTGCGCACGCGTTCGATCACGCTGGCCCAGTCCCCTGGCGTCTCCTGACGGAAGAGCCGCGCCGACGGGTACCACGGTGAATCGTCGCGACCGTCGAGCCATCGCCAGCAACCATCGAAGCGGCAGAGAATCCAGACGGGCTTCCCCAACGCGCCGGCGACATGAGCGACGGACGTGTCGGCGGTGATGATGACGTCGAGTGTGGAAATGATCGCCGCGGTGTCGGCAAAGTCGTCCACCTCCTCCATTGGATCGAGCGGGCGCAACCCGGCTGGAATGCCGGCCATCTGACTGCGCGCCGCCTCCCCCTTCTGGAGACTCACGAAGGTCGCACCGCGCACGGTCAGCAACGGCAGCAGGGCTGTGGCGTCGAGCGAACGCCGGCGATCGATCGCGCTGGCGCCCGGCATGTACGGCCGAGGATCGCCCGCCCAGACGAGGCCGACCCGGAATCCGTCCGCGGAAATGCGACGACGCCACCGTGCCGCTTGAGCATACGACACGCGCAGATAAGGCACGTCTGCCGGCAGCGTCGCGAGCGTCGTCCCCGTGTGCAGCGGCAAGCTCATCAGCATGCAGGCATAGTCGTGTTCGGTCAGATGCGACGCGTCATCGTCCGGCACGCATTCGTCGACGCCCTCGAGCGTTTGCAACAATCGACACAGGGTGCGCGGGCAGACGAGCGTCAGTCCCGATGCCCCTTTCGCCTTCAAAACGGGAAGGTACCGAGCAAACTGCACGCAATCGCCCAGCCCCTGCTCGGCCCACACCACCATCGATTTTCCCGCCAGCGGCTGGCCCCGCCATTCCGGGAACCGCAGTGCGGGCCGCACGTGACAGTGCGCATCATCACCCCAGTGCGCCGATTCGCCGTATCGCGCCTCATACAGCGCCCAGCCCTCTTCATAGCGGCCCATCGCAAGCAGCACGAGGCTCAGATTGAACGCGGTGGGGGCGCGTTCCGGCGCGGCGGCCAGCGCTTCCCGCAAGTACCGTTCGGCTTCGGTCAGACGCCCCGCATCATGCAGCAGCCGGCCGAGGTTATTCAGCATCTCGACAGACCCCGGATCGAGTTCGAGCACGTGCCTGTAGCACGCTTCAGCTTCGGTATAGCGCTGCTGGCGATGCAGCAGCGCGCCCAATGCACCGCATGCGTCTTTCAGGTCCGGGGCGAGGCGCAATGCGTCGCGAAGGCAGGCCTCACCCTCCGAGGCCCGACCGGTCGCTACGAAAAGCAGCCCGAGACCAAGATGCGCGACCGCGTCGTCGGGGTCGAGCGACATCGCGTGCCGGTAAGACCATTCGGCATCGGCCGCACGATCCGTTTCCTGCATCAGACCGGCGAGATAGACGTGGGCCGCTGCATGACTGGGCACCGCCGCGATCACGCGCCGGTAGCAATCCTCGGCCTCCGCGAACTGCCGGTTTCCGTGCAGAAGCAGACCCAGGTTGTAACGCGCGTCGACGTAGTCCGGCGCTCGTTGCAGCGCCGTACGGTAGCAGCGTTCGGCTTCAGTCGCGTCGCCCGCACGTTCGCGCAGCGCACCGAGATTGTTCAGGGCTTCCGGATGACCTGAGGCGAGCCGCAGCACCATCCGGTACAGTCGTTCCGCGTCGGACAACGACATGCGGCCATGCGCCGCGACCGCTTCCTCGAAGAGCCGGTTCGCGACGCCTGCCTGCCCGGGTACATCAGACGTGCGTGTCATCGCGCGATCCATCGTGAACGTCTCGAACATAACGCGGCCTGAATTGACTGCCCAGCCTGAAGGCAGGAATACGCCGGGCCGGCAGGCGGGGCCGCGAGCGCTGCAGGGCGCCGAGGCCCACGAGTTCATCGACCGCGTCGGTCCATCGTCTGACCGTGAAGCCGCAAACCGCGCGCAAGTCGATGTCGGGAATGGGCCGCCGCTGACCGAAATCGAGCAACGGCACGACCAGCAACGCGACCAGGAAGGCATCGTCACTCAATGCATGCTCGACGAGCTGCGCAAGGAAGGTCCGTTGCGCATGCGAGAGTGCCTCATGCAATGTCTTGACCGACACAGCGCCCGGTATCGAGAAGTCATCGGGCACATCAATTGCAGTATCGCTTCGCATACAAGCCTCCCCACGCTCAAAGCGGCATGAATTCGACGCGCCGGTTGGCAAATTGGCCAGCGGCAGTCAGTGTGCCGGCCACCGGGCGGTCCTCGCCGACTCCCTGCGCGACCAGGGACGCAGCCGGCACGCCTGCATTCACGAGAAAACTGCGGATGGCATCGGCGCGCCGCTGCGTCAACCCGAGCAGCCCCGCGCCGTCGTTCGCACGGTCCGCATGGGCAATGATCGTGAACCGCAGCGCCTGATTGCGTACAGCACATGTTTTCATCAGCTGTGCAGACGTCGACAGGTTCTCGGCCGCGGGCGGTGGCAGCCTGTCGTCGCCGGCGGCGAAATCGACGACCTGCCGGTTCAGTACAGCGGCCGCCTGCCCCGGGTTGCACATGGAGTCGGCCTGAAGCAGCGCGGCCATGGCATGCAGAAACGAATCGGTGGCCCGCGAGACCGCTGCGGCCTTGTCGAACACCTGCACGTCGAAAGCCGGCCCGAGCGTCTGCTGCAGACGCTGACGCCAGCCCTCCGCGTTATCCGGCGCTAGGCCGCCGAGCATCACGCGATGGCGCTCGACGGTGAGTTCGGCGCCCGGCACCGCGATGAACGGTAAAAGCGCGTCGAGGTGGTCAAGCCAGACGGCGGCCCCCTTCCCGCCGGCCCTGAGCGATGCCGAAAAGTGCCCCTTGCCGAAGCGTGCCAGCAGGGGATCCACCACGGCCGGACGCTGATCGTCGCTGTCGAGCAGGGCCTGGACAGCAGGCGCTCCCGAAGCATTCGTGTGCGCGACGAGCCACGTGTCGGCCGCAAGCGCTTCCGAGTCCGTGGCCTGGGCCTGGGCGGCGGGTTCGGCGGCAGCGGCGGCGCTCGCGGCCGCCGGCGTGACCGCACCGGAAGCCACGCTCGCATAGGCGGCTTGCGCAGTCGCGCGGGGCGCCGACGCAACCGACGTAGCCGGCGTCAGCACGGACATGACCTCGGCCAATGCATCGCGCTTCGCCCAGACGGCAAGCGCAACGACCGCAACGACAAGTATCAGCACCGGCACCCACAGTCGCGCACGTCGCCCGACCCGTGACGTCTGGCGAGGCGCGTCTGGATTCGAAGCCGCCGCATACGCAGGCGTCGCCATCGAGCCGGCGTAGTGCACGTCGTTCGCATAGACCTTCCCGGCCACGAAACGGGCATAGTCTGGTGCGTCCGGCCGCTTCGTATGCGGCGCGACCGTGACTTCGGCGTCTACGCCGGGCGCGGGGGCGGCGCCCAGGTCGGTCCGCAGTGGACGGCTGCCGACGACGGCATCGGACGCCTCGTCCGGCGTCGCCCCGCCAGCGGGACCTTCGAAAGCCGGCGCGTCGGGCACGCGTGGATGGGCCGCAGCGAGGTGGTTCTCGTCCGCCCGCGCATGCGCCGCGATCGTATCGGCATTCGGCGCATCGTCCGAATGCCGGTGGGACACCTGCCGCGAGTGGAAGTCCGCCGCAACCGCGGCGAGCCGCACCGCGATCGTGTCGGCCAACGCACGAACATTCGGATACCCGAATAGTGTGGCGACGCCGTCGTCCATGCCGCTCGCAACAGAAGGAAGCTGGCTCGCCAGCAACCCGGGAAGCTGCGTGACGTCGCCCTGCTCCAGCAATACGTGATGCTTGATGAGCCCTGCAAGCATCGCTGCCGCGATGGAACAGAGCACACTTGCCGGCTGCGTCGGCACACCGGTGCGCACCGCGATGTGGTCGCTCAATGCCGCCACCGGTATGTCGGTCGCGCGGGTCGCGAGCACATGGCCCTGGTGCTCGAAATCCTTGAGTCCGGCGGTCGTCTCGACGAGATGCGCGCACTCGCTGCCGATACGTGCATTGCTGTCGCGCGACATCAGCGCGTCGAACACGGCCTGCGTATCCTCGCACCCATGTGCGGCGCGCACCGCGAGCGCAGCGACCAGCACCGGGCCGGCACTGCGGAGCACGTGTGCGACGACGTGTGGTGGCAGCCCCATCTGGTCCGCGATCCGCTGCAGTACGGCATCGTCGGCACACTGTTCCAGCGCCTGCGCAAGATTAATCCGTTTCAATGCACACCCCCGTAGTGCTTTTGGCCGTCATATCGACAGCCGTCCAATATCAGTTACATCCGCGGTCGCTTCCCGCTCCTTCGCCCATGCACCGCCTGCCCAGACGCAGTCGACGGTTGCCGGCGCCGCGCGATCTCCATAAGCAGTTCGCTGTCGTCGGTGAACCGCCAGTCGCCGCACTCGCCTCGGATGCGCACGCATCCGGCGTAGATCTGAATCACGACGTCGTCGCCCCATGCCTCCCGCAAGTGACGCAGCCTGGTCAGTTGGCCGTGGCTCAGGTAGAACGGCCAGTCGCATTGCCGTGCAAGGTGCTGCTCCACGTGCTGGCCGGGAAAGCGGAACGCATCCGGATGCGTTCCGGCAGGACCGGAAAGCTCGTCTTCCATGAGTGCGTCACGCGGCAGTCCGGCCGGCGATAACGGCGTGCTTACGGTGCTCGCGTGCATGCTCGGCGAGGTCACCCGCAAGCGCGTCGAGAACCGGCGACCATCGCCCATACGCCGGCTGGCGGTAAAGCCGTGCCGTCGGGTACCACGGGCTGTCGGTGCCCTCGCTCATCCATGGCCAGTGCGGATTCACATCGAGCAGAAGCCAGACGGGCACCCCTAGACCGCCGGCGAGATGGGCAATGGACGTACATACCGTGACGACCAGGTCGAGACTGCAGACGAGCGCGGCCGTATCGTCGAACGATGTCAGGTCCTCGGTGTGGTCGACCAGCTCAAGGCCGGCGTCGCGCATACGCTGCACGTCGGCCGCCGCATCGAGCTGCAGATTGACGAACGTCACGTCTTTGACGTCGGCAAATGCCTGGGCATAGGCGAGCGGATCGACCGAGCGCATGGCATTGCGCTGATGGCTGCGACTGCCTGTCCACACGAGTCCCACGCGCAGTTGGCCGTCGCGCTTCAGGCGGGTATCCCAGGCACGGGTTTGCTCTCGATCGGCTTTCAGATACGGCGCCGGGCCCGGCAGGTCGGCGAGCCCGATGCCGAGCACGAACGGAATGCTGGCGAGCGGCAGATGAAAATCGAACGATGGAAGCGGTCGCTGGTCATGGGCAACGATCGTCGGCACGCAATCGCCCAGACTGCGCACGAGCAGCGCGTGCAGGCTGTCGAAGCAACAGTAGACGAACGTACCGCCCTCCTGCTCGACGCGCGCAGCGATGGCCGGCACGAAACGTGCGAATTGCAGCACGTCGCCGTTGCCCTGCTCCCCCCATACAAAGAGCGTCTTGCCGGCCAGCGGCTCGCCGTTCCACCGCGGCGCAGGCATGTTCGGCACGACATCGCGCAATTCGGGCGAGCCATTCCAGCGCGCCTCATGGCTGCGCCAACCCTGTTCGTAGTCGCCCAGCATGAGTTGCAGCATCGCTCTCGTCCAGACGAGCGAGGCATTCTGCGGGTCGAGCGCGAGCGCGCGCTCGGCGACGGCGAGCGCAGCCGGAAACGCCTGCAGCTCGCGCAGCACATACGAATAGGTCTGCAGCGCGCTGACGTAGTTCGGCGCAAGCGCACAGGCGCGTTCGGCCGCGACGAGACTATCGTCGATCTCGCCCGTCCGCAGAAGCGCGGTGGCGAGATTAGTCCAGGCAAGCGCGTGATCCGGATCCTCGGCGAGCGTGGCTTCCAGCAGTTCTCTTGCTTCGGTGTATTGCCGCAGTTCGAGGTGCGCGGCGCCCATGTTGTTACGCAGCATCGGCAGGCGTGGATCGAGCCGCATCGCGTGGCGATAGGCGTCCAGCGCCTGCAGGTGATGACGAGTCTGCTGATGCGCGAGGCCGAGGCGAAACCAGGTATGCGCGTCTTCGGGGGCACGCTCGCAGCGAACCATCGCGATATCCCGAGCGTCGTCGTGGCGACCGAGCCGCAGCAGCACGTCGATCCAGTCCACCATCCAGTCGTTGCCGCGCGCGCCCTCATCCCATGCACGCTGAAACCAACCGTTCGCGCCGGTATCGTCGCCCAGGCGGATGGCAAGACGCCCGCGCTCGATCAGTGCGTCGACGTTCGCCGCGTCGACTTCCAGCGCGCGGTCGAGCAGGTACCTTGCCTCCTCGAGGCGGCCACGCAAACACCACAGGCGGCTGGCGATCACCAGTTCCTGCGGCCGCTTCGAATCCATGACGCGATGCGCGTCGAGCAATCGCCACGCGGCAATCAGCTCGCCGCGCGCGATCATCGCTTCCACCTTGTTCAGCCAGGTCATTGAGTTTTTCTCTCCACGCATAGACGGACGGTGTGCCGATCAGCCACCTAGGGGGCCAACGGCGCCACGAGTCCAAGTAACAGTCCTGCAAGACGGACGCACCACAGCCGGTACGGAGGGCGGTCGAGTCCGCCTGGGGGCGGCCAGCGGTGCAAAACGCGTCGCACGAGAAGCGGGCCGGCGAACAGCGCGCCGGCAGCCAACGCACCCGCCAGCACTGCGCGCCCGGCCGGCGAAGCGGCATGACGAATCGGCACGTGAGACACCAGTTCCGCAACGGCGAGCGAGGCCTCCCACGACATGAGGAAACCCAGCGTCAGATTGGCCGTCAGCGCACCGCGACACGTCTGCGTAAGCGCGCTTCGCATCCGCACCGCCATCGCGTGCGCCTACGCCCAGCGCAGCAGACGCAGTACGAACAGCAGCACTACGGCCCCTCCGATCGCCACGATCACGGAAGAGACAAAGCCGCTGCCTACACTGATGCCGATAACCGATGCCAGCCATCCGCCAATGAATGCGCCTGCAATACCGACGAGGATGTCAACGACAAGCCCGAACCCGCCCCCCTTGACGATCAGCCCCGCAATCCATCCCGCAATGGCCCCGACGGCCAGCCACACTACGCATTGCTCGAGCGTCATATCCGTTCTCCCTTTCGATGATTGACGGCGCCGGCAACATGCCGGTGCCACGCGCTGCACTGCCCTGCCGTACTCCCTGCTTCCCTGCCGCTACATTGCGATGCGGCGCGGCGTCCGTCTCGTCCGCCGTGCTCGACGCCCGTCACTGCGCCACCAGTGCCGCCGCGTGCTGTGGACGAATCACCGCGTTGGCCGCCAGCCTGTCGACCAGCGTCTTGAACGCGTCGTCACGTTGCTGCGCCTCGAGCGAGGTACGAAGCGACTCGCGCACTGCGTCGTACGGCGGAATCACCGTCGGTCGCCGTGCGTCAAGACGCGCGATAACGTAGTGGCCAGCTGCCGCGATCGGCTCCGGCGTCACCTCGCCCGCCTTCAGCGTCGGGAGCACCTGGGCCAGCGGCAGCGGCAAGCCCTGCGTATGCCCCTCCACCGCGGGCGTGCGGAAGCTCACCCAGCGGGGCGTGCCGTCGCCTTGCGCCGCGACGCCCGTTTGCGCGGCAACCTTCGCAAACGGCTCGCCCGCGCGAACGCGCATCAGCGCGAACCGCGCCGCGGGTTCGTCCGCGAGCGTCATCACGCTGACCTGGTATTCGTCCGTTCCGGCCTCCCTCGCGATGGCCTCATAGCGTTCGCGCACCTGGGCATCGGTAACGGGCTGCAGTTGCAGATGCTGTGCCGCGTAGAGTCGGTTCTCCGTGTCGACCTTCGCCTTTCGAATGGCTTGTCGCACGACCTCGGTGTCGCCGAGTCGGTCACGCTCCGCCGCCTGACGGATCAGCTCCCGCGCCACCAGACCGTTCAGAATCTGCTGCCGAGCCGCGGGCGTGTCCGGCCGGCCGGTTGCCCTCAGCGCTTCATCGACGGCGGTGCGATGCAACGGCACCCCATTGACGGTCGCAACGACCTCGTCCGCGTTCGCCTGTGCGGTTTGCGCATGCGCGGCAATCGCCAGCACGATGGCGATGGTTCGAATCGCCGCACCATGGCGTCGGCGTGCGGTTTTTTTTGCAGCATTCCTCATCGTCGTGTTTATCCCCGTCAGTTGGTCAGTGTTACCCCCGCCCGCGCCGACCCCGCGGCGAAGAGCGCGCCGAGCAGTTCGTCGTAGCGGGCAATCAGCGGTTCGTGGGTGGCAAGAAACGGGCTGATCGCGTGGCGCTGGCGCACGCGATAGGCCTCCCAGTCGTCGTTGTGATGCGCGAGCGCCTGCACGAGCTGACGCGCGCCCTCGCTCACGTCGTTACCCGGATAGAAGTAGCCCACCTCATTGCACAGATGTGCGTTGTGAACCAGCGCATAGCCGTTCCAACACACGTCGAAATAGAAGTAATTGAGCGCGAGTCCCCACTGATGGGACACGACGACGTCGGTGTGTTCCGACAGAAACTGCGGCGTGTCGTGCCGATCCACGAAGCTCACGCGGCCGTCGCGCACGAGGTCGAGGTAATGCGCGATGCCGATGAACTCCGGGCTCGTACGGGCGAGGTGCGCCGCGTTCGTGATGTGCACATAGCCGATCTTCTGCGGGGCGCTGCGGTAGGCACTCTCGGCGATGAGCAACGGGTACAGGCAGAACTTCAGCACGTCGATGTTGGCTTCCATCACCGAAACGCGCATCGGCGCCTGCTGCGGGCGGTATTCGCCGGCGAACGGCAGCTCGCGCGAACGCATCTCCAGGCACATCGGATCCCACACGAACGGCACCTCGCGCGCCCGGCACCGCCGCAGCACGGCAAAGAAATCCGCGCTCGTTTCCATGACCTGGGGAATCACCCACACCTCGTCGTAGTGCTGATTGATGAACACCGAGTCGCACATCCTGCGCGAGAAGATCATGGCCTCGATCATCTGCACGTACTCGGGACCACAGCAGTAGCTCACGAGCTTCGTGCCGCGCGCCTTCAGGTATGCGGTCTGATGGGCGTCGATCTGGCCGCCCAGTTCGATCAGCACGTCGAGGTCGTCCTTGGCATCGGCAAAGCTGCGCACGGGAAAGCGCGTCAAGTCCCACGGCAACGCCGACGTGATCGCAACGTCCGTCGTATTGACCAGCGTCACCCGGTGCCGCAGCGGCGAGTGCTGGAACAACTTGCACAGGTACAGCGCGTTCTGTTTGATGCCGTTGATCCACAGGCTTTCGGCGGCATCCCGCAGGCCGATCGTGATGCCGATGCGCAGCCCGCGCGGGCATGGACCGTTCATGTTTTCTCCCGAATGTCAGGCGCGATACAGGCGAGGCAGGCAAAGCCAGGCCATGTATGCGCAGGTGTTGGTGTCTTCATGGCCAGAGGGCCGCGATGGCGGCGCCGTAGTGCTCGACGTTCGACGGTGCCAGCGGGTCGAGCGTCGCGAGAAAAGTGCGAGCCGCACTGCGGTAGTCGGCAAGCTGCGCGTCGTGGACGGCGAAAGCCTCGCGCAATGCAAGCGCCGCCCCTTCGCAATCGAAATCCTCATAGCGGTATCCGCATCCGCCCAACAGCGCCGAGTTGTGCACGAGCGGATAGCCGCCGTGCAGCGCCTCGTAGTACAGGTAGTTCTGCGCGTTCTCCCAGTGGTGCGAGACGATCGCTTCGGCCTGCCGCGTGAGAATTTCGTAGACCGGCACGCGCGGCTCGAACGTGGCCCGCCCCTGCGTGACGAGATCGAGGCTGCGGGCGAAGCCGACGAACTGCGCATCGCCCTTGAGCTCCATGGTGTTGAAAACGCGCAGGTACTCGATCATGCCGGGCTGCTGCCGGTGGGCCAGATCGGCCGCGAGCATCGGAATATGCGAGGTCTTGACCATGCAGATGTTCGGCTCGAGGATCGCGAGGCGCCAGCGTTCGCGCCCCGGCTCGTACCCGAAAGCACGGCCGCCGTCGGGAGTGCGCGCCGCATGCTCGAGCAACGCCGGGCTCCACAGGTGCTGCATCGCCGCGACAGGCGCACGCAACGCGCTGCCGTAATAAGCCCCGCAGGTGCGCATGAAGGCAGGCAAGGTCCAGAGCGCGTCGTAGGGCGTACCGGATATCAGCATGCCGGACGGCCGGTCGAACATCATGCGCTCGATGTCGATCACGTAATCGTTGGCCACACGCATGCCGACGATCTTCCCGCCGCGCGCCCGGAACGCTCTTCCCCATTCCGGATCCAGTTGCGCGCTCAGTTCGATGACCACGTCGAGCGAGCGTTGCGCCGTCGCCAGGTCGATCACCGGAACCGGTGCGAGGGCCAGGAAGTCCTGTGCCTCGGCCGGATCGCCGTCGCCGCCGTTGACGAGATATGCGGCTTCCACGAGCGGCGAGTGCGCCAGCAGCGTCGCGAGGAAATAGCAGTTCTGGAAAATGCCGTTCTCCCAGATCGACTGGAAGCCGCGGCGCAAGAAAATCGTCACGCCTACCTTGAGGCGCCGGCCGTTCAGCATGATGCCCTCCGCGAGTCGGCATGCGACTTCAATGCAAGCAACTGCCGCGCATAGTGCGAACCGTTCGCGGCACTGCGCGGCGAGAGCGTGGCGAGGAAGCTGCGTGCGCGCCGCACGTAGCTGTCGTGGTCGGCATCGTGATGCCGCGCGGCGTGACTGAGTTGCGACGCGCCCGCGTCGATATCCGAATCCGGGTAGTAATAGCCGACGTCGCGGAGCCACGGCGAGTTGTGCACGAGCGGATACCCGCCATACAACGCATCGAGGTACACGATGTTCTGCTCGTTCTGCCACTGGTGCGAGACGACCGCGTCCGCATGCTGGCTCATGAAGCCCACGAAGTCGTGGCGGCCGTCGAGCCGCACGCGCTCGCGATGATTCAGGTCGAGCGAACGCAGCAGGAACGCAAACGACGGATGCGCCTGCATCTGCACGCTGTTGAGCACATGCAGGCGGGCAATGGCTGCCGCGTCGGTGCGGAACGCCCGGTCGCACACGAGCATCGGCACCACACAGCACTTCACGACGGAGATGTTCGGCTCGAACACCGCCACACGCAGCCCGCGCGGCGTGCCGTCGCCGTCGCCGCGCACCGGCCGCGGTTCGTAGCCGAAGCGAAGGCCGGCGGCGCCCATGGCGGCGGAGCGTTGCTCGATAAACGTGCTGTCCCACAGAAACGGCACTTCGAACACCGGGCAGCGATGCAGCGTGCGCAGCATGGCCGCGAACACACGGTCCTTGCCGAGAACCCAGATCTCGTCGCACCGCGTGGCCTTGGTGAAATAGCCGCCGCGCGCGAATACGCTCGGCTCGACCAGGCCCACGTACGGCTGGCCGCAGCAGAAATACACGACCTTCGATCCGCGTGCGCGCGCGTAGTCGAGCCACTCGACGTCAAGACCGCCGCCCATCTCGAATATCACATCGGGCGGTTCATCCAGATCGTGCGGCGAGACGAGCGGCAGCCCGGCGGCAAGTGTCTCGGCTTCCGCCGCAACGCGCGGCTGGTCGCCGCAGTTGAGCAGCACGATGCCGGTGACGAACGGCAGCGTCTGCAGCAATTGCACGAAGTAGCAGACATTCTGTCCGAGTCCGTTCTCCCATATGCTCTGTCCGGCATGGGTCAGCACGGAGATTCCGATCTTCATCGTGTTCCGAGGTCCAGTGGAGTTGACTGTCGTGATGCTTCTCGACGTCCCGATACGCATGAACGCGGCGCCATGCGCCGCGCTGCGGAAAAAGAACGGACCGCCTCGGGGGGGCAGCGGTCCGCCGAACGTCCGCGTACCGCTTGCGGACGACACCATCGCGCTGGGGGTTCGCGCTTACTCCAGCGTGATGTCCACACGGCGGTTCTGTGCCCTGCCGGCCGCCGTCGCGTTGGTGGCGACCGGATCGCTCGCGCCAAAGCCGCGCGTCTCGAACCGCTTCGCCTGCAAACCGTGATCGCGCAAGTACTGCGCCACGGACTGCGCACGTCGCTCCGACAACCCCAGGTTGTGAGCTGCCGAACCTCGCGAATCCGTGTAGCCGTTCACCGTGACCGTGTTGAACGTCATGCCGCGCGCCTGGTCGATCAGCGCATCGAGCTTGGCGCGCGCGTCGGGACGCAGCGTCGCCTTGTCGGTGTCGAAAGTCGCATCGCCGGCCAGCGTGACGTGCTTCGGCGCAGGCGGCGCAGGCGGCGGGGGCGGAGGCACCGGAACGGGCTGCGGCGCCGGCTGCGCGGGTTGCGGAACCGGCCCGCACTGGAACGTCAGGACGCGCACGTCACGCGTGGTATCGGCATCCGCGAGCGGAGCCACCTGCTCGATCGGACGCACCTGCTGCGTGCCGCATATCTCCGCGGCCTTCGAATAACAGGTGCCCTGCCCCTCGAAGATGCCGTGACAGTCGATCCGGAACGCGCGCTGTCCGTTGGGCAGCCCCACCGAATACCCGTTCCACGTCGGCCCCTGCGATGTCGAGCACGCCGCGAGCACCATCGTCGCAACGAGCGTTGCCGCCACTTTTTTTGCCATCTCTCTTGCTCCCGCTGTCATCGTTGTTTGCCGGCGGCGACACGTCAGCCGTGTCGCCGCCGGACCTCGGGTTACCACTGGTAGCTGATACCGCCGCCGAACGAATACCCGGCACTGCTCGCTCCCACCCCGCCGCGCAGCTTCAGGTTGTTCGTGATGCGCGCGGTGAAGCCAATCGCCGTTGCCCCATAACCCTGGAAGCTCGCTCCGCCGATACCCACCGCCAACGACTTGCCGGCATCGACATCCGGGATCATCGACAGCGCGGTGGCCGCCGCCACGCCGCCATACGCCTTGCGGGCGATACTCGTGATGCTTTGCTGCACGCCCTGCAACTGCGACACGTTGACGGCATCGGTCGGATTCACGCCAGGCGCGACGTTGGTGATGCGCCGCTCGCTACCCTGCGAGCCGACCGATACCGTGTTGGCCTCGTTCGCGATCGAACCCGCACCAAGCGCTATCGAGTTCGGTGCGCTGGCCGACGCGCCCAGGCCCAGCGCCACCGCACCGCTGCCGGACGCGACCGATTTCGCGCCCAGAGCCGTCGCGCCATTGCCCGCGGCCGTGGCCCCGTCGCCCAGCGCCGAGCTGCTCGTGCCGCTCGCCATCGCGCCGGTGCCGATGGCCAC
This sequence comes from Burkholderia sp. FW306-1C-G01B, assembly GCF_058781685.1. NCBI lineage: Bacteria > Pseudomonadati > Pseudomonadota > Betaproteobacteria > Burkholderiales > Burkholderiaceae > Burkholderia > Burkholderia sp. FW306-1C-G01B. Next base: position 29,356 of record NZ_JBYSWZ010000002.1, read on the forward strand.
AGCGTTCACGCCGCTGGCGCCGTCGTTGTTGTAGTTGCCCTGCTGCGTGCCGTTGTCGTTGATGCTCACGTAGTGAGGCTTCGAGTTGGTGATCGCCGTGGACAGCGAAATCACCGCGGTCGAAGTCGACGTGGACAACGACGACACATTGCTGTTGGTGGTGGACAACCCTGTCGAAAGCGAACTCGCCGTCGTCGATGTCGAGGTGGACAGCGACGAGACCGTGCTGTTGGTGCTCGACAAGCCCGTCGAGAGCGAACTGGCGGTGGTCGACGTCGAGGTGGACAGCGATGTCGTGCCGGTGCCGATGGTGCTGATCGAGGTCGACAGCGACGTCAGGCTGCTGTTGGTGCTCGACAAGCCGGTCGACAGCGAGCTGATGCCCGTTGAAGTCGACGTCGAGAGCGACGTCACCGAACTGTTGGTGCTCGACAGGCCGGTGGAGAGCGAACTGATCCCGGTGGACAGCGAACTGACGCCGGTGGACAGTGAGCTGATGCCGGTAGACGTCGACGTCGACAGCGACACGACCGAACTGTTGGTGCTCGACAGGCCGGTAGACAGCGAACTCACGGCGGTCGACGTCGAAGTCGACAGCGACGTCACCGTGCTGTTGGTGCTCGACAGGCCGGTGGAGAGCGAACTCACCGCCGTGGACGTCGAGGTCGACAGCGAGCTGATACCGGTCGAGGTCGACGTCGACAGCGAGTTCACCGCCTGGTTGGTCGCGAACAGCTGCGAGCCGTTGATCGCGTCGGTACTCGTCGCGCTCACCCGACCTGCTGCCACGTTCGTGATCTGCCGCTCGGCGCCCGGCGCGCCCACGCTCACCACGCTCGTCGGGCTCGTGCCCGCATAGCTGTAGGTCGTGCCACCGATCGTGCCGGTGGCCGTCGGGTTGGCCGCAGCCGTCACGGAACCGCTGCCCAGCGCGACAGCGCCCGCATTGGCGGCCGTTGCGCCCGAGCCGATTGCAATGGCATCCGCGCCCGCTGCGTTCGCGTTGTTGCCGACCGCCACGCCCGCCGCACCCGCGGCCGTCGCGCCCGTGCCCGCGGCGAGCGCGTTCACGCCCGTCGCGCCGTCGTTGTTGTAGTTGCCTTGCTGCGTGCCGTTGTCGTTCACGCTGTAGTAGTGCGTCTTGCTGGCCGAGATCGCCGTCGACAGCGAACTCGTTGCCGTCGAACTCGACGTCGACAGCGACGTCACCGAACTCGTCGTGCTCGACAGGCCCGTGGAGAGCGAGCTTGCCGTGGTCGACGTCGAGGTGGACAGCGA